>JAGWBR010000007.1:65148-165666 GCA_021295785.1 Gemmatimonadota bacterium
CTGGTGCTGACGGTGGCGACCGAGTCGTTGCTGGTGGTCCACGTGACACTGGCGTCGGGAATAGTGTCGCCGTTAGAGTCGGTTACGGTGGCGGTCAACTGGCCCGTCGCGTCAATCGCTTCCAGCGACAGGCTGGCGGGGTCGACGCTGACTGACGCTGGTGCTTGTTCCACTGTGACGCTGGCGCTGGCCTCCAAAGACTCGTGTCTGGCCGTGATCGTGGCGTTGCCGTTGCTGACGGCGGTGACCAGGCCACTGCTGCTGATGGTGGCGACCGACTCGTCGCTGGTGGACCACGTGACACTGGCGTCGGGAATAGTGTCGCCGTTGGAGTCGGTTACGGTGGCGGTCAACTCACCGGTGGCGCCGATCGCCTCCAGAGGCAGGCTAGTGGGATTCACGTTGATCGACGTCGGTGGGGCCGCGTTCGCGGTTACAGACGTTCCCGCGGAAACGTTTCCGGCCGATGCAGTGACGGTGGCATCGCCCTCGGACACGCCGGTTACCGTGGCCGACTCCTTGTTGCCGCTCACCGTGGCGACGGCCGTGTTGTCCGATGACCAATTGACGTCTGGAAGGTCCCCTGCTGAGATCTCGTTGCCGTTAGCGTCACTGCCTGCGAGCGTCAGCGTGCCGGTACCTCCGACCGTGACCGCGAGCGACGTCGGTTCAAGCGTGAACGAATCCGGCACTTGTTGCACGGTGACCGTGGCAGTAACCGAAAGAGAGCCGTGCGTTGCCGTGATCGTGGCGTCGCCGTTGCTGACGGCGGTGACCAGGCCGCTGGTGCTGACGGTTGCCACGTCGCCGTGGCTGGTGGTCCACGTGACACTGGCGTCGGAAACAGTGTTGCCGTTGGAGTCGGCTACGGTGGCAGTCAGCTGACCGGTGGCACCGATCGCGGTCAGGGTCAAGCTGGCTGGGTCGACGCTGATTGACGCTGGCGCCTGTTCCACTGTGACGCTGGCGTTGGCCGAAACGGAGTTGTTGCTGCCGACCGCGGCCGACACGGTCGCGGAACCGTTACCAAGCGCCGTTACAAGTCCACCGGAACTGACGCTCGCCACGGCTAGGTTCGTGCTAGTCCAGCTCACCGCCTGCCCGGCCATTGCGTTGCCGTTTTGGTCTCGAACCGTGGCGGTTAGCTGAACAGTTGCCCCAATGGACGCCAGTTGCGCTGCCGAAGGAGTCAATTCCAGCGTCGTCGGGACAGAATCCGGCGGTGGTGGAGGAGGCGGAGATGTCGGACCGTCGCCGCCGCATGAGCCGATCGCCATCCATGCGGCGACGGTCAAGAGAAGCGTTACGACGTGGCGTTGCCCGTCGCTCCGCTCTCCGGGCACCGTGTTGTCGGTCATGACCCGAGTCCTTTCGCGCCGCCAGCCCAAAGGGGGAAGGGGCTAGTAGCGGTAGTGGTCGGATTTGTACGGACCGTCCACCGGGACGCCGATGTAATCGGCCTGTTCGGGTGTCAGCTCCGTGAGCCTGGCGTCCAGGTGATCGAGGTGCAACCGCGCCACCTTCTCGTCCAGGTGCTTGGGCAGCATTTCCACGCGCCGGCCTGATTCTTTGGGGCGTCCACCGGAGTGTTCCCCGGCCCGTCGGGCCAGTTCGATCTGCGCCAATACCTGGTTGGTGAAACTGGTGCTCATGACGAAGCTGGGGTGCCCCGTCGCGTTCCCCAGATTGAGGAGCCGGCCCTCCGAGAGGACGAGCACGGAGCGCCCGCCCGGAAACACGAATTCATCGTATTGAGGTTTGACCTGACGCGGTACAGCCCCCAGGCGGGCCAGTCCGGCCATGTCGACCTCGTTGTCGAAGTGGCCGATGTTGCCGACTATCGCCTTGTCCTTCATTCGCGACATCTGTTCGGCGGTTATCACGTCACGGTTGCCCGTGGCGGTGATGAAGATATCGGCCGTTTCCACGACATCTTCCAACGTGCGGACCTCGTAGCCTTCCATGACCGCCTGCAGGGCGCAGATCGGGTCGATCTCGGTGACGACTACCCGCGCACCCTGGCCCCTGAGCGCCTGGGCGCATCCCTTTCCCACCTCCCCGTATCCGCACACGACCGCCTTCTTGCCCGAAATCATGACATCGGTCGCCCGGTTGAGGCCGTCGATAAGCGAGTGCCGGCATCCGTAGATGTTGTCGAATTTCGACTTGGTTACCGAGTCGTTGACATTGATGGCGGGAAAAAGGAGGGTGCCAGCTTCCTCCATTTCATAGAGCCGGTGGACGCCGGTGGTCGTTTCCTCGGAAACGCCCTTGATGCCGGGGACGATCCGCCGCCACATCCCGGGGTCCTCTGCGGCGATCTCGCGGAGCGTGGCCAGGATGACCCCCCACTCCTCAGAATCGGTCGCGGGGTCATACCGCGGGATAGCAGCGCCCGGTTCCCCTTGTCCTTCCTCGCCCCCCGTCTCGACTGCCCGGGCCCGGCCGGCAACCTCATACTCGTAGCCCTTGTGAATCAGCAGCGTCGCATCGCCGCCGTCGTCCACGATGAAGTCAGGCCCGGACCTGTCCGGCCACACGATCGCCTCGGCCGTGCAGCGCCAGTATTCCTCAAGGGTTTCACCCTTCCATGCGAAAACCGAAACGCCGCGCGGGTCGTCGGCGGAGCCGTCTGGCCCAGCCGCGACCGCTGCCGCAGCGCGATCTTGTGTGGAGAAGATGTTACATGACACCCACCGCACGTCAGCGCCCAGTTCCACCAGGGTCTCGATCAACACCGCGGTCTGGACCGTCATGTGGAGGGACCCCATGACCTTCTTGCCTTCGAGTGGTTTGAGCGGGGCATACTCGGCCCTGGTGGCCATCAGACCGGGCATTTCGTGCTCGGCCAAAGTGATCTCCCTCCGGCCCCAGTCGGCAAGTGACATGTCTGCCACCAGGTACCGCGGGCGCTCGCGCTCCTGACCGGTCGCCGCAGCCGGGCCGGTGCGGCCGGCCGGGTCCGTCTGTGCTGTTTCGGGAACCGAATCTGCTTCCCGTTCTCGGGCCCCTGGGGCCGTTGCTGCATCTGCCAAAACCGTCTCCATTGCTTGTACCCTGGCACTCCTTTCGGTAGCTTCGTCTTCACGGGGCGTGGCGCAGCCCGGCAGCGCGCCTGAATGGGGTTCAGGAGGTCCCGGGTTCAAATCCCGGCGCCCCGACTTTTTTCTCCCTGGCCCTTGGTTCCCTTGGTCCCTCGGCCGCGCTTCGTTTGACCGTAGGCCCCGCAGATTCCGCGGGTTCCGAACGACGGTCGGCGGTCCAAGAACCACGGTAACCACGGTCTGGGCACGGAACCCAAATCTAACGAATGACGGGAAGATTGACCGTGACGAAACGCGATCCGGCCGAACTACCGGCCTCCGTGGGGGCGCCGAAGATTGTCGACAAGCCATGGGGTCGGGAGGTTTGGTACGCCCACACCGGCCGCTACGCGGGCAAGGTCTTGGAGGTGGACAAGGGGCATGTACTGTCCCTGCAGAAACACGAGGTGAAACACGAGACCCTGTATCTACAGGCGGGTCGGATGTCGTTTGTCCTGGGGGATACCACGTTCGAGTGGTTGCCCGGCCAGGTGGTCACGATTCCGCCGGGGACGATCCACAGGATGGAGGCGCTGGTCGACAGCAGTATTCTGGAGGTTTCGACGCCGGAGCTGGACGACGTCGTTCGGCTTGAGGACCGGTACGGGCGCGTGGGGACCTGACGCGGGAAACCGCCGTGCGGGAAGTTCAAATTCCTCCTATATTCCAGGCCTTTCCCAGAACAATTCGTGAATTAGTGCAGCAGCGTGCCGAGTCGACCGATGGTCTTACGGCGCTGGTAGGAGGAGAGGGCATCCGATGCATGCGACCATTGCCGAGATCCAGAAGACGCAGATTCGCCAGGACCTTCCAGATTTTGGCCCGGGCGACACCTTGCGGGTGCGCGTCCGGGTAAAAGAGGGGCAGAAGGAACGTGTCCAGCCGTTCGAGGGCGTCTGCATCGGGCGGAAGGGCGCGGGCCTGAACGAGACATTCATGCTCCGCCGGGTCTCTGGGGGGGTTGGGGTTGAGAGGATCTTCCCCCTGCATTCCCCGTGGATCGTCGGGGTCGAAGTCGTGCGCCGGGGTGATGTGCGGCGCGCCAAGCTCTATTACCTGCGGCAGAGGAAGGGCAAGGCCGCGCGGGTCCGCGAACGCCGTTACTGGCTCGGCAGCCAACAGGCCTAGGCCGCCGAGGCGGACGCTCCCGCCGGTTTCTGGCTAGCCGCGGCCGGGTGCCGGTTTGTGGTTCTCGCAGCCTCACGGTACCCCTGACCGGGGGCGCAGGATGGGCGCGGAGTCCAGCCGGGCTGATTCACAGCGCCGCTTGACGCCGATTGACAGCGCCGCTTGACTACGAATCGGAGGCCTGGGCGGCGGGATGCAAAATCGTCGTGGGTCTGGATGAAGTTGGCCGCGGTGCCCTGGCCGGGCCGGTCTTGGTCGGAGCGGTTGCTCTCCACCCGGGTCAGCAGTTCGACGGCTGCGACGACAGCAAGTCCCTGACGGCGGCTCGCCGTTCGGAGTTGACGGACGTTATCGTTGAGCGCAGCCTGTTGTGTCAGTTGGGCGCGGCTTCAACCAAAGAAGTGGACCGGTATTCCGTGAGCGGTGCCACCGCTCTGGCCATGCACCGGGCTCTTCGGCGATTCCCGGCAGAGCCAGACCTCTTGCTCGTAGACGGGATCTCGAAGATCGCGGGGCTTGGCGCTCGCCAAATCGCGATCGTTCGAGGGGACTCTGCTTCGCATTCGATTGCCTGTGCGTCGGTAGTGGCCAAGACCGTTCGCGACCGCCTGATGGACCGCCTGGACCCACGGTACCCCGGCTACGGTTGGGCGAGCAACAAGGGGTATTCCAACCGAGCTCACCGTCGAACCCTGAGGGAATGCGGGCCGACCCCCCACCACAGGCGGAGTTTCCGGGGAACGCTGGTGCCCCGGTTCTTTATTGGGGACGGAGGGTCGTGAGCGCGGCCGGACACGGGCGGGAGCGTTCGAGAGACGACGGACCGTTCGACTTCGACGGTGAGTACGGGCAGAGCTACGAGGCCCTGGCACACACTGTCATCCCCGGTTACGAGACAGCGTTCGAGCAGGCGCTGGCGATTCTTCGAGGGCGGCTGGGCACCGCGGCGCGGATCTTGGTCGTGGGGGCCGGGACTGGTATCGAGATTGTCAAGTTTGGGGCGCGGCAGCCGGAATGGCGCTTCACCGGGGTCGATCCCAGCCGCCAGATGCTGGACCTCGCACGCCAGCGAATTGAGGAGGCGGGACTGGCGGACGTTGTTCGCTTGGTCCACGGATTTACTGGTGACGTTGAAACGGGCGAGTTCGACGCAGTGACGTGCTTCAACGTGATGCATTTCTTGGAGGACGAGCCGCGGGGTGGCAGCGCGAAGCAAGCGCTGCTGTCTCAAATGGCGGCCAAGCTCCGGGCGGGCGGCAGCCTTGTTCTGTTCGATCTCCACGGTGATCCGACGGGCGGGGTGGATGCCGAGATGTTCGGGGCCTGGGCCGACTTGTGGGCCCTGCGCGGAATGGACCCGGATGGCGCCGGCCGATTCCGCCAACGCATTTCGGAAGGGATTCACTGGGCTCCCGAGGAGCGCATCAGGGAGATGCTCGCCGCGGCCGGTTATCGCCGCGTTCATCTTTTCTTCCGCTCGCTGCTGTACGGGGCCTGGATCGGAGAAAAGGGCGCCGCGGCGACTTAGGCCCGGTACCTGCGGGATGGGCGGCGACCCGATTCTCCCATTAACTTTTTCGAGGGTCGGCGCTGAGGGCCGGCCTCGTGATTGGCGCTTTCGGCCGGGTAGCTCAGTTGGTAGAGCAACGGACTTTTAATCCGCAGGTCGTGGGTTCGAGCCCCACCCCGGTCATTTGACTTCATTTGACTCCCCGGCAACCCACCCTTTTGGCGGTTCAGTCCAGGGGCGTCACGACCAGCCGGTTTGCCGTTTCCCGGCGCAGCGCGATCTGCCCTCCCCCGATCTGCAAAACGGGATCTCCACTGGGCGCGTTCCTGATCCGGGAAACCACGCGGCCGGGGACGACACCCTGTTCAAGCAGGCGCTCAACCTGTTCGTCGGGAAGATCAATCCGGTCCAGGCGGTACGGGGCTCTCAGAGGGGCGTTTGCGATCTGAACGCCCGCGGGCGCGACCGGCCGCTCTCGCGCCGTCGGCGTCGCCGACGAACTGCCGCCCTTCTCATCAACTACATCTGTCCGTGAAGCAACATCGGAATCTGCAGTCTCGGCCTTGTCGCGCAGTCGTTCAGTCTCACCCAAGATCTATGTCCAATTCGGGTGCTCGATGCGGCACCCGGTTCGCCTCGCTGAGGTTCAGCTCCATTGGGTCGACCCGTGGAGACCACCTCAGCGAGGGCGTTATCGTGTAATTTGACTCGGCATCAAGACCGGCCCTGCCGCCTGGTAACGCAACTGGTCTGTCGGTGGCACCCCCCTGTACTTCTCCCGTACATCCCCACGGCCCGGAGGCGAGACGTGACAGAAGCTAATGAGTGACTCTTGGGCGGGCGAGGAATGAGCGCCCTTCCGAGACGAGACACGAACGAAGAAATGGTGAGGGCTGCGACCGCGGACCTTCGCACGCCTGACATAGAGAGCAGGGACCTGGTAGCACTTGTCGGTCCCCCCAACAGTGGCAAGACGTCTGTTTTCAACAAGATGACCGGGTTGCGGCACAAGGTGGCCAACTACCCCGGGGTAACCGTTGAGCAACAGATGGGTTATTGTCGGACCGGCGACCGGGCCACGATCGGGGTTCTTGACTTGCCCGGGATCCACGGTTTCGCCGGCCGTTCGGCCGACCAGCGGATCACGCGGGACGCCCTGCAAGGCCGGCTCCCGTCTCTGCCGGCGCCGCGAGCCATCCTGTTGACGGCTGACGCTACCCGCCTGGAGACCCATCTGGTCCTGGCCGAACCCATCCTGGAATTGGGCATCCCGACCCTGATTGTCGTGACGATGGTGGACGAGCTCCACCGGCGCCGCGGTTCTCTGGACGCCGAGGGACTTTCAGAACGTCTCGGCGTTGACGTGGTGATGGTGAATGGCCGCACGGGCGAGGGCATGGACGCGGTTCGGTCATTCATTGACGGTGTGGTGTTAACGGCCAACTCCGCGCCTCGGTCGGTGCGGGGCGCGGCCACCCCCGAGGCCGGGCCGGGCGAGGGTCGAAGTTCTCGGATTGGGCTACCCCTGGTCCAGGCCCTGGAGATACGCCGCGAATTTGTGCGGAGGGCCTTGCAGGCGGCGGACTACCGCCCGGCCGGCGCCTCCAAATGGACGGAGGGCCTGGATAATGTCCTCCTTCACCGATTCGTGGGGCCGGCGCTGTTCGCGGTGCTGGCGGTCCTCGTGTTCCAGGCCATTTTCACCTGGGCGGTGCCCGCGATGGACGCCACCGAGGCGGTCATTGCCGGGTCGGGTGAGTGGCTTGCTGCCCGTCTTCCCGACACTTGGTTTCAGAGTCTGCTTGTCGACGGGGTTTGGGCGGGAGTTGGATCGGTGATGGTCTTCCTTCCTCAGATCCTGATCCTGTTTTTCTTTATTGGGATCCTCGAAGATTCTGGCTACATGGCCAGGGCCGCGGTCATCGCAGACCGGATGATGATGAGGGTGGGCCTGCAGGGGCGGGCCTTTTTGCCGCTCCTCTCGGGATATGCGTGCGCTGTGCCTGCCGTCCTCGCGTCGCGGGTGGTGGAGGACGAGCGCGACCGCCTAGCGACCATGTTCATCACGCCCTTCATGACCTGCTCTGCCCGATTGCCGGTGTACGCCCTACTGATCGCCGCCTTCATCCCGGAGGGGGCTTTGGTTGGGCCGTTCTTGGGGACGAGGGCAGCCGCCCTGCTCGGGCTCTACGTGCTCGGCCTTCTTGCCGCGATTGCAACTTCGTTCGGGCTCCGGCGGACGATCTTGGCCGGGAAAAGTTCTGATTTCCTCATGGAGCTCCCGCCTTACCGGCTCCCCTCGCTCCGCAGTACGGTCCAGCGTCTCGTTGATCGGACGCGGATCTTCCTGCGGCGGGCAGGGAAGATCATCTTCACAGTCACCGTGGTCCTTTGGGGACTCACCCAGTTCCCGCGTGTGGACGGAGAACCACCGGTCGTGGCGGAGAGCGCCCTTGGTGTAGCGGGCCAAGTGATCGAACCGGCCATCGAACCGCTTGGTTTCGACTGGCGGGTCGGGGTGGGACTGGTGGCGTCTCTGGCGGCCAGAGAAGTGATTGTGGGTACCCTCGGCACCATCTACGGAATTGAGGACGCAGACGAGACCTCCCTCCAGCTGCGGGATGCGCTGCAGCGCGATCTTGATCTCGGTTCCGCGGTGGCGCTCCTCGTGTTCTTTGCCTTTGCTCTTCAGTGCCTGTCCACGGTGGCGGTGATGCGACGAGAAACGGGGGGCTGGCGCTGGCCCGCCGCCCAATTCACATACATGCTTGCGCTGGCCTATGCGGCCGCGTTCGCCGCGAACCGTCTGCTCTGACGTTCCCGCGGGAACGCACAACGCAGCTAGCCGGCGTCGCCCCTCCCGCCGAACAGGACGGCATCAGGCTCCCTGACCAGCCCGCCGGTGTAGGTGTCCGCCGAGCGGCCAACCAGGGTCCCGCTCACCTAAGGAGCGGGCGCTGCCCCCAGGTCTTGGCGGAGAGACGTATATTGGAACCCATATGACACCGCGTGATTTTGTGTACTCCAAGATAGTGCAGTTCGAAGACATTGATTCGGCGGGACTATTTAACTTCAAATCTGCCCTCCGGTTCATCGAGGAGGCCGAACGCGCCTTCTATCGTTCAGTTGGCCACAGCGGCTACTCTCGCACGGACGGCTGGATCGACTGGACCACGCACGTTGCAGCCGCACGTATATTCGGCACCCGTATGCCACCGCCTGAATTCATTTACTCCAAGATAGTGGAGTTCGCCGATACTGATTCGGCGGAGTTATTGCACTTTGCGTCGGCCTTCCGGTACTTCGAGGAGGCCGAACACGCCTTCTATCGTTCAGTTGGCCACAAAGGCTACCGTCGCACGGAGGACTGGATCTACGGGACCCCGCGCGTTGCAGCCGAAGCAGAGTACCTGGAGCCGGTGCGCTACGGCGACGAGGTCGAGGTGCGGCTCGGCGTCAACCACATCGGCAACACATCCATCGGATACGACGCAGCAATCGTGGCTGCCGATTTGGGAGAACCCATCGTGGCCGTCCGGGGAACCCTCAGAGTTGTCTGCGCTCGTCGCCGCTCTGGATCGGCGTTGTGGGAGCCGATGCCGATCCCGGACTTTCTGCGCAGCAAACTGGCGAAAATCTTCTAGCTTGAATCCCCGAGCGGAGCTAACCCCCCTCCCATCAAGGGTGACGGCCAAGAGTACTTGACCGGGGGCGGTGCCGGGCACTGCCGACCCAAGGGATCGCGAAACACCAGGTCAGCGTCCTCAACAGACACGCTCCACCGGCTCTCGTGGACCAACCGGTGATGTTGCCCGCACAGAAGGACCAGGTTGTCCAGATTCGTCTCGCCGCCCTGGGCCCAAGGTCTGATGTGGTGGATGTGAAGGTTGCGTTTCTGGAGGCAGGACGGGAAACGGCAGCTGTGCTTGTCTCTGGCCTCAACCGCCTTGCGCAGCCGCCCGGGCACAGCCCTTGACCGCCGCCCAACATCCAGAACTGACCCGTTCTGGGACCGCGTCATCTTCGTAGTAGCGGCATCGCACGCCAACCGCTCGGCCGTTCCCGCGGAAACGGGGAGGCCCTCAGTGGTCATGACCGGTCCTCCTTCCATCTGGTGCATGACGACCTCGACCATAGACCGGACTCGCTCCTCCAGGATCACGCGAAGCGCCTCCGCCCGCGAGACGCGAGACTCCTCCACACCTCGCTCCCTGGTGAGTTGGTGCTGAGCCGCGTCCAGTGCGTTTGAAAGAAGGGCCCCGACCTCCGGCGTGAGCCTCCCGCGAACCTCGTATAGGCCGTCTCCCCTGACGTGCAGGGCCAGGTACCGGCGATTCGACGCGGGTTTGGCGCCTGCTTGCCGCCATTCCCTGACCATGCGCTCTACATCCGATGCTGTCATCTTTACGGCCGCCTCGACCAGACCGGCCTCGTTGTTCTGGTCTGCGATCCGGGTCAGCGCGCGCACCTTCGAATAGGTCAGCTGTCCGCGTTCAAACGCAGCCGAAGTGGCAGGCAGGTTCGCGATCGCCCGTGCCACCCTGACCTTCTCCCGCGCGGGGCCCATCGTAATGCCCGTCTTGATGGCAAGCCATCGGGCGGGCGAATCATAACCCCTGAATCCGCCGCCCTCGTCCAACTGGCGGACAAGGGTCAGAATCTGGTAAGTGGCTGCGGCGATCCCTGTCGACATGGCCAGGATCTTGTCTTCAAGATCGTTGATTTGTCGGTCTGATAGCATCGGTTCGGCTCCTGGTGGTTGAGTGGTTATGGACGTGGTGTGGCGTTCAGTTCCATACCACACTGTGCTCCAAGCAATCAACCAGGTCTCACAAAAAGGCGCTGTTCGCCGCCGGCACCTACCACCGGAGGTGCCCCGCTGCTGTCCGAGACGTTCCCGCAGGAACGTCTCGGAGGGCCAAGACGGGCACCTGCGGGGCGTCTGCATGTCTCCGCCCCGGTGCGCACCACTGTAGGTTAGGCGTCCCCCCAGCGGACGGTTCCAGCGGACGGTTCCGGGGGTGGCTAACCTCACAAAGACTCTCGCCGCCCCATCCCCAAAGAACGTTTTCCACACCTCTGAGGCCCAACTGAGCGAACGACCTCCAGGAGACGACCCTCCAGCATTTGAGTTCCAGCCTTACATGGCCCCGCCCGTGGGCTGGTGGTCGTTGACCAAGCCCCAACCTGATCAGTGGACCGGTTTCAATCCGGGCCGCCAATTCTTGCAATTGCCCGGCCCCACTCCGGTACCCGAATCCGTCATGGCCGCGATGACCCAGCCCATGGTGGATCCGCGAGGGAGCGCGTTTTCGTCACTTTTCCACCGCGTGCAGCATGACTTAAGGAAGCTGTTCGGGGGGCCAGACCACGTATTCCTGTACCCGGCTTCCGCGTCTGGGGCCTGGGAAGCGGCACTGATGAACACGATGCGGAGGGGTGACAAGGTCGCAGTCTGCATCAACGGGTATTTCGCCGAGCTGTGGGCAGAGACCGCCCAGCGCATGGGCTTCAAGGTCGACAAGTTGAAGGGTGATTGGAGGCTGCCGCCAGATACTGTCCGCCTGACCGAGCACCTTGCAGAGGACAAGAAGAACGAGATCAAGGCGGTAATGGTCGTTCACAACGAGACATCGACCGGGGTGATGGCCGACATCTCCGCTGTCAGAAGGGCGATGACCGAGACCGCGCATCCAGCACTGCTCATGGTCGACGCGGTTTCCTCGCTTGGAGCTGTTCCGTTCAAGCAAAAGACGTGGGGGGTAGATGTTGCCGTTTGCGGGTCCCAGAAAGGGCTCATGCTCCCTCCAGGCCTGTCGTTTTGCGCGGCTACCCGCAAGGCGATCAACAAAGGGCCGGTGTCGATAAGGGCCTACTGGAACTGGGATACCCACCTTGAGGCCAACCAAGCTGGCCAACTGCCCTACACGCCGCCGATCGCTCTCATGTACGGGCTCGCCGAGTCGCTGCGCCGTATGGAAATGGAAAAGCTGAAGAACGTATTCAAACGGCACGACCGTCTTGCCCGCGCCACGCGCCACGCCGTGAAAAAGTGGGGACTTCAGGTGTACTGCAAGTCTGAGAAGGCACACTCACGCGCCGGCACCACAGTGTTGGTTTCCGAGGCTGCGGATTACTTGGGGATGTTGACCCATGCTCACTGGTATTTGTCGCTCGGGAGCGGGCTGGGGAAACTCCACGGGCGTGCGTTCCGGATCGGTCACCTCGGCGACGTCAATGAACTGATGCTGCTGGGGGCGCTGTCAGGGGTGGAGATGGGTCTCAGAGCCTGCAAGATCCCCGAATTCAAGCCTGGGGGTGTCCAGGCGGCGATTAGCTATCTCGGCAAGTTTGCCGTTGCGAAAACCCCACGGTACACCCGTCGGCCACTGGACGACGCCTTTTTCTAGGGAGAAATCACAGTTGCAACACCCCGATGCACGAAGCCGGGAATTGGCGACCAACGCGATCCACGCTGGAGGGAAACAACTCCACCCGGAGCGAGCCGTTGTCACCCCGATCTACCAGAGCAGCAACTATCTGTTCGCGGGGGAGGATTACCACCAGCTGGGTTACATCCGCCTCAGTACAACCCCGAACCACCGCGTTCTGGCGGCGCGCATCGCCGCCTTGGAGTGGACCGAGAGCGCTCTGGTTCTGGGGAGCGGGATGGCAGCCATCAGCGGTACGCTGCTGAGCTTGCTCGGTACGGGCGACCATCTGCTCGCCCAGGGCAATCTGTATGGGGGAACGGCGACTCTGCTGCACAGAGAATTTCCGAAATGGGGCATCACCCATACCTCGATCGACGCCCAGCGCCCGGACAGTTGGGCGGCCGCCGTACGGCCCGCGACCCGCGTTGTATACGTGGAGACCATGACCAACCCGCTACTGGAAGTGGCCGACCACCTGGAGGTAGTTGAGTTCGCCAAGGGAAATGGGCTGGTGTCCGTGATCGACAACACCTTCGCCTCGCCCGTTGGGTTCCGCCCTGCCGAGATCGGTTACGACATCGTTGTGGAGAGCTGCACGAAGTTCATGAGCGGACACTCCGATATCGTGGCCGGTTCGGTAGCTGGTTCGGGCGAACACGTGGCGGCCATCAAGCACACCCAGGACCACCTTGGGGGCGCCCTGGATCCCCATGCGGCATTTCTGCTGGAACGCGGGCTGAAGACCCTGGAGGTCCGGGTCAGGGAACAGACCCGCACGGCGGGACTACTCGCGCGGATGCTGGAGGGACACGCGGCGGTCAGCCGCGTCTACTACACGGGCCTTGAGAGTCACCCTCAACACTCACGCGCCAGTCAGCTTTTTCACGGGCACGGGGGGATGCTCTCGCTGGAGCTGGTCGGGGGCTTGGAAGCGGCCAGCCGGTTCTCGGCTGCCGTCGAGATCCCGACAGTCGCCGTCAGCCTCGGTGGACCGGAATCGCTGGTTATCCGGCCGGCGGCAACTAGCCACGCGGGTCTCGCCCCGGAGGAACGGGAGGCGAGCGGAATCACTGATGGCCTGATTCGGTTCTCGACCGGGCTGGAGAATGCCGATGACTTGTTGGACGATATTGATCGGGCACTGCGGTTATCGCAGCAACAGGGTTGATGTCGCGACGGGACTTGAGCAGAAAACACCAGCCCGCTCGGTCGCGCCCAATACGACGTCCCCGGACCTGGGCCCGGGCTCTGGACGTTCCCGCGGGAACGTCCCCGCCCGAGTTTTCATGACCGGAATAGAGGACGGAGCCGCGCAGGCCCGCTCCAAGGAGCCGATTGTGGAAGAGAACCGCCGCAAAGATCTGGTTTGCCCCGGCGTCCGCGTAGGTATCGTATCGGCTCTGGTCCTTGTGTCGGTAACCGCCAGCCAGCCGCTCCACGCTCAGCAGGACGCCGGCCTCCCGGCGGGAGAGGACTTGCCCACCCCGGAGTCGGTGCTGGGCCAGCGCGTGGGCGCCGACTTCTTTCTCGCGACCTGGGAACAATCACTGGAGTACCTGCGGGCCCTGGATGCGGCCAGCGACAGGATTGAGCTGAGGGAGGTCGGAGAGTCCTCGCTTGGCCGACCGGTATACCTCGCCCTGATATCCAGCGCCGCCAACCTCGCCGACATCGACCGGCACCGGGACATCGCCCTTCGTCTTGCCCACCCCAAGGGGCTTACCGAACCTGAAGCCAGGGAGCTCGCCGATGAGGGGCGGGCAATCGTGTGGATTGACGGCGGTCTGCACGCCAGTGAAGTCGCCCACGGCCAGCACACAATCCAACTGGCCTACGACTTGGTGGCAGGACGAGACCCGATCACCGGGTCGGGGAGCGCAGAAATTGCGGCGATATTGGACAACGTCATCCTGATGCTCTGGCCGTCCATCAACCCTGACGGGCAAACGATGGTGGCCGATTGGTACCGGAAGAACCTGGGGACCCCGTATGAGGTCGCGCCCATGCCGTTTCTCTACCAGAAGTACATCGGGCACGACAACAATCGCGACGGGTACATGGTCAATCAGATCGAGTCGCGGTACACGACCCGGGTGGCGCGCGAGTGGGAACCCCAGATCCTGTACAACCATCACCAGTCCTCGCCATTCCCAACACGTATCTGGATTCCCCCTTTCGCCGAGCCGATCAGTCCGCACGTGCACCCGCTGATGTGGCGGACCGTGAACCTGATGGGCATGGCAATGGCCCAGGCACTTGAGGAGCGGGGCCAGACAGGGGCCACTCACATGGGCACCGGTTTCGACAACTGGTACCCGGGGTTCATGGACCACGCGCACAACTTCCACAACGTCGCTTCGTTCCTTACCGAAACGGCGCTTTACCGGTACGCTACGCCCGGCTTCTACACGATCAGCGACTTTCCGGGCGATACCCGGGAGCTTCGACCCCGGTCGCTGTATTCCAGTCCGTGGAAGGGTGGTTGGTGGCGCTTGCGGGACGCAGTCGACTACATGCTGACAGCCTCGGTGTCAGTGCTGGATTTCGCTGCCAAGTACCGCACCGATGTCTTGTACAACCGGTACCAGGCAGGTCGCGACATCATTGAGCAGTACCGAACGGCCCCGCCTTACGCATACTTCATTCATCAGGACCAACGCGATCCCGTTGCCGCCGTAGAATTGCTGCGCCGGCTCGCATTCAACGGTATTGAGGTGGGCCAACTCGCCAGCGAGGTCGAGCACGACGGAATCCGGCATTCCGCCGGAACGTGGGTCATCATGATGGACCAGGAGTTTGCCAATTTCGTCCGGCAGCTGTTCGAAATTCAACAGTACCCGGACCTGCGTGAGTACCCCGAAGGTCCGCCGGACCAACCGTACGACGTAGCCGGGTGGACCTTGCCGCTGCAGATGGGAGTTAGCCTGGTCGCCGCCCAGTCCCCCCTTCCGACCCAGGTTCGGGACGCGGTTCGGGAGCTTGGCCGGCCCGTGGCGACGGACCCCGCGGAGCAGGAAGGACGTTCCCGCAGGAACGTTTCAGCGGCTGAGGGGGCGGCGTTCGATTCGCCCCGGGGCATCGGGTTTGACTCTCACCCGGTCGCCAGCGCCATTGTGCCGCCTCCCGGCGAAGTGAGTGGCAGTGGCCCGGCCCTTCATCTTGACCCCGGTCAGAACAACACCTTCAAGGCACTGAACCGGGCTTGGTCCGCCGGTGCCGGAGTCGGTTATGACGCCCAGGCTCAAGCATATGCCGTGACCGGCCTGTCATGGGCCGCCGAGCAGGCCATGGTGGATTCCCTGGCGTTGAGGGCCACCCGGGGCCCGGCGGGGATCCGGCTCACCCGGCCAAGGATTGGGCTGTACCGCCCGTGGCGAGCGAGTATGGACGAGGGATGGACGCGGTGGCTTCTTGAGCGGTACGATTTTGAATTCGCCAGCCTCAGGAACGCGGACGTGTTGGCCGGGGGCCTTCGGGGCAGGTACGATGTGATCATCATTCCCGACATGTCCGGGGGCACGATTAGGGAGGGATATGCAAAGGGTTCTGTCCCTCCCCGCTACGCCGGTGGGCTTGGAGATGCTGGGGTGCGCGAGCTGGAGGTTTTCGTTGAAGAGGGGGGGACGTTGGTCGCGATCAACAACGGGGCAAGGTTCGCGGTTGGTGCATTCCACCTGCGGGTCCGTGACGTGACCCAGGGGCTCAGCCGGTTGGAGTACTTTCAGAGCGGGTCGATAGTCTCGATGGAGACGGATCCTAGCCATCCGGTGATGGCCGGGGTTGGCCCTCGGCGCGTTCCCGCGGGAACGTCTGCGGCCGCCATCGTTGTTGAGGGGAGCCCGGCCTTCGAGCTGTTGGACGGATTCGAGGGACGCGTCATGGCCAGGTTTGACAGCGACGGGTCCCCCCTGCTGTCGGGCTACCTGTTGGGGGAGGAACATATCCAGGGGTACGCATCCGCCGTCGATGTCAGGAAGGGTAAAGGCCGAGTGCTGCTTCTCGGCATGAGACCCCAGTGGCGGGGGCAGCCGTTCGGGAACTTCCCGATTCTGTTCGGCGCTGCCCTCTTCACCGAACAACTCGCCGGGACCGTACCTCAAACATCGGATTTCACAGCAACTTCGGGAGGGGATGCCACTGATGCTGAGACGGGAACGCCCAGACCGCGGTTCTAGCAGAAAACCGGTGGGGATCGCAAAGCAAGGGAGGAGGGGAACACCGTTGCAAACCAAAAAGGAGGAGCCGGGGCGCCTGGAGTCGATCTGGGTCAAGCCCGCTCGAAGGGTCCCAATGCGGCCTGCGCAGTCTGCCCGGTTGATTGAGGGGCGGGGCATTGAGGGGAACGTCGACCGCGGGGGCAAACGTCAAGTGACCGTCCTCGACCAGAGCGCCTGGGGTGCGGCTGCGGCCGAGGCAGGGGCGGAGGGTCTGGGGCCCGAGGCCCGACGGGCGAATCTGGTTGTGTCCGGCGTTGACCTTGAGGGGTCAGCCGGGAACGTGCTGCGGGTCGGTAACGTCCGACTTGAGGTGCACGGTGAGACCAGACCTTGCGAACGGATGGACGAAGCTGCGGCGGGAATGCGCCAGGCGCTGGACCCGGCCTGGCGGGGTGGCGTCTACGCGACCGTCGGCCAGAGCGGCGAGATTGCAGTTGGTGCCCCCGTCGAACTGGTTGGGCAGTGAATCCCAAACCCCCGCCTGCGGGTGGTCAGTCAGAAGAAGGCCGCCCCAAAACCTTGTTCGAACAAATTCAAGACGCGCTGGACCAGCCGGCGGGTTCGCGCGAGCGGGTTCGCGCTTTGCTCGCCGTTTTGGAGAAAGTGCTGGCGCGCTTGCCCGGGGTGCCGCCCAGCCGCGGCATGCCGGGCGCGGAAGCAATCGCGGAACTTGAGAGTATCCTGAAACAGGAAGGGTCTGAACCGGAGGCCCGCGACTTGTTGGCCTACATGGAGGTTTTGCTGGAGGATCTGGTGCAAACCGCCAAGGACAGTCTGCTGGCGGTGGAGGGTGGACCGTCAACCAACGGGTACCACGGGCCGATCGATCTCGGGATCTCGCCAAAGAACGGTGCTCCGGGGGACTTTCTGCCAGGAACAGGCGACGGGCCCTGGCCCTCCGCAGAGAAAAATTGAACCGGTTCTGGCCGATCAGGTCTCGTCAGATTGGGGCCGCTCGCCGGCCTTGACCTCTTCCCAAAGTTCGTCTAGTTGGTCAAGCGACGCACCGGCGGGATCGATACTGCGCCCGGCGGCCAGAAGAAGCATCTTGCGGCAGCGGGACTCGAACCTGGCGTTGGCCCGGATGAGTGCGTTCGCCGGGTGAGCGCCCGCTATTCGTATCGCGTTGATGGAAGCGAAGAGCAGATCTCCCGCCTCGGCGTCCACACGGCTGCTGTGCGTAACGGCACCGTCCAGTTCGGCCGCTTCGGTTAGTTCGGATGCTTCCTCGGCAACCTTGGCCAGGGGGCCTGCCAAGTCAGGCCAGTCGAACCCCAGTGCAGCCATCCGGTCCTGCAGCCGCGCCGACCGACTCAGCGGGTCCAGGCCTGTTGCCATCCCTTCGAAGGGGTCCAAGGCGCGCGGTCGTTCGGGCTCGTCCCGCGAACCACCCCCACCGCCGGCCTGTTCGCGACGTTCGGCCGCTTTCATTGCCTCCCAGTCCGGCGGTGATTCCGCCGTCCCGAACACATGCGGATGGCGCCGGACCATCTTCGCCTCAAGCGATCCTACTACGGTCTCGGCGTCGAATGCCCCGCGTTCTTCCCCCAGGACGATCTGGAAGGCCACGTTGAGCAGCAGATCGCCGAGTTCGGTTGCCAGTCCGGGGTCGTCTCCGTTCGCGATAGCTTCCGCGCACTCGTGAGCCTCCTCAAGGAGATAAGGACGAAGGCTCTCGGGTGTTTGCTTGGCGTCCCACGGGCAGTGGGTGCGCAGGCACCGGACCAGGGCCACCGCACGCCCCAGCACGGTGTCGCCCGTCTGCACCGGGGCAAGATCTTGAAGTTGGTCGGGCACGCGATCGTCCCTGCCCCCCCCGGGACGAACGCCGGGTTTATCAGGCGGTGGCGGGCCGGCCCGGGTTTGTCCCAATGTCGGGTTGGCGGGTTCAGGTCGGGTCATGCGGATCCAGAGGGGGCGGTTTGAGCTTCGCCCGGCGGGAAACACGCACCCGCCGGCGGGCGGCGGGAAACTAATGGCGTCCCCCCGGGCCTGGGTGGAGGTGGATCTCCCTGCCCTCGTTCGCAACGCAAACCGCGCCGGGCCGGGTCCGTCGCTTCTCCCGATGATCAAGGCCGATGCCTACGGCCTCGGTGCCGCCAGGGTCGCCGGGGCATTGACCCCCCTCCAGCCATACGCATTCGGGGTCGCGACCATGGAGGAAGGCACGGCCTTGCGGGAGGCCGGAGTGGTCGGACGGATCATTGTGTTTTTTCCGTCGCCCAACACTGAGAGCGAGGCCCTGGTCTCTCACAGACTCGACGCGGCGGTATTGAGCGTTGACGCGCTGGCGGCCCTACTTCCGCGGAGCATAAGGTATGGCCGCCGCGACGGCAGTTGGCTGCACTTGGAAGTGGATACGGGAATGGGACGAGGCGGGCTCACCCTGCCCCAACTGGAAGCGGTGGCCCCCCATTTGGTGGATCTCCCCGGCCGAACGGGCGGAGATCACGGTCACATCGCCTCAATGTTCACCCACCTGCACTCGGCAGACAGCAATCGCGACGCGGCCAAGAGACAACTGGACCAGTTCTTGCGGGCCGCAGAGATCGTTACCGGGGCCGGGCTGGCCAAACCGCTCCTTCACATCGGCGCAAGCCATGCGCTGAAGCTTGGCGCACATTATCATTTGGATCTTGTGCGCCCGGGAATCTGTTTGTACGGGGGCGGTCCGGCCCTCGAATCCGTCGTTTCGGTCAGGGCGAGAGTCTTGGAAGTCCGCGAACTTCCTCCCGGTTCAACGGTCGGATACGGTGCGAGTTACACCACCACGGGTCGGGAGCGGATCGCCACGCTTGGGATGGGTTACGCGGACGGTGTACCTCTGGAAATCTCCAACAAAGGCACCTTCCTGCTGCACGGCACGCGAGTACCCGTCCGGGGCAGAGTTTGCATGGACGTGACCACGGTTGACGTTTCGCGGGTTCCGGGTGTCAAACCGGGCGACGTTGCGACCTTGCTGGGCAGGGGATCCCCGGACACGGCCGCCCGCGCGGTCGGCGCGGAGGTCCGCCCCGCCCGGTGCGGCAATGACGCGGCGGGGGGGAACGCCCCGGGAGACGCGACAGATGAAATTACACTGGCCGAACTGGCCGGAGCGGCGGGAACCTTGGAACACAAGATCTTGACATCGCTGGGGCTCAGACTGCCGCGCATCTATGGCGGCGGCCCCGCGGACGGTTGAGCAGATGAAACACACGCAGCCCGAGCGCGAACACAAACGCGAACGCGAGCACAGACGCGCCCCGGGCACCGCTCGCGGCACCCCAATAGTTAGCGCAGTCGTCGTGTGGACGGCGGTCGGCGCGGCGTTAGTGCTCGGGGCCTGCGCGGAGGATCCGCTGAGTCTCGAACCGGACGATGCTCCAGGGGCGGCGACCATTACCAGAGAGGAATTCCTGCCGGCCGCGGAGCTCCCCGACTGGCGAGACACGACAATCAGCGGGTTCGTCAGGAGAACCACGGCTTCGTTTGTCGTCGTCGCGATTGAGGAGGGTTTCCAGTCTCGAACCTTGATGCGGTTCGACGTTCCCGACACAATCATGACTTTCGCCGACACCCTGCCTGTGGATCATTTCGACTCGGCGTCCTTCACCGTTTCGATTGACCAAGCCTTCTCGGAGTTTGCCGAATTCCCCGCCACGTTCCGCCTGGTGGGCCTGGCTCAGGCTTTCGATGCCGAAACGGCCACGTGGTCCGAAGCCGGCGATAGCGCTGCATGGGCCATGCCGGGGGGAGACCTGACCACGGAGATCGCCGCGGGCGAGCTGGCCGATGAGGAGGGCTCGGTCGAACTGACCTTTTCGGTCGATGCCGACTCGCTGCTCAAGTCGTGGCAGGAACTGGACGGCGGACCCGGCGTGGCGTTGATGTTCGATGGGGCCGAGGCCTTCGTTCGAATTCCAAGTGTGGTCCTTCACATTGAGCCTGTCCTTGAGGGGCGCGAGGTGCCGGTCAGGCAGGACTTGGCGCCGGTGGACCGGACGTTCATCACGGACCCCCCGTTCCCGCCCACCGGGACCGAGTTGAGAGTAGGGGGCGTGCCGGGTTCCAGGGCATATTTCCAGTTCACGATGCCCGACACGATCGCCGGGGTACCGCTGCGCGGATCCACTGTCAACCACGCCGAGTTGATTTTGCAGCCATTGCCCGCGGCGGACTCGGCTTGGGTTGTCAGGCAGGGCCTGAATGTTCGGCAGGTGGCCCTTCTTGCCGATCCCTGGGAACTGGGGGCGCGCACTCCAGTTGGGGCTTCGAGCGCGGCGGGGGTCCGTTTGACGCCTGATCTGCTGGCGGAGTCGACGCCGCTTACGCTGAACTTGACAGCAATTGTGGCAAACGCGGCGGCGGGTGGCCCGGTGACGATTCGCATTGGAGTGCGACCAGACCCGGTGGGTCAGGAGCTTGGATTCGTTTCATTTGGGTCGGTTGAATCGGAAGGGGAATTGGCCCCCGTGATCCGCGTGGTCCTCAGCCCTCCACCGGTCTTCGGCCTGCCATGACGGGGCATCCGAGGAATCGAGGTCTTGGCGCGGTGGCCCGCGCGGCTGTGGGTCTGATTTGGACCACGCCATTCGCTGTTCCCTGCGCCGTGGAAGGGCAGACCCCCGTCACTGCGGTGGGGCTGGGATACCAGGTAGAGGCCGTTGATGCGCGGGCCTCGGCGCTGGCCAGTCTTGGCGGCGGCCTGCTCGGCGGGTCGTTCAGCATTCGCCACCCGGCTGATTTGGTCCTGCACGGCGACCCGTCGTTCTCGATGACCTATGCAACCGAAGCCGTGGATTTCACCGGGCCCGACGCCAACTGGCAGACCGGCCGGACCAGATTCCCGGCAATTCGTGCGCTGTTTCCCTTCGGCGACTGGGGCCTGGGGATCGGGTTTGGCGGCGAGCTGGACCAGAGCTGGAACGCATCGGTCCGCGATTCGGTCGAACTGGGCGGGGTACAACGTCCATACGAGGACACACGCGAGAATGACGGCGGGCTCAGTCACATCGATCTGTCGGTGGCCCGCTCGCTTGGGCCGGTCGGAATCGGCGTGTCCGCGCAGCGGATGACCGGGTCGCTCCGGCAGCTGTTCGTCAGGTCATTCGATGCTCACTCCGAAGAGGCCGGCCTAAATGGCGTAGCGGGGGCCCGAAGCTATTCGTACAGCGGGTGGAGGGTCGGGGTTGGTGGACTGGTGCAGATAGGGGACTGGGCGCTTGCGAGCGTCTCGCTCTCGCCCGGTTCGACGGTCGACTCGTACATCCAGGAGGGTGAGGGCGACGAAACCCAGTTCGGACTCCCGGCCCTTCTCTCCGCGGGAGTGTCGGCACGGTTCGGCCAGTTGATGTTGACAGGAAGCTGGTCCCGGCGGAAGTGGCAGGATGCGGCGCTGCCGGCCGATGCCGAGTTTTCTGCCCACGAGACCACATGGCTGGGTGGTGGCGCGGAACTCGATGCCTTCTCACTCTTGGGCGGACGGGTCCCGCTACGCCTGGGGTACCGAGTCGCGGATCTCCCGTTCAGTACCACCGGCGAGGTAACACAAGAACGCGCTATGACGCTTGGGTTCGGTTGGATTTTCCGGGAAGGACTGGCGGCTGCGGACGTTTCCGCGGAAACGGGTTCCAGGACGCTTGACTCCTCGGGCAGCGGTTCATCAGAGGGCTTTTCTCGCATAACGGTCACCTTTTCGCTGAGGCAGCGGCTCAGGTGAAACTGGTCTCGCTCAGTCGCCCTGGCACCCGTGAGACGTTCCCGCGGGAACGTCTCAACCCGATTTCGGGCCGCGTCTATATCGAGACTTACGGCTGCCAGATGAATATCAACGACACCGAGCTCATCGCCGGTGCAATGGCGGAACAGGGCTTTCTGCGGGTGAACCGTCCGGAACAGGCCGATGTGGTTCTGGTCAACACCTGCGCGATCAGGGAGCATGCAGAGACGAGGGTGCGGGGGAGAATCGGCGAGCTCCAGCGGCACCGCTCGGGCAATCCCGACTTGGTGGTGGGTGTTACGGGATGCATGGCGCAGCGGCTCGGCCCGGAGCTAATGGAGCGGGGGCGTGGCGTGGATCTGGTCGCCGGCCCCGACAGCTACCGCGGCCTCCCCGCAGTCGTTGCGGCTATGGGGGACGGGTCTCTGGCCCGCGGTCAGGCGCTCCTGGATTTGGACGATTCCGAGAACTACGAGGGGGTTCCACAAGTCAGGGGTAACGGGTCAACCGCCTGGGTGACGGTGCAGCGCGGGTGCAACCACCGGTGCACGTTCTGCATTGTGCCCTACGTTCGGGGTTCAGAAAAGAACCGTGAACCGCGGGCGGTACTCGAGGAGTGTGAGGCGGCGGTGGAGGCTGGCTACACCGAGGTGACCCTTCTGGGCCAGACCGTGAACTCCTACCAGTCTGCCGACTGGGATTTCGCGCGGCTCCTGCGAACGGTATCCGAGCTGGAGGGCATCCGCCGCGTCCGGTTCACATCTCCACATCCGAACGACGTTTCACGGGAACTGCTCGAAGTAATGGCGGAGGCTCCGACCGTTTGCCGGCAGCTCCATCTTCCCGTGCAGTCGGGTTCAAACAGGGTGTTGAAGCGGATGGTCCGTCGCTATACCCGCGAGAGTTTCTTGGATAAGGTCGACCGGGCCAGGACCATCGTGCCCGACCTGGCGCTTTCGACCGACGTGATCGTGGCGTTTCCGGGCGAATCGGAGTCCGACTTTGGGCTGACGCTGGACCTGATGCGCCGGGTCAGGTTCGACGACGCGTTCACCTACAGGTTCTCCCCGCGCGACGGAACTCCCGCCACCCGGCTCCCGCCGGATGACACCATCCCCGATGAAGTCGCGGCGTCTCGCCTGGAACAGTTGATCGCTCTGCACAGGCGGATCCAGCGCGAGATCAACGAGGCAGAGGTGGGTGTTGAGAGGGAAGTGTTGATTGAGAGGCCCGCCCGCAGTCCAGGCGACATGCTTGGTCGGACCGAGCAAGGGAAGGTGGTGGCGTTCCCGGGGGAACGTGAGTGGCGGGGCCAGTGCAGGCGGGTCCGGTTGATCAGTACCACCGGCGCAACGTTCCGGGGGGAGTTGGCCACCTGAAATCTGCCACCAAAGCGATTGGGGCCGCGGTGCTGACACTGGCTGCGTTCTGGTTCGCGGTGCGCAACGCCGGCGAGACGGTCTACATAGACCTGGACTTCGTGACTATTCGCGCGTCGCTGCCCATCGTGGTGCTCGGCTCGGTTCTGCTGGGATTGGCCGCGGCGGCCGGGGCTTCTATTCTGGCGGAGCGAAAGCGCTAGTCGGTTCCAGACCCGCGCCGGGTCCAAATCACAATTGCCCCGCAGCGGCTGCCAAGAAACTCGGCGGGTGTGTCGGCCAGCCCTCTGTATGTCTCAATGGCGGCGACATCTCCAGTGGGAGAGATCAGGCCGAAATCAATGGACCCACCGGGTACGATCTGCCGGGTCTCCCGCCCGTCGACATAAATCGTGGGTATGCATCCCGGAACGGCGTTTCCCTGCATCCGGATGTTCGACCGGCAGCTGAGGTGACCGCACTCCGGGGTCACGCGTACCCCCGGGACCGTGTTCAGGACCTCTGCCAGCGTCCGGTGGCGAACCT
Organism: Gemmatimonadota bacterium; assembly: GCA_021295785.1. GTDB lineage: Bacteria > Gemmatimonadota > Gemmatimonadetes > Palauibacterales > Palauibacteraceae > Palauibacter. The sequence continues at coordinate 89,126 of JAGWBR010000007.1, forward strand.
GGTCCATCTCGGAGGGCAACACGAAGCTCCCCAACCCAAGTTGCAGCCGCTGGTAAAATCCCGAGCGCTCAAGCCACTGGGCGCGCCGGTCAACTACGGCCACCAGCGGCTCCATTGCAATGGCCTCAACCGGGAGCCGGATGTCGAGGACAGACGTAACGTCCGACTCCACAACAAACCGAATCTCCGGCTCGCCATATCCGATTCGCTCGAACCGGGCCATGTGAGCCCCAGCCACCAGGTTGGCAATTCGGAAGTGCCCCCGGGTATCGGTCAGGGCGGTCTCTCGTTCTGATACAGTGACCACCACGTTTGGAATCGGCTCGCCGGTGTCATGGTCGACCACCGTGCCGACCACGTCTCCTAGGCTGGTGAGCACCCGAACCCCCATGTCGTGCCGGAGCGTCTCAGAATCCGCCAGGCGTACCTGGTGGACGCCAGTGTCTCTGTCCAGGGCGTAGGCCCAGATGAACAAAGGATTGTCCACGGGGACGTCACAGAAGATGTAGCGCCCGTCACCCGACGGCGCGAGCAGATTGTTGGTGAACATGCCGGGCCGCGCCTCACTGGGATGCAAGCCGGGCGGTAGGCCCCAAGCGAGGTGGATGGTGCTGGGTAGTGGGACCCCGCTGTGGCCCTCTGTCACCTGTCCGTGCAGGATGGCCTGACTCGCAAGCGGGATTGCCGCCATGCACTGAAGACGGACCAGATCAACCTCCTGCGCCCGTTCTTGCGCGTGCAATACGGGGACGCCGACGGACAGGAGCACGGCAAAGGCTGTTAGCCCAGCCCTCTTAACCGCCGTCGCATGAAATGTCACTGCCCGCGGTGCCACTGTTGAACCCCCGATGCTGCCCCTGTCGTTAGCGTTTCGTGCTCCGGCCCTTCGTGTCCGTCGTGTCGGCCGGTGAGCGGCGCGAAACAAACGCACGCCGGTTACAAACGAGTCTCACCATCCTAAGCGTACCGCGGCAGCCATGGAGCTGCAACGGCACCGACCGGGGACTGCGTCCAAATCCTGGTGCCGGTCCGCCAAGGAGATGGCATTGAGAGACGTTTGAGAGTCCGGCCGATTCTCCTTGTCCAGGACGCAGGTCGTCTGTTGCCCAGGCCTGCCAGACGGATCCGCGCCGGACGAGCGCCGGACAAGCGCCCCGGGTTGGACGGGGCACGGGAGACGGGGAGCCCGCCTGTGAGAGTAGCTCTGCCCCCACTGGCCATCTGCGCTATTGCACTCGGGCTGGGAGTGTTTGCAGGGCTACTGTTGGCAGTGGCGGGCAGGCCGACTCTCATCCCCGCCCTTCTTTCGATCGCAGCGTTTGGGTTGGCTCTCACTCCGGCTGCGCGCGGCGGCGTTCGGAGCGCCCAAAGGTCACAGGGTGCGGTCCTGGCTGTCGGCCTCGTGCTGATCGCCGGAATCGCAGCGGGCATGCGGAGCGGATCGGACGCTCTGAAATCCTGCGCCCGGCTGATCCCGGACCGGTCGCGGGTGACCGCGTTTGGCACACTTCTGGACGCCGTTCCGGCGGGGATGGCTGACGACGAACTGGTCAGGGTGCGGGTTGCGGCCGCGACGGTCATGGAGGCCATCCCGGCACAGGAAGAACAATACAAGAGCGACCAGGCCCGACTGACAGCCTGTGGCCTCCGGAGCGTCACCGCCTATGTGAGCCCCAGCGGGATTCTGATTCCGGCAGGAAAGGAAGTACGCCTCCAGGGGACATGGCGGCAAATGGGGAAACCCGGCCTCTTGCCGCGGCCCGAACACCGCTACGGATTCCTCGGACGCGTTTCCGCGGGAACGCTTGGCGACCAAACGACCGCCCCGCAACGACCCGGAATCGCAACGGTGGCGCTGGCGCGCTGGAAATCGAGGCTTTCTATGAGACTGAACCGTCGCCTGTCGCCCGGGCACGGTCCGACAGGCACGGCCCTGACCTTGGCTGACCGAAGCTTGCTCGACCGAGATGTTAGGGACGCGTTCGCCAAGGCGGGCATCGTCCACCTGCTGGCGATCTCGGGGATGCATGTCGGCCTTCTCTCGGCTGGCGTTGTGTGGCTGATGGGCCTGGTGACGCGCCGCCTGCGGCGGTACGTCATGGCGGCAGCCGTGATGAGCGTTTACATCCTGCTGATTGGTGCTCCGCCTTCGGCCGTGCGGGCCGGATTGATGTTCTGGGGATATGCGCTCAGCCTGAACCGCGGCATCCGGGTGGGCGATCTGGCGGGGCTCGCGGCGGTGGCCGCCATTGTGCGAGACCCGATGGTGGTCACCGATGCCGGCTTCCAGCTTTCCTTCGCCGGGTTCACCGGAGTAGTCCTGGGTGCTCGCGCGAAGATCCCCCGGCGTTGGCCCGGTGTACTGAGGTGGGTCACGCAGTCCGTCGCGGTCAGTGTGGGAGCGTTCCTGGCCACGGCTCCTGTCGCGGCGACTCATTTCGAGCGGGTCGCGGTGTCGGGGATACCGGCGAGCGTGGTTGCCGGGGGGATCGTCACTCTGGCGCTTCCGTCGGTGTTGTTGGCCATGGCGTTGCCGTGGCCGCTCTGGATACCGTTCGCGGGAGCGTCCGACCTGTTGCTCGCTGCCTTGGGGGCGGTCGCGAATTGGTTTGCCGCTCTGCCGTTGGGCTGGGAAGGCCCGGGAATTGGGGTGGCGCTGTGGACTGTGGTGGCAGCGTCGCTCTTGCTGGCAGTTGACCGGATGGCGGCCCGCCGCGGGTGGGGTCTGTTGGCCCTCGCCGGCGCGATTGCCGTGGTTTCGGCCGGCCCGTCTGTGAAGGCCCTGCGCGCCAGAGGGACGCCCATGGTTTGCACGCTGGATGTCGGGCAGGGCGACGCCGCTGCAATCAGAACGGCAGGCGGAAGGTGGCTGCTCCTCGACGCCGGTCCGCGGTCGGCAGGAGACGATGTTGTGGACTTTCTTCGCCGCCAGGGTGCTCCCGAGGTCGAGCTTCTCTCAATCTCGCATCCCCACGCGGACCACTACGGAGGTGCCGAAGCGGTACTGGACGCCTTTCGAGTGCAAAGAGTCCTGGATCCCGGTTTCGCCCAGCCGTCGACGTCGTATCTGGAGCTGTTACGCCGAATAGACGGGGAGGGCGCGGAGTGGCGGAGGGCACACCGTGGCCTTTCCGTGGACATTGATGGCGTGGAAATTACAGTCCTTTGGCCCGCCTCTGACAATGACCTTCCCGGGGATGCCAACGAAAACTCATCCGTGTTGTTGGTCGAGGTTGCCGGGTTCAGGTATCTGAACCCGGGCGACGCCCCGGCCGAGGTGGAGGAGGCCGTTTTGTCGAGCGGACAGAATCTTCAGGTTGATTGGCTGAAACTGGGCCATCATGGTAGCAACACTTCTTCCTCCGCAGCCTGGTTGGAGGCTGCTGACCCCGAGCTGGCGATCGCCTCGCTCGGAGCGGGGAACAGCTATGGTCACCCCCACGCGGAAACGCTGCTGCGGGTTGACTCGACGGGCGTGCCCGCGCTGTGGAGGACAGACCAAGACGGGACCGTTTGCGCGGAAATCAGCAGGGACGGGAGCTGGAAACTCCGTTAGGTTGAATTGAGGCTACGGGCGCCACCTGGCGACACGCAAACCCCCTGGACGCGGTTGTCGACGCGTTAGAGTTAGAGTTTAGAGGAACAGTCTCATCCGCTGTTCGAGGAGTGGACGATCCAGGATGCCGGTCACGTTGAGAACCTCGAGGTTGAATCGGCCATCGGAATTGCGCGACCACCATTCTTCTGCGAGCCAGCCAAGGTCCTCAGCGGCAATGACGGCGATATGGCTGCCGGCGCATTGGGCGGCCAGCTGCCAGACTCTGTCCATTGCGGAATCGTCAGGCTTCGCGGCAATGACCAGGAAGCAGGCAACCGGGTCACTTGCGTCGCGGATATAGCGCTTGAACTGCCTCAGGTGGGAGGGCGGAAACGTGTAGGCGGCCTCGGTGCTCTTGTTGTCCCACATCAGCACGTCTCCACTCGTCCTGCGACGCCCGCCGAACCGGATGCATCCGTCGGGGTGATCGGTCCCCGCCATTTCCATCAGCTCGAGGCCGAGCCTTGATTCGAAGAGGAACCGCGTTGCCGCCTCAAACCCGTGCTCGATATCGAGATCTTTCTTGATGATCCGGTTCGCCAGCAGGTTCTCGCGGTCGCGCCGGGCGAGTTCTGGCAGGTACTTGTAGAGTCGCTCGCCGGGAGAGGCTTCCTCCGACACTTCCTTCGTGATCAGATTGGCGAAGTAGCCGATGATTCGTCGGATTCGCTGCGCTTTGGTCCCGCTAACCGGAACGCCCGGAAGCGAGGAGCACAGCTTTTTCAGGTCCTCGGTGGACAGGATACCCAGCGCTCTGCTGGGACTCAGGCCGGAGGAGACAACCCGGCTCTTGAGTTCAGATTTCGTGCCCGAAGTGGGGATCTTCTTCTTGATCAGCGTCCGCTTCAACTGGCTAACCGTGAGGGCGTCAAGAAGCAGACCCCAGGAGTTCAGCCCGAGCTCCAGGCCGAGCGCGTCCATCACGGAAGCCCGGATTTCGTCCGGAATCACGTAGGGCGAGCCGTCGGCCTTGTTGCAATGGAAGACGATGCCCCCCCGCTGCAGCCCGTTGAGCACGTCGCGGCACTCACTCGGCGTATGCAGGACGTTGCCGGGCTGGGGAAAATGGTTGAGCTGGGCGAGCACTATACGGAAAACCGTCTCGGACAGTCCCAAGCTGTCGCGGAGACTACGGAGCAGGTTCAGTTCGCGGAAAGTGATCAGCTCGTCGTCCAGCGCCACCCTGAGTACGTCCTTCAAAATTTCGATGCGCTCTGGGTCCTCGTAACGCAGGCTGTCGTGCACTGCGGCCGCATCGAGCACGTCTTGCTCCAAGCGGGTCAGGCTGTCGACAATATCCTGCTCGGATGCCGACCAGTCGGGACGATTAACGAACGCCTCAAGCATCAGAATCTGCCGGATCTGGTTCTTGAAGGGACCGTCGAACTGGAGAACGGTCGTTATCCGCTTGCCGTCGGTTAGTTCCTCGACATTTCGCAGAATGATGTCCCGGGCTTGGTCTTCGTTGGGTCTCGGGAAATCCCTCGTGAAGCTGTCCACGATGCGTTGCAACGGGAGCTTCGACATCTGCTTGATCGCATCAGCCACTTTCATGTCTTTGCTCCGTCGTCTGATTCTCGTTCGATCCCTGCGGAGATCGGCCCGGCAAGCGAACCGATCAATCGTAGCCGGGGTGGACCGAGATCGCAAAGGTCCTTACTGGACGGACGGAATGGAAAAAACCCTACCTAAACCACTGCGCATACAGGATGCTGCGAACGCATACGCACGATGCCGACCATCATTGGGTTTTGTATGTTCGAATTGGCCCAAAACGATTCCGATTCCCAACCCAAGGACCGACCGGTGGATTACGAGTCACTTCATGAACACCTCCACCGTCCCGGAGGCCCGTCTCCCGAGATCGCGGGCATCGTGGGCCGGATCGCCGACGCGGCGGTCGTGATTGCGGCCGAGATATCGCAGGCTGGCCTGCGCGGGCTGCTGGGCGCTAGCGGAACGTCGAACGTGCACGGCGAGGAAGTCCAGAAGTTGGATGACTTCGCGGACACAGTGCTCATGGAGTCCATGTCGCGTTGCGGGCTTGTGGCCGGGATGGCCTCCGAGGAACAGGAAGACGTGGTTCTCGCCAACCCGGACGCACGCCACGTGGTGGCGTTTGACCCGCTAGACGGCAGCTCGAATATCGATCTCAATATCTCCGTTGGCACGATCTTCTCGGTGCATCAACGCGTTTCCGCGGGAACGTCTGGGGACGTCTCCGCGGGAACGTCCGAGAGCGTCCGCGCGGAGATCGGAGACTGGCTGCAGCCCGGCCGCAGGCAAAGAACGGCCGGTTATGTGTTGTACGGTACCTCGACCATGCTGATTCTCACCACCGGTACCGGAGTGGACGGATTCACACTGGATGACAAGGGCGTTTTTCGCCTGTCGCATCCGGGCATGAAAATGCCCTTTCCGGGGAAGCGCATCTACAGCCTGAATGACGGATACGCACGCGAGTGGCTCCCCGGCCAGACGCGCCTGACCGACCGATTTCGCAGCCCGCCGCCGGACGAGCCCGCTTATTCCGCTCGATACGTGGGATCATTGGTGGCGGACTTCCACCGTACTCTGATCAGGGGGGGGATCTTCATGTATCCCGGCACCAGGAAGACCCCGGGGGGCAAGCTGAGACTTCTCTATGAACTAGCGCCGATGGCCATACTCGCTGAACAGGCGGGCGGTGCTGCCAGCGACGGTGAGCGCAGGATTCTGGACATCAACCCGACCGCTCTCCACCAGAGGGCCCCCGTCTACATTGGAAGCCAAGCGCTTGTACGAGCGGCAGAGGAGGTACTGGCGGAGCCCCGGTAGTGTTCTGTAGGGATTGCCTGGCGGAAAGGAAGAAACTGCCGGCGCAAATAAACTGGCCGGGCTCGCCGGAACACCGGCGAGCCCGACAACGCGACTGCAAGAGGCGGGAAATTGATTAGAAGTCGATCCGGGCCCCAAGCTGGATGGCCCACCTCGACAGGACGTTGTCCAGCAGGGTGATGTCGTCGACGTTCGCCACTCCGTCGTCGTTTTCGTCGCGCTGGTAGAACCGAACGATGCGGGCGCCCCTGTTCTCGTCGTAACCCTGGAACGAGAGGATCGTGTTTGCACTAAACGCAACATAGCGCTGCCGCCCCCAGTCGCCGTTGAGCATGTTGCCGACGTTAAGCATGTCGAGGGTCAACTGCATGTTCCTCCCGCCCGGCACAGGCAGATCTTGAGTGATCCGCAGGTCAAGGGTGTTCACCCACGGTTCCCGGGAAGAGTTCCGCGGTACGATCTGCCCGCGGTACTTGTAAAGCCCCGGCACCTGTTCCACGAAGCGCTGAAAATCGGCTGCGCCCCGGCATCTCTCGCAATCCGTTTCGAACAGGTAGGTGTCGTCTGCAGTGGACTCGGGGACGTAGATGAGGTCGTTGAACCTACGGCCGTCGTTGTTCGCGTCCCCGGAATAGGTCCAGTTGAACGGACGACCTGCCCGGCTCTCAAGGAAGGCCGCGACCTGTGTGCCAAACCCTTCCTTCCACTCGAACTGACGTGACAGAGATGCGACCAAGCGGTGCTTGATCTCGTAATCAGCGGTCCCCGGTCCAGGGTTGTTCGGATCCATGCCGATCTCGTTGTACTGGAAGTTCGAGATCGCACGACTCGAAGCCCCGCTGTTCACGTCGGTCGCGTCGGTAAGCGTGTAGGCGACGGAACCGACTAATCCGGGCAGGAGCGACGTGCCGGCGTCCTTGGAAAGTTCAACCGTCCACTGGACCTGGCGCCCCTCATCGGTGTTGGTCAGCAAGAAAACGCCAGGAGAAAAGGCCGGATCGGCGGCGGCGTCGGAGAACATCATGCGACCGTCAACCGACGTTCCCTCGGGAACGATGCTGAGGTCCTTGTACAGAATGTCATTGACGTTCTGGGTGTAGATCCCCTCGAGGGTAAGGACCATCCCCGGCGAGAACTCCCGGTCGACGGCCAGGGACGTCCGCCACGCCTGGGGGAACTTGAAGTTCGTGTCGGTGATGTTCACTTCGGTGGTTGACGCGACACCGTCGGCTTCCACCGGATCGGCGCTGTTGGTGAAACTTGGCACGCCGCATCCGCGCCAGATACGGCAATCGATGCGGGTGAAGTCCAGGCCGGTGTTGGAGAACTGGTTGGAAATCCACACAAAGGGATTGCGCCCAGTGAAGACGCCTGTTCCGCCGCGCACCTGCCAGCTCCGGTCATCGTTCAACGCCGCATTGAACCCAAGCCGCGGAGACAGAAGGACGACGCCGCTCGGGACCTCGCTGGTCGAATAACCAGGGAAGGCCGCGGCGAAGTCCGAGTTTTCCCCCGGCTTGTCAGAAAACACCGGGATATCGGCGCGAACACCCGCCTGGAAGTTCACGCGATCATTGATCTCGACCCGGTCCTGCACGTAGAACCCGAGCTGCATGGCGCTCCACTCGACCCTGGGGTACTCCTCGTCCAAACGCGAGATCGACGCCCGGTACCTGCTGGCGTTCCCCGCCGCGTAGTCTTCGATGGAATCGAATGTCCACTGCCCGTAGGCATCCTGAATGAACAGGTTCTGGAAACTGAAGAACTCGTTGTGCGTCCCGAGAGTGATTGTGTGACTGCCCTTGAACAGGGTGAAGTCGTTGGTGACCTCGAACACGTCCTGATGGACGGCGTTCTGCTGAGAGAATCGTTCGATTCCCAGCTCCACGCTCTCCCCGTCCTCCCCGACAATGATTGAGACTTCAGGATAGGGGTCGCTGACGGGCGTCCGGTTGTCGCGCTGCCGCTGGTAGGCGACCCGGAGCATGTTCTGGGCGTTCGCCCCGATCCGCGTGTCGAGCTGCGCCACGCTGGAATTGGAAACGGCGCCAAAGTCATACCCCTGTGTCGGCAGGCCGATGGTGCCGTCTTGGCCGCCGTCGCGAGTGATCCCGCGCTCGGAAACGGCGTCCACCATGTTGTGGCGCACAGTCAGGTGATTGTCTTCTGACAAATTGAAGTCAAGTCGGGCGAAGAGTTTGAGGTCATTGGTGGCGCGCGCCAACTCTTCTTCAAAAGAACCCGGATCGTAGCCGTAGGTGGACTTCGAAATATCGATGATTCGGGCCATGTCGTCGGCGGAAATGCCCAAAATGTTGGCCTGCGAGCTGCCCAGCAGCCCAATCGCAAGCGGCCGGCCGGTCTGCTTCAATTCACCACTGACAAAAAAGTGCGCCTTGTCGGCCACGATGGGGCCGCCGACTCGGAATCCGGTCTGCATCTCGCCGAAATCCGCAGGCTCGTCAACCGTCCCGTCCGGCAGGCTCAACCCGCCAACGAAACTGTTGTTTCGGCCGAAGAAATAGGCGGAGCCGTCGAACTCGTTGGTGCCCGACCGAGTGACGATGTTGACCGAACCCCCGGTGAAACCGCCCTGCCGGATGTCAAACGGCGCGACCGCGACCTGGAATGCCTGGACCGCGTCCAGCGAAATCGGCTGCGAATTGGCCTGTCCGCCCGGCGTGCCGCTGTCCGGGAGACCGAAAACGTCGTTCAGGATGGCCCCATCAACCTGGATGTTGTTGTAGCGATTGTTCTTCCCCCCGATGCTCACGCCGCCGATGTTCTCGGAAGAGCCAATGTTGGTGCCGATGGCGTATGGAGAAAACCGCGCGAAGTCCTGAACGCTCCGGTTGATCGTGGGGAAGCCCTCAATCTCTTCGGTGTTGACGTCCCTCTGCGGACCGTTCCGCTCGCCGGACAGAAACGCGCGTCGTTCGACGATAACGGTGACACCTTCCAGCTGGACCGCCTCCTCGGCCAGCAGGACATCCACACGGCGATCCTCGCCCAGGGCGAGCACCAGCCCCTCAACCGCCTCGGCCCCGTATCCGACCAGACTTACGGAAACGGTGTAGGGACCACCTACCCGCAGGCCCCGCAAGTTGTAGCGACCGTCGCTCCGGGTCACGGTGGAGTAGGTACTGCCGCTCGGCTCGTGGACCGCGCTGACCGTCGCTCCAATGATCGCGGCCATGGTTTGCCCGGTTACCCGGCCGTTAAGCCCGGCCGTCGTGACTCCCTGGGCCGCCAGGCCGGCTGCACCGAGAAACAGGGAGGCGGCAGGTGCCATGACGGCAATTGCCAAGCGTCGCCCCTCAGGTGGTCGTTGCATGCTTGATTTTCTCCTAATGGGTATTAGTGGATTGAAAAAACGACAGTACATGCTGCCAGCGCAACCTGGCCGCTGGGCCCGTGCACATGAGAATCGGCAGATCTTCCAAGAACACGACTGCAAATCCGGCTCACGTGTGAGCGCTCCAAGACTCCGGCGGCCGTTTGCGGGTGCCCGAGCGAAGAAAAACCCTTGACAGGCGCGCTCGGCGCCGGAGGGAATGCTACCTCCCTCCGGTCACCCAAATCTAACATCCTGAGAGACGTAGGACGGTCTCGCCGGTCATGGCCCGCCGATATCGGTCCACCTTGGTTCCGACGGAATCGGGAGCGGCCGCGGTTGTTGCTGCAGGTATGCAATCAGCGCATCAAGGTCCACCAGATCCAGGCGCTCTACGTTGGCGGCGTCCAACAATGCGGTGTACCCGCTGCCGCCTTCCGCCAGGAAGTTGTTAACAGCCATTCGGTACATGCGTGTCGGTTCGACTTCAAGTCCGTCGGGCCCTGCCGCACTGATGATTCTGGAGCCGCGCGCGGCCGCCTGGTCATAGACGACTTCAACACCGCTGATTTGCAGGTCCAGCCCGTCTTCACGGATCCCCTGCTCGAGCGTGCGGAGCAGCGTTTCACCGGACACGTCCAAGATCTGCATCGTGTTCCCGAATGGCTGCAGCTCGAACAGGTCGCGGAAAGTCACGGGGCCGGCCCCAAGCGGGCGGCGGATGCCGCCGTTGTTGGTGATGGCGATGTCCGCACCGGTCAGCGCCCGCTGGGCATCGGCAATGATCCGTCCGATGGCGAACCCGCCCCTCCGGGGCTTGGGCAGGCTGGCCTCCAACTCGGTCACAACCCGGGCAGCGATCTCCTCGACCGTGGCCGCATATTCTGCGACAACTGCCGCTACGGCCGAGTCCGCAGCGATCTCGTCGGCGTATGTCTGAACGATCTCGGACGTTCCCGCGGAAACGTCTCCGCCCGCGGCGCGCCGGATCTCGCCGAGTCCGAAGGCAGTGCTGTTTGCCCAGGCCTGAACTACCGGAACCGGTCCGTGCGGCGTTTTGACTTCCGTCATTAGTCTGGAATGGGTGTGCCCGGTCACCGCGTAGTCGAACCTCTCGGTGACCGCGGACAGTTCCTGAAGAGCTTCCCCCGAACAGGCGTCGGCGTTGCAGAACGCCCCTTCATGCATCACGGCCACGACAAAATCAGCTCCGGCGGCCCGCACCTCCGGGATGTAGCGGTCCAGGGCCCCGGCAATCGACCGGAAATCGTAAGCCGCGACCATGGAGGGAAGGGCGGACGTAGGAGTTGAAGTTGTTGTGGCCCCGACAAACCCCACCCGCACTCCGTCCTTTTCGACGATTGTCCACGGGTCCAGCCATTCTGGATGCCGGTCAGTCCCCTTCACGAACACGTTGGCGCCCAAGACGGGGAACTCGGCCTGGCGCATTCTCTCGCGCAGTACTTCCTCGCCCCAGTCCCACTCGTGGTTGCCGAGAGCCGCTACGTCGTAACCCACGGCATTCATTGCAGCGATCGTGGCTTCGCCGCCGGTGAAGTTGGACAGCAGCGTGCCCTGCATCATGTCGCCCCCGGAAACCACGAAGACCGGGCAATCAGGATCTTCGAGCGCTGCCTGCCGAACGTACCCGGCCATGACGGCGGAGCCGCCGACCAGTCTCCCCTCTGACCAGGGTTGCTCGGAGGCCAACAGTTGACCGTGCAGGTCGTTCGTAGAGAAGATCTGGGCGCATGCGGGCGGAGTGGCGGCGGCCCCCTCCGGGAGCTGGTCCGCGTTCCCGCGGGAACGCCCACAGGAGAAAACAGCGAGGACAGTTGTTGCGCTCAGCGCCAATCCCAGGCCGCGGGCCATTTGGTGCGCGCCGAGAGCCGGGCCGGTCATGAGAGCTCGTCAAGTTGCAGCTGCATGGCGTCGGCTTCCTCCGCGTCCATGTCGGTGAGGGGCGCGGGGTAGTTGCCCGACCAGCATGCGGTGCAGAAGGGCCCGTGATCGCTAACAGCGTCTTGCATGCCCTCCATGGTCAGGTAACCCAGCGAATCGGCACCGAGGCGGTCGGCGATTTCTTCAACGGAGCGGCTTGACCCGATCAACTCCTCGCGCGTGGGCATGTCAATGCCGTAGTAGCAGGGGAATTTGACTGGCGGGGAAGCGATGCGGAGGTGGACCTCTTCCGCACCGGCAATGCGCAGGAGTGAGATCAGACCACGACTCGTGGTTCCGCGTACCAGAGAGTCGTCCACCACAACCAAACGCCTCCCTTCAACGAGCGATCCGACCGGGTTGTATTTGACCCGCACCCGGAAATCCCGATCCGCCTGGGACGGTTGGATGAACGTACGCCCGACGTAATGGTTCCGGATCAGCGCCAACTCGAACGGTAGCCCGCTCTCTTCAGAATAGCCGAGCGCGGCCGAATTGGCGGAGTCGGGCACCGCCACCACGCAGTCCGCATCAACCGGATGCTCCTTGGCGAGCTGTTTCCCGAATGCCCGCCTGGCGGTGTTGACACTCGCGCCCCACACGACCGAATCGGGCCGGGAGAAGTAGACCAATTCGAACAGACACGCGCTTCGGGGGGCAGGTCGGAGGGGCCGGAGGCTCTGCACCTTTCCGTCGCGGATGCGTACGACTTCGCCCGGTTCAATCTCCCGAACGAATTCGGCGCCGATCATGTCCAGCGCGCAGGTCTCCGAGACGACAACCGCCGCCTCGCCGAGCCGTCCCAGCACCAGTGGCCTGAAGCCCCGCGCGTCGCGAGCAGCGTAGAGTGTGTCGCCGATGGCCATCACCAGGGCGAACGCCCCCTGCACCTGCGTCAGTGCGTCGTCAACCCGCCCTTCTTCATCAAGGTGGCGAGAACGAGCGAAGAGATGCACCAGAGTCTCGGAGTCAACCTCAGTCTGGAAAATGGAGCCGTCCCGAGCCAGGGAGCGCCGCAACGTGGCGGCATTCGTGAGGGTCCCGTTATGGGCCACCACCAACGGGGACCCCCGGAAATCCACCACCAGCGGCTGGGCGTTCCGCTGATGAGATTCTCCCGAGGTTGAATAACGTGTGTGCCCGACAGCGACTCTGCCCTTGAGGCCTTCCAGCACCTCAGGGTCGAAGGCGTCCGCCACCAGTCCCATGGCCTTCTTCACGTGGCAGCGCCCGCCGGAGTCCATACTGACCACCCCGGCCGATTCCTGGCCGCGGTGTTGCAGCGCGTAGAGGGCCAGAAAAACGAGGTTCGCGGCCTCCTTGGCACCACTAACCGCAGCGACCCCGCAAGCCTCCCGCAGCCCGGTTGCGGGCCGAAAATTCTCCAAAGATGTTTCCGCGGGAACGTCTGGAGACGGGATCACGTCGAGGTGTTTCACCGGGCGACCCCGACCGGCTCGCTGCCCATCCGGCCGGGAATGGCCGATTTGTATCGCTCGCTGAGCCTTGTCAGGTCAAGCTCAGCCACGTGCCCGCCGCCCTCTATGCGGCAGACCGCGCCGCCCACTACGCCGATCCTCTCAATCGGTATGCCGCATTCCGCACCTATCTCCCGAACCCTGTCGGCGTCCTCCGGCACGGCCGTAACGACAGCCCTTGAGTGAGTCTCCCCAAACCAGAGCGTGGCCCCACTGACGCTGTCGCCGCCGGGAGCCCTGTCGAGGAAAACGTCGAAACCCTGCCCGCCGGCGATGGCGCACTCGGCCAGGGCCACGGCGAGTCCGCCGTCCGAGCAATCGTGAGCAGAGCGAAACACGCCGGCTTCCGCGCCCGTGACAAGAAATTCAACCAGATTCGCAGCCGCTTCCAACACCACCTCCGGTGGCTCGCCGGCCACGATCGGGTTGCCTTGGTCGTCGGTGGTACACACCGCCAGGAACGCCGATCCTCCCAGTTCCTCCCGTGTCACTCCAGCCAGCCAAATCTCGCCGCCTTCGTCAGTGAACGCCGAGCCGACACGCCGCGAAATGTCCTTCAGCACCCCTATCATACCGACAACGGGTGTCGGGTAAACCGGTGTCCCGCCGGTCTCATTGTACAGTGATACGTTGCCTCCCGTGACCGGAGTGCCGAGCGCCTCACATGCCTCCCCCATTCCAGCGACCGCTTCGCGCAACTGAAAGTAAACGCTCGGCCTGAGCGGACTGCCGAAATTTAGGCAGTTGGTCATGGCGAGGGGACGGGCTCCCGTACAAGCAACGTTGCGAGCAGCTTCCGCCACCGCTGCCCGTCCACCGGTCCGGGGGCGCAGGTAAGTGTGCCTGCCGTTGCCGTCGGTCGAGATGGCAATGCCCCTGGTACGGTCCGGCAGCCGAAGGACAGCCGCGTCACCGCCCGGTCCGGCCAGGGTGTTCGTTTGCACGGTCGTGTCGTACTGCTCCGAAATCCAGCGCTTGTCGGCGATCGTCGGATCGTCGAGTAGCGAGAGCAAGGCACGCGCCGCCCCGCCCGCCTTCTCCAGAAGAGCCTCGGGGTCGATCTCGTCCAGACGGGAGCGCTGCGCCTCGACCTCGTCCGATTCCCGCGCTTCTGGCTCATAGGTGGGGCATTCGTCAACGAGTGGGCGGACCGGAATCTCTGCGACCAAAGCATCACCCTCGCGCACCCGGAACATCCCGTCGTCCGTGACTTTACCGATCACAGCCGCCTGAAGATCCCACCGGGCCAGCACTTCCTGAACGGCCTCCTCACATCCCGGTTTCGCCACGAGCAACATGCGTTCCTGTGACTCGGAGAGAAGCATCTCGTACGGGGTCATGTTCTCTTCGCGGACGGGAAGGTGCCGAACATTTATCTCGATCCCCGAGCCCGAGCGGGACGACATTTCCGTTGCACTGGAGGTAAGACCGGCCGCTCCCATGTCCTGGATTCCCACAAGCAACTCCCGCGAGATCAACTCGAGGCTGGCTTCCAGGAGCAGCTTCTCGGTGAATGGGTCCCCCACCTGTACCTGCGGCCGGCTGGAAGTGGCGTCTTCGTCCAACTCCTCCGAGGCGAAAGTGGCCCCGTGGATACCGTCCCTTCCGGTGCGCGCGCCCACCGCCATGACGGCGTTCCCCACGCCCTCCGCCTCGCCGCGGATCAGCCGGGAAACGGGCAGCACGCCCACGCACATGACGTTGATAAGCGGGTTTTTTTCGTAGGCCGCATCGAAAATGGCTTCGCCCCCGACAGTAGGCACTCCCACACAGTTTCCGTAGTCGCCCACCCCCCTGACCACGCCGTCAAACAGGTACCTCGACCGCGGATCGTCCAGCGTCCCGAAGTGCAGGCTGTCGAACAGCGCAACGGGACGAGCTCCCATTGTGAACACGTCCCTCAGAATCCCGCCGGCTCCGGTGGCGGCCCCCTGGTAGGGTTCGATGGCCGATGGGTGGTTGTGTGACTCGATCTTGAACGCGACGCACCAGTCACCGCCGACGCTAACAACGCCGGCGTTCTCGCCCGGTCCCTGAACCACGGCGGCGGACTCGGTGGGCAGGTTGCGCAGGAGCGGCCGCGAGTGCTTGTAACCGCAGTGTTCGGACCACATGGCGCTGAAAACGCCGAGTTCCGCGTACGTCGGTTCGCGCCCCAGGATTGCGAGGATGCTGGCGTACTCTGCCTCGTTCAACCCGTGGTTCTCCACCAACTCGGGAGAGATTTCGGGATCCCCCGGCCTGGGTTGGGGTTGGTGGTTCACGAGGTGCCCACAGCCCGGACCAGCGATCGAAACAAGGGCAGCCCGTCATCCGGCCCCAGCGCCCGGATCGAGTGCCTCTCGGGATGCGGCATCATCCCCAGCACGTTTCCGGCTTCGTTCAATATCCCCGCTACGTTGTTGGCCGACCCGTTGGGGTTGGCCGCATCGGTGGCTTCGCCGGCGCCGTTCACGTAGCGGAAGGCCACCCGTCCAGAGGACTCCAGTGCGTCCAGCGTCTCGGCGTCTGCTGTGTACTGTCCCTCACCGTGGGCGATCGGAATCTGGACCACGGGTGCCCGATGAAACCCCGAAAACGTTTCCGCGGGAACGTCTGGATCGGCATACTCGGAGGTGAAGGGGGTATCGACCCGTTCGACTCGGAGCGACACGGGAACGCAGCGGAAACGCAGTCCTCGATTGCGCGTGAGGGCACCCGGCAACAAACCCGCCTCGCACAGAATCTGAAACCCGTTGCAAATCCCGAGAGTCAAGCCTCCGTTGTGGGCGAATTCAACGACTTCCCCCATTATCGGGCTGAACCGGGCGATTGCGCCGCCGCGCAGATAGTCCCCGTAAGAAAAACCGCCCGGCAGAACAACAACGTCCGAACTCTCCAGATCGCGGGACTTGTGCCACAGGTACACGGCGGTCTCGCCCAGTCCCTCGGTCACGGCCCGGTAGGCGTCCGCGTCGCAGTTCGAACCGGGGAAACGCACGATGCCGAATTTCATGGGGGTTCGCTGACGGAGAGGGTGTAATCCTCAATGACCGGATTAGTGATGAGTTCGCCGCACATCCGTTTGGCCTCCCGCTCGGCCTCGGCGGCACTGTTGGCTTGCAAGCGAAGGTCGAACAGCTTCCCCGCGCGGACCGACTCCACGCCCGCGTAACCCAGGTCTTGGAGAGCGCGCTGTATCGTCTGGCCTTCGGGGTCCAAGATCCCCTGGCGGGGGGTTACGCGGACCTCAACGGCCCAGACGGGCAGGCGCGGCTCACCCGAGCCGCCGCCGGAACTGACGCCTGGCGCTGCCGCAGTCACGTGTAGAGCTCTCTTGCGGTAACGCGGCGAAAAGCCTCCAAGTAGCGCTCCGACGTGGTAGTAACCACTTCGCCGGGGAGCGAGGGGGCCGGGGGAGTCTTATCCCATCCACCCTGTTTCACGATTCCGTCGAGATGGTCGCGGACCGGTTGTTTGTCGAGGGACGGTTGGCCGCCTCCCAATCGGTAGAAGGCCGCCGGCCAGAAGCGGGAGGAGTCGGGGGTCATAACCTCGTCAATCAGGGTCATCTCGCCCGACTCCAACTGCCCAAACTCGAACTTGGTGTCGGCCAGCAGGATCCCGCGGTCGCGGAGCATGTCCCGGCCCCGGGCGTAGAGGGCCAGGCTGGCGTCTCGAAGGCGTTCGGCCGTCTCGGTCCCCACGATCGTTTTCATGTGATCGAAGGTGATATTCTCGTCATGCAGCCCTTGTTCGGCCTTGGTTGAGGGAGAAAAGATCGGCTCCTCGAGTTCTTCCGACTCGCTCAGACCATTTGGCAGTGGTTCGCCGGCGAGGGTCCCGCTACGCGCGTATTCTTTCCACGCGGACCCCGAAATGAACCCCCGGACCACACATTCCACGGGGAAAGGTTTTGCTTTCTCGATGAGCATGCCCCGGTAAGCCCATACATGCCGGGTGGCTTCCAATTCCGGGCAGGCTGCGATCACCTCGTCCGGGTCGGCGGCGATGTTGTGCCCCCGGACGATGTCCCCCGTCTGATCAAACCAAAACGCTGACATCTGGGTGAGGACCGCCCCTTTGTGAGGAATCGGATCGGGAATCACACAGTCGAACGCACTGATTCGGTCGCTCGCCACCATCAGAAGTCGCTGGCCGAGGTCGAACATCGAACGAACCTTCCCCTGGTTCAGGAGCGGCAGCGGGAGGTCAATGGAGTGGAGTGGCTTTGTTCCGGGCATGTTTGGCAAGATCTCGCAGCAGAGTAGGCTGAGATTAGTACGACCTGTTGGTGAGTGGGGTCAGGTGGAGCAGGGTCAAACGCGGACTTCTGTTGAGTTGCCGTCAGTCGAAGCCTGGTCGAAGTCGGCCAGGCGCGGCCTGACCTCCGTCTCGAGGAACCGCGCAACCTGCGCGGCTGACCGGCCGGACAACTTCTTGGAGTCTGCCAATTCGGCCAAGTCATCCTCGGACAGGCCGAAGGCCGCATCGCCTGCAATTCTCGCGAAGAAATCGCTGTCCGCGGCACCTTCATCCAGACGAGAACGGGCAGCAAGGGCGTGGACACGGATACGCTCGTGGAGATCCTGTCGATCGCCGCCCAGCCGAACCCCGGCCAGCAGGATTTCTTCGGTGGCCATGAAGGGGAGTTGCTGGCCCAGCCGCCGGGCAATCACGGCGGGGTGGACGACCAGTCCACTGGCAACGTTCGCGGCCAGAATGAGGATAGCCTCGGCAGCCATGTGCGCTTCGGGAATGGAAATCCGCCGGTTCGCCGAATCATCAAGAGTCCGCTCAAACCACTGAACCGACGCCGTCCACGACGCGTTTATCTCCAGCGTGCAGAGGTGCCGCGAAAGAGCGCAGATCCGCTCCGAACGCATCGGATTCCTCTTGTAGGGCATGGCCGAGGATCCGATCTGCCGCTGCCCAAACGGTTCCTCAATTTCCCCAAAGGCTTGTAGCAGTCGAATGTCGTGCCCGAACCGGGCCGTCGATGCGCCGATCCCGGCCAGCAGGGCCAGCACCCGGTGATCCACTTTCCGAGGGTAAGTCTGACCGACAACCGGGTAAACGCCCGAAAAACCGAATCGCTCGGCGAGCCGCTGGTTCAGGAGATCGACCTTTTCCCCGTCCCCGTCAAACAACGCCAGAAAAGTCGCCTCGGTCCCTGTTGTGCCCCGGGCGCCCCTGAGTCTCAGGCCCGCCGTCAGATGGTCCAACTCGTCCAGGTCGAAGAGCAGGTCCTGCAGCCACAGGCAGGCTCGTTTGCCCACCGTGGTCGGCTGAGCCGGCTGGAGGTGCGTGTATCCCAAGGTCGGCAGCGCGGCGTGGCGCTCCGCGAACTCGGCGAGGGCCGACGCGCCGACGAGCAAGCGCCGCCTCAGAATGCGAAGCGCCGTCTGGTGCTGCAGCAGGCCGTGGTTGTCGCCGACGAACGCGCTTGTCGCGCCCATGTGGATGAACTTGCGCGCCTCCGGAGCGACCTCGCCAAAGTGGTGAACATGGGCCATGACGTCGTGCCGAAGCTCGCGTTCAATAACGGCCACACGGTCCAGGTCCACCGTGTCCCGAGCAGCGCGCATGGCCGCAATGGCGCCACGGGGAATGGGAACGCCCAAAGCCCGTTCTTCCTCGGCAAGGGCAATCCACAAGTCGCGCCAGGCGAGCGCCTGCGCGCCAGGCGAGAAAACTGATGCCATCTCGTCGGAGGCGTAACGCTCTATCAGTGGATGCGGGTAACCGCGGTCGGCGTTCAGAGCGGGAGCCTGTCTGGGGGGAGGTCCAGAAGCGATGCTATAGGTGGAAGCAAAGATCGGGAAGGACATCCGCTAAGCCCGAATGTTATTCCGAAGTGAATTATCCTGCCAGATTCACACGGCTCCGCCTGCTCAGCTTGGTCCGCACGCGTGGTGCGGCTGGCAGAGCCTGACAGAATCCGAGGTCGCGGGACCGGGCGGTTAGGATTCCGGCCCTCGGATGCGGAAGGGTCGCAGCGTGCCGAAGTCCGAACCCCGAGCGATATGCAGGCGGACCCATCCGTCTTCGGCGCGGGCGTAGTAGCTGAACTGGTCCCGAAGGGCTTCGGCCGATCGAACTTCGGTACCGTTCACCGCCCAGATCACGTCGCCTTCTCGCAGGCGAGTGGCCTCCGCAGGTCCTTCGACGGAGAGGACCAATGCTCCGTAACCAACCTCGAGACCCCGTTCCTGGGCAATGTCGGCGGTGACCGATACCAAATCCAGGCCGGCCAACGCCTCAATGCGCTCCGCCCGTCCGGACGGGATTTCCTCAAGTGCCAGGCGGGTCTCGTAGAGTGTTTCCCCGCGCCGGAAGACGACGACGAGCTGACTCCCCACCCCCGCATATACCAGTCCGACCTGCCAGTCGAGGTCGTGGTTCACGGTGCGTCCGTTGACGGACACAATCTCATCTCCGACCCGCAGCCCGGCCTCCTCGCCCGGCGTTCCCTCGTACACCTCGGTGACCAGCGGCCGTCCATAGACGGATTCGTCGTCGGCCCGTTCGGTCAGCACCTCGAGACCGGCCCACGGTCGGCGGACCCGCCCGTGATCCAGAATCTCCCCGGCGACCACGAGGGCTCGGTCGATGGGGATTGCAAACCCCAATCCCTCCGAACCGCCCGAGCGGGACAAGATCGAACTGTTGACGCCGATCACGTCGCCGTCCGCGTTTGCAAGGGGACCGCCCGAGTTGCCGGGATTGATTGAAGCGTCGGTTTGAATCATGTCGGCATACATGACCTCTTCACCCGATGCCGACTGGATGTCACGCCCCAGACCGCTGATCACTCCGGCCGTGACAGTGGCTTCGGGGTTGCGCAACGAATACCCGGAAGGGTTGCCGATCGCGACTGCGGGTTCGCCGATGAAGAGATCGGCAGTGGAGCCGAGCGGGGCGGGCGGCACCCGCCCACCTGAGATCCGCAAGACGGCGATGTCCGTGAGAGCGTCCGAACCGACCAGTTCGGCGTCATGGATGCTGCCATCGGCGGCGACCACTTCAATCTGGTCGGCACCCCTGACGACATGTTCGTTGGTCAGCACGATGCCCGAGGAATCGATGACGAACCCGGACCCCAGGCCCGGCACCGCACGCGACCCGCCAAATGTGGAAAACAGGCTGCGGTAATGGACCAGCTGGGTTGTTCGCACGCTGACAACGGAGGGCAGTACCCTGAAGGCGGCCACCATGGTCGGGGTCCTCCGCGCCGCGGAAATGTCCGGAACCTCCTGAGCGCCCGTGCCGGCGCTCCCCACCGGCAAAGCCAGTTCGCCGATGGCCCAGTCCGCTTGGACTTCTGCCAAGTCCAACGGGGAAGTACCGGACCCATCGAACTGCACGGGGTCCGCGGTTTCGGCAAGAGAGCCGGCTCCGCGCGGAGAAGTCATGGGACCGGGTAACTCATCCGCCGAGTTGTCCTCGCCCCACGGGGAGATCCCCAGGTACGAAGCCAAAGAACCTGCCCCGAGTCCAGCAAGGCCGAGCACGACCGTTCCCGCCAGCCAGGCCAGCGGGCCCCCGAACCTGTGTCTGCGCTCCTTACCGCTAGCTTCCAATGCGCCCACCCTTGTTTCCCGT
Organism: Gemmatimonadota bacterium; assembly: GCA_021295785.1. Lineage (GTDB taxonomy): Bacteria > Gemmatimonadota > Gemmatimonadetes > Palauibacterales > Palauibacteraceae > Palauibacter. Next base: position 109,878 of record JAGWBR010000007.1, read on the forward strand.
ACGATTTACTGCGCTGCCCGCGGACTGCGAACTAGCCAAGATCCGCCCCGAACGTTCCCGCGGGAACGGATTTTGGCAGCCACGGAATCCCGTGCTCCCGGTTCCAGCGACCATCATACCGCACTCCGGTCAGATACAGCCCTTCGGCGGGTGCCGGCGTCGGCGGGCGCGGCGGCTGGTGTGTAGAAGACGATTTGGCCCCCGCAGACGTTTCCGCGGGAACGTTTCCCAAGGCGAGCAGGTCGCAGAAATCCTGCTTCGGCCGTTTCCCGGCACTGATCTCTACGCTGGTTCCCACAAGGTACCGCACCATTCTGTGCAGGAAACGATTTGCAATGATGGAGAAGAACAAGAGTCCGTCCGGTCCATCCCGCCAAGCCGCCTCGTGTACTCTGCAAGAAAAGCCGTTCCCGCATTGGCCACTTTTGGCGAACCCCTCGAAAGAACGTTCTCCGACGATGGTCGCGGCCAGTTCGTTCAGCACGCCGACGTCGAGCGTCCAACCCACCGCCCAGGCGCGGTCCCTCCAGAACGGCCGCTGTCCGCCGCGGGCAATCACGTACTGGTACCGCCGCGCCGACGCGCTGAACCGGGGGTGAAAGTTTTCGGTCGCCCGACTCACCGACAATACCCCAATCGCACCGCCCGCGGGGCCAGTGGTCAAGACAGCCTGTAGCGCTCGTTCGACTTCAGCAGGTTGGTGCCACCCGTCCGGTGCGGTGAACCCGATTTCTTGGGCGGAGGCGTGCACGCCGGTGTCGGTCCGCCCCGCCATCGCTACCCGGGCGGACCGGTCAAAAAGCAGCGAAAGCGCCGACTCCAGCGCGCCCTGCACGGTCGGCAGGTTTGACTGGAGCTGGGATCCGTGAAAAGACCCCCCGTGATATTCGATCGTGGCCCGAAATCGCATCAATCGCTGAGTCGCCGGCGCACGAATTGCGCCCGCGCCGCTGCCCGGGCCGCGCGTCGCTCCCTTGACAGAGTCTCGTGCCCCGGCAATGGTTGGGCCCCATGACAAAAGCGAAAGCAGATGCGGCGCGGGGTCCGGGGGTGAGGTCCGTGCTCAGTCGCCTTCTGGCGGGAAGACCGCTCGACGCGGCGGAAGCCGAGAACCTGTTCACCGCTTTCATGGAAGGCCGGGCGGCCCCCGAGGAGACGGCTGCCGCGCTGGCGGCGCTGAAGGTCCGCGGGGAAACCGCCGCGGAAGTTGAGGGGGGTGTGCGTGCGCTCCGCAGCAGCATGATCCGGGTGGAACTCACGACCCGCGCACCCGCCGGCCGACGACCAGGGGGCGGGAAGCCGCCGGACCCGCCGGAAGAACTCAGCCGTTTCCCGGATCTCGCTGGCGGCGCGGTGGACACCTGCGGCACGGGCGGCGGCGCGCTCACGACCTTTAACATCTCCACCGCGTCGGCCGTCCTCGCAGCGGCGGGAGGCGTCGGCATCGCCAAACACGGCAACCGGTCGTTTACCTCGAAATCGGGAAGCGCCGACGTGCTCGAAGCGCTCGGCATCCCGATCGAAGTTGCACCAGAGGCGCAGGCCCCGCTCTACGCGAAACGGGGGTTCATTTTCATGTTCGCGCCCGCTCATCATCCGGCCATGCGCAACGTCGCTGGTGTGCGGAAGGCACTGGGCGTCGACACCATCTTCAACATGCTCGGCCCCCTCGCGAACCCGGCCATGGTCAGCCGGCAGGTCGTGGGTGTGGCCGACCCCGAGAAGCTCCCGCTGATTGCCGACGTGCTGGCCGGGCTGGGGCACGAACGGGCGCTCGTGGTTCACGGGACTCCGGGGATGGACGAAATCAGCCCGCTGGGGCCAACCGACGTGATCCGTGTGGAGAACGGCGTGGCCGGGGCGGACCGTCTGGACCCGGCCGATCTTGGCTGTCCCGCCTCCGGCAGCGCCGACGACCTGGCGGGCGGCACTCCGCAGGATAACGCCGAGGTCATCGAGGGCGTACTCGCCGGGAATGTCGGAGGAGCCGCGCGGGCCGCGGTGGTTCTCAATGCCGCCGCAGCTTTCTGGGCGGCCGGGGCCGTCGACGACCTGCAAACGGGTGCTACGCTGGCGGAGCGGACCATCGACGAAGGCGGGGCAGCGGACAAGCTGGCGCAACTCAGGGGATAACTGCCTCCGACCCGGGCGAGCGGCCCGCACCAACCAAGAGAGCCGCTTCGGTCAGCCGTATCGCCTCAGCACACCAACGACGATGCCCTGCACCCGGACCCGGTGCGCCTGCACAATCATGGGAGCAAGGGCCGGATTTGCCGGCTGCAAGCGGACGTACCCGTCCTCTTCGCGGTAAAGCTTCTTCATCGTTGCGGTTTCGTTGTCGATCAGCGCAATCACCATGTCTCCCTCGCGAGGAATGCGCCGGACCCGGACAATGACGTGGTCTCCGTCCCGGATCTGTTCGTTGATCATCGAGTCTCCGCGGACCCGGAGGACATAGTGCTCGTCCCGTGACCCGGAGATCATGTCTTCCGGGACCGCAATGGTTTCTCTTTCCGCAATCGCCTCAATCGGCTCGCCGGCGGCGACTGTTCCGCGCAGTGGCAGCTCGACGGCACCCAACCGTATGCCCACATCCTCGGTGCCCAGGAGTGAGTTGGTCAGTTCAATGGAGCGGCGCTGGTAATGGGTGCGCCGGATGTACCCCTTGCACTCCAGATTGGTAAGGTGTTCGTGGACTGTCGCGACGGAGCGGTACCCAAAGTGCTGGGCGATCTCCTCCAGGCTGGGTGCGTACCGCCGGAACCGGCAGAAACCCTCAATGAAATCGAGCATTTCTCGCTGCCGAGGAGTGAGGGGGGCCTTGTTCTGTTCGCTCATTTGTCTGCTGCTTTCGCCAGGACCTATTTGCCGGGGCCATCTGCCAGGCCATCGTCCTACGGCAGCATAACCGAAAATCCAAACTGCCCCACCCGAACACCGAATATATGCCGAATATACCCGAAAATCAACCCAAGAAGTTTCCGCGGGAACGTCCCCCGCACTCCGCGGCAGTGCCTTAGACGTGACACCGGAATTAACGGGCACACGTGCGTAAATTTCAGCCACGATGACCCTCCAAAAAGTGCTTGACGAAATCGTAGCCGAGAAACGGGCGGAGGTCGCCCGCCTGGAGATGTTCGGGGAAACGCTCCTGATGCAGGCCCGGCAGGCGGCGCCCCCGCTTCCGTTTGCAGCCCGCCTTAAGGAACCGCGCCACGTCGTTTCCGTAATCGCCGAATTCAAGCGGCAATCCCCCTCTGCCGGACCGATTGCGCCGGACGCCCAGGCCGCCGGCGTCGCGGCGGTCTACGAGGCGGCGGGAGTGGCGGCGATGTCCGTCCTGACCGACGAGAAATGGTTCGGCGGGAGTTTGGACGACCTGCGGAACATTCGGGGTGCGACCGGCCTGGCACTGTTGCGGAAAGACTTCACCCTGGATCCGGTCCAGATCTACCAGGCGCGGGCCGCGGGGGCCGATGCGGTGCTGTTGATCGCTCGGATCCTCAAACAGGACATGCTCCGCCGGCTGCTGCGCACTGCGGAGGAGTTGTCGATGGCCGCCCTGGTGGAGGTGCATGAAGGGCATGAACTGGACCGCGCCCTGGAAGCAGGGGCAAAGGTCGTCGGTGTCAACGCACGCGACCTTTCTACCTTTTCGGTGGATCTTGAAGCCGGGCTCGCCCTCGTGGAACGGATCCCGGAGGATCTTGTCGCCGTGGCCGAGAGCGGGATCGGGTCGATCGCGGACGCCAAAGCAGCGGGCCAGGCCGGGGCAGACGCACTGCTGATCGGCGAGTGGTTGATGGCCGGTGGGGGCCCGGACACCACATTGGGGCATTTGGGAGGTCACGGGGAGGGCCTCGCCCGGAATCGACGACTCGGCGGGTCGCCCGGCCGTGGAGAAGCACCGTGACCTGCCGGGTGAAGGTGTGTGGACTGCGCCGGCCCGGTGATGCGGAGGCTGCCGTGGTGGCCGGTGCGCACTATCTGGGAATGGTATTCGCCCCAAGCCCGCGGCGCGTTACGGAGGAAGAAGCCCGCGAGGTGTGCCGCATCGCGACTGCAAGCCAACCGGTGGCAGTCTTCGTGGATGAATCCCCGCAGGAGATCTTGCGACTCAAAGACCGAATCGGGTTCACGACGGCGCAGCTCCACGGTTCGGAGTCACCGTCAGACTGCGAATTGCTGAGGGAGGGAGGCCTCCGGGTGTGGAAGGCTCTCCGACCAAGATCCCGGACGGATCTGGTCCGGTTGTGGAAGCACTGGGAATCGGAGACCGAGGTCGTCTTGGTCGACGCCTGGTCACCTGCGGCCAGGGGCGGGACTGGGACCACCTTCCCCCACGGGTGGCTGTCGGACCTGCGCATGACGCCGCCGAACGGAGGCCAGGGGCACCCGTCTCGGCCCGCCGGCGAGCCGACAGACCCGGGCCGCAAGGCGAGCCTGGCGCTGGCCGGTGGTCTGACCCCGGACAACGTGGCGGCGGCGATCAAGACCGGAAACCCGGCGATCGTGGACGTGTCTTCGGGGGTCGAGGTCGCCCCGGGAGTCAAAGATCCGTCTCTGATCATGGCGTTCGTGCAGGCAGTCGGCGCCATCGGCCCCGCAGGAGCACCCGGAACCGTCGGAGCAGTCGAGAAGTGACGGGGCGCATGGGGTGGTTCGGCACCTACGGGGGCCAGTTTGTGCCCGAAACCCTGATTCCGGCGCTCGACGAACTCACCCGGGCCTGGGCCGACGCCCGCCACGATTCAGAATTCAGGAAAACGCTGGACGACTGCCTGCATCGATACGTGGGCCGCCCCACGCCCTTGTATCAAGCCCGCAGGCTGGGGAAAGACATGGGGGGCGTGCGGATCTGGCTGAAACGGGAAGATCTCAACCACACAGGCGCACACAAGATCAATAACACGGTCGGTCAGGTCCTCCTCGCCCGGCGGATGGGTAAGACACGCATCATCGCCGAGACGGGGGCCGGCCAGCACGGGGTGGCGGCGGCCACGGCCTGCGCGCTGTTTGGCTTTGAATGCGATGTGTACATGGGCGAAGAAGACATGCGCCGGCAGGCTCTGAACGTCGAGAGAATGCGGATGCTCGGCGCACGGGTGCTGCCGGTTTCCAGCGGCTCGCGGACGTTGAAAGATGCAACCAGCGAGGCCATCCGCGACTGGACGGCATCAGTAGGGGGGACCCACTATGTGATCGGTTCCGCGGTGGGGCCGGCTCCCTACCCGGACATGGTGCGGGGGTTGCAGCGAGTGATCGGCAACGAAACCCGGACCCAGCTCCGCGAGTTGGGGGTGGAGCCCGCGGCGGTATTCGCCTGCGTGGGCGGGGGCTCCAACGCGATCGGCATGTTTGCCCCGTTCATCGACGATCAGCCCCTTCCGGAGAATCCGTCCGTCCCGGCCGATTCGTCCGGCCCCGGCCAGGTCCGCGGGGTTTCCGACAACAGGGCCGAACTGGTGGGAGTGGAGGCGGCGGGGGCGGGCCTGGCTTCGGGCCAACACGCGGCGTCGCTCTCGCTCGGGCTCCCGGGAGTGCTGCACGGCAGCCACAGTTACCTGTTGCAGGATGAAGACGGTCAGGTGACTCCGGCCCACTCAGTCTCGGCGGGCCTTGACTACCCCGGGGTGGGACCGGAGCACTCCTGGCTCAAGGAATCCGGCCGGGTACGCTACGAGTCGGTAACCGACCACGAGGCGGTTGCGGCATTCGGCGACCTGTGTCGGCTGGAGGGGATAATCCCGGCCCTGGAGAGCGCACACGCCGCTGCCGGTCTGCGCAAAGAGGCGGAGAAATGGAAGAACCGCGACGTGGTGATTTGCCTCAGCGGCCGTGGAGACAAGGACGTCGAAGAAGTACGGCGGTTTGAGCGAACCCGCGGGGCCGACGTCCAGAGCCCGGACCAGGCGAGCTGAGGGACCGCGTGCACGCTACCGCCGGGGCTGCCGGCCGGATCGAAGCCACGTTTGCCAAGAGAACTGCTTTTGTGCCGTTTCTGTCCAGTGGATACCCCGGGCCGCGCGACACCCCCCGTCTCCTGATGCAACTGGCGCAGGCCGGGGCTGACGTGATCGAGCTCGGCCTTCCGTTCAGCGATCCGCTGGCCGACGGACCGGCGATCCAAACCGCGAGCGCCCGCGCCCTGGATCAGGGTGTAACCGCCGCATCGGCCCTGGACCAACTCGCTGAGGTGGCACCCGAACTCCCGCCGATAGTGATCTTCACCTACCTGAATCCGGTCCTGCGCATGGGGCCGGAGAAGTTCGTCGAGAAGGCTGCGGAAGCGGGAGCGGCTGGCCTTCTCCTTACCGATTTGCCGGTCGGGGCAGACCCCGGGTTGGCGGCACGACTTGGGGGGGGCGGCCTTGACCTGATCCCCCTGGCCGCGCCCACCACATCCGATGCCCGTCTCAAGACGATAGCGGACAGCGCCCGCGGGTTCCTCTATTACATTGCCCGCACCGGGGTTACGGGCAGCCGGACCGACGTGGACGCGGAACTCTCGTCAAGGGTGACACAGCTGCGCGGAATGTTGAATCTGCCGGTGGCGGTCGGATTCGGAATCGCGACTCCGGACCAGGCCCGAACGCTGGCTTCGGTTGCAGACGGGGTCGTGGTGGGTACGGCCCTGATTGAGGCACTGGGCACCAGCGAGGCGGCTTTTCGTGAACTCGCAGAGGCCCTGGCGGAGGCCGTCAGAGCTAACGAGAAACAACACTGAAGGGAAATGACGACGCCATGAGCGCTTCCGAAAACTCAGATGTCGCGGGCGAAGAGGCCTGCACGATTAGTGTTACCGAGGACGGGCCGATCAAGGTCGAAGGAGACTGGCGCCTGTTGACCCGTGGGGACTCTGCCGCGGTCGTCGCCGGAGACCGGCCGCGGGGAACTGTCTGGCTGTGCAGGTGCGGGCATTCCGCCAAGAAGCCGTTCTGCGACGGTACCCACAAGAAGGAAGGGTTCTCGGCCGAAGGGATCTAACCGCAATCCCAGACCGCACTCGAACCGCACACGCCTGATGGACGATCTCCACCCGATCGTGCTCGCGGCCGGGAAGAAGCGAACCCTGCCCAATTGGGCCGAAGCGTCCGAGGAACGCCGGCACCACCTCCAGCGGGTCGGACGGCTGATGTGGAAGTGGAGTGGGGTGCTGGGGTTGCCGAGGCGCGAGCGCGTGAGGTGGCGCGCCGCGGGAGTCTTGCACGATGCGCTCAAGGGGAGTCCGCCGAACCGCCTTGGGTCGCAGCTGCTGGCGGCCTTGAAACAACACGCCCTCGCCGCCACCCTGCCCGAGATGGGTTCAAACATTCTGAACCAATGGCCCGGGAGTCTGCTCCACGGCCCGGCCTGCGCGGCCCGCTTACACGATGAGGGAGTCACGGACAGAGACCTGCTGATGGCGGTCGCGTTCCACACGACCGGTCACGCGGGTCTTGAGCGAATCGGGCAGGCGCTCTACGCCGCCGACTTCCTGGAGCCCGGGCGCGTAACAAAACGACGGACGCGGGCGGCACTGCGCCAGCAAATGCCAACGCGGTGGCTGCCGACCATGCGCACGGTCGCCGCGGCGAAGATCGATACGCTGCTCAAACGTTCGCTGCCCCTTGATCCGATCACCGTCGATTTCTGGAACAGCCTCGCGGCGAGCACCGAAAAAGGAGCCGCAACTCCGCGCGGCCGCTGAACGAACACAATTCCCGGCCAACCGGCGCGCGGCCGGGAGCACTCGGCCGGGGGAACTCGGCCGACCTCTACGTATCAGTCGGCTTCAGAGCAGCCAGCAAGTCGGAGTCGGGGGAAACGAAAAGGGTGCGTTCGCGTTCCGCGACCACGGATCCGGGCCGGGATTTGCGAGGCTTGCGAACGTACTTGCGCCGGGTCCAGATCACGGGCACCGTGCCGCTGTGCCGCGCCCTGCTGTGGACCGCAGCCGCGGTGGCCGCCTCGGCAAGGTCGCGCCCCGGGGGATTCTCGTCGGCCCGCCCCCACCGGAGAATGACGTGCGCCCCGGAGGCTTGCGAGGCATGGAGCCAGATGTCTTCGCGCCGCGCGTGGCGAAACGTCAGGTCGTCGTTGTCGCTGGCCCCGCGTCCCACCAAGATTTCAAAGCCGCCGCTGCTGACGTACCTGACAAAGGGCGCACGCTGCAAAACGGGTCCCTCGCGCGGCCGGCCAGAGCTTCTCTTCCCCCCCCGCCCCCTTGAAGCGCCCGGACCGGACAGGGGCCGGCCGCCGATTGCAGACCACAAGGAATCGGACGGGCCATTTTCTTCAACCTGGAGGGAAAGGTCATCTAGTTCGGCAAGTCGCGCCCGGGCCGCCGAAATGGCTGCGGGCAGGCGCTCCAAAGCCCTCTCACGGCGTGCGGCTTCCTTGAACAACTCCTGAGCGTTGGTAACCGCGTCCATCCCCGGATCAAGCGAGATCTTGCGTTTGGCACCATCAAAATCCACCAGCGTAACCGACCGTGACCCGCGAGGAATCTCGGCCTTTCTGGCGAGAAGCAGATTGCCATCGGCTCTCGTTTCTTCGGGCGGCAGAACCGAAGCCAACTCACGCTCCAACGCGGCAAGACGCTTGGCCGCACGCTTCCGCCGGGCACTGATCCGACGAAGGAGCTGGTCGTGTTCACTCTCTTCGCTGGTTGAACCGCCAGATCCCCGGCCGGCCACGCCACCGGAGCGCCGCCACGTGAGCCCGTCGGCTCCCGCCGGGAGATGGGACAGTAACCCCGCAGCACCGCCCGCCACCTCGACTTGCCGGGTGACCGCGCCCAGAACATCCGCCCCGACACGCTCGCCGGTCGCAGGGTGAATCGACAGATACGCCGCGAGCGCCGCATCCGCGAATCGATCAGACCGGGACTGGCCAGACCGGGACTGGCCAGACAAAGCCTCCGCGATGGCATCAACGTTGGCTGGGCTCGTCCAGGCCCATGAACGCAGAACCTCTTGGTGCCAATTGACCCCGTGACCGTGCCCGGACGAGGCCCGGGCCCCGACCCACGTCCGCCAGTCGTCAATCGACGGCGGAAGGTCGGCAGCGGCCCGCTCGGCGGCCGGCGGAGCCCAAATGTCTCCGCGCTCCACGCCATGACCACGGACCAGGACGGATTCCACCCGCCAGCCCCCCGCGAAACGAAGGTGGAAGAGGTTGAACCGGGTGGTGCGGAGTTGCAAGACGGCCCCCTCGCGCTTCCGGCCGTCGGCATCGACAAACGTAAGCAGAACGACCCGTTCATCGGGCGCGGCAACGGCCGATCCCAAAAACAGGCGCCGGAAGGTGGCCGGGGGCACATCGGTCGAAATTCCGGGAGGGTCCGAGACAAACAAATGTCCCAGGGAAGGGTGGAGCAGAGCGGTTAGACAGCCCTCCCGAGTCTCGTCCTGCGTCTCCCGCGAGGCGTCGCGGGCTCCCCGCCCGAACTCGATGGAAGCGGCCCGAAGCCCGCGGTTGACCAGCAGCCTTCGAACGGGCACTCCCTCCCAGCGGTGGGCGATCCCCGCAGCCAAGTCCCTGGCCAGCAGGGCGTCGTACCGCACCGGAGCCTGCCGGCCTGCGTCGTCTGATTCGCCTGGCATCCCCCTCGCGGCCACGCCCTGCCTCCCGATTCGTCCCGTTGGGTTACGGTGCCCCCCGGCCGCGCCTTCCAAGGCGTCCGGAACCACCCGAATCTACGGGGAGTCTGTTTGATCACGGAACGCGGGGCACTTGTGGCACGCCCCACCAAAACACACTTTTAGCTGACGGGGATGTATGCCGTCTACCAGACGGGGATGAAAGCCGTTCGCTGATGCTGTACGGAGGGGCGGACGGAGCGCTGGGTGGATGAGGGCGGGAACGGGAGGAATGCGCCAATGTCGAGTCACCGTGATCCTGCGCGCGAGGAGCGCGCATCCTATGTCCGACGCGGTCGCCGGGGCCGGGTCCAACGTCGCCAAGCCGCACCGACCAAGACAAGGAAGCGGCAGTCAAAGACCGCCAACGCACGCTCGTCGGCCCGATCTGGCCGGCGCACTGGTCAGAGAGTTGGGCAGACATCCGGCAAGCGCCCGACCCGGGCAGCCGCCAGGAAGAGCGGCGGCAGGTTAGCTGCCCTGCGCGCCGGGCTGGGCCGACGATCTGGAGTCTGGCTTCTGGCCGCCGTGATCGCCGCTACGCTCTTTGGGCTCTCCCAAACAGAGGCCGGTGCGCGACTGCTGAACCTGCGGCTCGACAGCCCCGTCACCAACGCCGAGGGGCCGGCAGCCAGTGCGAACCGCCCGAAGGTCGAGGTGCTTAACGGCACTGGCGCGGCAGGACTTGCCTCCGACGCCGCCGACGAACTGCGGGGCATGCGCTTCGACGTGGTACAAGTGGGAAATGCGGACCACTTCGATTACGAAACCACCCACGTTCTGGACCGATCGGGGTCCGGGAGGGTGGCGCGCCTGCTTGCCGACAGCTTGGGGATTGACTCAGTAGCGATGGCGCCGGACCCGGAGCTCTTCCTGGACGCCACGGTGATCTTGGGAAGAGACTTCGTCGACAAGTTGGCTCGCCAGCGCCAGTAAACCCCCGGGCCGTGGTGACCGCCCAGCGTACTATCCGGTCGAAGCGGGTGCTCGGGCCGCGTCGGCCAAGCGGAGCTGTCCGCAGGCGGCGGCAATATCCCGCCCCCTGGGGGTGCGCACGGCGTGCCGCAGTCCGCGGCGCTCAAGGCGCGCCGCAAACTCGGCTATGCGGCCCGGCGGACTCGGCTTCCAAGCGGGCTGCGACGGGATCGGGTTGAACGGGATCAGGTTGACGAAACAGGTCAGATCCGACACGAGGCGGGCCAGGCCCTCGGCCAGCAAAGGATCGTCGTTGACACCGCTGATCAGCGTGTACTCGAATGACAAGCGCCGGTTCTTGACGGCCTGGTATTCGCGGAGGGCGTCCATTAGATCCGGCAACGGATAACGCCGCTCCACCGGCATCAACTCCAGTCGCAGTTCGTGATCGGGGGAGTGGAGCGAAACAGCGAGACCAAACTGCCCGGGCGTCGCCGCCAGGGCCCGAATACCGGGCACCAGACCCACGGTGGACACGGTGATCCGGCGCGCCCCAAGCCCGAACCCCTCGTGCAGAACTTCTAACGAGGAAAGGACCGGCCCCGTGTTTGCAAACGGTTCTCCCATCCCCATATACACGACGTTGGTGACGCCACGACCGTAGAGCTCGACGGACCGGGCGGCAGCGTCGCGGAACTGGGCGGCGATTTCGGCGGCGCGGAGGTGGCGGCGGAACCCGAACGCGCCAGTTGCGCAGAACAGGCACCCCAGCGCACACCCCGCCTGCGACGAAATGCAAAGGGTGACTCTGGTGCTGGAGGGGATGAGGACCGACTCAATCCGCTCGCCGTCGTCCAAACCCCAAAGATGCTTTACGACCTCGTCCCGAGACCGAACCTCCGACACCATTTCCAGAGGAGTGAGCGAAAAGGCATCGTCAAGCGAGCAGCGCAGCCCGGCCGGCAGCGAGGTTGCAGCGTCAAACCCGCGGGCACCGTGATCGTAGATCCACTCCAAGGCTTGCCCTGCCCGGTAAGAGGGTTCGCCGCGGTCAGCCAGGAAACCCGCCACGGCAGACCGGGCGGCACGCGGAGAGTCGCCCAACAATTCGTGGTTCATGCCGGAAAAACTACGGCGGTTTGTTCGCACTTCGCCGCCGCGCCAACTTTCCCGAACGATCCATTCAACAAACAAGGCAAGACCTTGCACCCCGAACCAACCGAAAAGAGCACCCTCGCGACCCAGTGGCGCGACACCTTGTGCGGCCGCGTCACCGCCGAACGGGCGGGCCAGGGAATCCGCGTGGCGGGCTGGGTACACCGGCGACGCAACCTGGGCGGGCTGTACTTCATCGACCTGAGGGACCACGGCGGCCTCCTCCAGGTATCGGTCAGCCCAGACACTTGCCCACCGGAGCTTGTGGAGCTGGTCCGCGACCTCAACCCGGAGGACGTAATCCAAGTTGAGGGCGCGGTCGCGATGCGGCCCCGGGAGGCCCGCAATCCGGCCATGGCGACCGGGGAAGTCGAGGTAGCCGCCGCCAAGATCAAGCGGATCACCGAGTCGGAACCGCTGCCGATTCTGGTCTACCAACCCCCCGAAGAGGACCTCCCGTCGGAGGAACTCAGGCTGCGCCACCGGATCTTGGACCTGCGGCGGCCCGAGATGCAGCACAACCTCCGCCTCCGCCACCGCTCGGCGCAGGCGGTCCGCCGATCCCTCGCGGACGAGGGATTCGTCGAAATCGAAACTCCCCTGTTAACCCGGCAGACCCCGGAGGGAGCCCGGGATTACCTGGTGCCCAGCCGGGTTCACAAGGGGCGGTTCTTCGCCCTGCCGCAGTCGCCGCAACTGTACAAGCAGCTCCTGATGTGTTCGGGGTTCGACAGGTATTTCCAGATCGTCAAGTGCTTGCGCGACGAAGACCTGCGGGCCGACAGACAGCCGGAATTCACCCAGATCGACATCGAAATGGCCTTTGTCGGCCAGGAAGATGTGTTCCGCGTGGCCGAGAAGATGTTCGCGGCGGTTTGGGAGGAAGGGGCCGGCGAGGACCTGGCAACCCCCTTCACCCGGATCACCCACGCCGACGCGATGGAGTTCTACGGCTCCGACAGACCTGACCTGCGCATCCCTTGGCGGATCGCCGACTTCACCGATTTGCTGTCGGGCCGGGGGTTTGGAATTCTCGACGGCGCGGTCAGCGCGGGCGGCCGGGTCCGCGGGGTCGTGGCCAAGGACGGCGCGTCCCTGTCTCGCAAACGCATTGCACACTACGACGAACTGGCGCGGGAACACGGGGCCAAGGGGGCACTCTGGATGAAGCGGAACCCGGACGGATGGTCGGGGCCGCCTGCTCGAATCGTCGATGACGAACTGGCGGCCCGTCTGGAACACGAGACGGGAATCGAACCGGGTGACCTCGTATGGTTGATGGCAGGGCCGGACCACCTGATCTTGCCGGCGCTGGGCGCGCTGCGGCTGGCCTCGGCGAGGGAGCTCGGCGCGGTGGACAAGTCAGAGAGCCGCTGGGCCTGGATCACGGAATTTCCCCTGTTCCTGCCCGATGAGGAGACAGGCAGTCCCGTCCCCGCGCAGCACCCCTTCACCATGCCCCTTGACCCCGACCCCGAGCGCCTGCGGGACGACCCGCTCTCGGTAAAGGCGGTGGCGTACGACGTGGTGTGCAACGGCATGGAGTTCGCGAGCGGCAGTATCCGGTGCCACCTTTCCGAGACGCAGCGTGCGATCCTCTCGACGATGGGGTTGAATGACGAAGAGATCGAAGCCCGTTTCGGTTTCTTGCTGGAGGCGTTCCGGTACGGCGCACCCCCGCACGGGGGGTTCGCGGCGGGATTCGACCGGATGATCGCGGTGATGGCCGGGGCCGAGTCGATACGCGACGTTATAGCTTTCCCCAAAACGGCCGCCGCCCGCGGATTGATGGAGAGGTCTCCGTCGTTGGTCAGTGCCGACGAGTTGGAAGAACTCGGTATCGACACATCCAAGGCGGAGGCGGATCCCCCGCCGGCTGGTTAGGAGCGTGCGGATCTTCGGAGACCACTGGCCATCGGGGCGTTGACCGATCGCCAAGCGGTCAACCGCGGGCGCACAGGGCGCGACGGGACACGAGACAGGACAGGGAGCTGGTAGGATAGGAAGCCACACTAACGCGGCCGCGGAAAACGGCGGCATCGCGTCGAAGTCACGAGCCGAAATCTCAGAGCGGCGTCTCGATACCGAGGGCGCGGACCAGCAACTACTGGCGGGCGTGAACGACCGGAACCTGATGACCCTGGCCCGGCGCTGCGATGTTCGGGTCGTACTGCGGCGCGACGAGTTGGTGTTGTCGGGACCCGCCACTTCGGTCGGTCGGGCCGAGGGTGCGGCCCGCCGGATGATCCAGCACGCCCGAATGCGGCGGCACCTGGATGTGGCCGACATCGACCGCTTTCTCGCTGCCGGCGGCACTGCCCGTGCCGGCCTCGCCGGGGCGGGCGTAACTCCCAGACGGGGCAGGGCGGGGAGCACGGGCGCACCGGCCAGGCCCGGACGAGCGCTATCCCAACAGAGCTCCCGGAGACAGTCGGAGGCGAAGGCAAGGGCCAAGACCGGCGCCAAAACACGAAGCAACAGGGCGCACGACCATCCCGACGGCAACCAGCCGGAGGTGGCCCTGCCCGGTGCGCGCCGTGTTATCCGGCCCAAGTCCCAGGGCCAGGCGCAGTACATGGAAGCGATCCGCAACCACGACATTGTGGTGGGGTTTGGCCCGGCAGGCACGGGGAAGACATATCTCGCGGTGGCGATGGCGCTTGAAGCCCTGAACCGCAGCCGCGTTCGGCGGATCGTCCTCACCCGGCCCGCCGTCGAAGCCGGCGAAGCGCTGGGGTTCTTGCCCGGCGACATCCAGGAGAAGGTGGACCCGTATCTGCGCCCGCTATACGATGCTCTCAAAGACATGATGCCGCGCGACCGGATGCGCCGCGCCATTGAGGGGCAGGCAATAGAAGTCGCGCCGCTCGCCTACATGCGCGGGCGGACCCTGTCCGACGCGTTCATCATTTTGGACGAAGCGCAGAATTCCACCACGGCCCAGATGAAGATGTTCCTGACCCGGCTGGGGCTGAATTCCCGGGCAGTGATCACCGGAGATTCGACCCAGGTGGACCTTCCCAACCGTCGTCATTCGGGCCTGCTGGACATTGAGCGGGTCCTGGCCGGCGTCGACGGGATCGAATTCTGTTATATGGATGACGCGGATGTTGTTCGGCACCATTTGGTCCGCCGGATTATTCACGCGTACGACCAGGCAGAGCAGTCGGACAAGAGCCAGCCGTGAGCCCCGGGCCGAATCGCACTCGCGTGCTGGAGCAACTGGCTGATACGGCGGCGGTTCGGTGGCTCAGGGTCAGGCTGCGGGCGACCCGAAGGGAGCCGGTCACCACCGCGGAGGCGTTCGTACATCACGGGTACCGCGCCGTCCTGGTGTTGGCGGTGGCGATCTGGGCACCCATCGTGTTTCCCGACCAGTCGGGGCCCGGATTCCTCAACCTCCAGCCGGGTGACGTCGCGGTGGAGACGGTCAACGCCTCTTTCCGGTTCGTGGTCCCCAAGGACGAAGAGCAGCTGGCGAGCGACCAGCGCGATGCCGAAGCCGGGGTGCTCCCGATTGTCTCGTTCAATCCGGCCTTGGTGGACTCGGCGCTGTTGGCCTACGAGACACTGATGGCGTCGGTGGCGACCGCGGTCGACAGCGGCACGGCCCGGGCCATTGCCGATGAGGCCGATCGGGAGGGGGTGCTGGCTGCAGCCCGCGGTGCAGTCGGCGACACCCTGGCGGCCCACGGTCTCACGGTGGTCGAGGTCGACATCGACTACGTCATGGACCCGCGGGGCCGGAACGAACTGGCCGAAGAACTGACAGAGGCCCTTGGCGGGCTTCGGGCCGGGGTGATGCGAAGCGGCGACCTGGAAGGTCTGCAGACCGCGGGCGTGGTGGTCCGCGAGGTCCTGGGGGAAGGGGAGGAACCCGACCTGTCAGGCTCCGGCGACGACTTCCGCCCGATCGACGATATCCCGCTGATGTCGGCGTTCTACCAAGAGGCCAACGAGGCTGCCCGCGGCGAGTTGCCGCCGTCGGGGCTCAGGTTGTTCTCGCAGCTGTTGGTGCAGGCCGAGCCGACCCTTCAGCTGGACTCGGATGCGACAAGGCTTGAGCGCGAAGCGGCGCGGGCCGCCGTGCCCCGCATTGCGGGAACGGTCCTGCGGGACCAGAGGATCATCACCGAGAACCGGCGCATCGACAACCTGGCCTACCAGCGTCTGATGGCCTACCAGGCCGAACTCTCGGAACGAGGTTTGGCGACCGCACCCCTGACCCGCGAGTTGGGCCTTTCGGCAATTGTGGCGGCGGGGTTGCTGATCTTGCTGGTGGCGATGTATCGCTACAGGCTCGACGTATACCAGAGCCCGCGGAGCTTCGCCGCGCTGATGGCCGTATTCGCGGCCGTTCTTGCCGGGGCCGGTGTTGTGGCGGCGGTCGACGCCCCGGTTTCTCTGATTCCCGTAGCCCTTGCCGGCCTCACGATAGCCGCGCTCTACGACGGCATGCTGGCTCTGTTGAGCGTGGCATGCCTGGCGCTCATCCTCTTGGCGCTGCCGGCGGCGCCCGGCCCCGAGGTACCGCTCAACGCGTTGGTTGCGGGGTCCGCCGCGGCGCTGGCGGCGCGCGCCCCGCCAACTCGTAGTCAAAGCTGGAAGGTGATGGCCGTGATCGCCGGGAGCCATGCCGTTATCGCCCTTTGCCTGTTCTTGGGAGAGGCGGTGGGACTGCAGGGCTCCGTGTCGGTGATTGGCTGGGGCGTGGTGAGCGCGGTACTGTGCACCACGCTGGCCCTGGCGGCCGTGATCCCCGCGCTGGAGCAGTTCACCGGCCGGGTCACCGACCAGACTCTGCTGGAACTCTCCAACATGAACCGGCCCCTGCTCCGGCGCTTGGCGCGGGAGGCACCGGGCACCTATTCGCACTCGATCAACTTGGCCAACCTCGTCGAGGCGGCGTGCGAGGGAATCGGGGCCAATCCCATCCTCGGCCGGGTAGGAGCTTATTACCACGACATCGGGAAGCTGAAACGCCCGCAGTATTTCGTGGAGAACCAGCCGCGCGGCCTGAACCCCCACGACCGCCTCACGCCGTGGCAGAGCGCCGAGATTCTCAAGGCCCACGTGCGGGACGGTGTAGCTATGGCCCAAGAGGAGGGGGTGCCCGAAAAGCTCCAGGACTTCATTCGCGAGCACCACGGTACCCAGCCGATCCGGTTTTTCTTGCAGCGGGCGCGGGAACAGACCGACGGCCCGCCGGCCGAACTTTGGGATTTTTCTTACCCGGGGCCGAAACCGCAGAGTCGCGAAACGGCCGTGGCCATGCTGGGCGACGCGGTCGAGGCGGCGTCCCGCACACTCCGGGCACCGAATCCCGAGACGATCCGTGACCTGATCAGCGGTCTGTTCCAAGACCGGATCCAGTGGGGGGAACTCGACGAGTGCGGCCTGACCCAACGGGACATCAAAATCGTTCAGCGGGAATTCGCCCGTACCCTGACAGGCCTGTTTCACCACCGCATTGACTATCCTTCGCTCAGACGGCCCGAGGCGCCCGAGCCGGGCGGGTCGAGGGCCGGTGGCTCAGGGGGCGGAACAGAGGGCGAAATCGCGGACGGACCGGGCACCGACAGTCGCCTGAAGGCACTGCAGATGACGATTGGCCTGACCCAGGCGGCCCACGGGGACACGGGTCCCGCCCCGAAGGTCGCCGCCAAGACCACCAACGCAGAGCCGGAGTAGGGCCGCGATCGACAGATCCGGCTTGCCAGCCCTCCAGGTAGCGACCGATGGCCTGGGCGAGCCGCCGGGCCAAGAGCGTCTTGAACGGGTCGAACGGGCGGCCAGAGCGGCGCTGGCCTGTCAGTTGAACCCCGAAACGGGTGGGGAGCACCCGCTGGATTCGGTGGTGGTGACTCTGGTGGGGCCGGCCCGCATGCAGGAGGTCAACCGGCAGTTCCACGGGGTGGATGCGCCCACCGACGTGCTGGCGTTCAGGCTGGACGGACCCGAGGCGACAATCGGCGACGTGTATGTGTGTCCCGATATCGCGTCCGGGGCCCCCTCCCCCCTGACCGAGGAGCTGATGAGGCTGGCGATTCACGGCGTTCTGCACGCGCGCGGGCTCGCGCACCCCGAAACGGCGCGGTCGCGGTGGACATCCGAGATGTTTCGTCTCCAGGAGGCGGTCCTGGCGGGCGTGGTCCTTTGAGTCCGAGGGAACGGTAAATTTCGGGCATGTCCGAACACGCCGAGACCCTCCGCCACGCCGAGATTGAACGGATCCGCCAACTGCTGGTGGCCGAACGGTCCGACCAGCTTGTCGAGCGCCTCAGCGATCTACATGCCAGCGACGTCGCGGACATTGTCGAGCACCTTGACGAGGACGAACGGCGCTGCCTGATGGAGGTCTTGCCGGCCGAAGTAGCATCCGAGGCCCTGTCCGAGATGGAAGACGAAGAGAGCCCGGGCGAACTACTGGCCAGCCTCCCCCCTGACACGATCGCCGCGGTCGTTGAGGAACTTGCCGACGACGATGCCGCGGACCTGATCGGGGAGCTGGAAGACGAAGACCGGGAGCGGGTTCTTGAGTCCGTAGTGGCCCCCGAAGAAATCCGTGAGCTGCTGGAATTTCCCGAGGATTCGGCCGGCGGCATCATGACACGCGAGATCGTGTCGGTTCCGCTAGGCTTCACCGCCTCCCAGGCCAGGGCCCGGTACCGGCAGTTCGCGGCGGATGCTGAAGACCTGTACACCATTTTTGTGGTGGACCCCGAGGGCAGGCTCCGCGGGTTGATCACCCTTCGGGATCTGATGATGGAATCTCCCGGATCCGCGGTCGCGGAGTTCCTCCAACAACCTCTGGCGGTGGCCGACGTCAACATGGACCAGGAAGAAGCGGTCCGGCTGCTGTCCCGCTACAACGTGCCCTCGGTCCCGGTTGTGGACGACCGGGGCGAACTGCTGGGTTGCATCACCTTTGACGACGCGCTGGACATCGTTGAAGCCGAAGGCACCGAAGACATGCTCCGCTTCGCGTCGGTGTCGGAAGAAGAGGGGCTGCGGGCGGGCGCCGTGTCCGCGGTGAAGAGCCGGCTTCCGTGGCTGGCCGTCAACGCGGCGACCCTGTCGGCGGCGGCGTTCGTTGTGTGGTTCTACGAAGACACCATTGCGCAGCTTGCGGTTCTGGCCGCTGCGATGCCGGTCATCGCTGGGTTGGGCGGAAACGCGGGCACTCAGGCACTGGCCGTGACGATCCGGCGAATAGCGCTGGCTCACGAATCCCCCTCCGAACGGTGGGGCGCGGTTGCGAAGGAACTCTTGGTGGGGGTAGTCAACGGATTCCTGATAGGTGCCCTGGTTGCCGTGGTCGCCCTGGCCCTGCCCAGTACGGGGCCGGCCTTCGGTGCGGTGGTCATGGTCGCCATGTGGGTCAACCTGGTCGTGGCTTCCACGCTGGGGGCCTTTTTCCCGATCGTGCTGGAACGGTTGGGGATAGACCCGGCAGTGGCTTCGTCGATTTTCGTGACCACCTTCACGGACCTTCTCGGGTTCCTGCTGCTGCTGGGACTGGCCACGCGATTCCTGATATGACCGTCGCCGCGCCCTTTGCCCAACTGGCGAAACGCATTGAGGCGGGGGAGCACAAGGCCCTGTCCGGCGGCATATCGCTGGTGGAGAACCGGGCCGAGGGCTTTGAACGGCTGTTGGAACATGTGGCCCATCTTTCCGGGAAGGCGCGCCGTATCGGCGTGACCGGGCCGCCGGGGGCCGGCAAATCGACCCTCGTCAAGGTGCTGACCGAGGGATGGCTCGACCAGGGCCTGCGCGTGGGAGTCCTCGCCGTCGATCCCTCCAGCCCGTACACCCGGGGCGCGCTGCTGGGCGACCGCATAAGGCTGGGCGACCTGGCAATGCGCGACGGCTTGTTTGTCCGGTCAATGGCCAGTCGCGGATCGGCCGGGGGACTGTCCAACGCTGCCAGCGACGCGGCCGACCTGCTCGACGCCCACGGCTGCGACAGGATAGTGATCGAGACTCTGGGCGTGGGCCAACAGGAAATCGACATCGCATCTTCGGCCGACACCGTGGTGGTTGTGCTCGTACCCGAATCGGGTGACGGCATCCAGGCCATGAAGGCCGGACTGATGGAGGCCGCCGACGTTTTCGTGGTCAACAAGGCAGACCGGCCCGGGGCCGACAAGCTCGAAAAGGAACTGGCGGTGATGTTGTCGATCCGGGCCCGCTTGACCGGGAGTCTGCCGGGCGGTGCCCCGACCTCAACCTCGACCGCCGGCGGGGTTGCTGGAGGTGAAGACCCGGCGAACCGTTGGGCGACCCCCGTCGTACGGACCTCGGCACTGAACGGAGACGGGGTGGAAGATCTCGACGCCGCCCTGACGGACCACCGCGCCTGGCTGGTATCGACCGGCACACTGGACAGCGTGCGCGAAGAGCGACGAGCCCACCGCACGAGAGAGGCGCTGCGGCGGCAGGCCCTTCGAGCAGCCGACAGGATCTGGGAGGACTCCCCGGGAGTGTTCCGCGGGGAGACACCGCACGCCGCGGCGCGGCGGTTGTGGCAACAAGTAGCGAGGACAGCCCAATGCAATCCCTAGAAGACCAACTACTCCTGTGGGAGGCAGTGTGCGACGCCGCGCCGCGCCGAACCGATACCACGTTCAACAGTGTTTCCGGCAGGCGGGTAAAAGCCCTGTACACGCCGCTGGACGGCCCCGACCCGGCCGAATATTCTGACCAGATCGGTTTGCCGGGCGAGTTCCCCTACACCCGGGGCCCGTACCACTCGATGTACCAGACCAAGCTGTGGACCAAACGCCTGTTCTCGGGTTTTGCCACGGCGGCCGAGACTAACGAACGCTACCGGTACCTGCTGAACCGCGGCCAGACAGGCCTCTCGGTTGCGTTCGATTTTCCCACGCTCATGGGGTACGACTCCGACGATCCCCGTTCGGAGGGCGAAGTCGGCAAGTGCGGTGTTGCAATCTCGTCGCTGGCCGACATGGAGTTGCTGTTCGACGGCATCCCGCTGGACAAGGTGTCGGTTTCGATGACGATCAACGGGCCGGCAGTGATGCTGTACGCCTTCCTCCTGGTGGCCGCGGAGAGGCAGGGCGTCCCGTTTGCCCGAGTGCGTGGCACCATTCAGAACGACATCCTCAAGGAATACCAGGCGCAGCATGCCTGGATCTTCCCGCCGGAACCGGCGCTGGGGATCATCACCGACATCTTCGAGTGGTCGGCGGAGCACGCTCCGCGTTTCAACACGATTTCGATTTCCGGCTACCACATTCGCGAGGCGGGTGCCACGGCCGCACAGGAACTGGCCTACACGCTCAAGAACGGGTTCACCTACGTGGAGCGGGGAATCGAACGGGGGCTGGACGTGGACTCCTTCGCGCCGCGGCTTTCGTTTTTCTGGGACGTCCACAACGACTTCTTTGAGGAAATCGCCAAGTTCCGCGCCGCTCGGCGGATTTGGGCCCGCCGGATGCGCGACGTGTACGGGGCCCGCGACCCCCGGAGCATGCGGCTCCGCGCCCACGCGCAGACAGCGGGGGTCTCGCTGACCGCGCAGCAGCCCATGAACAACGTCGTTCGCGTGGCGTACCAGGCCCTCGCGGCCGCACTCGGGGGCACCCAGTCGCTCCACACCAACGCCATGGACGAGACGCTGGCCCTGCCGACCGAGGAATCGGCCCGCCTGGCGCTTCGTACCCAGCAGATCCTGGCCTATGAAACGGGCGTTCCCAACACAATCGACCCCCTGGCGGGGTCTTACTATTTGGAGTCGCTTACCGACCAGTTGGAATCAGAGGCGGAACAGATTTTCGAGGAGATCGACACGATTGGCGGCGTGGTGGCGGGGATCGAATCGGGTTACTTCCAGGCCCAGATAGCAGCGTCGGGGCGGCAGTTCCAGGCAGAGGTGGAACGGGGCAGCCAGGTGATTGTCGGCGTTAACAGATTTGCCGGAGATGCGGACGCGGACGTGGAGATTCTCAAGATCGGCGACGAGGCAGGCGACGCTCAGGCGCGTCGGCTGGCCGCGCTCCGAGCCCAAAGGGACGAGCCTGCGGTGAAGGCCACCCTGCGACGCCTTGAACAGGCGTGCGAAAGGCCGTCGAAGAATGTCATGCCGCCGCTGCTGGACGCGGTGCGGGCCTGCGCGACGCTGGGCGAACTCAGGATCGCGATGGAGCGGGTTTACGGGAGGTTCAGGGAGCCCGTAGCGTTCTAGACGCTACTGGTCGCGGCCGCGGGCACCTCCGTCGTAAGCACGGGAGTCGGCCGCCCCCCACCGCATGTTGGTGGCCTGATCGATGTAAATGCCCATCGCGCTGCCCTGCCCGGAACGGGTGGTCACCGCATGCCCCATGGCCTCGTAGAGACGGCGCGTATCCGGCGAAAAACCCCATTCCTCGAACGAAGTTGCGTCGGGCAGCCACTGGTGATGAATACGCGGTGACTCGATGGCGCGCCCGAACCGCGATCCCGTCATCCCGTAATCAATGGTGTTCAGGATCACTTGCAGCACCGTATTGATGATGGTCCTGCCACCCGGGCTTCCGATCACCAACACCGGCTTCCCGTCCATGGCGACGATGGTGGGGGTCATGCTGGACAGGGGACGCTTTTCGGCAGCTACCAGGTTGGGGGGCGTACCGATCCGCCCGCGAGAATTGGTCAGCCCCGGAATCGCGTTGAAGTCACCCAGTTCGTTGTTGAGCAAGAACCCGGCGCTCGGCACCACGATGCTTGAACCGTAGCTGTATTCCAGCGTGTAGGTGACCGAGACCGCGTTGCCATCGGCGTCAACCACCGAGTAATGTGTGGTCTGGGCGCTCTCGGCAAGCAGCGCATCGTTGAAACGGGCCGAGTCGCTGACCGATGCACGTGCTTCGTTAATGCCAAGGCGCAGGTCCGCCGCGTATTCCTTGGATATGAGCCGGGCGAGAGGCATGTCGGGGTTGAAGTTGGGGTCGCCCAAATACCGCGCCCGGTCGGCATAGGCGCGGCGCATCGCCTCGGTCATCAGGTGCAGGCTGCGGGCCGAGTTGTGGCCGGCTTCGGCCATGTCGTACCCCTCGAGCACGTTCAGCATCTGCACCAGCACCGTGCCCCCGGAGCTGGGCGGCGGCATGCCGTAGACATCGTAACCCCGGTAGGAACCCCGGATTGGCGGCAGTTCTTCGGCCTCGTAAAGGGCCAGGTCCTCTTCGTCGATCAACCCCCCGTGGGCGGCCATGAACTCGGCGATCAAACGCGCGGTCTCACCGCCATAGAACCCGTCGTGCCCGTCGGCCTGGATTCGCCTCAGCGACTGGGCCAGATCGGGTTGCCGGAAGGTTTCGCCGGGCTCGTAGAGGTCAGTCCCGTTCTTGAGGAACGCGTCGCGGGTGGCGTCGTAGAGAGGACCCTCGCGCCCCGGGAGAGAAGAAAGCCAGCCTCGCATCGCCCAGGTAGACGGCATCCCGTCGTCGGCCAGTCGAATGGCCGGCTCCACCAGGTCTGCCCAGGGAAGTAAACCCAGCCGCTGGTGCGCCTTCCACATCCCGGCCACCGTGCCGGGCACCCCCACCGCCAGCAACCCTGCGTGGTTTGAGTTGTCCCGAATGTTGCCGTCCGCGCCCAGGTACATGCGCTCGGTGGCGTGGCGCGAGGATTTCTCCCTGAAATTGAAAGTGGTTACCTCGCCGTCGGCACCGTGGTAAACCAAGAACCCGCCTCCCCCGATGTTGCCCGCCGACGGAAGGGTCACCGCCAGCGCGAAGGCCGTTGCGACCGCCGCGTCCACCGCGTTGCCGCCCTTTTTCAGGATACTCTGGCCCGCCTCCGACGCCAGGTAATGGCTGCTGACGACCATGCCGCCCGCCGACGGAGTGGCCAGGCGACCGGACTGGGCCTCAAGAAGGGCCGGTGCACTGGCGGCACCGGCGGAAACAGAAACCCCAAGGAGAAGGGCAATCGGCGATCGGGTAATTTTTCCGTGCATGCTAGGTTCTCGGATTGCGGGCGCGGTAGGTTCCGGGCCGAGTTTGGACCCGGAAAAACACAAGCAAAAACCTAAGCCAATGACCCAGTCGAGACCGGCCCCCGTGGTCCGCGGGAGGGACACTTGAGAACTGACGGGACAGAAACCTGAGAGCCGGTTCGTTGGGGCGGCGCAACCTCGATTTCTCGCGGGCGGTCCTGGAGCAGCTGTACCAATACCGGCTGCGGAAACTGGCCGTGGCGCGCGGGTTGTGGCTGTTCACCGGGCTGTTTGGGGGGCACCGGTTCTACCTGGACCGGCCCGTGACCGGCATAATCATGTTTTTCACGTTCGGAGGCCTGGGGCTGTGGTGGTTGATCGACCTGGCCCTGCTGGGGCGGATGACAAGATCGTTCAACTCCGAACAGATCGTACGCCACGCGGCCGGGGATCCCCCGCGGCAGCTCTCTTTCATGCCTCCGCTTCGGGCCGGGCTGATCCCTAGGGTTCCGGCGTGGGCAGCCAAACGCGGCAAGCGCGGTCGTCTGCCCGGAGACATGCTCGTGGTTGCCGCCGCGGGCTTCGGTGCCGGGACGCTCGTAGCCGAGGCCGTACCCGAACCGGCCGTGGCCGCCCTGGCCCTGGTCGGCATCACGTTGCTGGGTGCCCGCTGGGACACGCTCTCGCGCCTGCCGGTCCTGCGTGTTCTGGACCGCTGGAACCACCGCCTGCGCCTCTTCTATTACTTCAACGATCCGGGCGGCCCGCTCAGACTGTTCTTCCGGGGACCCCTGGCCGTGTTCGCGATGGCAAGGAAACGGGCGCGGGTGGAGGCCTTCCTCTACCTGAAACTCGGCGCGTGGTTCACCATGGCGTTCGTGGTGGTGGAGGCAATCCAGTACGTGTCTGCCGGAACACGACTGGGCGAATTGCCCGGTGCGTTGATGCTCCAGACCGTGGCGCGGTTCACCGCCGTGTACACTCTGACGGCCCCGATCGGGGCGACGCTGACGAAACGCCTGCTCCTGGACGCCTCTGATCGACTGGTCTGGTGGATGGCCGCGATCACCCTGCTGGCGTTCGTATCGGGGGCCACCGGCGGTTTCTTCTAACCCAAGATCTCGGCGACGGCGGCCACGGCCCGTTCCACGTCCTCGAACGAGTTGTAGAAATGGGGCGAGAAACGCACCCCCGGCCGGTCGGCGCCCGTGCGGGCAGCGGCCACAATCCCCCGCGTCTCAAGAGAGGCAACCACACCGGCGGGGTCCATGTCTCCGGGCACGAACGTGACCACGGCGGCCCGCAGGTCCGGGTCCGGCGAGGTCCACATCCTGACCCCGTTGATGCGTGCTAGCCCCTCCCAGGCGGCGGTTCCGAGTGCTCGGCTCCGCGCCTCAATCCGGTCCATTCCGATTTCCGCCAAGAATTCGACTTGGAGGCCGAAAGCCCGAATCGCCGGTTCGTCGCGCTGGCCCAGGCCCTCGTGTGTGCGAGCCAGGCCGCGCTGTCCGCCGTAGGCGCTGATTACGGAGGCGTGGAACCGGTCGTGCACCGTGCTCCGCACATAAAGAACACCTGCTTCCTTGGGACCGCACGGCCATTTGTGGGCGCTGCCGGTGTAGAAGTCCGGGTCCATCCGTTTCACGTCTGCGTCAAGGAGCCCAACTGACTGGGCACCGTCCACGAGCGACATCACGCCGCGCTCTCTGGCCAGGGCGCAGAGCCCGCCGGCCGGGAACAGATCGCCGGCGGTGTTTGTGAGATGGGTGAACGCGATCAGCCGCGTGTTGCCGTTGATCGCGGAGGCGAAGTCGTCGAGCAAGGATTCCATGCCCGGGTGAGGGGAGCGGACCGGCAGCTCGCGCACGGAGAATCCGAACCGCTGCGCCCGGATCTTCCACGCTCTGTTGTTGCTGGGGTGGTTGTCGGACACGATGACCACTTCGTCTCCCGGGCCCAGGTCCAGGCCGGCCGACACCCAGTTATTGCTCTCGCTGGTGTTCCGCGTGATGAGTATCTCTCCGGGTGCGGCCCCGAGCAGCCTGGCCAGGCTGTCGCGCGCCGGTTCCTTCACCGCGTGCATCTCGGCCCTGAAGCTGGGCATCGGCTCGCTGTCCATTCGTTCGGTGTAATCGAAAACCGCACCGAGTACGCTCCGCGTGGACGGACAGAGATTGGCGGCGTTCAGAACGACCACGCCGGGGGGCATCAGGAATTCGGCGCGCACTGCCTCCCAGTCCACATCGCCGCCCCCCGTGCGCAGGGACCGCCCCCCGTGCAAAGACCCGCCCCGCCCCGACAACGCACCGGCGGGTGACGCAGCCAGGAGCGCCGCGGAACCACCCGCCGCGAAGATGCGGGCGAAGGCCCGGCGGTCCATCGCGCCGGTGGTCATTGGTGACCGGTGCCTGTCTCGTAGTGCCGAGCCAGGGCATCGCCTCCGAAATCGTTCTCCAGATCCCGCCAGACCGAGTGGATGTGGTTGGCGTCGTTCTGCGTATTGTCATATTCGATCAGGAACGCCGGGGAATGCACCCGGTAGTAATGCCCCTCGCCGACCTCGGCGCTCCCTGCCCAGGCAAAGTGGATACCCGACGGATCGGCCTGGATCCGGGTCGTCCATTCGTGGGCCGCATCGGCAGCCATGTTACCCGTGTACTGCCCGATTAGCGCGAGCAGCGCGGCCTGTTGAGCCGGTCGCAAGTCGTGCCAGGGGATCCCGGAGAATTCGGCCAGGGTCGCCTCCCGGTCGTCGCGCGTGATGATGTCTCTCGGGGCCTCCTCGGCAATGAGCGCCGCGGCGCTCTGACTCTCGTCGAGGCTCACGAACAACGCCCGGGCGATGTCTTCTTCCTTGCCCAGCGGCCGCCAGCCGGCTTTCTCGCCGGAGGGGACAACGGCGGGGTTGGCACCCATGAACGCCGGTCCGGTAATGGTGATCGCGCCCGCGGGAGAGGAAAAATTGAGGGAGAGGTGGTGCCCCTCGAACCGCCAGCCCCAGGCCTGATCGGGGCCCGGCTCCCCGAACACGGTTACGTAGTAGTCCTCCGGGTCGCGGCGTTCGGGCCGCCCTTCCAGAATCCCCAGAATACGCTCAAGCTCCATCACGGCACCTGCCTTCAGGTATCCCTGGGCACTCATGGCAGTGGCCAGCAAGTCATGAGCCGCTGATCGCTGCGCCAGAGTCATGTCTTTGAGAGGCAGTCCGTTCCGGCTGGTCGGCACGAATTTCCAATCAAAGCGTTCTTCGTCTCCGAGTTCGTAGGTGGCCCGGTCCAGCGCCCCAGCGTCCAGGGTCGCCAGGAACCGGACGGCGGCATCGGCCAGATCCGAGTCGCCGGGCACCGAAGCGGCCCCTCCGTCAGAGCCGCCGGCCGAAACCAGCGCCGCCCCGGCCGCGGCGACAACGGCAACGATCAACAACTTGACCGATCTTGTGGATGTGTTGGTCGTCGCGGTCATCGAATGGCCTCCTTCGCAAGCAGGGACGCGGGAACAACGAGACGGGGATCAGGGGAAAAGTCCGTCGGGTGAATGTGACCCTGACCTTCCCGGCGGTCAAGCCGGAGCCAAGAGCGAAATGCCACTGCTAGCGGGAGTTGCCGCGGCCCCAGCTCGTGGTGGGCGGAGGATCACGGCGCAGAGCCTCCAAATACTGAAAGGAATCGTCAACGCCTGTCACGGGGTTCGGATCAACACGCACCGGAGCGGAGGGGCGGGCGGACTCGGGGAGCGAGGCCGACAGGCGAAGCGGACGCACTTCGGTGGCGATCAGACTGATATTGGCACCGTCCCTCTGAAGCCGTCCGTCCACGACGATAAGCGGCTCAAGGCGAATGGCGGTACGACACTTTTCGTAGATCTTCGGGCGAATGATGGCGTTGACGGGACCGTCTTCGTCTTCCATCAGAATAAACACGTGCCCCTTGGCGGTCTGAGGGCGCTGGCGGGCGACCACGATTCCCGCGGAAAGCACGCGGCTTCCGGTGCGCATGCGCGAAAAGCGCGACGATGGCACGGTCCCGCGAGGAAGCTGCTCGCCAAACAGCGCAAACGGATGGTGCAGAGAGGCGGCAAACGAGAGAAGGTTGTATTCGGCTACCATCTTCTCCCGGTCGTGGGTGCCGGCAAACCGCAGGTCCGCGCCGGGGTCGGGCAGCCCCAGTTCGGACTGGCCCTGGTCGGCCCGCTGCGAGCGTCGGCTGTGCTGGTCGGCCACCGTGCCCGCGCCGGGGTCGGACGGGTCCGGTCCCAGCCACAGCCCCGCCTGCCAAAGAAGGTCGCGGCGCTCGATGCCCAGCGAGTCCAGGCCGCCAACCCAGATCAGGTTGTCGATTGAGTCGCGCTTGACGGCGGCCGGCGTCCGGCGCAGAAAGTCGGGCAGCGAAATGAACGCTCCGCCGCGCTCACGCTCTTCCACCACCATGGCGGCGAGGTCCGTGCTCCACCCTCTGATCATGCCCAGGCCGATGCGGATGTCGTTCTGCTCGGGCACGCACCCGGCCCGGCTCGCGTTGAGGTCGGGAAGACGGATATCAACGCCGTGCCGTCTGGCATCGCGGCCCAGGGCATCAAGCGAGTAGAACCCCATGGGCTGGTTGTTGAAAAGCCCGGCGTAGTATTCGACCGGATACTCTTCGCGAAGCCAGGCGGATTGGTAGGCCAGAAGCCCGAATGCCGCCGCGTGCGATTTCGGAAATCCGAAGGCGGAAAACGCGACGACCTGGTCGAACACTTTGCGGGCTGTCGCCGGCTCGACTCCCTTCTTTGCCGCGCCCGCCTGAAACGCTTCCCAGTACTCCAGCAGGGCCTGCCGGGACCGTTTCCGGCTCATGGCCCGGCGCAGGTCCTCGGCCTGTCCGTCGGTAAACCCCGCCAGAGCCTGGCACACCTGAAGCACCTGGTCCTGGAAGATTATCACGCCCAGCGTTTCGCCCAGTGCTTCTTCGAGCAGGGGATGGTCGTACGGCACCTTGTATCCGGGATTGTCCCGGAGCCGCTCGCGCCGTCTCACATACGGATTGACCGCGCCGCCCACGATTGGTCCCGGTCTGACAATAGCCACCTGCACGGCCAAGTCGGCCAGATTGCGCGGCCGCACCCTGCGCGCCATCTGAATCTGGGCGCGACTTTCCACCTGAAAGAGACCGACCGTGTCGCCCGAGCAAATGCGGTCGTAGATCTTCTCGTCTTCATGGTTGATGCGAGACAGATCGGGAATCGAACCGTGGCGGTCAGCTATCATCTCCACGGTGTCTTCGACCAGCGACATCATGCCCAGCGCCAAAAAATCGATCTTGATGAACCTGGCGTCGTCGCAGGAATCCTTGTCCCACTGACAGAGCACGCGCCCCTCCCAGGCAGCCGGCTCAAGCGGCACGATCTCGGCCAGCGGGCGGCTCGAAATCACCATCCCGCCCACGTGCTGCGAGATATGGCGGGGCAGCCCCCGCATCTGTTCGGCGAGCTGGGAGAAAAGCCGCCACAGCCTGGAGTTCGACCGGGCCTCCAGCCCCGGAATTCGCTCCAATTCCGCGGTGAAACCGTCGGCACCCGGTTCGGCGAGTTTGGCGACCTTCTCGATGTCGCCCGGCGGCAGGCCAAGTGTCTTGCCCAGCTCGCGGGCGATTGAGCGCGTTCGGTAGGTGGGAAACGCGCACACCAGCCCAACGTGGTCGTATCCGTAGTGCTCGTACACCGCGAGAATCAGCTCTTCTCTGATGTCGCGGGCGAAATCGATATCGATATCGGGGACGCTCTCCATGGCGTCGTTCAGAAAGCGCCCCAGGAAGAGGTTCGTCTGGATGGGGTCCACGTGCGACAACCCGATCAGATAGCAGATGATGGACGACACCGAAGACCCGCGGCCGCGCCCTGGGGGAAGCAGCTGGCGCGGCATGGAGTCTCCCCGCACTCGCCCCGCGACCTTCCTGGCCAGCTCCAGAATGTCGTGGTAAACAAGAAAGAATCCCGACAGTCCGTGGCGCTCCACGAGGGCCAGCTCGGTGGCCAGTCGCTGTTCGGCCTCGGTCCGGTGGGGCGAGCCCGGCGGATAGCGCACCTCCATGGCGGCGTGGCAGACTTCGCCGAGTTTCTCTCTGGCTGAAGTACCGCCGCCGCGAAAATCGGGAAATCGGTAGCCAAGGTCGGCTGTAAGGTTGAAGGCCTTGCAGCGCTCCGCGATGAGCCGGGTATTGCGAATGGCGTCCGGTCGAAAAGCGAAGCGCGCAGCCATCTCGCCGGGAGAAGCCAGGTAGAAACACGCATTGGGCCGCCGCTGTGCGTGCGAATCGTCCAGCGTCATTCGGTTGCGGATGGAAACGAACACATCCTGCAACCAGTGTCGGTCGGCCACGTGATAATGCACGTTGCCGGTGGCCACAACGGGAATTCGCAAACGATCGGCCAGCGCTCCGGCTGCTTTGGACCGGGCCACGTCGCCGCGCACAAAGTTGTGTTGTAGCTCGACGAACAAATTGGCCGGGCCGAAAGCTTCGCGGAGACGGCACGCCAGGCGCTCGGCATGACCCGCGCCACGGGCCAGCGCGGCGTCGATCGGACCCTTGCGGCACCCGGTCAGGAGGATGATCCCTTCGGTTCGTTCGAGCAGGGACTCGAGCGGAAGCTCGGGTTCACCGCGAGGGCTTTCCATTCGAGCCTGAGTGATCAGACAGCTCAAATTGGCGTAACCGACCGGGGTTTCGGCCAGCACGGTAACGTGGCTGCCGCCTTCCAGGGTGAGTTCTGCACCGGTAATCGACTGGAGACCTCGTGCACGGGCCGCCTGGGCGAATTCCATGGAGCCGTACAACCCGTCGTGATCTGTCAGCGCCAGCGCCGAGTAGCCCAGTTCGACGGCTCGCTCAACAAGCTCTTGGGGCTGTGATGCGCCGTCGAGGAAGGAATAGGCGGAGTGAGCGTGGAGCTCCACGTAGTCTGATTCTGCGTGAATTGAAGACATCGGGCAGCGGGTCAGAGGCCAGGGAATCAGGCGTGCTGCAGGTACCAGCGATTCTGAGTCAGATCGCGGTATACGGTGACGTAGGCGCCGTCCTCAAGCACGAGCGAGAAGTAGAGGCGCGAAACCGGCTCTCTCCACCACTCGTCATCGATGCGCCACCGTTCGACAACATCTTCGACGCGCTGCCGTCGGTCGTTGATTTCGATGCTCTTGGGTACCTCGGTGCCGCGGGTGGTGGCGACCCGGACCGGACGGGGGCGGTTGAGCGAACGGAGCTTACCTGCCGCGGGCAGTCGGCCGGCAGGTCCGGCCGAAGTCGTCCAGGGCAGTGCCACGGCCCTTTTGGGCCCGGGCTCCGTCAAGCCAGTTCCATCAAGGCGTAGCGACGCTCCGGCAGCCGTGACCCTGGCTCCAGTTCGAGCACCTGATACAGCGCCGCACAATTAAGGCGAAGCCTTAGAAGCCGGGCCGCACTGGCAATGGCCGGTGCGGGCTCGAACAGGCGCGGTCCCTTACAGGCACGGGCACCGAAAATGCCGGGCTGTTCGCTGGCCGGGCCGAAGCGAAACAGGTCGAGGCGCAGTGTTTCGACAGCGCGCTGGGGCCTGTCGAGCGCAATGCGCGACCGCAGAAACGCTCCCAGTTGCCGGGGGTTGCTGGACGGTTCTCGGGTGATGGCGCGGATCGACCACGACCCTCCGCCTTCGAGGTCGGCGGACAGTCTGATTCCCCTTACACTCTTTCCCCGGCGTCGCGGATGACGGAGCGCCCTGTCAATGAGCAGATCGAGTGCCGCGTGAAGCATTTCGATCCGTCCGGCGGGAGCGGGGAAATCCAGCGATACCGTGATTGGCCGGAGAGGACACTCCGCGCGCACCGGATCGATTTTTTCGCCCAGCGCCCAGGCCAGTGCCCGCGGACCTTCCGCTCCGAACTGGGCTGCGAGGGCAGGCGCAGGTATTTGGGCGAGATGTTCGAGTCGTTCGATGCCCAGCCTGTGCAAGCGCCGGATCATTGATTCCGAAACCGGCAGCACATCCACCGGCTGCCTTGTCAGAAACGAACCCAGCTCGTTGTCGGTCACGCAAACTGCCCGGTTTGCCGCTGTCCGTGCCGCCCGTGCCGCCACCCACGCGCCGAATTTGCCCGGAGCGTGCCCAACGGCGACATGCAAGGCAAAACGCGAGGACAGGCGGGCGAGACGATCCAAAAGCCCCGCGATCTGCTGTCGGGGCGGTCCGTAAAGACGTTCCAGGCCATCCGCGCCCACAAACACTTTCCCCCGCACTTCCGAGCGCTCCACGACGGGGCTCCAGTCGCGCAGCGCAGCCAGCAACCGTTCGAGCGCGGAGTCGTGGAACTCGGGATCGGGGTCGCAGACTACCAGATCGGGGCAAAGGGCGATCGCCTGAGAAATCATCATTCCCGGTGCAACGCCCGCCGCGGCTGCTGTGGCGCAGGCTGCTTCGATTCGTCTTGCATTACCCGTGGCCGCCAGCGCCAGCGGTCGCTCCGCCAGCGCCTCCGAACGCATCCGTTCAAGTTGCAATTCGAAGTCCGGCCACCAGATGCACAAAGTGGTTCTGCTCGTTTATAACCTCCTTGTGGGTCGGTTGTGGGTGATGTATTGGGTGGTGTATACCGAAAAAAACCGTTAATAAGACGAAATAAACCCGAACATTGAGATAATTTATGTCTACGCATCGGTGGTGCAAGGGGGCGATTTTTGTGCTGGCCCTTGGTTTTGCCCCGTTCCTGGCCTTTGGTCTCGCTCCGTCTGCCGCGGCAGGGGTTCAGCACGGCCAGTAACGGGTTCCCGGGTTACAGCCCGGCGTCGGAGGGGCGCTGGGACCGGTCCAACTACGCCGTCTACACCGAGTAATCCCCCTTTAGCTTCCACGGGGCGCTGATTTACGCCCGTGCGAATTGGTCGGTTGACTGGTAGGATTCGGGTCCGAGCGATTGCGGGTTGGTCTCATGTGAGGCAAGGGGTGAAACGTGACAGTCTTTCCGTTCGTAATTGCCATAGTGGCAATCGCCACTTTGGGCAAGATCGTCAGTCAGTTCATCAAGATGCAAAATGCACGAACTCGGGTGATGGGATCGGTTGACCCGGCCGAATTGGCCGCTTTGAAAACGCAGGTCGTCGATCTGTCGGACGAGGTCCGTCGTCTGACCGAAGAGCAGAGGTTCACGCTCAATCTGCTTGAAGAGCGTTCGCAGGCCTCCGGGGAGGACGCCCGGCTGTCTGGCAGGCCTGGCAGGCCCGGCACAATCGCGAGGAATGACGAAAATGGCTGGTAGAGGCAGAGAAGAGGTCGAGAGCTTCCTGATCCGCATGGGCGGGGACTTTCGGGAAGTCAGTGACAACGTCTGGACAGTTGGTCTGTCCGGCGGTGAGGACGCGGAGGGTTTGGGGGGTGACGGCGTACTGGTTGTCACCTACGAAGCGCCGCTGGTCGTGTTGCGGGCCAACATCATGGAACTGCCACTGAACCTGGAAACGCGGCTGGCCGTGTGCCAGAGGCTCCTTGAGTTGAACGCGACCGACATTCTCCACGGGGCCTACGGCGTGGAAGGAGAAGAGGTCATTCTCTGCGACACGCTCGTAATTGACGACCTGGATTTTTCGGAGTTCAGGGCTTCGGTGGAGAGCCTGACACTGGCGCTGGCGGGACACGCAGACGCACTGGGCCGCGAGGCCCTGGCGGACGGGCCGCACAACGGCCCCGCGTCACATTTTGATACCGAGCCCGCCTCCGTGCCGGGCGTTACCGAAGCTTCCGGGGGGACCGACTGACCATGGGCATACTAGACCGCGCTTCTCGTCTGATACGGTCGAACATTAACGACCTTATCGCCCGAGCCGAAGACCCGGAAAAGATGCTGACGCAGATCCTTGAGGACATGCGGCGTCAGCTGGCCGAACTGAAGACCGAAGTTGCCAAGGCCGTTGCCGAGGAGCGGCGCCTGAAGCGGCACGTTAACGACGAGAAGAAGAACGCCGCTTTGTGGGAGCGTCGCGCCCGTCTGGCCATCAACCAGGGCAACGACGACCTGGCCCGACAGGCCCTGACCCGGGGTCAGGAGCACGCCACGCAGGCTACCGGACTGGAAGAGCAGTGGGTGGTTCAGCACAAGGGGACCGAAGAACTCCGCAAGTCCCTGATGCAGCTCAACAACCGCATCGAAGAGGCCAAACGGAAGAAGAACCTGCTGGTCGCCAAGGCCAAGCGCGCCGAGGCCCAGAAGCGCATCCACGACACGATGCAGGGGATAGAGAGCAAGAGCGCATTTCGCGCTTTCGAAGACCTGACCGCCCGCATCGACGAAAAGGAGCGTTTGGCGGCGGCTTCCATGGACATCAGCCGGGAACTGTCCGGAGACTCGCTGGAAGACGAATTCCTGGCGCTGGAAGCCGGGGGCGAGGCCGCGGTCGAGGACAAATTGATGTTGTTGAAGATGGAGATGGGCCTGCTGACGGACGGTGGCGAAGAGGCCGAAGCGCCCCGCGCCCTCGAGGCGGCTGAGGCGAGTGCGGACTTGTCAGAAGATGACGCGGGCGCTGCGGAATCTGGCGATGCAGATGCGGCCGAGCCCGGCGACGCAGATGCGGCGGAGTCTGGCGTTCCAGAGGATGCTTCCGACGGGTCGGCGGAGGCCGGGGCGAAGAACTTGCCCGGCCCGGGTGCCGCCGCCGGAGGCTAGAGGGGACCTCAGCTGAGGGGTGGCCCTCCGCGCGGGCGGTAACACCCGGGGTAACAGATGGGCCATCCTTGCCGAGGGGGCCCTGGGCGTAGAAACCTCCAAGACCGCCGCATGCGCCGTGCGGTACGCTCCCGGGCGCGTGGCATCGATCATTGATTCTCGTTTTGACGGGAGCACCGCGGAAAGCACGCTTGGATTCGGCGGCGATATTCCCGTTGCCGGTTCGCTTGTGGCGGCGCTGGAACAGGCGGTTGGGGGGGTGCCGGATTCGCTCTTGATTGGTGTGGCGCCGCAGGGCGGGGCGCTGCCCGACTCGTGGCGTCCAGTGTTGGTTCAGGCCCTGCAGGCCGGGTTGGACATCGTGTCGGGCCTGCATTCTTTCCTTGGTGACGACGAGGAGTTGGCCGGCCTGGCGCGGCGCGAGGGGCGTCGTCTCATTGATCTGCGCCGTCCGCCCGATGATCTGGTGGTTGGTGCCGGCCGGGTGCGGGAGGCCGGGGCGTTTAGAGTTCTCACCGTTGGGACGGATTGCAACTCTGGCAAAATGACAACCGCCATTGAACTGCGGAGGGATCTTGAGAAGGCGGGGGTGCGGACGGCATTCGCGGCGACCGGGCAGACGGGAATCCTGTTGACCGGCTCCGGAATCGCCGTGGACGCGGTGGCGTCAGACTTCATTGCCGGTGCGGCCGAGGCGGTTACGCTGGCGGCGGCCCGAACTCTTGAGGTCGCGCCCGCCGGGTCGAACGGCCCGGGCGTGGTTCTGGTCGAGGGGCAGGGGTCGCTTCTCCATCCGGGGTACTCGGGTGTGACCCTGGGCCTGATGCACGGCTCCATGCCGCACGCGATGATCATGACCTGGATTCCCAGTCGCCGCACCATCTACGGCGGGAACCACGGATGGGTCAGGATCCCCCGTCTGGACCGTGTTGTACAGCTGTACGAAGATGCCCTTTCCTGGATCTGCCCGGACGTTGAGGGGCGGGTGATCGGCGTGTCGGTCTCGACTTGGGATCTGAGCCCCGCCGAGGCCCGAGCGGCGGTTGACAGGGCGGCCGACGAGACTGGCCTGCCCGCCACCGATCCGGTCCGTTACGGCACGGAACCGTTGGTTGCGGCGGTGGTGAGGGCGGTGGATTCACATGTGGCCGCCGGGGGTTCCCGCGGCGGCAGGGGCTTCGCGGCATGAGCCAGGCGGCCGCGGTTGCCGGGAGCGGCGGGGGAGGCGCGCGGCCCAGGGTCTTCAGCGGGATTCAGCCAAGCGGAGAGGCCCACCTGGGCAATTACCTGGGGGCGATCCGGCGCTGGGTCGAGCTGGCCGGCGACTACGAGTGCTTCTTCTGTATCGTGGACGAGCACGCGATTACGCAGCGCTATGAACCCGACGAGTTGCCGGGCCGGGTCACCGATCTGGCGGTGTCGCTAGTTGCCGCCGGCCTCGACCCCGAGACATGCACGTTGTTCGTGCAGTCCCACGTGCCCGAACACACCGAACTCACCTGGCTGTTCAACACGGTCACCCCGATCGGCGATCTGCAGCGGATGACCCAGTTCAAGGAGAAGTCGCTGGGGCAGGCGACCGTGAATGCCGGTTTGCTGAACTACCCCGTGTTGCAGGCGGCCGACATCCTGCTCTACCGCGCGGGACTGGTTCCAGTGGGTGAGGACCAGCGACAGCACCTGGAATTGACGCGCGGGGTTGCCCGGAGGTGGAATGCCCGGTTTGGGGACTATTTCCCGGAACCGGAAGCCCTGATCGGAGACGGCGGCGGTGGGGCCGGCCGGCGGGTGCTTGGGCTGGACGGCGTTTCCAAGATGTCCAAGACCAGCGACAACACGATTCCTCTGCTGGCGGAGGAATCCGAGATCGGGCGCCGGGTGGCGAGCGCCGTGACCGACCCGGCCAGGGTGCGGCGGAACGATCCTGGTAATCCGCACGTATGCAACGTCTTCTCGCTGCACGGTTTCTTCACCGATGCCGATGAGAGAGACGAAATCGAGGTACGCTGCCAGACGGCGACGATCGGTTGCATGCAGTGCAAGAAGGCGCTGACCAGAGGTATCGCGGACGGGCTGGCGCCGCTGCGGGAGCGCGCTGCCGAGTTGAGGGCGAATCCCGGTGCCGTGGCGGAGATTCTCGCGGCCGGAGCCGAGCGGGCCAGGCAGGTTGCGGGCGAGACGATGCACGAGGTGCGCCGCCGAATGGGACTTGGTCCGGGGGCCGGCCGGCCGGCGTGACGCGCCGTCTTGTAGTCTGGATGTATGCGGAGGATGCCCCCCTGTGGACCATGCCGGACCAGGCCGTGGAGGAAATCCGATCGGCGCTGGGGGAGGGCTGGGAGGTGGAATCCGTAAGGGTGCCGCTCGACGCCACGGGTGACGGTGCCCGCACCACCCCGCCGGAGGTAATCGCCGCGGTTCGCGACGCGGAGATCTACTGCGGTTGGGGGATCAGGCCGCAACTGTTCGAGGCCGCCCGGAGCCTGAGGTGGTTCCACAGTGGCGCCGCCGGGGTCCGCGCTTCGCTGTTCGGTGCAATGCGAGTCAGCGACGTCATCTTCACCAATTCCGCCGGCGCGTATTCCGAGCCACTGGCCGAGCACGCCTTGGCCGCCATTTTCCATTTCTCGCGGGCGCTGGATGTGGCGGTGCGGGCGCAGCGGGAGGCGCGCTGGGTGCAGCGTGATCTCATAGCGGCCGGCAGCCCTCTCCAGGCGGGGGGCGAGGTGGGGGGATCCACCCTGGGGATTGTCGGGTACGGAGGAACCGGCAGGACGTTGGCCCGAAAGGCGGCGGCGCTGGGCATGAAGGTGCAGGCAGTGCGCCGGACGGCGGCGGACCCGGAACTGCCCGGGCACTTGTCCGGGTGCAGCCCGCCCGAGGGACTGAGGGACCTGCTCGGCACTTCGGACTACATTGTGCTTGCCGCACCGGAGACGGCGGCCACCAGGAAGATGATCGGGGCGGACGAAGTGGGAGCGATGAAGGCCGGTGCGGTCTTCATCAACCTGTCGCGCGGAAGCTTGGTTGACGACGCCCCTTTGATTGCGGCTCTGCGCGCGGGGCAGTTGCGCGGCGCGGCGCTGGATGTGTTCCGCACGGAGCCGCTGCCTCCGGATTCGCCTTGGTGGGAGTTGGAAAACGTGCTGGTGACCCCACATGTCGGCGGGACCTCTGGACACTTCTGGAGGCGCCAGACCGGGCTGATCTTGCGGAACGTCGGCCGTTACCTGGCGGGCCGGCGGCTGGAGAACCTCGTCAACAAGGAAGCAGGATATTGAGTCTGGCAGGCGTCTACTTGCCCGTGACCACGCCGTTCGACGACAGCGGCGCCGTGGATTACGGGGCGTTCCGGGACAACCTGAACGAATGGTTGAACCACCCGATCTCCGGGTTGGTGATTGCGGGATCCACAGGCGAGGCACCGCTGCTCACGGCCGAAGAGCTCTTTGGTCTGGTCGAGTCGGCCGCGGGACTGGCCCGGGGCCGCGAGGTAGTCGTCGGGGTCGGAGCCGAGTCAACAGCGGCGGTGATCGAAAACACGCGGCGGGTCGCCGACCTGGGTGCCACGGCCGTGTTGGTCCGCTCGCCCTGCTACTACCTGCCGGCAATGCTTCCGGGCGTGCTGTTCGACCACTTCACGGTGGTGGCGGACGCCTCGCCCGTGCCAGTGTTGGTGTACGACATTCCCAAGTTCGTGCCCGTCCAAATGGACGCACAGCTTGTGGGCCGGCTGGTTGAGCACCCCAACATCGTCGGCCTGAAGGACTCTTCGGGCGACCTCAAGCGACTGGCCGGCTTCGCCGACGCGTGCGGACCAAATGGCGACGTGCTGGTCGGGGCCGGATCCATTTTCCACGGCGCCCTCAATGCTGGCGCGGTGGGCGGGATACTGGGGTTGGGCCTGATCGCGGCCCGGTCCTGCTGCGACCTGTTCGAGGCCTGGCACGAAGGCCGGACGGCCGAGGCCGGGGCCATTCAGGAACGCGTCGGACCCGTCCACCGGAAAATCGTGGGCCAGCTTGGGATCGGGGGAGTGAAGGCTGCGATGGATCAGCTGGGGCTGGTCGGCGGACGCCCCCGTCCACCCCTCCGCCCGCTGAATGAAGCGGGTACCGAGGTCGTTCGGGCCGTGTTGAGGACCGCCGGTCTGGGAGCCGCGGTCGCCGTTCAGTGACACCCTTCAGTGACAGTGTGCGGTGCCTGGCGGTGGTCGGGGCGCAGTGGGGGGATGAGGGGAAAGGCAAACTCTCCGACATCCTTGCGGCCCGGGCGTCGGTCGTGGTTCGGTTCCAGGGCGGGGCGAACGCGGGGCACACCGTGCGGGTGGGCGACGACGAGTTCATCCTGCACCTGATCCCTTCGGGAATCCTGACCGACGGCGTGCGGAGTCTGCTCGGTTGCGGTGTGGTGGTGGATCCCTGGGCCCTCCAACGTGAAGCGCACGGGCTGACGGCCCGGGGCATCGCGGTAACGGGGCGCATGGGAATCAGCCGTCGGGCGCATCTGGTGTTACCGCACCACCGCGAGATGGACGTGGCCCAGGAGGTTGGAAGGGGAGACAACCGGATCGGCACGACGAGCCGCGGAATCGGGCCGGCCTACCGCGACAAGGTTGCCCGGGAGGGGCTCCGGCTCGGGGACCTGCACGACTGGGGGCGCACTTGCCGGATTGTGGAAGCCGGTGCCCGGAGAGCCCGGTTCGCCGTGGAAGCCGTGGGCGTCGACCCCGGGGACAGGGCTGGCCTTGATGCAGCGCTGACGCTGGAGCGGCTCGGAGATCTGCGACAGTGGTTGCTGGGCATGGCCACCAGTACGGGCGACGAAATCAGGTCCGCCCTGGCCGCCGGAAAGCGGGTGTTGTTGGAGGGGGCTCAGGGTGCGTTGCTCGACGTGGACCACGGCACGTATCCGTTCGTTACATCGTCCACAACCACCGCCGGGGCGGCGGCGGCAGGATCCGGGATCGGCCCGACCCTTATCGACGAAGTTCTGGGCGTGGTCAAGGCCTATGTGACGCGGGTCGGTGAGGGGCCGTTCCCGACCGAGCTGTCGGGCCGCGAGGCCGAGAAACTGCGCCGGATCGGCAGGGAATTCGGCGCTACTACGGGACGTCCCCGCCGCCCCGGCTGGTTCGATGCGGTGGCGATGCGGCACGCGGCAGCCGTCAACGGGCTGACCGGGGTGGCAGTGACCAAGCTGGACGTGCTCGATTCGTTGGAGGAGATCAAGATCGCGTCGTGCTATCGCATGGACGGGAAGGAGATCGACCGTTTTCCGGACAGCGCGGCCGACCTGGACAGGGCCGAGCCGGTGTACGAGACCTGGCCCGGTTGGCGGGAGCCGACCACCGAGTGCAGGACCTTCGACGAACTGCCCGCCCGGGCGCAGGCTTACCTGCGGCGCATCGAGGAGGTGGCCAGCGCCCCACTCCGGTACGTCAGCGTTGGCCCTGACCGCGCTCACACCGTCCCGATTTGAGAACACGGGCACTGATCGCTATTTTCCAAGGCTACGATGGTTTTCGATGCCGGGCAGTGCGGGTAGGTTCATCGCCCCCGGCGGGACCAAGTCGGGACAAGTAACACCAGGCGGAATCGGTCAATGGCGACAGTAATCAGGCTCAAGAGAGTTGGCGCGAAGAAAGCGGCGACATACCGGATCGTGGTAACCGATTCGCGCCGCGGTACATCCGGGAAATACATAGAGGGTCTGGGATCGTACAACCCGCGCACCCGGCCTTCACATGTTC
Organism: Gemmatimonadota bacterium; assembly: GCA_021295785.1. Classification (GTDB taxonomy): domain Bacteria; phylum Gemmatimonadota; class Gemmatimonadetes; order Palauibacterales; family Palauibacteraceae; genus Palauibacter. The sequence goes on from JAGWBR010000007.1 coordinate 149,936, forward strand.
GGATTGACGCCGCGCGCACGTTGTACTGGTTGAAAGAGGGCGCAACGCCCAGCGATACCGTCCACACCATCCTGAAACAGGTGGGAGTCTGGCGGCAGTTTCAAGCCGGCGGCGCTCCGCCGGAGTCCGCGGAGAGGTTTACCGAGTTGGGACCCGAGCCAGGGCAGCGGGGCACCTCGCAGCGCCCGTCGCCGACCGACCGCACGCCCAAGTCCTACGCCGAAGCCGCCGCCGAGGCAGCCGGGGAAGACGAACCCGCGGAAGCAGCCGAACCTTCCGAGGATTCGGACACCGAGCAGGAAGAGTAGCCGAAACCCGCCTCGTCCGGATAGGGCATGCAGTCCGTCCGCACGGAATGGGCGGGCGCTTTCTCGTAGAACCGGAAACATTTGCCGCCGGTACGCTGTTGACTCCCGGTCGCATACTCACGCTCGGCGATTCTGACCCTGACTCGGGGGCGACCCTGACCGTAGTGAACGCGGCTCCCCACGGCACCAGATGGCTCGTGTCGGTGAAGGAATTGGCGCATCGCGATGCAACCGAGAATCTGCGCGGCGTCGCCCTGAGGGTATCAGAACAGGAGCTGTTGCAGGTTCTCGGAGCGCCGCCGGCGCCGGGCCCCGCGGACCTTGTCGGCTGGAGCCTGTTTGACGGGGGCCGCCAGATCGGGCCGATTACAGGGTATTACCGCCAGCCAGCGGCCCCGGTGCTGGCCGTGAACTACAATGACCGGGAGCGCTTGGTCCCGCTACAGCCCGAACTGATCGACAGGCTGGATGCCGGAGCACGTGAGATTCACATGACACTCCCCGAGGGCCTGCTGGAGATCTGAACCGATCATGCTCCAGTGATTTTCAACATAGTCACCCTGTTTCCCGGCTTTCTGCGGGAACCGCTCGAGATGTCCGTGCTGGGCAGGGCATCCAGGGCGGGGACCGTCGAATGGCGCCTGGTTGATCCGCGCGACTTCACCCAAGACCGGCACCGGACGGCGGACGACGAACCGTTCGGCGGCGGCAGCGGGATGGTGATGAAGGCGGGGCCGGTGTGGCGTGCGGTGGAATCGCTCCCCGAGCGCGGGCGGGTGGTTTCGCTGACACCCCGGGGGCGCCCTTTCGACCATGAGGCCGCGGTGCGCCTCTCGCTGGAACCGGTGGTTACGCTGCTGTGCGGGCGCTATAAGGGGATTGACGAGCGCGTAACCGAATCCATGGTGAACGAAGAACTGTCAATCGGCGACTACGTGCTCAGCGGGGGCGAACCGGCGGCCCTGGTCGTGGCGGACGCGGTGGTGCGGCTCTTGCCCGGCGCGCTGGGCGATCACGACTCTGCCGCTACTGATTCGTTCTATGATGGCGGCCTTTCGGCGCCGGCGTACACCCGCCCGAGAGAATTCCAGAGTCTCGAAGTTCCCGAAGTCCTTACCTCGGGCCACCATTCCGCGGTCGCGCGCTGGCGGGCCCGGGAGTCCGATCGGGCCACCCGGAACAGGCGGCCCGACCTGTTGGACCTGAACGCCGCGGACTAGGGCCCGCTCAGGGGGAGGGCCGCCTGGTCAGTCCAGGGCCTGGAAGACCTCTTCGTGGGTGGCGTGCCTGCCCGTAGCAAGTTTGGAGTAAACCAACTCGCCGTCGCAGGTGACTTCAAAGCGCCCGCCCCCGGAGGGGACCAGATCAATTTCGGTACCGTCGTAACGGTCCTTTAACGCTGCCGCCAAACTGGCGGCCTGTGGTTCGTAGTTTCAAGCAGTACAATATTCGATAGCGATTTTCACTTTGTCTCCTGTTTTTTGGTCCGGGATGGCACCCGGAGCGGCAGTGTGGTCGTAGTGCGAGCGCACCCGCCTCCGGCAGAAACTACCGGCCGTCCGGATATTGCCGAGATGCGGCAGACACGCCGGCCGGTGGTGCGCCGCCAGCGCGTGGCTGCGTGCGCGTGAAAGTACAGCCCAACGACAAGCCGCGGGGAGAGGCATGGACCACGAGTCTCGCGAACGCGAAGAACACCAGAAACTCGATGAGCTGATCGCCGCGATGCGGCGGCATCTGCCTCGCGAGTCGGACGGGGCAACGTACGGGTTTGCCTGGCGGCTCTTCCGCCGCGACCTGAGCAGGGTGCTTGCGCGCCGGACGCTGGAAGAGACCGCCGCCGATGCCGCCGCGCTCTACAAGTTGCTCGACCACGCCAAAGGCGACCCAATCGCGGTTCGAGTGGCCTGGGACGAGGAAGATCCGTCGCGCGGGAGTATTCAGACGGTGTCGCGGGACCGCCCGTTCATTGTCGATACAATCCGCGAGTACCTGCATTCGCAGGCCATCGACATTGAATACATAGTGCACCCCGTGGTGGTCGTGCACCGCACGGCGAAGGGGCGCCTGCTGGAATTCAGGGACCGTCCGGCAGAGGGCCCACGCTACTCGGTGGTCCAGATCGCGGTCGAGGACGCTCACGACCCGGAGGCCAGGGCGGGTTTGGAAGCCGCGCTGGAGAGGCGGTTGTCGCAAATCAGGTCCGTGACTGATGCGTTCCCGCACATTCTGGAGCGCACCAAGACCGTAATCAAAGAGCTGACCCGAACCAGACGGATCCGTCCCGACTTCGCGGACGAGGTCGCGGAAACGAAGGCGCTCCTCCGCTGGCTGGTGGACCGGGGTTTCGTGTTCTTGGGTTACCGCGGTTATACGCTGTCGACCGACGAAGACGGGCGGGAGTGGATGGCCGCGGACGTCGGAGAGGGACTGGGTTTGCTGGCGGACGACGCGAAATCCTCGTTCGCGACCCCGCAACCCGTCGACACCCTGCGGCCGGAGATGCAGAAGCGAATCGCCGAAGGTCCCCTGTTGATCGTGTCCAAGACGAATGCCGAGAGCCCGGTTCGCCGCCGCGCCAGGATGGACTACGTGGGCGTGCGGAAGGTGCGCCGCGACGGGAGCCTGGGAGGTGAGTTCAGGTTCCTGGGCCTGTTCACGGCGAAGGCTTTTTCGGAGCACGCCTCGGAAATCCCGATTCTGCGCCAGAAACTGGCCGCGATTCTGGAAAGCGAAAGCGCCCCCGAGGGATCCCACGACTACAACCTGATCGTCCACACCTTCAACTCGATTCCCAAGGAAGAGCTTTTCTCTTCGGGGGTCGAAGACCTCCGGGGGGTGATTGAGGTCGTGCGGCGCACGCAGGGGGCCGATGACATCCTGGTGACGGCCCAGCCCGACACACTCGGGAGGGGAGTCAACGTGCTTGTGGTCATGCCCCGAAACAGGTTCTCGGGCGAGGTCAGGCGGCACCTCCAAGCCGAGTTGGTCAAGGCATACGAGGGCGACCTGCTCAACTACCACCTGGCCCTGGGGCAGGGTGATCAGGCTCGGTTGCATTTCTTCCTGGCTCCCGGGGGGACGAAGCGTTCTAGGGACGGAGACCTGGGTGCGGAGGTGGACCTGCGGGCCGTGGAGGCCATCGTGTGGTCAACCGTGCGGACCTGGGAAGAACGACTGGAGGACGGCCTGGCCGAACTCCACGGAGCCACCAAGGCCCGGCGGATCCTGGCGGAGGTGGGCCAGTTTCCGGCCGAGTACCAGGCGGCGGTGGACATCTCGACAGCCCTCGAGGACGTGGAAGATCTCAGGGAGCTGGGGGAGACCGACCGTATTCAGGTGCGGCTGCGAGAGGTGGACGAGGGCGACACCGACGCCGCGGAGAGCAGCCCGGCGTCGGTCAGACTTCAGTTGCGGCTGGTGCACCACCGGGACCGGTTCGCCCTGAGCGACATCGTGCCGACGTTGGAATGCCTCGGTCTGCGCGTGCTGGAAACGGCGCATTTCAAGATCGCGGCGCCGTCCCATGCTTCGGCGGGCGCCGAAGGGGCCCTGTTGGGCGGTGCGGTTCAGATATTCGATGCCGAGGCGACCCAATTACGGGGTGTTGCGGCGGATGCGGAGAACAGGGTCGCGGAGGCTCTCCGGGCGATCTACGACGGAGAAGCCGACAACGACAGCCTCAACGAGCTCATCCTGACGGCAGGTCTAACCTACCGCGAAGTCTCGGTGCTGCGGACCTACGGGGGCTATGCATTTCGGGCCGGCGCCGTGGCCAGCCGGGCCGGCGCTGTTGGCCCGCTCACCGCCCATCCCCGGGTGGCGCGCTCTCTCCTCAAGGTGTTCCAGGCGAGGTTCGACCCCGCGCGGGAGGCCGGCGACGGTGCAGAGGCCGAGCGGGAACTGGCCGACGGTCTGGTCGCTGTTCGCGGAATCGAAGACGACCGCACGCTCCGGCGCATGGCGGATTTGATCAAGGCGACGGTCCGCACCAACTACTACCGCGGCGAACTGAAGAGTTCGCCCGCCTTGGTGATCAAGCTCGACCCCCGCAACCTGGACTTCGTGCCTCGTCCCCGGCCCCGACACGAAGTGTATATGAGGGGACCGCAGACCGAGGCGGCCCACATCCGAATGGACGATGTCGCGCGCGGGGGGATTCGCTGGAGCGATCGCGTTGAGGATTTCCGGGTTGAACTGCTGGGACTCGTGAAGACACAGCGTGTCAAGAACGCCGTGATTGTGCCCGGCGGTGCCAAGGGTTGCTTCATCGTGCTGCATCCCCCGGCGGATCAGGGTGAACGAATTGGGGCGGGACTGGAGTCCTACCGGCAGTTCATTCGCGGGATGCTGGAGATCTCTGACAACGTGGTGGACGGGGAGGTGGTCAGCCCCGGGGGCGTGGTAGTCCACGACGAACCGGATCCGTACTTGGTGGTCGCGGCGGACAAAGGCACGGCGAAGAACTCCGACACCGCCAACCAGCTGGCGCTGGACGCGGGTTTTTGGCTGGGTGACGCCTTCGCCTCCGGTGGTTCGCGCGGTTACGACCACAAGGAAGAGGGGATCACGGCCCGGGGTGCCTGGGAATGTGTGAAACGGCACTTCCGCGAGGCCAGGGTCGATTATGAGAACGGCACGTTCACGGCCGCGGGAATCGGAGACATGGGGGGCGACGTGTTCGGCAACGGGATGTTGCTGAGCCGAAATCTCAAACTGATTGGCGCATTCAACCACCGGCACATTTTCGTGGATCCCGACCCCGATCCCGCCGCGTCGTGGAAAGAGCGCAAGCGGTTGTTTGAGATGCCCCGCTCGTCGTGGGCGGACTACAACCCGGAACTGATTAGCGACGGCGGGGGAGTGTGGGAGCGCACCAACAAGCGCATCAAGCTGTCCGAGGCCGCGCGCACGGCGCTTGGCATCGAACGGGGAGAAGTGAACGGAGAAGAACTGGTGACGGCCATTCTCCGTGCGCCCGCCGACCTCCTCTGGAACGGCGGGATCGGCACCTACGTCAAAGCCAGCCACGAGACCGACGCCGACGTCGGCGACCCCGGGAATGACAGGGTCCGGATAGACGCGACCGAGTTGCGCGTGAAGGTGGTCGGCGAGGGCGGCAATCTGGGCATGACCCAGAAAGGCCGCGTGCAGTTTGCCCTGGCCGGAGGGCGCCTCAACACCGACGCGGTGGACAACTCAGCGGGCGTGGACATGTCGGACCACGAAGTGAACCTGAAGGTGCTCTTGTCGGCTCCCGTGGCGCGGGGGGATCTGAGCTTTGACGAAGCGACCGAACTGCTTGAAGACTGCACGGAAGCGGTCTCCCGGTCGGTGCTCGCCAACAACTACTACCAGAGCCTGTCAATTAGCCTTGATGCCCGCCGGGCGGCCGCGGGGCCCGAGGCGCAGTTGCTGACGATGGAGACCCTGCAACGCGAAGGGGAGCTGGACGCGGTCCTGGAAGAACTTCCGGTGGGTGCGGAGTGGACATCCAGGGAAGCGATCGCCGACGGAGCGGGCCCGCTGACTCGCCCCGAGCTTTCCGTGCTGATGGCCTACTCCAAGTTGCACCTGAAAGATGCAATCGTCGCGGCCGGGGCGGGGGATGATCCGGCCCTGATGGACTTGGTCAGGGGCTATTTCCCGGCGAAAGCCCTGGAGGCCGTGACACCAGAGGACTTGACGGCGCACCGGTTGCGGAGCCGAATCGCGGCGACCCAGCTGGCCAACCGTTTCGTGGACCGGATGGGGGCGGCCAGCCATATCCAGCTCACGCGGAGCACCGGGCGCTCGGCCGCGGCGGTGGCTTTGGCATGGCACGCGGCGTGGCGTGTACTGGACGCGGAGCCGCTCATGTCGACAGTGCGGCAGGGCGAGGGGGCTCTTTCGCCCGACGTTCAGTACGATATCTATCTCGATCTGGCCAGAGTTCTGCGCCGGATGGTGCTGTGGATATTGTCGCGGTCGCCGGGCCAGAAGGCGGCAATCGGCATGGTGGAACACCTTCGGGGACCGGTGCGGGAGATCCGGGAGGAATTGCCGCGGTTGTTGTCGCCCCCGCAGGCCCGCCTGCTCAGCGAGACCGAGCGCATGGCTCGGGCGGCGGGGTTCAGCGCGGGGGATGCGCGGCGTTTGGGCACCCTTACCTGGGTTGACGAGTTACTGCCGGTGGCCGCGCTGGCACGCAGCTCCGGCGCGGACGCCACTACCGCGGCCCGGGCCTACTTCGGTCTGTCGTCGGACGTCGATTTTGCCTGGGTTAAGAGCAGCCTGTCCCAACTTTCGGGGGCGGGTTGGGGGGAGGCGGCCACCCGTATTCTGCTGGCCAAGACCGAGCAAGCGCGGTCGCAAATGGCTGCCCGAGTCCTGGCCGACGCAGCTAGTAAGTCGTCGACTGCGGCCACGCGCCGGTTCCGCCAGCGCAACGCCGTGGCGCTGAGCCGAATTCGGAACCTGATCTCGGATGCGCGGTCCGGAGTGACCGCGCCGGGCCTGGATGCGATGGTGGTCGTGGTGGAGGAGATCGCGGCCCTGGGGGCAGGACAGGCCGACCAGCCAAGCGCCGGGAACGGCGTTCCACCCGACCGGGAGTTGCTCTTTTGAGCGGCGGCGGGCGACCCGCGCAATTCAGCCCCGCGACGCGCCCAGTTCGTACAGAACGATGTACGGAATATCCAATTCGGTCTTCCCGGTGCCCCACACCCGGTCCCCCTGTGCGGCCCTGAAGGTTACTCCCAGGGGGGCGCTTACTGTGAACTCGGGAGCGCCGTCCGGTCCGACAACGAGCCACTCGCTCACTTCATCGTCGTCGTCCCCGGAGGCGGGCAGGCGCAGCCACACACGCCCATCGTGGGTGACGAACGCAGTCGCAATCGGGGGATAGTAGTCGGGAATGATGGAACCCCGGATAACGGCGGCCCGCAGATTCGCGGGCACCTGTCGGCCGACTGTTTCCGGTAGCGTTTCCGCCGTGCGCCGGAACATCGCGATTCCCTCTTCGATGTATGCTTCGCGGACATCGGCCGGGATTTCGCGCAGCTCGAAGTCCAGTGTGCTCTCGGCGGTCAGTCGGCCATCGAGACCGTAGCGGCGGACGGCCACGCGTGCGGGCAGGTCGATGTCCCAGTCAACGACAACCACGCCACTCCCGTCAGGCGCCCGCGCATAAACCGGCGGCGCGGCAACCAGCCTGTGGGCGAAGCTTCCGACCCCTTCGATCTCCATGGCGGTGCTCTCCAGAACGGAGGCTACGGTGTCGGCGCGGGATTCGTCCCGGGGCCCGATCGCAACGGCCATCCTCGCCCGCTCACCCTCTGTCGCTTCACCCGGCGGGCCGACGACCAGCTGCCGCCCCTCCGCGAGCGGCATCTTCATCGCGTATCCCGATCCCATCTCCGGTTGGCCGGTGTTCGCGTCGGTCCTGATGTGCGCGCCGGTGGAATCGAAGAACGAAGTGCGGGCCGCGAGGGTGTCACCGGCAAAGCCCGTTCTGTACAGAGACGAGAACTCGCCGGGCCCCGTTCCCCGGTTGCCGATGTATCGGATGAATTCCCCGTTCCGGCTAAGCACGCGAATCCTCGGGTCGTTGCCGGGAACCGCGAAGAGTCGTCCGGAAGCGTCCAGCATGAGCTGTGGTTCGGCGGCGAAGCTGAGCCAGTCGGGGACGTCAACGGCGTCGCCAAGGCGCAGGATCTCGCGGACCTCGCGGAGCGGCGCGTTCGCGGCATCCTGGCCGTGAGCCGGAGGGACAGCCAGCGGGGCCAGGCAGAGCGCGAGAACTGTGGCCAGACGAACAGACCGTGCGGTGGCTTCGAAACAGGCGGACGGCGTCAAGAAGTCCATGGTGACTCCCGAGAAAGGTGACGAGGTGGTGGTAGCGACCTGTCGGATAGACGTTCAGGGGAGCCTCTAGATCTAGACCTCCAGGTAACGATCCACTTCCCAGCGGGACACGAAGGCGATGTATTCCCGCCACTCTTCCCGCTTGATGGACAGGAAGTTGTCGGTGATGTGACTCCCAAGTGCGTCCGTGATAACTGGTGAAGCCGAGAGTGCGTTGATGGCCTCGCCAAGGTTCCCCGGGAGCGTGCCTACACCGAGAGCCTCGCGGGCACCGGCGGTCAGCTTCCACACGTTGATGTCCATCGCCTCGCCGGGATCGCGTCTGGTCTTGATCCCGTCGAGTCCGGCCGCCAGCTGCACCGCCAGCGAGAGATAGACGTTGCAGGACGGATCGGGAATCCGGGCCTCAAGCCGCGTCCCCATTCCCCGCTGATCGGGCACACGGACCATGACCGACCGGTTACGCTGTGACCAGGCGATGTTGACCGGAGCCTCGTAGCCCGGCACTAGACGCTTGTAGCTGTTCACGATCGGGTTGGTGATGGCCGTGATCGCCCCGGCATGCTCCATTAGACCGCCGATGTAGTAGAGCATGGTCTGTGACAGCTCTAGCGGTGCCGACGGGTCGTGGAAAATGTTCTCGCCGTCTTGCATCAGCGACTGGTGCGTGTGCATGCCCGAGCCGTTGGCCCCGAACAGGGGCTTCGGCATGAACGTGGCGTGCAGCCCGTGCTTAAGCGCGATGTTCTTAACCACGAACTTGAACGTGGCCAGGTTGTCGGCGGTCTGCACGCACGGACCAAACCGGAAGTTGATCTCGTGCTGGCTCTCCGCGACCTCGTGGTGGCCGGCTTCGACCTCCATTCCCAGAGCCTCGAGCGTGGTCATCATCTCGCGCCGGGCCACCGAAGCCCGGTCCGTCGGAGGTACGTCGAAGTAGGCTGCGTGGTCACTGAAATTGACCTCCGGCAGACCGTCTTCTCCCAGGGCGAACAAGAAGAACTCGGCTTCCACCCCCGTTACCATCTCGAACCCCATCTCCCCGGCCTTGTCGGCCTGGCGCTTGAGGCATCCCCGCGGGTCACCGTCAAACCGTTCCCCGGTCAGCGGCCGCCGCACCCAGCAGTACAAGTGGGCCATCCGGGCCTCGGGGTTCCCTCCCGGATAAACGCGGAAGGTGGTCAGATCGGGCACCAGGAGCATGTCGCTCTCTTCGATCTTCACATATCCGGCGATCGAGGAACCGTCGAACATGATTTCCCCGTCGAACGCCTTCTTGAACTGGCTGCGGGGCAGTTCAATGTTCTTCGGCGTGCCGTGAATGTCGAAGAAGACCAGTCTCAAGAACCGTACGTTCAGCTTGTCGCTCAGCTCCAGCAGCGTCTGGGTGTCGGGCGAGTCACCCAGGTCGTTCGCATAGCTCTCGAATCGTTCTTCCTCAAGATGCTCGCTGGGGGCCATAAACAACCGATGGTCAGCCATGAATTCCTCTCGGGCAGAGTGGCGGGCGGTGTGGATCCCCGGGCAGAGTGGCGGGAATCAGGGAGGTGTCGCGGGTGCGGCCAAAGCATTTTGGATACAAACCGGAATTTTTTTGGATTGCGGCCAGCGCGTCAAGCCGACTCGCGCCGGCGGGCGTTGAAAACGTTACAAAAGTTCCAGAGGCCACGGGGGGTTTCACGCGGGGCTCACGAACCCGGTTGATCGTCGCCGAAAGTGCGTTTCACGGCGACCGTACGCGCCGGCACTCCGACGTTAACGTGTCCGGCCGGCACATCGCGCGTGGCGACCGCTCTCGCACCCACCATCGCCTGTTCGGACACGCGAACTCCCGCGAGAATGGCCGCCCCCGCGGTGACCCGCACTCCGTCCTCAAGCACGGTCACCTTGTTGGTAACATCGCTGATGTCGTCGATGGAGTGGGAATGGCTGTACACGGCGGCGTAGTCCGAGATCGACACGCGGTTACCCAGGCGAATGCCGCCGCGGTCGTCCAGCAGCACGTTTCGGTGGATCACCACGTCATCGCCCACGATCAGGTTATAGCCGAACGAAAATTCCACAAAATGGAAGCACTTGAAGTTGCCTCCAACGCTCTGGAACACATAGGGGGCCAGCAGGCGGCGCAGCCGCACGCCCAGCCAAACGTTACCGCCCATCGGTGACCGGTCGAACATCTGCCACAGCCAGATGAGGGGTTTGCGACTGGCGAAAAGCTCCGCGTCCACCTCCGCGTAGTACTCCGGTTCAAGGGTAACGTTGCGCGGGTCCAAATTGGCGATGGCCGCCCGGGTGGCGAGGGGAAGCGCCCGAAGATTTTCTCCGTCTACCCCCGTCAGGCCGGGAAAGTAGATTCCCCGCAGCAGGGACGCGCAAAGTTCGTTTCGGTCACACCGAGCGTCCGCGAGGCGAGTCTCGATGTCGTCCAGCCAGGCGCTGTATGAGCGTCGGGCGTCGGGCGGCGGATCGAGGCTTCGGAGGGGCCGGACAGGCATGGTGAAACGTAACCGGGAGACCGCCGCCGGCCAAATGGAGGAAGTGCAGGAATGGCAACCGACGAAACACTGAAAAAGGAAATCTGGCGCAAGCTGGACAGCCTCCCGGACGAGAAACAGCACGAGGTGCTGGATTTCGTGGATTACCTGATTTCCGAGTATTCGAAACGGGGCCGCCCGTCGGGTTATGTGGACCCCCTCCAACGCGTGGCGGAAGGCGTGCGGCGCGGCCTGAGGCGGACCGGCGCGTCGGCCAGCACGGTTTCCGGGGCGATGAAGGTGTTTGGCGCGGCCAACCGGGTGGCTTCCTCCGTCAAGGAGGCGGGCAGGGAGTTCATGGCCGAGGCCACGGTGGGTTCCCCCGAGCCGCCCCCCCGTCCAAAGCGAGACCGGCACCCGCCCGAGGAACGCGAGATAGTGGTTGACGATCCGATCGAGTCGAGGCCGGCAGCCGGGCCGGCCGGTGCATCGAATGGTGAGCCAGAGGCACCGGATACGGAGCCTGATGTAGAGGTGGTGCCGGAAGAGACCGCCGGGTCCGACGCGGAAGCGGCGCCATCGTCCGACCCCCTGGCGGCGAAGGCACCCGAGTGAGCAACACCTCGCCAGCGGACGAAGCCAGCGGCGACATGCGGCAGGGGCTCACTTTCGACGATGTGCTGCTTGCGCCGGGGCATGCCCTTGTCCATCCGTCCGACGTTGACATCTCGGCGCCGTTCACTTCGGGAATTCGGCTGGGCGTGCCCATCGTCTCGGCCGCCATGGACACGGTTACCGAGTTCGAGATGGCGATCGCGCTGGCCCGCGAGGGCGGCATGGGGATCATCCACAAGAACATGTCCATCGACCAGCAGGCGCAGCAGGTGGACAGGGTCAAGCGGTCAGAGAGCGGGATGATTTTTGATCCGGTAACCCTCGGACCCGAAGCGACCCTGGCCGAGGCTCGCCGGAAGATGAAGGAGTTTTCCATCAGCGGGGTGCCGGTGGTGGACGAGGCCGGCCTGCTGGTGGGAATCCTCACGAACCGCGACCTGATCTTCGAAGATGACTATTCGCGGCCGGTCAGGGAGGCCATGACCCGTGATTCGCTGGTAACCGCTCCGGCCGGTACCTCGCTGGCCGAAGCGGAACAGATTCTCCGGCGCAACAAGATCGAGAAACTCCCGGTGGTGGACGGGGACGGCAGGTTGACGGGCCTCATCACGGTCAAGGACATCGTGAAACGCCGGCGTTTCCCAAGTGCCACCAAAGACCACCGCGGCAGGCTGCGGGTGGGCGCTGCCACGGGCGCGGGCGGTGACGGCGTGGACCGGGCGAGAGCCCTGGCCGACGCGGGGGCGGACGCCATCGTTCTGGACGCCGCGCACGGGCACGCCGAGAGCGTGCTCAAAGCTGCCGGGGCGTTGCGCGACACGTTGCCCGATATGCAGTTGGTGGCCGGGAACATCGCCACCCGCGACGGAGCGGCCGCACTGGTTGAGCGGGGCGTGGATGCCGTGAAGGTCGGAGTTGGCCCCGGGTCCATCTGCACCACCCGGGTGGTCACGGGCGTGGGGGTCCCCCAAATCACGGCCATCGCGGACGCCGTGGAGGGTGCCGCCGGCCGGGTCCCGGTGATCGCCGACGGCGGAATCCAGTATTCTGGCGATATCGTCAAGGCGCTGGCCGCCGGCGGGGGTTCGTGCATGCTGGGGTCGGTGTTCGCCGGATGCGACGAGAGCCCCGGAGAGACCTTCCTGCTGGAAGGCCGGCGGTACAAGGTGATCCGGGGGATGGGATCGCTCTCGGCCATGGAGGAGGGCTCGGCCGACCGCTACTTCCAAGAAGGAGAGCGGGGCCGGAAACTGGTGCCCGAGGGCGTGGAAGGAAGGGTCCCCTACAAGGGGCCGGTGTCCGACACAGTGTTCCAGATGGCGGGGGGACTGCGAAGCGGGATGGGGTACTGCGGGGCGGCCACGCTGGACGAGCTGCGCGCCAAGGCCCGTTTCGTGTCGGTTACGGCCGGCGGTTTACGGGAATCGCACCCGCACGACGTGGTCATCACGCGCGAGGCGCCGAACTACCAGCGTTAAGCCTGTCCGCTGGGGCCATTCCTTCGCGGGTCCCCGGGGCGGGGCTGACGAGGGGTTGGCTCCGCCCCCCTCGAACCCCCTGGTGCCCGAACCCATTCGGCCGATGGCAAAGCCAACCGGTCGGGCCGAACGTAGTACCTTCTGAAGCACAAGGGATAGACAGTCTGCTGGGGAAGGCGAATCATTAAGACACTCCACATCATGCTTGCGGCCGCGATGCTCCTACTGCTCAGCCAGACGCTGCTACTTGCGCCAGCTGAGGCGCAGTTCACTCCGGCCATGATCGAGGCGGTGACCATCCACCCGCCCGTCGCGGCGCGGTTCCAGTGCTCCGAACACGCGCTCGGGGAAGAGGACTTCGTGCTCGACGCGACAGCCGCCGACTGCGTTGTCGTGCGGCGGACCGGCGGACCGAACGGCAACTTGGCGTCGCTGTACACGGGAGATGGAACCCGCAACGAAGACTGGCACAGCTGGCGCGAGCCACTTAGGGTGGCGGAGCAGGGCGAGGACCCGTGGCCCGCTCGCCCACCCCCGCCCATCCCTCACTCCCTAGAAGGGGGAGCCCTACCGTGAAGCCAGCCATGATGGCCTTTGCCGCCGCCGCGCTACTCACCACTGCCTGCCAAGACGAGGCGTACCGGAACGGGAACGGAGAACACTTTTCGGTCCGCGTAGTGAATCCCGATCCGGTGTTTGATTCCCGCGAACACCCTGATCCGGCAGTGTCGGTAATCGGCAATCTTGGCCGGGGTATTTTCTTCGCTGATGGACGGATCGCGCTGCTGGACGAAACGACGCTGCTGTTCATCGACTTGGCCACAGGCGAGCTGCTGCGTACAGCCGGTGGCGGCGGGGATGGCCCGGGGGAGTTTCGGGCAACAGGCCCCGCCCTACGCTGGTACAACAGTGGGGGCGACCTTGGCATCTGGGATGCGCTAAGCATGCGGCTGACGGTGTTTTCTTCCATCGGAGAGCTGGTGGACGTCAGAACGCTGCCGGCCGCATCGCGGGAAAATGCAGCAGCATGGCGTCGGGGTCCGGGACCCTATTTTTCGCCGGCGGGAATGTTCAGCGATGGGGCTATGGTGTTCTCGGAGTTCCCACAGTCAGGCTCGAAAGCCCGGCCGTTAATCGGGATCATGGAAGCCGATTGGGAGGGCGGGCTGAGAACAATCGTAAATGTTCCGGCTGACCAAAGTTCAAGCGTGCTTTTCGGGTACCGAACCTATGCCGTGATCGCTGATGACCAGCTCATCGTGGCAGACACCGAGACAGACTCGATCAGTGTCCATGGCCGCGGCGGCGAGCGGCTGTTCTCCCTGGAAATGCCGGGAGAGGGCACGCGCGTAACTGACGCGCTGGTCGAGGAAGCGTTGGCTGCCGCCCGAAGCAGGGACGAAGGGAGTCTGCGAGTGCGCCTGGGCTTTCCCGCTGCGGAGCGGGAATATGTTCCCAATGAGGTCGTGCCGCCGATCGATCGAATCCTGGTAGACAGCGACGAACGCCTGTGGGTGCGATCGTATCGGTTGCCGGGAGATGAAGTGCAAAGGTGGACCGTATGGCGGGGAATAGACCGGCTCTTCGCGGTGGAGATGCCGACCGACTGGCTGTTGTTCGATGCCAGTGGCGATTTGGTTCTGCTGCGGCACACCGACGAACTAGGTGTCCACAGTGCTGCCGTGCGGAGGATGGAGCGCCAGCGGCCTGAAGGAGACACCGAACTGTGAACAGCAGGTTCGTTTTCGGGCTGGCCATCCCTCTTGCGCTGGTCGCTACGGGTTGCGAACCGCCCCAATCGCTCCCGACCGTCAGTGTCGTCGACAGCGCCGGCGTGCGGGTCATCGACCTCGGGCCCGTGCCGCTGGACGTGGTGGAACATCGCGTCCTGGCTGCCGAACCCGACCTAGTTATTCGGAGTGGTGAGGACAACAGCGCCTCCGTGTTCTCCGATGTCCGGGACGTGGAGTTGCTGTCAGGCGGCCGCTTCGCAGTAGTCAACGGAAGCGGAAACGAGATCCTCGTGTTCGACGGTGCCGGGCAGCACATCGACACATGGGGTGGGAGGGGGGACGGCCCAGGGGAATTCCGGTATCTCGAATGGCTGGCCTCCCTGCCCCCCGACTCCCTGGCGGCGGGAGACCGTGGCTTGCGGCGCGTCACCGTCTTCGATGCGGCGGGCCGGTACGTCCGCCGTAGACCAAGCGTCGCGCCCCATTCCACCGAGACCCATGGGTCTGCTCGCGGACGGCTGGGTGGTCGCAGCTTCCTTCGCGCAGCCCGCGCCGGTGAAGGGTACTGTACGCCCGTCGGTCGAGGTTCTGACGATTCCTCCGGCGGGGGTCGGCGTCCACCTTCTGGGAACGTGGCCCGGCGAGGAGCTTGTCCTTTTCGAAGGGGATGGGCTCCTTCAAGTAACCCAGCCTCCGTTCGGTAGGCGCCTCCACATCGCGCCCACACCCGACGGCGTGTGGATCGCCGACAACGATCAATGGGAGTTGCGGCGATTCTCGGCTGAAGGCGAGCTGAGCATGGTTGTCCGGTCTTCGGCAAGTCCTGCAGCGGTCACTGACCAGCTGCTTGAGGAATTCCTCGCCGAAAGATATCGATACGCTGTTCAGGATCCCACGCTGGAGGATCTGAAGCAGGACCAGCGTGAGATCACGCGGCATACGACGACGCCGAGCCTGGGCATGATCCTGGGCATGATGGACGGCGGTGTTTCCGTCGGCGAGTTCAAGCTGGGCGAGGCCTTTCCGCGGGCGTGGATCACTGTGGACCCGAACGGGATCGTCACCACGATCGAACTCCCATCGGGCTTTGATGTCAAGCAGTGGGGGTCAGACTGGGTTATGGGTGTTGTGCGCGACGCGCTCGATCGTGAGGCAATCCATCGATATCGGATCCTTGGCACGGATCCGGAAGTCCAGTTCTAGCAGGCCGTGGATAAAGTTCCGTTCCGCGGGCGTTTGTTGAATGAGATAAATTGGGGGTACACAAGGATCTCAGCG
>JAGWBR010000021.1 GCA_021295785.1 Gemmatimonadota bacterium
ACGAAATGGATGTGGAGACGGTGGTGGTGAAGCGGCTGCGGCGGTCGGCCCGACAAGAGAACTACCCGGAGCCGCCGACGGATTGACGACGGCTTGCGCGGCGGCCCAGATGCTGCGCTGGTCCGTCCATTCGGGGCGGTCACTGCACCATCGCCGCTTCCGCCGAACCGGCGCGCGGACTTTCCGGGGGTCGAGGGGGCGGAGCCCCTCCGTCAGCCCTGCCGGGGACATGCGAAGCGTGGCCCCAAAGGGTGGGCTGGCTCTCCCACCTTAGCGTGGCAGAGCCAGCCCTGCGGATACCCGCCGAGCCGAGCCGGAGACGAACGACAGCGCCGTCCGAGGGCGCGGCGACGGTGCGGTGGGACGAGGTCGCCCGCGAGGTTGGTCGTCTGTACTGGCCGCACGCTTCACAACGGAGGCGGGGTCGGCGGATGGGGTGGGGCCGAAAAACCGCTCATCGGAGGCAGGAGATCGTCCGGTTAGGCGCTGGCCTCACTCCGTTCCGCACCCGCAACTTCGTCCGCCGCCGTCCCATTCGATCCGATGACATCCGGCTCATTTTTGCATATCGGAAGTGATACGGAGACCGAGGACGTGTTTCGTAACACGTTGTCATATATCAGGTTACGGTATTCGTGGATAGTTCTGTAAGATTTTAGACAACTTCCTGCCGGGATTTAGACCGCAAGCGATCCGGCCGCGCGTCATCCATCTGGTTCGTCTGCCGGAAGCGTCTCCACCCGACCCGGTTGGGAGACCAACGTGCTCGGCGAAATGCGAGGGGACAATTACCGGCAAGCGGTGTCGGCGAAGGGCAAATGCTGCTCGGCGGCCTTCTGGCGAGTGGCCCGCGCATGGTGGTCGGCTTCGCCGTGGGACGGTTTCTGTCGCAGGGCGACGGCGACGATGCACGTGGGAGTTCGGATAGCGAGGCCCGGCTGAAGCGATGGAGCCAGAGCAAGATCAGATCGTCTCGATCTGGTGGAAGAGCAACCCCGTTCATCGACAGCCTCCATGCGGCCATGCTTTTTTGGAGGACGGGAGACCTGGCCCGGGTCAATGAGTTCCTGGGCGCGCGAGGGCCACGAAAGAGCAAGGCGTTTTGCGAGCGTCGCGCAGGCCGTGCTGGAGATGGCTGCGCCGGGGTCCGAAAAACGGCCCACGCTGGAGAAGCTCCGGAATCATCTCGGGAGAGGCAGGCCCTCTGGCCGGGTCCGTGAGGTTATGCTCTGGAATCAGCCGACTTGAGAGGCTTTGCGTGCATCCGGTAGATTGCTTGGCGACCGACCGAGATTGATCGTCCGAGACCGCGGTGTAGCACCGCAAGGAGTTTGCAGATGGTAGCCAGTGAGGCCGTTCAGGCGGCAAAGGACCACATCCTGGACCTTTTCAAGGACGAGAAGATTGCCCGTGTTCGACTGGAGGAGCTGGAGTTCAGTGTCGAGGATGACACGTGGGAAGTGACGATCGGCTTCCAGCACCCTTGGCAGGCCGAGTCGTCCGACCTATGGCCCAGCGTCCTTCGCCCGGAGTTTGCCGCGCGGACCTACAAGAAGGTCTGCATTCGCGACGACGGGACGTTTGTCTCCATGAAGCACCGCGATGTCTCCATCCCGGCCTGACGAAGATCAACCGAGTGGCGTCTTCGTGGACGCTAACCTCCTGGTGCTCCTCGTCGCCGGGGCGCTGGATCCGGAGATCATCGCGAAACACAAGCGGTTGCGGACGTTCGGCACCGAAGACTTCGAGCGAGTACAGGAGGTGGTAAGCAAATTCGAGCGTGTCTTGGTTACGCCCAACACGCTTACGGAGGCATCAAATCTACTGGGACAGCACCGGGAACCGGAGAGATCCGGCCTGCTGACCACCCTCCGCAGACTGATCGGCGAGAGCCACGAGGTCGTTGTGGCCAGCGCCGACGCGGCCGGGCACCCGTCCTTCCTCCGGCTCGGCCTGACCGATGCGGGGCTGCTGGGTCTCGTGTCACGGGACACGCCCCTCGTCACCGTGGACCTCGACCTCTACCGTGCCGCATTGCACGCGGATCCGGAGTCGGCCGTCAACTACCGTCACGTGCAACAGCGGTACCCTCGATCCAACTGATTCCAACCGCTCCCGCCGCGGCACCAAGTCGTAACGCTCGAGTCCGAGCGGCGCACCGGGGAACAGTCTTTGTCACAGTTCGCCGCCGACCACGGGGCTTCAGCCGGGCCGGTCGGCGTCCCCTGTACGAAAACCCCGAGAAGTTCTTCGCGCTGACCCCGGCGAGGCCGGGCGAATACCATACTTGTACACACAGTCAGTTGATCGTTCGGGCGACACGGAAGCCGAGGTCCGTATGCCGGTTGCCGGCATGGGTCCTGCCGCGTTGTGCCGAACGGAGGGTGCTCGGGGCGGTGAGCCAGGACCCGCCGCGCGCCGTACGAACGGAACAATTCCCGGTTTGCCGGGCGCTCCCATCGTTCGGGGCATCCGAATAGCTTTCGTTCCAGCAATCCGCCGTCCATTCCCACACATTTCCCAAGGCGTCATATAGGCCGAAAGCGTTGGGTTCGAAGGAGCCCGCCGGAGCGGTATTCTGGTAGCCGTCCGAGCACGGCGCAGAAGTATCGCCTGCATTCGCGTATCGACACTGCCCGGGCTCAGCTTCCCCCCAGTACCACGCGGTCTGAGTCCCCGCGCGCGCCACGTACTCCCATTCCGCTTCCGTCAAGAGCCGGTAATGTTCTCCCGTCGTGCGGGAGAGCCATTCCACGTATACCTGAGCATCCTCCCAGCTCACGCTGATCACCGGACACCCCCCACAGCCCCATTCGGAATCTCGCGGTGAGTGGTTTCGACATCCACCCATCAACGCGCATGCATCCCACTCGTCGAACGTGATTTCGTATACCCCTACCGCGAACTCGTAGTCGATGGTGACTCGGTGCTGCGGTTCTTCGTCGTCGTATCGTCCAACCTCCGTGCTCGGTGAGCCCATGGTGAAGCTGCCGCCCGGAACCACCACCATCTCGGGACACACTTCGCAGTCGCGGAACTGACCACCCGCTTCCTGGGCGGCGCCCGTTCCGGTTATTGCCCAGAAGTTGGCGCCAAGTCCCAGCACGAACGCTACCAAACCGTCCACTCCGATCCCAGCACCTGTCCTGGCCATTCCGTTCGTCCCCCTTGTTTGCAGCCAATGTCTCGATCGAGGCGCCAGCCCGAGCGTCGCGTGTCACTTCGTCCAGTCCAGGCCGAACAGACTAAGCCACATGACCGCCAGTTGCAGCGCCACGAACCCAATCGATATGAGTATCCGTCGCCCGCGTCCCATGGTCTGCTCCGCGGTCCTTGAAGCAATTATGCCACCGATACAGAACCCGCTGATGAGGATGGTCGACGCGATTTCCAGCAGCGTGTAGGTGCCCGTAAAGAAAGTCCTTACTCCAGCGAGGTACACCCAGATCAGCCCCATGAAGAAGGCCCAGCAACCGAATAGGCCGACGGCCGCGGGCGCCGTCCAAGCCTCTCGGCGGATCGCGAACGCCAACACGATTCCGATGGGAGCAATCTGGAGCACATGCTGAAGGAAGGTTCCGCTCTCGATCCCGACCACCAGAAGACATCCGGCAACGCCGGAAAGGCAGGCGACTCGTACATGTGCGCCGAAACGGGCAATCTGAAGCATGTAGGGGGCCATAGTCTCTGACCAGCGACAATCATGAGCACGCGAGTACGGACCTTACGACGTGAAGATGATGGAAGTTGCGGTGGGAGCGGAACGAAACCGGACGCCTCCGGATGCTCGGCCACGGGAACCGGCACGGCACACCTGATGCCGCATTCGGGAACGCGCGTGGCCCAAGGCGTAGCAACGTGGTACTTCTACACCGGCCGCCCGGAGATCAGCGGCGGCTTACCCCCAGACCCGGGGCCTCGGGCAGGGCGATTCGTCCGTTCTCGGCCAGGTGAGGGCCGGTGAACGGATCGTCCGCCAGAAGTTCCGCGCCGTCCAGGTCGGCATAATCCACCAGCGGGGCGAGTTGGGCGGCCGCCGCGATTCCCAGGGTCGTCTCAAGCATGCAGCCCAGCATTACCGAGAGCCCACACGCCCGCGCCGCATGCACCATTCGGACGGCTTCGCGCGGGCCTCCGCATTTGGCAAGCTTGATGTTGATTCCGTCAACGAGACCGCTCAGGCGCGGAATGTCGGTGGCGACCATGCACGACTCATCCACGATCAGGGGCAGCGCGGCCCGGGCCCGGACGAACGCCAGCTCTTTGTCTCGGTGCGGCGGCAGGGGCTGTTCCACGAACTCGACGCCGTAATCCGCGCACATGGCGATGCCGTCCACGGCCTGGCGCGGAGTCCAGCCTGCGTTGGCGTCAATTCGGAGAACCTTGTCGGGCGCGGCATCCCGGACCGCCCGGAGGCGAGCCTCGTCATCATCGCTTCCCAGCTTGACCTTGAGGATCGAGTAACCGGAGGCCTCGCGCACCTTTTCGGCCATCACCCGGGGTTCATCGATCCCTATTGTGAATGAGCTCGCCGGCGCGGCGTTCGGATCGAGCCCCCACATCTTCCACAGCGGCAGGCCGACCCTTTTTCCGACCCAGTCGTGCAGGGCGGAAGAGACCGCGGAGAACGCCGACCCGTTCCGACCCAGCATCGAACGGAGCTCGGCTTCCAGCGGTTCAAGCGCGAACGGGTCCTGTGCCTTGTCGAGTGCTGGGGCCAGGTACTCCAGGGCCGCTTCGACCGAGGCCGGGGTTTCTCCGTAGTAAGTGGACGGGTCCGCCTCTCCCCAGCCCTCAACCCCCTCGTGTTCAAGGCGCACCCACACCACGGTGGCCGAAGCGCGCACACCGCGGCTGATCCCGAACGGGTGTCTGGTGCGGGCGGTCAGGCGTTCCCAGGTGACCTTCATTCGGTCGTCCCTCCGCGCTCCGCGGGGACCGCGGTCCAGAGCCCGTACTGGATTCGCGCAGGGGTCACCCGGGGGCCGTCTTCGGTCATGTGCACGTCGATCTCGGTCCGAAGGCCGAATCTCCCTTCCAGATAAATGCCCGGTTCCACCGAAAAACCGACGCCCGGAACCAGACGCCGATCGTCGGTGGTCTCGATGCTGTCGAGCGTTGGGCCGACGCCGTGCAGCTCTCTGTCGATTCCGTGGCCCGTTCGATGGAAAATTGCCGCTCCGTACCCTCCTTCGATGAGCACCCGCCGGGCTTCAGCGTCCGCCGCCGCACCGGTGGGTTCGGACGAAGTGCGGATTCGGTTGACGCAGGCGTCTCTGGAGGCAACCAGAGTCGTCCAGGCAGTGGCGACATCGGCCGGCGGCTCGGCACCCAGAAACCCCATCCATGTCTGGTCCGCGTAGACGGCCTCGGGTTCGTCCGCGTTCTTCCCCCAGAGGTCAACCATGAACACTTGCCCAGCCTGAACGTGGCTGGACGTGCCTTTCTGTGGTTCATAGTGGGGTTTGGCGGCGTTCGGGCCGACGGCGACGATGGTCCCCACACCGCACAGGTCTCCCTCTTTTTCCAGGGTTTGGACGATCCACCGGGCGATGTCGTACTCGGTAACCGGCGCCGCCCCCGACGCCAATACGCCCGCGGACCGCAGGGCCCCCTCGGCGCTGCCGTCCCTGCCGAAGTACGGCGGCGATGTAGCACCGTCCGGGACCGGCGAGAGGCCTGAAGCCGCGGCCGCCATTTCGAACGCGGCCCGCGCCACCCCGGCCAGCAGTTCGGCTGTCGCAACATGAGCCTCCAAGCCCTTGTCGGTCCACTGGGCCGCGGTGAGCGAAATCAGGTCGACTGAACTCACCACCTCCGGGCCGACCGACTCGACCAGCTGCGCAACTCCCACCGGGACGTTGTCTACATAGGGAATGTTGTCGAGAGGGCTGATTTCCATGGCCACCGATTTCATGCCCCCGACCAATGCCCTCAGTCCGGCCTCAAGGTCGTCGGCGCTGACATAGCTGCGGAGCTCCCAGGGCCATCCATCCCACCCTGACACTTCGATCTTCTGGACCAGCGCCACGGGAGGGCGGTCGGGCGTCAGCAGAACGAAATAGCGCCGTTTTTGGCCTTCAGGAAGCCCCAACAGGGCTCCGGAAATGGAGTTGCGGCCGTGGAAGTCATAAAGCAGCCATCCGTCCATGCCGAGCCGGCCGAGCTGGGCCTGCGCGCGCGACAACACCGCCGGGTCAATGTTCGGCAAGGTCAGTCTCCTTGGGAAGTTCGTGGAGTTGGGGCCGTGGGTTGGCGCGCCCCCAGCAATGTCAGGCGGCCTCTGCGAGCGCCGTGACATGGGCCGCCACGTTGCGCCCGAGCTCCGGGGGATTGTAACCGCCTTCCAAGACCGACACCAAGCGTCCACGGCATGCCTTGCCGGCACGGGCGGCAACCTCGCGTGTCAGGTACGCGAAGTCATCGGTCTCGAGGGTGAATCCGCCCAGTGGATCTCCGATCGCCGCATCGAAACCGGCCGACAGCAGAATGATGTCGGGGGCCAGCCTGGAAATCGCCTCGTCCATCCCGCCCAGGAATTCGGACACGTATCTGCTTGCGGGAAGGTGCGGGGGCAGCGGGATGTTGAGCGTCAGGCCCTCGCCGTCGCCCGCGCCGATCTCGCTCGCCATGCCGGTACCGGGGTAATGCGGATGCTGGTGCATCGAAAAAAAGAAAACGGACCCGTCATGATAGAAGATGTCCTGGGTGCCGTTACCGTGATGCACGTCCCAGTCGGCGATCAGAACTCTGTCGATTCCGGGCATGGAGAGCGCGTGCCGAGCGGCGAGGGCCACGTTGTTGAACAGACAAAACCCCATTGCCTCGTCGGGGGTGGCGTGGTGGCCCGGAGGGCGGACCGCGCAGAAGGCATTGGTGGCCGGTCCGGTTACCACTGCCTGGACCGCGCCCCGCGTACAGGCAACCGCGGCGAGTGCTGCTTCCCAACTGGCCGGCGACACGGCCGTGTCGGGGTTCAGGCTTACAATCCGCCCGGTGTCGGTGGCCTGGTCACAGCTTGACCGCACGTCCTGTATGAGCCGCTTGCCGTGGCACGCTGTCAGGACGTCCGGGGGCACGGGGTCGGGGGTTTGGGAAATCACTTTCTGGTGGAGGCCGGGCAGCGCCCGTTCGAGGGCACTCATGACCGCCCTCAGGCGGCCCTGGTGTTCGGGATTGCCCCAACCCGTGTCGTGGCGACCGCAGGCCGCATGCGTGAAAAAGGCGGTGATGCCCTGCTTCGACGTGGTCGGGTCAGAAGCGGCCACGCGCACGCTCCTTCGCCGGGAGGATTTCAAGGCAGGTGGTCCACCAGCCAGTCAGAATGGTCTCCACGAACTCCTCCGGCAGCCTCTCGGCCCGCATCTCGTGCGCCAGTTGTTCGTGATCGTAGGTCAGCGAGACGACCTCCACGGCCGGCGACCCTTCATCCACCGTCAACAGGGCATACCGTACCGCGGTGCCGCCATCGTTGGCCGGGCGACCGAGCACGCCCACGTTCACAAACAACCCACCGCCCGGCAGTTCCCTCACCCACGGCAGTCCGGTGTGGGTGACCATCACTACATCGGCGTCCTGGGCCCGTGCCAATCGGTCCAGAAACTGGGTGGAGGAGGTCGAATCCCAGAGAAACTCGTTGGTGCGGCGCGGGCTGCCGTGACACATGAGCACCCGATGGCCGCCCGCCCGGACCCGTATCTTGGACGGAAGTTCGTTCATCCAGGCACGCCAGCGCGGGCTGGTCCGGGTCAGGGAATAATCGTAAGAAATCCTGGCGAACGCGTTGTCGCGGGGGTCGGTGTAACCGCACTGGCAGTCGCCAAGTGCGCGGGCTATGGAGTCGTCGTAGTTCCCCCTGACCACTTCGACGCCGGCGTCGAGCAGCAACGGAAAGATCTTGTCTGGATTGGGCCCGAAACCGCCGAGGTCGCCGAGGCAGTAAAGCTCCCGCGCCTCGCGGCGCCGGGCGTCCGCCACCGCGGCCTCCAGTGCCAGATGGTTGCTGTAGACCCCCCCGAAGACCGCTAGCGGCCCCCGGACGTCGGGTTCAGACGGCATCGCGGCCCGCGGCTCCGTAGTTGGAGCAAATTGCACCGTGCAGCCAGCAGGTATAGCAGGCCTTGTGCGAGATATCGAATTTTCGGCTGGCCTCCTTGAGCGTATATCCCATTCTCGCGGCCGGCCGTTCGATCAGAATCGGGCAGACGAAAATCCCCTCGCTGGTGACGATCCGACTGGAAGAGCAAAGGAGCTGCGCTTCGTCATAATCCTCCATCATTTCCAGTGTCACGCGCTCGCCCGGCCCGTACCCGCGGTCCCGGAACTGTTCGCGCCCGATCTTGAGTCGCGGCAGAATCTTCAGCCGGGGCCGGTCGTAGCCGACGCCCCGCAAGCGTGTCATGAACTCCCGCCGCACTTCCTCGTCCCGTTCGGGCGGCCAGACCTGCGCGGCCGTGATGATCGGCAGGAATCCGTAGTCGAGAAGTTTGCGCACGCCCGCCATGGCGCGGTCGAACGTGCCCTCGCCCCGCACGGGGTCGTTCATCTCCGGCGAAGGACCGTCGATGGATACCCGCATCTCGACCGAATATCGGCTCTCGCGGGCCGCCCGCGCTATCGGGTCGACCCGGTGGTCGGGCAGAACCGTGCCGTTGGTCAGGATCGACACGGGACCGAGTTCCAGCGTTTTCTCGATCATGGCCGGCAAATCCGCATGCATGAAAGGCTCGCCGCCCGTGTAGTAGTAGTCCCGGACGCCGTAAGCCCTGGATTCCTCCAGCCAGCCCTCGACTTCCTGAAGCGACAGAAAGCCGAATGCGTGGTTGTCGGGTGCGCAACTGATGAAGCAGTGGCTGCAGCGGAGATTGCAGATCGTGCCGGTGACCTGAAACCAGAGCGTGTCGAGCGCCAGCAGGGGAACGGAGGGGCCCTCTTGTTCGACAGCACCGGGCGACGGGGTACCGGCCGCCGCGGCCAGGGGGAGACCTGCCATTACGCGGCTCTCACCGGCTCGACGGCCAGGGCGGCTTCGGCCTGTTCTTCGGGGGCTTCGAGAATAGTCAGCGTCAGGTCCAGCGCCTCTTTCCCGCCCTCGCGGTCGCCACTCGAAAATGAAAACACCCGAAACACGCGGGCGGACCGATGGAGGTCGTGCCCCAATCGCGGCAGATCGAGGAGGCCCCGCTCACCCAGAGTCGTAATCCTCCGCACCGCCCCGTGGCGTCTGACCAGTAACAGTCTGAGCCCAAGCATGTCCGGGTATCCGGGATAGTCCATCATGAGCGAATCTGGTTCCCGTCCCCATTCTCTCTCCAGCCGCCGTTCGAGCCGCCTGAGCAGGTCCGGCCGGTACGACGGCCATCCTGGCATGGTCTCCGGCAGTTTTTCAGCGGTCACTTCCAGTACCCTCTTGGGGAGTGCCCTGCGTTCCAGGGCTGTCCAGTTTCGCCGGGCCACGCGCAGGTTGGCTGTTTCTCCCGCGTCAGACCCTTCACCCGCCTCGAACAGTCGGCGTTTGATCAGCGAGAGGATGGCTTCATCGTTTCCCTCTTCGAGTTCGTCGGTGCCCAGCAGGCCCGCCCTCAGTACATCCTCCAGCAGGCGCACGAAGACGCCGGTGGCGGCGCGCACCGCATGGTGCCAGTAGACATTCCGAAACATGCGATATTTGGAGAAGAAAACAGTTTCCAGCGCCCCGATCCCCTTCTCGGCTACAGCCAGTTCGACCGGGGCGGGCGGGCCACCCGCGCGTTCACGCTCCGGCGGCCGGGCCAGCGTTAACGAGACCACCAGCCTTTCGAAATCGACAGCCCCGTAGGGCACGCCGCAGAATAATGAATCGCGCCGGAGGTAGTCAATCTTGTCCAGGTCCAGCGACCCGGACACAAGCCCCTGGAGCGGGTGGTCCGAGCGCCCGCGGATCAGGTCGGCGATCCGCCCGGGGGCACCCGGCCCCAGTTGTTCGAGGATTGACCGGATCGGATCCCGCCCAAGCAGGGCCACTCCGCGGTCTTCGTGCATGGGCACGTTCAGGCCCGGGCTCAATTCCTCCAGAGCATGCGAGAACGCGCGGTGGCCAATGTCGTGCAGCAGCGCGGCCAGCTTGATTTCGGGGAGGCGGTCGCGTTGGTCGTCGGTCAGGATCTGGAGATGGCCACCAATGCGCATCTCCGAGATGGTGCGGGTTACCAGATGATAAACGCCGACGGCGTGGAGGAACCGGGTATGGACCGCACCCGGATACACCAGACTTGTGAACCCCAGCTGCTTGACGCCCCGGAGTTTCTGGAAGGGGCGGGCGTCCACGACCTCGGCCGCGATCTCGTCCAGGCGGATGTTGCCCCACAGCGGGTCTCGGAGGGTGGGCGTTCGGCTCATTGCCGGGTAGAGCTCCCGCCCCGCGGGTACCCGGCCGGGCCGATGAAACTGCGGATATTCACGCCGGCAAAATGCCGTGAACGCCGGCCGGGTGCCAGATTGCCGGCATGTCCATGCTGATCGCGCGGGTGGCCGCGCTGGTTGCGTTGCTTACATCTCCGCTCGCGGCAGCTTCCGCGCAAGTCGCCGTTTCTGGCCAGCGACCCCCGCAAGACCCCAGCCCTGGAGACGGTTGGAACTCCCCGGACGCCCTGGATTTGATGCAGCGGGCGGCGGCCCGGCGGGCATCCGTCCGGGCAGCCGCCGGGGCCGGTGCCAACCAGGACGGGGTGCGGTACACCATCCGGGCAGAGGGCCAGATCCACTACACGCTCGAATTCGCGGGCGAGGCCCGGGTGGTCAGGGCCGATCAGGTAGCCGTGGACGTGGACTGGCGTCCCCCCGATTTTTCCCGGCAAATCATTGTCGGCCGGCGCTCCGAGGGCCGGCTGCCGCAAACAATCACCTATCACATCGATCATCTGGCCCTGTTGCTCGACAATTATCGGGGTACGATTCGACTGGGCCAGGGTGACGAGGTCCCCGGCGCCCCCCACCCCGCCCACGCCGGTTTCCTGGGGCTCTACGACTACCGGGTAGCGGATTCGCTAAGCGTTCGCACTGCCGCGGGAGAACAGCGACTAGCCGAAATCGAGGTGCGGCCAAAGCAGCCCGGTTTGCCGGGCGTGGTGGGGTCGCTCTTCGTCGATCGCGATTCGGGTGACCTGGCCCGGATCCGGCTTTCCTTTACCGAGACGGCCTACCGCGACCCCAGCCTCGAACGCATCAGCATTGACCTGCGGGGGGCGGTGTGGGCGGGAGGTCACTGGCTTCCCGAGTCGCAGCAGGTAGAGATCATCAGGGGACATGCCTGGTTCGGGTTCCCGGTCAAGACCCGGATCCACGTGAATTTTCGCGTACTCTCGGCCGAGGTGGGGTCGGTCGACAGGGCGGGTCCGGCCCTGGCCGGGCATACGATCGTATCGGCGGTCCCGTCGCGTCTGGAGCTTCACGCCGACTGGACCCGGCCCCTGCACCTGACCATGGACGCGATTCAGCCCCTGACCGAAGCCGAACTCAATTGGTACCGGTCGGACGCGCTCAGACTTCTCCGCGGCCGCCACCTGACGGGGTTGAACCGATTCCGCCCGTGGCTGCCCGCCGTGTCCAGCGGGATACGGGCGCGCCGGGGCGAGGGGTTTTTCCTGGGTGCCGGTGTAGAATGGCGACCCACGGATGCCGCCCGGTTGACCGCGCTGCCGGGTTTTGCCGCCGGCCTTGACCGACCGGAGGCGGCCCTCGATTTCGGCCGTCTGGTCGGGGTGTGGGAGGTCAGTTTGTCGGCTGCCGTGAACCGCACGCAAGACCTTGGCCGCCCGGTTCGGTTGGGCGGCGGCCCGGCTCTGTTCGGCGAGTCACCCACGGCAGGGCTTCTCAAATCGCTGTCCCTGCTGGTCGGAGGCGACGATTTCGAGGATCCCTACTACACAAGCGGTGCAACCCTGACCGCATCCCGGCCCTTCGGCCCCGCGGGCACGCAGGCTGTCGTGACCATATCTGGTTCCGTGGCCGGGCACCGCCCCGCCCGGCTTGTTTGGGGGGAGGGGTGGCCGGGCGGCGGCATGTCCAGGGCGGTACGGAAAGCAGATCGCGGAACGCAGGCCGACCTGGCTGCGGGCGTCCGGTGGGACCTTGGAAGCTACGCCGGGGCCTCGTGGGACCTGAGTGCCACGGTCGGAGGCCGCTACTGGATCCCGACGAGTTCGATCGACTCCGCGGACCAGGGGGCGGCGACCGACCCACCCAAGGTGCTGGCAGCAGGCGAGGTGGGCCTGCGCGGTGTGCGGGAACCAATCCGGGGGCGGCCGGGGTGGACCCTGTCCGCCTCGGTCGGAGCAACCGGGGTCACGGCTCCCCAGCACCTGTACCTGCTCGGCGGGCGCGGCACCCTGCCTGGTTACAACTTTCGCGATTGGGGCGGCGACCGGTTCGCTTTGATCGCCGCGGAGGTGTCGCAAGACATCGCCTGGCCGTGGGTGCGCCTGTACGCGGGCGTGGCATCCGGGACCGCGGCGCAGTCCGGGGCCGGGGCCCGGGCGGCGGCCGGGCGCTTCGGCGTGGACGAGAGCGGCGGACCGCGGGCCTCGGGATGGGTCGGGCTCGGGCTCTTCTACGACTTGGCGCGGATCGAAGCGGCCCGCCCGTTTGAAGGGCTGGAGGGCGGACATCTTGAAGTCTGGCGGTTGATGGTGTCCGTGGCGCCGTTCGTTCGGGGCATTCTCTAGTCTTCGACCCGGCGCGCGGCTTGCATCGGGGAAGCAAGAGAACCAACCTTCCTGACGTGGAAGACGGTTCCTGGGACTGTTCAAGGGAGGGTAACACCCGCGATGACTGAAGCGACCGTTGACCGTGCAGACGCAACGATGGAGAGTCCGCGGGGGGGCAGTTCCCGGCGAACCTTCATCAAGGGGGTAATCGCGGCGGGCGCGGCGGTGCCCGCCTCGGGATACATGTTTCGGGCCGGCGGTGCCTCCGCGCGCGCCACGGTCAGGGCCACGATGCCCCGCATCACCACGCTCACCGTTAACGGCACCCGGCGATCCACGGACGTTCTTCCCCAGGAAACGCTGGCGATGACCCTGCGCTACAAGCTGGGCCTGACCGGCACCAAGCTGGGGTGCGACCGCGCCGAGTGCGGAGCCTGCACGGTGCTGATCGACGGCGTGAACCACTATTCGTGTTCGGTGCTCACGCACACGGTTCGGGGTCGCGAGATCACCACCATCGAGGGTCTGGCATCGGCCGACGGCACACTGCATCCCGTCCAGCAGGCAGTGGTCGAAGAAGGCGGGTTCCAATGCGCCTTCTGCGCCCCCGGGTTCATCATGAGCATGGTCGCCATGGTCAACGAGAACCCGACCCCCACTCGCGAAGAGGCGGCCGAGGCTCTTTCGGGCAACCTCTGCCGCTGCGGCGACTACGACAAGATCCTCAACTCAGCCATGCGGGCAGTGGACTACGCTCGCCGGATGGCGTAACGGCACAGGCAGAGGCGGAGAGGAAGCGAATCATGGCGCTTATCGGACAGAATATCATACCGCCGGATCTGGTCGCCAAGGTTACTGGACGGGCCAAATTTGCCGAGGACTTCAGGGCCGAGGGCATGGTTTTCGCCAAGCTCCTGCTCAGCCCCATGCCTCACGGCCGCGTGAGGCGGGTTGACGCGCGCCGGGCCCTGGCGATGCCCGGCGTTCTGGGTATTCTGAGGGCCGACGAGGTGCCCCGGGCCAACGCCCCCGGCGAGCAGGCCCTGACCGACGAACCCAAGTATGTGGGCGAACCGATCCTCGCGGTTGCCGCGGTCGACGAGACAACGGCGGCCGACGCGATTGAGGCGATCGAAATCGACATCGAACCGCTGCCCTTCGCCGTCGATCCGCTCGACAGCCTCCGGGCGGGCGGGCCAGACGCGCGGCTGGACGGGAACACGATTCGGTTCGGCGAGAACGGGCGCGAGGTCGTTTCCATGAAATGGCCCGCGGAGGTGTTCCGGGCCGCCGAAGCCGAGGGTCGCCTGCCCATGGGCGAGCCCACCGACGAATGGGAGATGGGCGATCTGGACGCCGCCATGGGCGAGGCCGATTTCGTTGTCGAAGACACCCTGATTCACCAGTCGTTGACGCACCACCCGATGGAGCCACGCAGTTCGATGGCCTATTGGGAAAACGGGAAGTGCCACTTGTTCGGCTCCACCCAGAGCACCGGCAGGGCGCACGGTGCCCTGGCCGGGCAGCTTGACCTGGACCCGGAGAATCTGGTTTTCGTCGGCCAGTACTGCGGAGGCGGGTTCGGGTCCAAGATCACGGGATCTCCCGTCTACCTGGTCACGGCGCTTCTGGCCCGGAAGATCAACCGCCCGGTCATGCTCCGAATCAACCGGTACGAAGAGAACTACATCGGCCGCGGACGCCCCGGTTTCCAGGCCTGGACCAGGATGGGATTCAGGGGCGACGGGAAGATCACCGGAATCGACCTCTATATCGTCCAGGACCACGGCCCCTACGGAAGGTCGGGCGACTATTTCACCGCCAGTTTGGTGACCCACCTGATGTACCAGCCCGATGCCATGCGTTTCCGTGGCATAACGGTCTATACCAATACTCCCCCCCGTGCCGCGCAACGGGCCCCGGGCGGCGCGCAGATCGTGGCCATGCTCGAACCCCTCATCGACAAGGCGGCGCGCGAGCTAGGTCTGGACCGGGTGGAGGTCAGACGCATGAACCTGCCCGGGCACGATTCCACCTTCGGACCGGCACGGAACCGCACCACGAGCACGTTCGCCCGCGAGGCGCTGGATATCGGCGCCGAGAAGTTCGACTGGGAGGAAAAGAAGGCGCTGAGCGGCCGGCGCCGGGGCACTAAGGTGACGGGCGTGGGGGTCGGAGTCAGTCCGTACGTGGGCGGATCGTCCGGGTTCGACGGCCTCCTGCTGCTCCGGCCGGACGGAAAACTCCATATCCACCAGGGAATCGGGAACCTGGGCACTCACTCGTTTGCCGACACCGGCCGGGCCGCGGCCGATGTGCTGGGCCTGGACTGGGAAGACTGCGCCGTGGTGTGGGGCGACAGCGCCCAGCACCTTCCCTACAGTTCGGTTCAGGCGGGCAGCCAAACCACTCATGCGCACACCCGGGCGAACCACGCAGCCGGGCTCGACATGAAGCGCAAGCTGCAGGAAGTCGCGGCGGACACGCTCGGCGGCGCGGCGAATACATATACGGTGGCGGGCGGGCGAATCTCCGGGTCGGGCGGTGCAATGACCTT
This sequence comes from Gemmatimonadota bacterium, assembly GCA_021295785.1. GTDB lineage: Bacteria > Gemmatimonadota > Gemmatimonadetes > Palauibacterales > Palauibacteraceae > Palauibacter. The sequence goes on from JAGWBR010000021.1 coordinate 15,241, forward strand.
CGCCCAAGCCGCGCGGCGGGCCATCGCGATGGGCGGAGAGTACTCGGGCGAGGTGCTCCCCGACGACATCAACGACGTGACCCGCCGGTCGGCAGAGGCGCTGGCCGGCAATGGACTGATGGGCGTGGCCCGCGACAACTTCTCCCACGAGGGCCAGACCTGGTCGTGGGTCATCGGGTTCGCGACCGTGGAGGTCGATACAGAGACCGGCGCCGTGGAGATTCTCGAATACACGGGGTCGGCCGACTGCGGTGTGGTCGTTCACCCGCGCAGTCTCGCGGCACAGATTCACGGAGGCGCCGTTCAGGGGTTTGGGCAAGCCCGCAGCCAGAAATGGGTGTTCGACCCCACTTGGGGAGCACCTTTCGCGCATCGCCTCTACACTGCGCGACCACCGGGGATCCTTGACGTCCCCTCTTCAATGGACTGGGTGGCCGTGGGCGAGCCCGATCCGCAGACGCCCGTGGGGGCCAAGGGGATCGGCGAACCCCCGGTCGGGGCAGGTTCGGCAGCCGTGACGTCGGCGGTGGCGGACGCCCTGGGCGGCCGGTGCCTGTGCCGGATCCCGCTGACCACCGACGTGGTGTTGGCCGAACTGGAGGGCAGGCCGCCACCGCATCAACTCACCGAAATCCACAGCTAGGCCGGGAAAGAGAGACCGATGGCAATCATCCGCGACATGATTCCAACCTTCGACCTCTTCCAGCCCACGGACATTGGCGAAGCCCTCCGGTTGCTCGACGAGCACGACGGCGCCTGGGTACTGGCCGGTGGTTTGGACAGCCTGGACTGGTTCAAGGACCGCATCAAACGCCCCGAAACCGTCGTGGAGCTGACCGGCGTGGCGGATCTCGCCGGAATCCGCGAGGGCGAGGACGGCGGCCTGGAAATTGGCGCCATGACTACTCTGGCCGAGGTGGCCCGCAGCAAGCTGATACGGGGACGGTTCCCCGTCTTGGCGCAGTCGGCGGCCGAGGTCGCAACTCCCCAGATCCGCAATCAGGGAACGCTGGGCGGGAACCTCATCCAGGACACCCGGTGCTGGTACTACCGCGGAGGGTGGCCGTGTTACCGGGCGGGGGGCAACATCTGCTACGCGGGAACCCCCAAGTCAATGAACCGGGAGCACGCCGTTATCGGTCAGAATCGATGCGTGGCGGTGAACGGGTCCGACACCGCGGGCGCGCTCATGGCCCTGGACGCGTGGATGGTGATTCACAGCGCTGACAAAGAGCGAGAGATCGCGGCGGCAGATTTTTTCCTGGGGCCCGACATCGACATCGAGCGAATGACCGTGCTGGAACCGGGCGAGTTGCTCACGGCGGTGCGCATCCCGGGTAACTGGGCCGGGACCCGGCAATACTGGGAAAAGGTCCGAGACCGCCAGTCGTGGGACTGGGCTCTGGCAAGCGTGGCCGCTGCCTTTGACGAATCGGACGGTTTGATCCGGGGCGCCAGGATTGTCGTCAACGGCGTGGCGCCCACGCCGGTCAGGATTGGCGCCGTCGAGGAATTCGTTTCGGGCCGCACGGCAGACGACGACACCGGCCTTGTGGCCGGAGAGCTGGCGATACGCGGCTTCCGTCCCCTGCGCCACAATGACTTCAAGCTCCCGTTGACCCGTAACCTGGTGCGACGTGCCGTCAGGGGCGGGGCCCTGGCCGGGGCCGCCGAATAGGGTGGATTTCCTCCGGACAGCCTCCAATCCGTGGGGCCAGGAGATTCTTGTCGGGATTGCCTGGGACCTGCTCTGGGCTGCCCTCTTCGCGGGAATTGTGTTCGTCGTGGGGCACGCGATCCACGCGGGGGCCGTGGCCCGCAAACCGGCCGGGGGCGCCGGTGACGGGGCCGGTGCACCAGGCGACGGGGCCGGGGACCGGGTTGAGAGACACGACAGGGGATCCCGGGCCTTCCACTGGCTCATGTCGGCGGCCATGCTCACCCTGCTGGTGACCGCATTCCTGCCGGCCGTCGGCATCCAGTTCGCGTGGGTTACCCTGCACTGGATTGCCGGCGTGGCGCTGATCTTGTTGATCGTCTACCACGTGTGGCGGTCCTATGCCCGACAGGACCCCGACGCGGTAAGGATCGGGCGTGCCGAAATCGCCGATGCGATGGCCGAAATCCGCGGTCTTCTCAAGGGTCGGCCCGCCACAGGTCGAACTGCCAAATATCCCGTGGACCAGCGTGCGTTCCATTTGGCCGCAACGGTCACTTCACTGGGGGCCGCGCTGACCGGGGTTCTCATGATGTTTCGGATCGACACCTGGTTCTGGCGGTCCGATCCGTACTTCCTCAGCGACCACGCGTGGGGGTTGGTGTTTGTCCTGCACGGGCTCTGCGGCGTGGCGCTCGTAACCCTCGTTATCGCCCACGTCTATTTCGCTATTCGGCCAGAAAAGCGGTTCATGACGCGTTCGATGATCAAGGGTTGGATCACCCGCGAGGAGTACCTGCAACACTACGATCCGGACAAGTGGCCCCGCTGACAACCGCCCGCGTCCGCGAGTGCATCGATACGATCGAAAAGAGCTACGAGTTTTTGCTTTCTTACGCGGCGCTGGGGGCCGAAAACGAGGCCGCGTCCAAGGTCGGCTCGCAACTACGCGACTACCTGCAACAGACCCAGAGCGCTCTGGGCGCGCTGGCCGAAGGGGTAGGGCGGGTCGATGCCGGTGGCGGGAACGAGAAATTCCTTGCGATTATCGCTGCTGACGCCGGGCGGGCGAAGGCGGTGGTCGGCGCGGTGCTCCGGAGGCCGACCATCTCATCTCACATTATCGACAACCTGAACGCGTCCGCCCACGTCCGGACGGTCCTGACCGACCTCTTCCTGCTGGACGAACTGCTCTAAGACCCCTCCCCGGGGCCGAAAACAGCCAGGAACTAACTAACCGGCCTGACCCGACTCCCTCCAGATCCTGAGGGCGTCTTCCTCCAGATTCGCCGGCAGGCCGGCTCTCTGTTCCGCCCGGCGGGCCTCCGGGAGCGTGTTCCACCACTCCAGCGTGTGCCTTGCCGTCTGCGCGAGCGGGCGAAACGTGAGCCCGGCAGCCACCGCGGCCGCGTTGGACACGGTCAGCAGCCCGACCGAGTCGCCCTCCGGGGGCACCCAGTTGGTCATGTGCCCCCAGGCCCTTATCCCGTTCTCCTCCATGAACTGCAGCGGCAGCCAGGTGAATCTGGCATCCGAATCGAGCTCATCCGCAATGCCTCCCAGCATGTCGCCGAAATTCAAATGCCCCTCGGGGCCGGTTGCGTTGAAGGCGCCGCCGTTTCCGGGGGTCTCGACCATGCGGACCATCCATTCGGACAGGTCACGGGCGTCCACGTTTTGCACCGGGTCGGCAGGTGCGTTGGGAGCCGCCACCTCGCCTCCCCTGGCGATTCGGACCGGCCAGTAGGTCCAGCGGTCGGTGTTGTCGCCGGGACCGACGATCAGACCGGGCCGCACGATAATGGCCTCGTCTCCGAAAGATTCGATGGCGGCGGCCTCGCAGGCGGCTTTCCGCCCCCCGTAGTTGGCGGCCGTGGCCTCGTTCGATGACGACTCGTCCAGTTCCGCCAGCGGATAGTCCTCGGTGATACCGACCTGCTGGAAATCGCGGTATGCCGAAATCGACGAAACAAACAGGTAGCGGCTGGCGCGCGGGCGCAGTAGCCGTGCCGACGACCGTACCCAGCCGGGGATGCTGGCGGAGTTGTCGATGACGGCATCCCATTCGCCCGATTCCAGGGCCGACAGGTCGTCGATCCGGTCGCCGATCAGGTGTTCGACATGGTTCTCGAAATAGTCGTGGAAGAAACCGGGCTGGGTAATCCCCCTGGTGAAGATGGATACGCCGTGGCCCCGCTCGACCGCGTACCGAACCTGGTGGGGACCTATGAACCTGGTGCCCCCGAGGATCAGAATGCGCAGAGATTCTTGAGCGGGCTCGACCGCGAGCGGAGTGTCCCATGGCGCCACGTCGTCGCCGGCGCCGTTTGACCGCGGCCAGCAGCCGAATGTTGAGACCGCCCCCAGCGCTCCCCCGAAACGGGCGGAAGCTGCGACGAAGTCCCGCCGTCCCATTCTGTACGAATCTCGCTTCAACCCGCCCTCGTTTCCTTGAATTTGCAGTCGTACCAGGTACGCCCCGCGCCGCCGTCTACTTCAAGCGGCACCGCCAACCGGGCCGCACCCTCCATGCTCTGCTTCACCAGGTCGCCCACGTCGGCTGCATCGTCCTCCGCCACCTCGAAAAGTAGTTCGTCATGCACCTGGAGCAGCATCGCCGACCGGGTACCCCGGAGCCTGGCGTCGAGGTCGATCATCGCCTTCTTGATGATGTCGGCCGCGGAACCCTGGATGGGCGAGTTCGCTGCCGTTCTCTCGGCGTGGCTCTGTACGCCCCTGTTCACCGACCGGATCCCGGGAATATAGCGGCGACGACCCCAGATGGTCTCCACGAAACCCTGTTCCTGGGCAAGTTGCTTCATGCTTTCCAGGTAACCGGCCACACCCGCGAACCGTTCGAAATACCTGTCAATGAACTCGCGGGCCTTCTTCGTGGACCAACCGAGCTGGCGGCCGAGCGCCACCGGACCCTGGCCATAAATAGTGGCGAAATTGATGGTCTTGGCCGTGCCCCTCATGTCGCCCGTAACCTCGGCGGGGGGCACTTCAAAGATTCTGGCCGCGGTCTCGCGGTGGATGTCGCGTCCGGCGCGGAACGCCTCGACAAACGCCTCGTCTCCCGAGAGGTGGGCCAGTATTCGCAGTTCGATTTGCGAGTAGTCGGCGGCCAGGAGCACGGTGCCCGGGGCCGACACGAATCCCTTGCGGATTTCGCGGCCCAGAGCGCTGCGAATGGGGATGTTCTGCAGGTTGGGCATCGACGAAGACAGCCGGCCCGTTCCGGCAACGAACTGGTTGAACTGGGTGTGGACCCGCCCGTTTTCGTCGGCTATCCGGGGCAGCACCCGCACGTAGGTCCGGTCGAGTTTGGTCAGTTCGCGGTGTTCGAGAACGATCCGCGCGACTTCGTGCCCCTTCCCCGCCAGTTGTGCAAGCACCGCCTCGTCGGTCGACGGCCCCGTCTTGGTTCGTTTGACCACAGGCAACCCGAGGTGTTCGAACAACAGCCACCGCAGGTGCGGCACCGAGCGCGGGTTGAACTGTTCGTCGTCTTTCCCCGGCCATCCGTGGTCCCCCGCGAACTGCCGTACGGCGGCCTCCAGGCCGGCAAGTTCGTGTTGCATGCGCACCGACAGCGTGGCGAAGAAGGCCCGGTCGATGGCCACACCCCGGCGTTCCATTCGGGCGAGCACGCCGACCAGGGGCATCTCCAGATCACTCAGAAGCTCCCCGGTGCCGGGGCGCTCGTCGAGCTTTCGTGTCTGCGACGCGGCCACCGCGTGCAGGGCCACCGCGTGCCGGCCGGCCCAGGTCGCCACATCGCCCACGGGCAGATCGCGGGCCATCCGGCGCGGCCCGACTCCGGCCAGGTCGTCTCGCGAGGGAATGTCCGCTTTGAGTTCGTTTGCCGCCAACCGTGACAGCGACCGGTCCCTCAGGTCGGGCTCCAGACAGTACGACGTGAGCGCCGCGTCAAACCCGGGCTCCACCCCGCCCAGTTCGATTCCGCGCGATTGCAGTACCTGCAGGGCGTGTTTCAGATCGTAACCCAGCTTGGGAACCGGCGAGGCCAGCAGGTCCCCGAGCGGGGCCATCTCCGGGACCGCCAGGGACAGGAGCCTCTCGTCCGCGAACAGGGAACCCGATCCACCACCATCGCCGCGAAGCGGAAAGTACCAGGGCGCTGCACCGGGAGCGCTCAGGGCCACGCCCACGGGATCCCATTCCGCGGGGGCCCAACGCTCCGGGGCCCGTCGATTGCCGCTCTTCTGCTTCGGGGGAGGGTCGGTCACAAGCACCATCGCCAGCATGGGTGGCAGATTCGACGCCGGCCCCCCAACAGGCCCCTGCCCGGGGTCGCGAGCTGAACCACTGGGCGCGGTGAGCCGGGCCCGAAGCGCTTTCACGGCGTCTTCAACCGCCGCAGGCCCCTCGACGATTTTCACCGGCAGGTCCGGCAGCCCAGGCCTATCAACATGCGCGTGAGCCAGCTCGAGTTCCTTGATCAGTGCCTGCGCGTCCAGTTCCCGGAACACCCGTAGCGCCCTTGGCCGGTCGAGCGGCGCGGCTTTCAGGGCTGGCAGGTCCAGGCTCACGGGCGCGTCGGTCTTGATGGTGACCAACTGCTTGGAGAGCCGGGCCTGGTCGGCATTCTGGGTGATTGCCTTGCACACCCGCGCAGGGGTCACCTCGCTTGCCCGTTCGATGATGCCCTCAAGGCCGCCAAACTCGCGGAGCAGCGGCGGCGCGGTCTTCTTCCCGATCCCCGGCACTCCCGGCACGTTGTCGGCCGAGTCTCCCAGCAGAGCCAGGTAATCGGTAACCAGTGACGGAGGCACGCCCAACCGCTTTTCGGCGTTTTCCGCGGTGACCAGCACGGCATCCACGCCCCCCGGCCCGCCGCGGCCGGGGTTAAGGAGGGTCGTGTCTTCGCTGACGAGCTGCAGAAAATCCTTGTCGCCAGACACGATCACGGTATGGATCTCGGCCCGACTGGCCTGTCCGGCCAAGGTCCCGATCACGTCGTCGGCTTCCCATCCATCCACTTCAATCACCGGAACGCCGAAGACATCGAACACCGATCTGCACAAATCAAGCGATTCGTACAAATCGTCGGGCATCTGTTCGCGCGTGGCCTTGTACTCCGAAAAGATCTCTTCGCGAAAGCTGGTTCCGGCGTCAAACACGGCGCCCAGATATGCGGGGGAGTGGTCGCGGATCAGGTTCATGAGGAACCGTGCGACGTGGAAAGGCGCGGAGGTGTTCTGCCCCTCGGAGTTGCGGAGAGGCCTCCTGATCATGGCGTAGTAGCCCTGGTACATCAGGGCATGAGCATCAAGCAGAAAGAGCCGGGGGCTCCGCCTGCGAGTGCCCTGACCCCCGCTCAACGGCTCAATGGCCCAGGGGCATCGAAAGGGGGCAAGCTGAATTGTTCAAGGTGCGGGCCGACGGCTGCCGGCGCGCTCGAGCGCCCCGCCACTGTGTGACGGGGGCACTCTTGGATCGGCTGCGGTGGGCCTTAGCCGCCCCGCGTCACCCGAGTCGCATGCAAGCCTTTTTCGCCCTGCGTGAACTCGTATTCGACTTCCATTCCCTCGGCCAGGGTCTTGTACCCTTCCATCTCAATCGAGGAATAATGGACAAAGACATCCTCGCCGCCGTCCGGCTGCTCGATGAATCCGTATCCCTTGGAGTCGTTGAACCACTTAACTTTACCTGCCGGCATCCTGCCTCCTGCGCAAACGCAAACTACAAGTTGTAAATCGAACAGCCGACGGACGGTTCCAAATCAACACACCAAAGGGCGCATTGTGTTCCCGCCGCCTTGAACGCAGGAATCCTAGTTACGGAATGCGCACGCGTCAAGCAACACAACCAGTCGCCGCCCCCGATGCCGAGATGCCGACCGGGGCCGTTTCGCCCCGGCCCGGTCGCGTTGCCCGCACTACCTCAGTTCGGGATACAGGAACTGATAGATGTCCGCGAGGCTGCTGACCGCTCGCACGTATTCGCGGGTTTCCTTGTAGGGAATCCGTTCCACGAGCAGTTCGTTGTCTCCGAACTCCGGGAAATTGCGCCAGCGTTCGTATCGGTGGGGGCCCGCGTTGTAGGAAATGAGGCCTGCGTAGAACACACCGTCGAACCGGTCCAGCACCTCCGCGAGGTAGCTCACGCCCAGCTTGATGTTGACCTCGGGAACCGTAAGCTGGGCGCGGCTGTAGTCGGGCAGTCCGGCCCGTGGCGCAGTCGCGGCCGCCGTCTCCGGCAAGAGCTGCATCAGGCCCCACGCATTCGCCGCCGACCTGATTCCCGCGTCGAACATCGACTCGCGGCGCGACACGCCGACCACATGATGGGGAGACAGACCCAGCTTGGTGGCCTCGTCGATGTAGGCCTCGGCATGGGGCAGCGGGTAGATGGCCTTCAGCATTTGCAGCGACCAGCGCGGCTGCGCGGAGTACGACCGCCAGGCCTGAAGAATCCCCTGGTAATGCCATCCGCGTTCATGCAGGGCCATGGCAAACGCCATGGTGTGGGCGGCGTGGTCCGGGCCGGCGTCACGGACGGCATCGTATTCCTGCTGCGCGCGGTGCGGCCATCCACCTTCTTTCAGCAAGTTCATGCGGTCGATGGCTGCTGCGTACTTCCGGTCCAAGGCTGGTACGGACAGGTCGGGATCGAGTTGCCGGGAGAGTTCGTCCCACCGCGCGCGGCCCAAGCGGCCCGCGGCGGCTGCCGCATAGAAACCCCGCGGGTTCATTTCAAGGGTTCTGGTGTAGTTGGCCTGCGCCCGGTCGGCGTTGCCCAGGGCTTCTTCGGCTCGTCCCCGCCAGTAAGTGGCACCCTCGGCCCAGTCTTCGTCAGGGTAGCGCTCGGTGTACTGCGCAAGAAGGTCGCGGGCGTCGGAGTAGTTGCCCGCGCCGAATGCAAGCATTGCCGCGCGCTCCAGCGACCTCATTCCGTTGTCGTGGTCGCGAAACCGGTCGGCTACCTCTTTGTATCCCGCGGCTGCTTCGGCCGTGCGCCCGGCATCGTCCGCCATGTCGGCAAGCAGGTACGCGGCGCGGGCGGCCGCCCGCCTGTAAGCTTCGTTCCGACGGGCGGTCTGGCCCCGGGCGCCGCGAAGCCGTGCGGCCAGAACCCATAACTCCGCCGTGGCCTGGTCGGGAGCGTAGTTGATCCAGGTGCTCAGCGTCTCCGCCGCGGCGTTCAAGCGCCCGCGGGCCAGTTGCGACTGCGTCAGCTCGGCGGCCACCTCGCGGCGGGCCGAATATGGTGCCAGCTCAAGGACCTGCGACAAGTAGTGCTCGGCGGGACCGTGCCGGCCCGCGCGCTGGTTCGCCAGGCCAATTTCGCGGAGTGTTTCCCAAGAGGGATCCAACCCGGCCAGTGCAGGGCCGGTTTCCGGCAAATCCCTCCCAAACCCGACCGCCAGCCGGTAGGCCGCCGTCGCGCCTTCGGTATCTTCGGTGGACAGCAGATGTTGCCCCAACCCCGCGGCGACCAGTCTCGCCACTACCCTGTCGGGCGCGCCGGACAGGAGGTCGGCTCCCTGCCGCGGCCGGTCACGTTCGAACGCAAATCCGGCCGCGGCTTCCCGTGCGGAATCCGCCCGGACCCGTTCCAGGCTTGACGCCCCGGGCGCGTCGCCCGCAGCGATAATCGATTCGGCCAGCGCGAAGGCGGCCTCGTCTTCGGCGCGAATCAAGGCGTTGAGGCGCGATACCTCGGTCCACCCCGCTATGGTCGGGTTTTCGGCACCGACCAAGACCAGCTGGGCGGCACCCTCGGCCCAGCGGCCGTCATCAACCAAAGCCCGAACAAGTCCCATCCGCACGGAAACGGGGGGTGTGACGCCCGCCGCTTCCGCTGCGGCGAGGTATTTTCCGTAGTGCTCGGCCGCGCGCTGCGCGTCGCCGGTCCCCGCAAACGCCTCGGCCAGCAGCACGCCGGCCGGCACCGCCGAGGCCGCCGAGCTGAGTTCCCTGTCCGCCAGAAGATCGATGACGGCCGGCCAGGCCCGGTGCTCCGCGTAGGCCCGAGCGGTAAGCAGTACGGCTTCGTCGCCGGCGACCGCGCCCTCGGCCAGCGCGCCCGCCAACAGATCCGCCGCGGTGACCGGCCTGCCCTCGTCCAGCAGGCGGCGGCCCTGGTCGATGATCTCGTGAGGCCATGCCTCACCATGTATTTGGGAAGAGGCGGTCTGACCCTGGTTCGGGACCGCGGGGAACATCTGGCCGGGCGCACCACCCGGGGTTGCCGAGACCTCGGCGAAAGGAAAAACGGCGGCGGCCGCGACAAGGGAAACCCCAACCAGCCTGACACTCGCGGACGAATTGACTTTACTCATTCCCCACCCCCCATGCCGCTATGGTCGCGGCCGCCCCAATCAAAGCGAGCAGCCAGGGCGAGCGGCCCGGCACCCCCTTGGTGCCCGGGCCGCTCGCCCAATTTCAAACTAACCCCACCGCGCCCTCAGAACGAGCCGATGTCCCAGCGCACTCGCGCCAGCACGGTCCGCCCCACCACCGGCGCACCCGCGAAGCTCTGGTACGCCGAGTCAAACAGGTTCGACACGTCGATCTGCAGGTGCATGTCATCCGCGCCGGGAATCTTGTAGCCCGCGTTGGCGTCGAGCGTGGTGATCGCTTCCATGTCACCCACGTAGGCAGCCGAGGCAAACGGGAAGTCGCTCTGTGTGCGGAAACGCAGCCCGCCGTTGAACGAATCGGCACGGTAGGTCAGCGCCGCGGCTGCCTTGAACGTGGGTGCGTTGAGGGATACCACCTGGTCGCTGTCCTCGATCTCAAACTCGTCCTTGTCGACGAACGAAACAGAGCTGTAAAACTCCAGATTATCGCTGAGCAAAACCCCGCCGCTGATCTCGGCCCCCATTGCGGTGAAACCGCCGGCGTTGCTGTATCCCAGGGCCATGGCCGTGTTGGTGCCGCCCACGCTGGTTGGATTTACCGACCCCAGGGGAATTCCCGCCGCAATGCTCGCCAACCCGTCCGCGGTGGCGTTGGCCACCTCAATGCTCTCGAATGCAGTTCCGACAAACTGGGCGAACACGCTGCGCAGGTAACCCTGCGTGCTGGCCTGGTCCAGGAAGACCGCCGGGGACAGAACGTGAAGCGGTGAAATCCAGTTCTCGTACTGGGTCCACCAGGCGCTGACCCCGATGGACGCGGACCGCCCGATCAGTCCCTTGTATCCCACTTCAAGCGTGTTGGAAATGGTCTGGTCGAGAGGATCCACGTCCTGCAGCGAGCTCAAGTCCACTCGTTCGCAGAAGACCCCCGCGAGACAACCCTCCCCGGGCGTCCCGCTTCCGGCCGTCTCCACGTCCAACAGGGCCGCGACCAAGCCAACCACGTCACCCGAAGGAGTGGGAATGAGCGCCAGCAAGGGTGCCAGCTCGGGGGGCGCCGCGGCGGCGGCGAGCTGCATCGCCATCGCCCACATATTCTCGGTCGTGGTGGGCAGATAACTTCTGGGCGTGCCCCCGATCAACACGTTGAACGGCGACTGTAACATGGGCAGGCCGTCGCCGTCCCTCATGTACTGGTAACCGTCGGACCCGGTACCCGTGGCCCGGAGATCGTAGTAGAACGGCCCCGAGATCGGCACCGTGCCGCCCGAGACGTCCAGGAACCGGTTGTTCGTGCTGGGCGTGCTGTACGACCGGTTGAAAGACAATCTCAAGGAACTGTTGCGGTCCGGACTGTAAACCAGCGCTCCGCGGGGCGAAAAGACCGGGTTTTCGAAGCCGTCGTTGTAGTCGTACCGCAGGGCGCCGATCAGTTCGAGCGAGGGGTTCAGCGTCCACTCCCACTGGGCGTACCCGCCGACTTCGCGCGTCTGGTCAATGTCCTCAAACCGACCATTGATGGTGCCGTCGCTGTCCGGGTTCGTGAACAAGTAGTCGACCCCGTAAACGACCCTGTGCGCGGCGCCGAAATCCGTGCTGTGCTGAACCTGGGCCGCCATCAGCGAGGAATTGTCCGTGAGCGGAAGCCCCGAACGGAGCAGGTGGGTCGTGGTCGACGAGTTCCTGTTCAGGAATACCTGGGCAAACAATTCTCCCGAGGAGAAACGCCCCTGGTAATAGTCAACCGCCCAGTCCTGAGCGGCGGCGCTCCCCAGGCCCGTCATGACGGTGCCCTGGCCCAGCATGCTGCGCCCGCCCGACAGGACAACCGAGGTACCCGGCGAGGGACGCCAATCAACGCGGGCGTCGATGTTCCACGTTTCCGACCGGTCGTAACGCCCCGCGACGGCGTTCCGCGCCGCCTGCTGGAGAGTCTGGACGTCCATCGGGTTGCTCAGGTCCAGGCCGGCGGTGAAGGCCTGGCAACTTGCAACATCGAATCCGGAGTCAACGCAGGCTTGGCCGGCGGCGCGGGTGTCAGCCTCTACCACGTCATCAAACGCGTATTCCAGCGCATCGAAGTACTGCCCGGAAACCTTGAACCCAAAGGTCTCGCTGGGGGCGAACGCCGCCCGCCCGTCAAACTGCACCACTTCGCCGGTCTCGCCCGTCACCGGGAGGCCGCCGATGCCTGCTTCATCACCCTGCTGCCGAAACCCGCCGCCGGCCGAAAAACTGAGCCCGGGGCTGTCGATCGGCGATTTGGTGAGGTAGTGGATGACCCCGTTGGCGGCGTTAGGCCCGTAAAGCGCCGACGCGGGACCCAGCACGATTTCGACCTGCTCCAGATCCAGATCCGAGCTGGGGACCAGGGAAAAAAGGTTCGCGCGAAGTGACGGCACCCGGGCGATTCGATTGTCGGTCATCACGAGCGTCGCCCCGGAAAACACGTTGTTGAATCCCCGGAGCACTGCCCAGCGGTCGCGAATGCCGACCCGCGCAACATCAACGCCGGACTTGGTATCGAGGTGGTCGGCGGGGCTTGCAGCCTGGCGTTCGGCCAGCTCCTGGCTGGTGACCACCTCCACCGCGGCAGGCGCATCAAGCACCTTCTCGCTCGCGCGGGACGCCGAGACCGTGAGCGGATTCAGCTGGTACAGGTGCTCACTCATCTCCGCGGACACGCGGGTGGCTTCGGCTCCGGCGGCGACCTCTTGCGATTCCACCGTCACCGTTACCCACCCAACCGCCGAAAACACGACCGTGTAGGTGCCGGCCGGGACCGAGAGTTCGTAAGCACCGGACGGTCCCGTTACGGCGTTTCCGACTTCGCCGCCCCCCGCGTCGAGCACATCGACGTGCACACCGCTCAGAGCCTCTCCCGAAGCAGCGTCCGTGACTGATCCGGTAAGCCGTTCCTGAGCATGCGCGGCCTGCGCCGTAACAGTCGCCACGGCGGCCGTTACCATGGCCACGGCAAACGGTAACATCCGGTTAAGTGACTTCATGGTCGTCTCCCCCTGGAAGCTGTGATGCGTAGGAGCTGTGATGCCCGGCGCTCTAATGTGCAGCGGTTTCATGCGCGAAAGGCCGGCGGCCCGCGAAGTCACTCTGACTTCAACGACCGTCGGCCTCAAGGTAACCCGCCACCACGTTGATTTTCGCGCTACGACACCCTGCGAGCCGCCCCTGAAGGCGGCCGAAAACGCGCTAGGCTGCCGCTTTCTGGTGGAGAGCGTCAATCAGCTTCTGAGCGCTTTCCTCCATGCTGATCACCATCCCGTCAATCTTCGTGATGAAGAAGTTGTGGAAGATGTTGATCGGAATGGCGATCGCCAGGCCGGAGGCGGTGGTTACCAGGGCCTCCTTGATGCCTCCGGCAACCAGGGTGGCTTCAACGTCACCGGCCACCTCAATCGCCTGGAAGGCCGCGATCATCCCGAGCACCGTGCCCAGGAAGCCGAGCAGCGGGGCAACGTTGGAGAGCGTGGCGAGCCAAACGAGGCCCTGCTCAAGCCCGGCAACCTGAATGGCTCCGGCATTCTCAATCGCCTGCGTGGCCCTGTCCGGCCCCTCGGTGTGGCGCGAGAGCCCGGCCTCCAGCACCTGCGCGGCCGGTGCGTCGGACTCGTTGCACACTGCCAGCGCGCCGTCCAACTCGCCACCCCCAACCATGGCGTCGACCGCGGAAAGCGCCTTGTTGTTGGCGGATGCCTTCATGAAGAGGACGACCAGCTTCCAGAAAATGATCAGGAGGCCAACACCAAGCGCAGTGGCCAGCGGCCACATCATGAAACCTCCGGCCTCCCAGATTTCAGCCAAGTTCAGTACTTCACCTTCGCCGAGACTCTGGAACAGAGACAAAAGAACGGTCGCGATCAAGAGGCCCTCCACGCACTGCCGTGCCCGTTGTGCACCAAGTGCTTGAGATTGCGCGGCCCCTCCCGTCGGTCAGACATCCCTGAGCCGCTGGGTGCCGCATTTAACAGTTCGGCCGCGGAAGGTAGGAAGCCAGCGCGCACCCGTCAAGCGATCGGCCGCCCGTTCTGCCGGGAGCAAATGGAATGTCCGGTTTTCGGAGCACGTGAATTGTCCGGTTTTCCAAACCGACGCCCCGGCCTTGTCCGGCAAGGCCCAGCTCGTGGCCCTCGTGGAAGACCGCCATGGCACCGTTCTCGCACTCGCGCACTTCGGCTCTCACCCGCGCGTAGAGGCACGCGCCCGGCCCAGTCTCAGCAGCTGACGGGCCTGGCAGAATGTTTATCGTTAAGGCGCTCCCGCCGGCGGATGGACGAAGAGCTTCTTGAACCCCGCCTCCATTCAAAGCTTCTTGGTTCGGGCTGCATGGACATGTCTGGATGGGACCCCTGGCAGCCCTTAGAGGACATGCATTGATGCAGACCGCACGGCTTGGGAAGATCTGCAACCTCTGGCGTGAAAGAAAATGACTTCCATTAACCGGGGTAATGCCGAGGTTGCCAAGTGCGCCTTGAGCATCCAGAGATCCCGGTAGCCCATGATCCTGCAGTAGCTCTTCTCGGCGTCCAGGAACGCAGCCGCCACCCGACCCAGGATGTCGGGACTTGTCGGTTATTGGGCCTGATTTTGCGTTTACACGGACAAGTGTGTTGCAATTGCACGGATGATTGCGTTGCATTTGCACGGTTAAGGCGCGATTTTGGCAGTCATGAGCCGTCCAGGCACCGGTCGTGAACCGGACTACCGCCCTCGCATTGCCGACGGCGAACTTGCATCCCTTCTGGCCGCAGCGGGGGCCGTTGTGATTGAGGGGCCGAGAATGTGCGGCAAGACAACCACCGCCCGACAGGTTGCCGCGAGCGAGATCCTGATGGATGTCGATCCCGGGGTGCCGAACGCGATGGCCGTGGACCCGCGGCTGTTGTTGGAAGGACACCCTCCGCGGTTGATTGATGAGTGGCAGGTCCATCCCGCAATCTGGAACCACGTGCGGCGGGCCGTGGACGACCGGCCGGGGCCCGGACACTTCATTCTGACCGGATCCGCGATTCCGCGAGACGATGTGACTCGCCACACGGGCGCGGGCCGCATTAACCGGCTTCGCTTGCGCCCCATGTCACTTGTAGAGTCGGGCCACTCAACGGGCGATGTGTCGGTCGGCCGCATGCTTCAAGGCCGGATTGCGGCCAGGGTTACGCGCGAACTTCCTATTGAAGTGCTTGCCGAGGTTGTGTGTGTGGGAGGATGGCCGGACCACCTCGGGCGGCAGTCAGTCGAAGACGCGCTCATCGTCAACCAGGGCTACGCGGGCGAGATCGCCCGGACCGACATCGCACGCGTCGACGGCACCGCCCACCACCCGGGCCGGGTTACCCGCTTCATGCAGTCCCTCGCACGCAACACAGCGACAACGGTCTCCGCGGCCACTCTGGCCCGTGATTCGCGGGGAGCCGATTTCGCCTTCACCGCCGAGACTGCCCGCGCCTATCTGGCCGCACTCGAACAGCTAATGGTCGTGGAGCAACTGCCGGTCTGGGCACCCCACCTCCGGTCGCGCTCCCGTCTCCGCAATGCCCCGAAGCGGCATTTTGTCGATCCATCCCTGGCGGCGGCAGCCCTGGGAGCCGGTCCCGAACACCTTCTGCAGGACCTCTCCTGGTTGGGGTTTCTTTTTGAGTCGCTGGTAGTGCGGGATCTGAGGGTTTATGCGCAGGCGAATCGGGCCAGCGTGTACCATTACCGCGACAACACGGGGCTTGAAGTCGACGCCATCGTCGATGGCGGACCGGGCCGCTGGGGGGCCTTTGAGATCAAACTGGGGCAAGGGCGCATCGAGGAAGCCGCGCGCGCGCTCCTGAAGTTCGCCGGGCGGGTAGATACCGAGCGGTGCGGGGAACCGGCGGTGCTGGCAGTGATCACCGGCAGCGGCTACGGGTACCGCCGGACGGACCGAGTGTGCGTTGTCCCGGTCGGCGCCCTGGGTCCGTGACCTGATCCTTGGAGGGTTCGGCCCCGACGAGACTCCCGACCAGCGCGTTCTCGCTCGCCCGCCGCCTCGGCCGCCTTTTCGGCTGGCCCTTCCTCTCGTAGTTTCTCTCCATCGTGGTGGGCTCCATTTTGGGGTTTTCGCTGCCTGATTCTAATCTGGAATCAGGTCCCCGGGAGCCACCACGATTCTGTTCCCCCTTCCAGGTTACCTCCAACTATGCCTGGGACACCATCGTGGGGCCGACAACGGACGAGACAATGGCGTTTGCGGCGGGATGCATGGCAGACTGCTCGCCCGAATGAGCAAGGCATCCGACACGCCAACGCCTCACAAGTCTTCTGGGGCTCAAGGGTTCCTTGCGTCCAATCATATCCGGCGCGCGCAAACCGTGTTGGCGTTGGTTTTCTTCACACTATCGTGCTCCGAAGGGGAGGAACGAGAGACCTCCGA
>JAGWBR010000022.1 GCA_021295785.1 Gemmatimonadota bacterium
CATCCCCGTCAGCAGACCGGAAGACGGCCATGTAGGCGCGATTGTATTCGAAGAACACGCGCTCGAGGGAGACGCCCCCATCCTCGACCGTCCATACGCCATCGATCGGGGTGGGCTCACGATTGTTGTAGTTGGCGGTCCAATACGTAGCAATAGCTCGGTTTGGATCCCTTCAACCCGGCGCAGCCAGAGTCAATGATCGGGCACACCCCCGGCAGGTGAGGGTGCATGCCGCTCTATTCCACGAACCCTGACGAATTCGACGTCTTCAGGTGTACGCGCCAGAAGCACGACTGAATGCTCATTCCCCGAAAGGACCCTCTCCGTGGCAGGTACGTTAACCTCGGCGACCACCGTGCCTGCAGCTGGGTTGACAACGAACCACTGCGTGAATTCTTCGCTCGCCTGACGGTGCGGCTCGACCCAGAAATGGTCACCGATCGCCAAGAGGCGACGTACTGCCGGCCCGTGGCCGGGAAGCGGGAAGTCGTCACTGAAAACCCGTCTAATCCTGTCCCGGGCCTCAGCCGAACCATAGGGTGGTGATCGGCTGCTGGCGAGAAGAGAGTCCCTGGTGTGCTCTACAACCTCGACGGATAACAACCACGCAGGAATCGGCAACGGAATGCGGTAGGCCGGCACGTTCGGGTTTGTCAAAACCTCGGCAACCTCCACCACGGCGCTGTCCAGTGGAACCACTGCGTAGTGCTGCCCGCCAGCCGCAAAATGGGCGGTGCTCAGGAATGGTGGGGCGTACGTTGTCTGGCCGGATTGACCTCCGCCAAACTGCTCAGAAACCAGATAGTGGTACTCCCCGGGCCGCCGATCAATGGTCACGGTCGAGTCCGAGCGGGGCCAGTACAGCAGCATTCGTGACTCGGAGACGTACAATCGGTCCGGCCCGGAACGCTCGAACCCCCTGGTTCTCAGGAGCAGAATAGAGTCGTTGACGATCCCATCGACGACAGGGGCTTGCCCGTCCAGAATCGGTAGCCTGAAGTCGAACGTTTCCCCGCTCTCAAGAGCCCAAATGGCGGCCCGCCCTCTCACACCGTCGTAAGTGACAAGCGTGTCGCCGCCTCCATGGAAGATCCTTGCTAGAAACTCGAATTCGCCAGGGCCACCGCCCCTTCTTCCCAGAACACGAATGACATTGCCATCTCCAGATACCAACACGACCCGGTAGTTCCCGCCATCGGCAATGGCCAAAGAGCCATCGTTCAGCAGCACAGCACCGACAACCCGGTGTAGCGGCTCCTCGCCAAGGCCAAACTCAAGGCGCGGCGACGTCAATCGCCACTCCTGCCAAGCGACCCCTGGTTGTTCCTGGCCGACGATGGCTGCCGGTGACACCAAGAGCATCAGAGCCAACAGCTTCGCGACTAGCAAGCTCGCAAACGACCTACAGCAAGAAGGCATCAGAATCGGTTTGAAGAACCTTATGGGACTAGTCCCAGTCACTCACGATACCGCCGTACACCTAGAGCACGGTTTGTCATCGGAGCCACACCCGCAACATGGTTCGTAACCGATCCCACACGATTGGCTGCAAGTCTCCCCGCCGCAAGTATAGCTGCAAGTGGTGGAACGTCCACCACCCGCCCGGCAATCGAAGTCTTCGCACACCGCAAGGGCGGCCACGATGTCTGTTCGCAGGCCCGCCAGGAACTCCGGTGCCAGCATTCCATCCACCGGGATGCGCACGTCCCAGGCGCTCGAATGACTCAACCCGAATCCGACGATGCGGGCATCGTCCTCCCGCGACTCCTGAGACACCGCGAATTCCAGGAGTTCGCTCCCGGACTGCCAGACGCCCACGCGCTGCGAATCCCATTTGACGCGCGCGTACGTCAGATCCAGAACCACATCGCTACGTGGCCCGCGTGCGCCCTGCAGCAGGAAGCCTCGGTCCACAAGACCGTCCAGAACACTGCCCGGTCGCTCCTCGTCGACCAGGAGCACGATGTCAAACGCGCCGTCTGGCCGCTCCACGGACAAGGCCACCGCATTGCCGGTCGCCTCCCCGCTCACCTCGATCGTAGCTGGCTGTGCGCCGGTTCGAGCGCCAAGGGCCACTACAATTCCCGCCGCGAGGACGGTGTTCTGCAGAATACGGATCCTAGTGTTTCCCATCGTTTCCTCTACTAACGTGAATCATTTCACCCGGGCTCGGTGAGCGACATCTCCTCCCGAAGCTCCGCGAGCGAACGCGGAGCCTGCCAACGATTTTGAGACACGTTCCGATTCAGTTTAGTTGCTAGTGAGTCCTCCCTTCCCCTGTTGACCGGCTCTGCTCCAACGGCCGACGTGACGGAGAGTGCGCGGTTGATCCAGACCTCGTCCGGGAGTTCGGCGGCCGTCGGGGGTGGACAGGGGAGTGGATCCTCCTGGGAGACATGGCCGCCGCGGGCCGGGCCGGTTACCATCAGTTTGGAACGGCATAACGACAGCGCCCGCTCGCCGGCCTTGCAGGCGCAACCCGGGCGCAACCCGCAGGTGCGAAAAATGACACAGCCCCCGCCCGCTCCCGACCCCCGGCCGTCAGCGCCGGAAGGCCGGCGAGATGTCTCCGACACAGCTTTCGATGTCTGGTCCCAGATGCAAGACGCCGGTCCTCTTCGCAGCGGTGCGGCGATCTTGCTGGGGTTTGCGGTGCTGGCGGTCGCGTCGATGGTGGCGGTTCGGGCATTTCTCGGAGAGCCTGAGAACGTGCCGGAAGGGGTGGTGCCGGCCGACTACGCCCGGGCGGGTGTGGCTGTGCGGGTTGCGGCTTCGGCCCTGGGGGGTTGGATAACTGCCGCTGCCGCGCCCCGGGCGAGGTTCGTCCACGCGGCGGTGCTGGCGGCCGTGGTGGCGTTCATGGCGGTGGCGGGATTGGTCGGACAGGCGGCCGCGGTCGAGGCTGGCGCGTCGTCGGGAGCCGCCACGGGGTTTTCCAGATTAGTGGCGGTGCTGGGTCCGGTGGGGGTCTTGGCCGGCGGCGCGATCTGCCGGAAATGGCCCCCGCGCCGGCGACGCCGGAACTAACGGGGTCGCCAGGCCGCCATCGCGTCCCAGCCTGAACGCCGGGTGATGTTGATTAACCCTTCGCCGTTTGGCCGCATGGCGTAAACCTCGGAGTCGCCCGAGCGTGTTGTCGAAAACAGTATCCAGTCGCCGTCCGGCGACCAGCGGGGCATTTCGTCGACGCCCGCGCTGCGGGACAGGTTAACGGCCCCTGATCCGTCGGCGCCCGCGACAAAGATCTCGGTGTCGCCGTCGGCTGATAGTCCCGAATAGACGATCCTGGCCCCGTCGGGAGACCAGGCCGGCCAGCGCGCCTCATTCCGAACCGGCAGCCGGCGAAGATCGCTTCCGTCCGGGCGCATGGTCCACAAGCCGAACGGAGTGCCGGTCTCTGGCGGTCCGCGGTTCGAGGAGAAAATGATCAATTCCCCGTCGGGCGACCACTCCGGGTCGTAGTCCATGCTGCCGGGGCTCCGGGAGATGTTGGTTTGCCTCGAGCCGTCGGCGGCCATCACCCAGATTTCGGGGTCGCCCGTCCGCTCCGAAACGAACGCGATCCGCTCTCCGCCGGGGGAGTAGCGGGCCGACCGGTCGTTGCCCGGATCGCTGGTGAGCTGACGCCAGTCAGAGCCGTCGGCAGCCATCGTGTAGATGTTCGGATCGCCGTCCAACCAACTGGTGAAGATGATCCTGTCTCCAGACGGCGACCAACTCGGTTCAAGGCTCGTCTCGCCTTCAGCCGTAAGCGACCGGCGGGCGGTTCCGTCACCGTTGGTCACCCAGATTCGCAGGAACCTCCCCGGCATCGAGACGTAGGCGATGATCTCGTCCGCGGGCAGAACCTGCACCTCGTCGGCGCAACCGGCCGGTCCGCCGCCGGCGAGGCTGCCCGCCAGCAGCAAAGCGGCACGGCGGGACTGGAGTCGGATCAGTCGCCGAGGGCGTTGATGATCGCCCCGCCAGACAGAAACTCGGGGAAGACATGCGGCGGACGGCCCGGGCGGTACAACACGTGGAAGGGAATACCGTATCGTCCAAAGCCCGCCAGATACCGCGCGATGGCATCGCTGCGCCGTGTCCAGTCGGCCTTCATCGCAACCACGCCGTTGTTCACGAATGCCGCGGCGACTTCTTCGGTCTCCAGGAACAGGCGCTCGTTGACCTTGCACGTAATGCACCAGTCCGCCGTGACATCCACAAACACGGGGCGACCTTCCGACAGCAACTCCGCAACCCGGCGCTCGTTGAACGGCTCCCACGCAATGAGCCGTTCGCCGGGCGGAACCCCGAGCGCGTCGGGCGTCGCCGGAGTGATGTTCCAAGTCGTGGCCCACAAGCCTCCCGCCACCGAAATCGCGGCAGCTCCGGCTGCAACGCGTTTCCAGATTCGCCCCCCGTTTGCCGCAGCCCACACAAAAAGAGCCGCCGCGAGGAGTGCCCCCTGAAACCAGGCGGCGAGCGCCGGTCCGACCAAACCGTCCAGCACGTACAACAGCCACAACAGCGCGGCGAGAACAAAAAATCCCATCACCTTCCGAAACCCGATCATCCAGGCCCCGGGCCTGGGCAGAACACGCAGGGCCAGCCCCGGCGCCGCCGCCATCGCCAGGTACGGGGCACCCATGCCAAGCCCCATCGCAGTGAACATCCCCATTGTCACGGCGGCGGGCTGGGCGAGCGCGAACCCCAGCGCAGTGCCCAGGAACGGAGCGGAGCACGGAGTCGCCATCAGGGTAGTCAGAAAACCGGTGCCCACCGCCTCACGGAGGGTCGCCCGGTGAGTTGGATCGGAGTCGGGGCCACCCGCCACGGCCATCGACGCCGCCCCGATGGCCCGCGGCAGCCGGATCTCAAACAGACCCCACAGGTTGAGGGCGAACAGAAGCAGCGCAACCGACAGCACACCCACGAAGACGGGCTCCTGGAACTGTATGCCCCACCCCACCGCCGCCCCTCCCTGACGGGCGACCACGGCAAGACCCGCCAGAAGCAGGAAGCAGAACACGATCCCGCCCACCGTGGCGAGGGCGTCGACCGAGAGGCGCCGCCTGTTTCCGCCCGCGGCGCTCTTTGCCAGCCCGAACGCCTTCACAGAGAGTACAGGAAGTACGCAAGGCATGAAGTTGAGTATGAGGCCTCCCAAAAAGGCGAGCGCCAGGAACGACACTAGCGTGCGAAGGTCGCCGCCGGCCCCGTCGGCCTGCTCCAGGCTGAACGACAACCCAACCGCGGCCTCAACGGCCCGTTCGGCCTCGGCGAAAAATGTCGGCTCGACAGGCTCGGAGATCACCCCTTCGGCGGCCACAACCAAATCCGCGCCGGCCGTTACGGTTACCGGGGCCAGACACTGACGGTCGTCGCAGGCCTGGTAGGTCACGAGCACGTCAAGGTTGTGGCCGCCGGGCGGTGCATCCGCCGGGACCGGTGCAGACGCGAGCACCGTCGAAGCGCCCTCGTAGATGTCGATCGGAACCGGCACGAAAGAAAACGCCTTTTTCGAGCCCGGCGGATAGCGGACGGTCCACTGCCCCCATCCATCAGGGGGGTGTACCTCCACCTGGGTCGCGATCAGGTTCTCGAAGGAAGGTGTGGAACTGTTCGTGTGCCATCCCGGGTCGATGACCAGCCGAACCGCCAGGCGCGCGGTGTCGCCGGGACTGTACGCGGACCGGTCGAGTACGGTCCGGAGGGTGGCGCGCTCGAGCAGCCTGCGGTCTTGCACTTCGACCCACACCAGCCCCGGTGCGGACCGGCCGACCGAAGGCAGCGACTCGAGACTCTGGCCAGCGAGGGCAGCCGGGGCGAGCGCCAGGGCCAGGCCGGCAGGGGCCAGCTTCATTCCCGCCAGGGCGAACCGGCGCAAAAAGACTGAGGGGCGCAACATGGCGGTGAAGATATATTGGAACCAGTGAGCGGGCGTTTTACCGCAACCTGTCGCTGCCTGGTCCGGTGGCACCGAAGACCCGCCCAAAACCAAGCTGCAAGGAGAACCCGCCATGAAACGCTGGGGACTGTTCCTTTTGAGGTTGACGACGGGGTGGCTGCTGGTGCTGTGGGGTATCGACAAACTCCAGAACGTGGACCACGGAGTGGCCGTGTCAGAGGCCTTCTACTTGGGATTGGCGTCCAATACCACCCTGCTCCAAGTATTCGGAGTATTCCAGATCCTGGTTGGCGCCATGGTGATGGCGGGCCTGAAGCGCAATCTGGCGTACCCCGTCATGATGGTCATGCTGATCGGCGGCGCATTGGGGGTCTGGAAGTCGATTCTGGATCCGTGGGGTTGGTTCCTTGACGGGACCCAGGTCCTTTTCTATCCGTCGGCCATTATCGCAGCGGCCACGTTGGTTCTTTACGGAACGCGCGACCAGGATTGCATGACAATGGACAAGATCATGGGCGGCGGCTGACATTGACCTTCGCCGCGGTAGCTCCGCCGGCCTGCCCGGGAGGCAGGGCCCGATGAGGTTCGAGACATTTGCGATGGAGCGGTGGCAGTCCACCTACGAGTGCCAGGTGGACTGCAACCTCTCCGAGAGCGGGGTTCACCCGTTGACTTTCGCCGAATTGCTGGACATGACCCGGCTGGAGCCCGATGACCTGCTTCTGGACTACATCCAGAGCGACGGGACCCCGCGCCTGAAGGAGACGATTGCGTCTCTGTACCAGGACGCCGCCAGCGAGAACGTGGTCGTCAGCACCGGCGGGGCGGAAGCGAACTACGTTGCGATGTGGCGGCTGGCGCGGCCGGGCGACACGGTGGTCGTGCTGGAACCAGCGTACGGGCAGACACAAGGTCTGGCGCGCGGGCTCGGGGCCAAGGTCGTGAGCTGGGAACTCAAAGAGGAGTTGGGGTGGCAGCCCGAACCCGGATCCGCCGCCGAAGTGATCACGCCCGGCGTGCGTCTCGTGGTGGTGACCAACCCCGGCAACCCGACGGGTTCCGTGCTCGGCGACTCCGCCCGGAGCGAACTCCTGGCAGCCGTGTCAAAGGTTGGTGCATGGCTGTTGGTCGACGAAGTGTATTCGGGCGCGGAGGTGTCCGATGACGCCGACGCGCCGGCCACGCCCAGCCTGTGGGGGAACTGGGAGCGGACGATTGTCACAAATTCCCTTTCCAAGGCCTACGGGCTGCCCGGGCTTCGTCTGGGCTGGATAGTCGCGCCCGCGGACCTTCACGAAGATCTGTGGTCGCGGAAGGACTACACGACCATCGCGCCCTCCGCGGTGTCCGACGCCGCCGCGGAGAGGGTGCTTTCGGCCGACGTCCGACCGCGCATCCTGGCGAGGACCCGGGGAATCATCAGATCCAATCTGCCCCGCCTGACGGGCTGGCTTTCCGACCGACCCGACCTGTTTTCGTTCAGAGCGCCCGATGCCGGGGCGATCTGCTACGCCAGGTACCGGGCCGACATCAACTCGACGCAGCTGGCCGAGCGTTTGCGGAAAGAGAAGAGCGTTCTGGTAGTTCCCGGCGATCACTTCGGGATGGACCACTACGTGCGGCTGGGATTTGGTTCGCCGGCACCGCTCTTGGAAGAGGCACTGTCGAGGATTGCCGATTTGCTGAAGGAAATCGCCCCTTCCTCCGCGCCGTCCCGGCTCAGCGCGGTCGGCTAGTCAGGGCTAACGGGCCAGCGCCCGGCGGTGGGTGATCACGGTGCCCCCCACCAGCAACAGCGCCGCCGCGAGCACGCCAAGAGCAATATTGACCCGGCGCCGGTCCGCTGAAACTCGACTACCCGGGTCCTCCAGGATCGCGTCAAACAGAACCACTGGATCGTAAACCACCCCGCCCTTGACAACGCGGGAAATGGTCTGGGTGGTGGTGATGTCGGTCAGTGGATTGCCCGCCACGATCAGCAAGTCCGCCAACTTGCCCGGCGTTATGGACCCCAGCGAGTCGGCCACTCCAAGCAGGGCGGCGCTCCCGCTGGTTGCGGCCATCAGCGCCTCCCCCGGTGACAGGCCCGCGTCCACCAGGGCACGAACTCCCTCGTGCGCGGCGAGTCCCGGAGCCAGTGCTTCTCCCGTTGCCACGGCCAGCCGCCCGCCGTTCGCGCTGAACTCCAGCGTGAACTCCCGCATGGCTTGCACGGCTTCCGCCAAAATCTCCGCCTCTTGGGGAGTTCGGTCCGGCAGCGTGCGGTCCTGGATGCGGAAGGTGATCAGCGGATGCAGCACCAACGGATTCAGGCCGTGCGGCAGCCGGTATGGCGCTGCCCAGACCTCCAGATCCAACAATTCGGGGGCCAGGATTTCACCCCGTCTGGCAAATGCCCGGGCCGAATCCAGCAGGGTCTCCCGGTCGGCCAGCGCCCAGGCGGACCGCTGGAAAAAGGCCACCGTCCTGGCCTCACCCCCCCCAGCCGGGTCTGCCACATCGGCCCCTGCCCCTGCCAGCGCCTGTCGAAGAAGTCTCTCCGCGGACTTCCCCTCCAGCGGCCGCGGTGCCGGGATGCGTGCGTCCGGGTTCCCCACGGCGAAATCGACCGGAATGGAGCCGGCGGCCGTGACTCCCAGCAAGAACCGCAGGTAGGCAACTTGTTCATCCGGCGGGTCCGGTTCGGTGCCGACCCGGGCATTGATAATGCCGGGAATGACCCAGGCGCCTTCGGTGTCGATCAGCTCGGCCCCGGGCGGAGCGGTGCAGTCGGAAACCTCTCCCGCGCAGGCGATGCGACCCGCTTCCACCACTACCACCCCGGGATTCCACGAACCGCCCTCGCCGTTGAACACGCCTCCGCCAGAAAAAACCACTGGTACTTCTCCCGTGCAGGCCACGGTGGCCCCGGAGGCAATCAACCCGACGAATATTTTGGTGTTCACGGTTCGCATTTCGGTGTCATGCATGGCTCCCGCGCAGTCCCCGTGCAACCGTGGCGTAATCGGGGTGCCCCCGACTGCGGTGGACCGCTTTAGATTGGGCGGAGAATGCTAAGACTTCATCCCTACCGATACCACCGGCCCGAAACGCTGGACGAGGCGCTGAGGCTGCTCGACCAGCACGGCGACGACGCGATGCCCGTCGCCGGTGGCACCGATCTGGTTCCCAACATGAAGCACGGGCTGTTCACGCCGGGCCAACTGGTGAGCCTGACGCGGGTGCGCGAAATGCGCGGGATCGGCGTGGACGACGGCACGATCAGGATTGGAGCGGCGGAGACGCTGGACACCGTGGCCCGCGATCCCACCGTCGGTCGGCTGATCCCCGGTCTGGCGCAGGCCGCGGGTCTGGTCTCCGGACCACAGCTGCGACGGGTCGGGACCATAGGCGGAAACGTGATGCTGGACACGCGCTGCACCTACTACAACCAGACCCGGTTTTGGCGCGAGGCGCTGGGGTACTGCCTCAAGAAGGACGGGGACATTTGCCACGTCGTGCCGGGGGGTACCCGCTGCGTGGCGGCGCATTCGGCCGATACACCGCCGGTGCTGATGGTGCTCGACGCCATGCTGGAGCTGAGTGGACCGGACGGCATGCGCCAAGTGCCGGTGAACCGCTTCTTCACGTCGGACGGCGTGTGGAATCGGCGCTGCGACCCGCGCGAACTTCTGGTCGCAATCAGGATTCCAACACCCGCCGCCGGAGTCAAAGTGGCGTTCCGCAAGTTGCGGGCGCGCAATTCCATCGATTTTCCGTTGGCGAACGTGGCTGCGCGGGTCGGGCTCGATTCGGAGCAAAGGGTCAGCGAACTGCGGATCGTCGTTTCCGCCATGGGGTCGTACCCGCGCAACCTGGGCAAGGGCGAAGATGCCGCCGTCGGCAACCGACTTACCCCGGCGGTGATCAATGCCGTGGCGGGACAGGCTTTCCGGCAGTGCCGTCCTCTGCTCAACATCACGACCGACCCGGAGTGGCGCCGCGCGATGATCCCCGTTCTGGTGCGCCGCGCCCTTACCGAGCTGGCCGCCTGATGGCTGGTGAACCTGAAATCAACTGAACCGACTCGCTAATCGAACAACGGAGCAAACGACAAGTCATGCACAAATTGCCAGATCTGCCGTACGCACACGATGCCCTGGAGCCGACCATCGACGCACGCACGATGGAGATTCACCACGGCAAACACCATGCCCTGTATGTGTCCAACCTCAACGCCGCCCTGGACGGGCAGGACGGCCTCGCCGGCCTGGGCATTGAGAATCTGATGCGCCAAATCGACTCGGTCCCCGAGTCCGTCAGGATGGCGGTCAGGAACAACGGAGGCGGGCACGCCAACCACACCATGTTCTGGTCTTCCATGTCGCCCGACGGGGGCGGTGCGCCCGGCGGTGCTCTGGGCGGGGCCATCGACGCTTCGTTCGGTGGGTACGATTCGTTCAAGGAGGAATTCCAGAAGGCGGGCATGACCCGGTTTGGAAGTGGTTGGGCATGGTTGGTCGCGACGGACGGCGGCGGCCTCGCGATCCAGTCCACGCCGAACCAGGACACCCCGCTGATGGAAGGCAAGAACCCGATTTTGGGAGTAGACGTGTGGGAGCACGCCTACTACCTGAACTATCAGAACCGGCGTGCCGACTATTTGGCGGCGTTCTGGGACGTGGTGGACTGGGCCGCGGTCGGGGCCCGTTACGGCGCTGCCGAGGGCTGACCGGACTCAAATAGTTGGCGGGCTTGCTGGCTTTGAGTCCGCCCGGCGGGTGGCCCGGTCAATGAAATACAGGACCGTGTTGTTCGACCTGGACGGCACGCTGGTGGATTCCGCCGAACTGATCCTCCGTTCGTGGCGCCACACCATGCGGGTCCATTTCGGCGAAGCTCCGCCCGACGAAGACTGGCTGGAGACGCTCGGCATGCCTCTGCGGACGCAGTTCCGGCGCTGGGCCGGTACGCCCGCCGAGATTCAGGCCATGATTGACACCTACGTCGAACACAACCTTCGCGAACACCCCACGTGGATTCGTCCGTTCAGGGGGGTGCGCTCCACGCTCTGGGGGCTAACTCAAAAAAGCGTGGGTCTCGGGATCGTTACCAGCAAGGCAAAGCGGGGTGCGGCCGCCAGCCTGGCAGCCTGCGGCATAGACGCGGGGCTCTTCGGCACCATTGTGACGTCCGACGAGCCCGTCCCCCACAAACCCGACCCGGCACCGGTGCGCCTGGCGCTGGAGCGGTTGGGCGAAAAGGCCGAGAGGGCAGTTTTTGTGGGTGACTCGATCTGGGATATCAGGAGCGGGCGGGATGCCGGCGTGGCCACCGCCGCGGCCCTGTGGGGGCCGTTCCCCGAAACAACGTTGTCCGCGGAGGGACCAACCCACAGCCTCTCGCATGTCACCGACCTGTTGGACCTGGCGGGCGGCGCACCTCAGGTCTAAGCGGCGGCGGCCTGCTCCGGGTCGAGCCCTGCCAAAAGCATGATCCTGGTCGCCACCTGGCCGACGCTGGCGTCGGGGGTGGAAGCCCCCGCCGTCATCCCGATGGTCAAAGGTCCGTCCGGGAGCCAGTCAGCGGTGGTCAGCAGTTCGGTGCCCATGATCTTCTGATGCCGAATAGTCCCGTCCACAAGGTCAATCCGCTCGGGCGTGTCGATGTGAAACGTCGGCGCATACGTGGAGCACAGTAGAGCAAGGTTGCAAGTGTTGGAAGAGTTGTACCCGCCGACGACCAACATCAGGTCCGGAGGGTCCCGAAGCATTTCACGCACTGCATCTTGCCGGTCCTGGGTGGCCGAGCAGATCGTGTCAAAACTCCGGAAACAGTCGGAGATTTGCTCGGCACCGTAACGGTCAGACATGGCTTCGCCAATCTTGGCGGCGATTGCCAACGATTCGGTCGCCAGCATCGTGGTTTGGTTGGCCACTCCTATGCGCCCCAAATGCAGCAGCGGGTCGAATCCGGGGGATGACCGCCCCCGAAAATTGTCCATGAACTCGCGGGCATCCTGCTCGCTCGGGTCGCTGATGCGGATGAAATCGCAAAGCAACTTCGCCTCGGCCATGTTTCTGACCAGGAAGTAGTGTGCGCCATCGTATTTGGTGGCTTGCGAGACGGTTGCCCGAGTCTCTTCGTGGTAGTGTTTGCCGTGGATAACCGACGTGAACCCGTCCCGCGCGTAGGCCTCAACCCTTTTCCACACGCTGAGCACCGAACCGCAAGTCGTGTCCACCACCGCGCAGCCCGTCTCCCGAAGTTGATCGAAAACCGGCCGGGACACACCGAACGCCGGGATCACCGCAACGTCGTCGGGCTCGATTATAGAGACATCAAAATGGCCGCCCTCCGACGGCAGGATGAACTCAATCCCCATCGAGTTCAGGCGCTGGTTGACCAGCGGGTTGTGGATAATCTCGCCGACCAGAAAAATTCGGCGATCCGGGAACTTGGTGCGGCACTGGTAGGCGTATTCCACGGCCCGGTCCACGCCGTAGCAAAAACCCATGCTTGCAGCGATTTGGAATCGAATCCGCCCTACCGTGAGTTGATTCCCTTGCGCCCGCATCAGAGTGAGGAGCTGATTCCCGTATTCGACCTGGAGCTGGGGTTGTACTTCTTTCTTGAGCCCCAGGCCCTTTCGGTAGTATTCAGTGGGGACCGCGGCAGGCCCGCGTGCAGGTCCGCCTGGAGGAGGTTTAACCATAATCAGTATCCTAACGATTGACCGGAGCGGATGAAAAGACCAACGAGGCCGTCGCCTTCAGGTGATTCGACACATGAGTCGGAGGTCGGGCCCCTCCTCAACTACGAAGAGGGTTTGGAGCTTGAGGAATCGGATCGCGCCAAACCCCGCGCCGGTGGGGAACCGAGTTGCCCTCGGTGTGGTGCTCGCATGTTGAGAACCGTCGAGGCTCACGCCGCTCCCAGGTCTGACAAGTCTCCCTTCCAGATCCGGTTGGTCTGCCGCGGACAGCAGTGTCGGGCCTGGTACTGCTACAGGTGGCGCGCCTAGGGAGTTCCCTTGACGCTCGCTTGAGACCCTTCGGCAGTTTGCTCGTGGAAACGAACGAGCGAAAAAGTCGAAGGAGATTTGCAATGCTGACGCTCCAATGCTTCGGCGAGGTTGTGGTAATTGACGGCAACGGGATCAGGGTCACCCTGAGGTCAAGAAAACACCTGGCGCTGTTGACGTACCTGGTCGCTACGGGTAATACCCGCCACTCGCGCGATGAGCTCGCCTGGCTCCTTTGGGGAGGAGAACCGAAAAGGGCCCGCCACTCGCTGAGTCAGGCTCTCTACGACATCAAGAGCAAATTCGGTCCGGCCCTGGTCGCGGATGTCGATTCGGTTCGCCTGGTCCATGGAGTGTTCGCGTACGAACTGGATCGGTTTGAGGAGCTCCTCAAGGCCAAGGATTACGAAGGCGCGCTGCGCCTGCGTCGCGGTGACTACGCCCCCAACCTGGCGAGCATCCGGGCCGAGATGTTCGACCGCTGGATGGATGGCGAAAGAGAGCGAAGCCGGGTGCTGGTGACCATGGCACTACGCAACGCGCAGCAAGCGGCCGAGGCGAGGGGCGACTGGGATCAGGTCTGCCTGGTGGCACTGCAGCTGACCCGACTCAGCGAGTTCGACGACGCGGCGCACGGGGCTTTGATGCGCGGCCTTTCCATGAAAGGAGACCCCGCCTCGGCGCTGGAGCACTTCAAGCAGGTGAGGGAGCGGGAGCCCGACACCCCGTGGACGCGCGCGGCCGATGTTGCGGCGCAGATTGAAAACGACTCCTTCGGGGCCCCCAAAGTGGGTTCGGCTCCGCTTTGGGCCGGAATGATTGGACGAAAGGCAGCCTTCGGCAGGCTGCTGGAGCAGCACCAGCGGGCAGCGGCGCGCACACAGGTCATTTTGGTGGTCGGCGGCTCCGGGCTTGGGAAGTCAACGCTCACTCTGGAGTTCGCCCGGGCCATGCGACTACGGGGAACCCCCGTCGGGTGGGTGGGAGGCGAGGACCCCGACCAGGCGTTGGCCGATGTGGCGGAAAATGCGCTGCGCTGGCGCCGGCAGAGTGCGGGGGCGAACTCCGGAAGTCCTCTCTTGATCGCCGATTTCAATGATCCCGTCCGCTCGGGCATGGTTGCACAGGCCGCCCCGCCCGGCACCACCGTGCTGGCGACTGCAAGGCACGCCCCGCCCGAGGAGATCATCGAATTCCAGGGTTTTCCAACGAGGTCGGTGCGGCTCGGACCTCTGTCCTTCACCCACTCCCGGCGCCTGGCCCGTCGAAGGCTGGGGAGAGACGCGGGGGCAGTGGCCAGTCTGGTGGCGGAGTATTCGGGTGGGGTGCCCGCGGTCGCGGCCAGACTCGGGGACGCGATCAGGAAGCTCCCCGCCGCGGCCAAGCCGTCGCCGCGCGACTTCACCGGAGAGTTTGTGCGCGCCCTTGTGCGTGGTTCGCACACCCTGCGGTGCCTGGCGGACGACATGCAGGAAGGGCTGACCGAAACCGAGAGGCGGACGCTGGAAAATCTTGCCATGCTTACGCCTGCCGGGCTGAAGGTAGTGCCGCCTCTGTGGCGGGGCGAACAGGAGAAAGCTGCCTACCGGCGTTTGGTCAGGCTCGGCCTGGTTCGCAGCCGCCAAGGGGCAACGGAGATGCCGGTTCGGTTTCTTGCCTGTGCCGTGGTCGCGTTTTCGGGCTGGAAGGCAAGGCACGCCTGTCACCTGGACGCTGCACGCCTTCTGGTGAACGGGTCAGTTCCCCAGCGGGTGGCGGCCGCCCACGAACTGGCTGCGGCGGGGGACCGGGAAGCCGCCCGCAGATGCGCGGTCCAGGCGGCGGCAGAGGCGGCCGTGCATGCGGAAATGCAGGTTTCAGCCGGGGCCTTCCAACTGGCTTTCCAGATGGCGAAGGCGCCCAACCAACGGTGCGAGGCCGGACTGGGTGCGGCCGAGGCGAGCCTGGCCATGGGGGAATATGGGACGGCCCGGCGGGCGCTGCGGCAGATCGCCGTTTCGAAGGACTTCCCGGGCGATGAGGCGCGCGTAAAGCTGGCTCTGGCAAGGGCGCAACTCCATGAGGCCGCGCCGCAGCACACGACCGAACTCTTGCGAGATTGCAAAGACGGCATCCCCCAAATCAAGAACCGGGCGGCCCGGGCGGGGGCGAGAATCCGGGCCGAGACGGTCAGGCTTGGTCTGGCGCGGTCCGAGTCCCGCGGGCAAGGCGCGGCACAGAAACTGGAGCGGCTGCTGACGAAAACATCCCCCGATCGCATCTGGATACGAGAGAAATGGGTGGATGGCCTGGGCGAACTCATACACTTCCGTGCCAGGTTCACGTCGGCGGAACACGCGGGTGCAACCCTGAGGCGCCACCACGCCATGTTGGACCAACTTCCCTCGCCCGCGGTCACCGTCAAGGACCTCTGGAAGGCGTCACTGGAATACAGGTTCGGGAGGCTGCGGGCAGCGGACGAGATAATGACGCGGCTCCACCAGGGGGACGCGCTGCCCGGTTCACGTTACCAAGGGGAGGTGCTTTCCCTGGCCGGCTTCCTGCGGATGGAACTGGGTGAGTTGAACAGGGCAGAAACTCTGCTCGGACAGGCCTGCGACATTCTGGACCGGCGGGCCGAGAGGGCACCGGAGGCAGTCGGGGCGCGACTGAACCTGGCAATGTGCGAATTATTTCGGCACCGCCACCAACAGGCCGTTCGGCATGCGGAAATGGCGTTGCGGCAAAGCGGGCCGCCAGGGCGCCAGGCAGCGCGGCGAACGGCAGCCGCGATTTCCGGGATCGCGGCCCTGAGGCCCGGGAGAGACTTGGAGCCGGCTCTCCGGGCCCGGAAGGTGTTAAGCGATCAGAAGGTGCCGGCGGGATTCGCCCTCGGAGAATTCCTGGTTCTGTGGTTTCGTGCCTGCTGCCGCCGGCAGTTCGACAAGAACCCGAAACTGACCGACCTGTCTCGACGAGCCGGGGAGCTGGAAAAGTTTGACGCGATCGGTGCACACAAGGCCCGCTTCGTTCTGGAATCACTCGGTGCGGCAGATTGTAGGCGCACGGCCAAGAGCGCCGGACTGCCCGCTCGGGAGGCGCGGCCGGATTTCGATACGGGCCGCAGCCCGGCCCACAAGCTGCACAAGGCCGGAATGTCGTGGTTCATCCGTTATGCGCTGAGCTGGTTCGCCGCTGCCAGGATCCCGGTGTCCGTCCCCGGCGGACTCTCGCAATACGCGGCCTGACTGTCAATGGGCACCGAAAGTGGCACACTTTGGGGAGCCGTTGCGGATCGACCGGCGACTACCTGGGTTCTTATCGGCTGCCCCATGCCGTGAGTTCAATCGCGGTGCTCGAAGACGGTAGGCTGGTGGCCCTTGACTGTCTGAACCGCCGGGAGTTCGTGGCAACGGTTGGAAATACGATGGCCCGGAGCCGCCGAGCGGTTTTCCCGGCGAAGATCCTTGCTGGGGCGAGCAGCCGTTGTCCGGTCAAGCCAGCCGCCATTGGTGAACGACGCCGGTTCGGTCCAAGGGCGTGCTCCCCGGTGCCGGGCGGATCGCGCCAACCACCGCCGCAACCAGGGCACCAGCGAACTCCGGCGAGTTGTACTGACCCGCGACACATGCCGTATCTTGGGGAAGTTGTGGGCGATGGCCGACACGCTCCGTGGTTCGCTGGACGCCGCCGAGTACAAGCATGTCGTGCTGGGCCTCATCTTCCTCAAGTACATTTCCGATGCGTTCGAGGAGCGCTACGCGGCGTTGCTACGGGAACATCTGCCCGATGTCGAGGTCTGGGCCTACGGCAGCCGCGTGAACGGCCGGGGCCACGACGGCAGCGATCTCGATCTCGTCTTGCGGGGGCCGGGCCTCGAGAAAATTCCGCTTGAGAGGCTGATGGACTTCGAGGATGGGCTCCGGTGGTCGACGATTCCCTTTCTCGTGGAGGCGCGGGACTGGGCGCGGTTGCCGGAGCGGTTCCGGCGGGAGATCGAGGGGGAGTACGTGGTGGTCGTGGGGGCCGAGGGAAATGCGGACGTGCGCCGGGTTGCCCTCGCGGACATCGTGGATCTCACCCTCAGCAGTGTCGACAAGAAATCCAAGCCCAACTAGCGAGCGATCCGCCTCTGGAACTACATGGACGTGTACAGCAATACGTTCATCACCGATCAGTTGGAGTTCATGGCGGCAACGGCGACGGATCGCGAGGTGGCTCGGTGTGGTCTCACA
Source organism: Gemmatimonadota bacterium (assembly GCA_021295785.1). Taxonomy (GTDB): domain Bacteria; phylum Gemmatimonadota; class Gemmatimonadetes; order Palauibacterales; family Palauibacteraceae; genus Palauibacter. The sequence continues at coordinate 17,108 of JAGWBR010000022.1, forward strand.
CGCGGCGATGTCATCATCACAAAGGACTCGGAGAAGCACGACGACATAGGCGTTCCCGCCCTCGTACGACACGATGTCGCCAACCTTGTCTGCGGGCATCACTTGGCGATACTCCGTCCCCGTCCGGCGCATGTGGTTGGGGGGTACTTGGTTTTCGATGCCAGGCATCCGGGAGCCACCACGATTCTTTTGCCCCTCCGGGCTACCTCCAACTATTCATGGGACACCCTCGGAGGCCGCCTCCCGTTGTACATCATACCTTGTGCTCTTGGAATCAATTATGATCATCCCCCGTAGATCTGCGGACCAGGTGTCGTTCATGTCACAGTGCCCAAAGCCAGCTCGCTTCAAGTTGCGGCAGTCTGGGCCAGCAAGGCGTTTCGTCGAACCTCTCCTACTACCACTACTCTCGGCGGCCGCTCTGACTCTAACGTCCTGCAGCGCGCCCCCGGACAATCCGTCCCCACCGAGTCTAAGCCTGGTCCAAGAACTTGTTTACACCCAGGCGACCGAATTCGCCGACCTTCGATCGATGCCAGCGCTTCCGGTCTCCGATTCCGGCCATCTCTACGTCCCAATCGACAATCGCACCAGCATTGCGGTTTTCGATTCCGGGGGACATCGCATCGCGACTATTGGACGTCAAGGCCAAGGGCCCGGCGAATTCATGAGGATCAAGAGTCTGGAACTTTCCTCCGATGGCGATCTATGGGTCTTCGACAATCAACTCGGTCGCGTTACGCGTTTTGACGCGGCGCATCAACTGATGGACACTCACCCTCTCGATGCCGTCCAAGCAATGGGTGCCGTCCAAGCAGTGGGTGTTGATAGCGAGGGGTCAGGCTTCGTAACGGTCCGCGCATCTTTCGGATTTTCAGGAGATCCATCACGTGGGCGTCCTCTTGATGGCGCCGCCGCCGAGTCCGACCGCCGATTGCTTGTCGAATACTGGCGCGGGACTACAGTTGACGATACTCTTGCTATCCTGCCCACCGCAGGGTCCCGGTTCCATGTTTCGGTGGGCTCCGGCGCAACGCTTGTAGGGCAACAGCCTTGGAGTGCAGCACCGCGCTTGGGACGGCGGGCGGATGCCCGAGGGATAATAGTTGCCACCCCGAACGATAACGGGAATGTATATCTGACCCGCTTTGGCGACCGTGGTCCCCACCCGCCGACCGAGCTTCGGGCTCAGCTGCCGACGGGCCGGATCACGCGTGAGGCCGTTGAGGATTGGATCTCGGCTTTCGTCGGCGAGCTTGGTAAAGTGCAAGTGGACCGAGGTGAGTTGCGCAAGGCGTTAGTCATTCCGGGACAGTTCCCGGGCGTAGGACGTGAACTTCTCGGCTTCGGTGAACACGCCTGGGTGTCCTTGGGTCGGGCTTGGGATCAATCAGAGTGGGCGCTGGTGGATGAGAGGGGTCACGTAGTGGGGAGCGTCCGGTTGCCTTACTCCTTTCGTATCGTCGCCGCCAAGGACGAGCGGCTGTGGGTGGTCACGCCTGGACCCTTTGGCGCGCCGGTGATCACGCGATATCGTGTGAGGTTGGCAAAGTAACGGGTCGTACAGCAGGCGTGCGTGCCATTGTAGCCGTGCCGGCGTTCCTGGCTATAGCCGGATCCTGTTCCGCACCGCCGACCGGGCAAGGTGGAGAGGGGGCGGCCCCTTCGCTCCCGGCAGCTGATCCATAAGTCCGTCGGCCCCGTACAGCTGAAAGTTCCGCCGGATCTCGTAGAACTGCTGCCGGCTGTAGCCCACGATCCTGCACGCCTTGGAGACGTTACCGAGTTCCTGGGCAAGTTGTAGCAAAGACAGCTTGCGGCGCGCAATCTTCTCTGCTTGGACGGTGGTCATTCTGGGTCTCCTGTTCAGTGGTTAGTGAGCTGTTTGAATCACTTCTCAACTAACCCCGGCGAGGCCGGTCTGGCCACCGTCTCTTCTTTGGGCCTACTGTCAGGTGATTACCCTACTACAACACGCCGGACAACGCGGCCGTCTTCAGCTTCGACGAGAAGAGTTCGGTTCAGGCGCTGGACCGCACGCAGCCCGGCCTGGCGCTGAAGAAGGGCCGCTTGGGGACCATGACGCACGACTACAAGCGCAACGGCACCACGTCGCTCTTCGTCGCCCTGGACATGGCGTCGGGCAAGGTGATCGGCGAGACGTACAAGCGCCACCGCCACCAGGAGGTGCTGAAGTTCCTGGGGCAGGTGGACAAGGCGGTACCGAAGGACCAGCAGATCCACATCATCCTGGACAACTACGCGACCCACAAGCACGCCAAGGTCATTCACTGGATCGAGCGGCAGAAGCGTATCTTCCTCCACTTCACCCCGACGAGCGCATCGTGGCTGAACCTGGTCGAACGGTTCTTCAGCACGCTGACCCAAAAGCAGCTCCGCCGCGGCGTCTTTCATTCCGTGAAAGATCTCGAGATGTGCCTCAAGGACTATATCGAGACCTACAACCAGGACCCGAGACCTCTGGTCTGGACGAAGTCGGCGAGCAATATTCTCGAAAAGGTGGAGCGGGCCAGACAGGCGCTGGCCGCCGCTTCTACATAATAACCACTATGATTAGGACGCTACACTAGGAGGAGGGGTAGAATGCGATGAGGGATCGGATGCTAATCGGGCGTGCGCTAGGGCTCCTCGGTGCGTTCGTTCTTGTTGTGCATGGAACGGCCGAAGCGCAGGATCGCAAGTGGCTGCCTCCCCTCGTTGAGGAAGTCACGATAGAGGATCGCGATGGACTCTTGTTTAGTAGTCCTGGGGGGTTGCGAGCCAGTCCTCGGGGCGGGTTTGTTCTGTACGACTGGGGCGATGCGTCATTTCGAGAGTTCTCGGCCTCCGGCGATCTTGTGTGGGAGACCGGGGGTCGTGGGGAGGGACCCGGCGAGTTCGCTAGACCGTTGGACTACGAGTTCGACGCGGACGGCAATCTAATGGTCGTGGACGAGTCAAATGTCCGGTTGACTGTGCTAGACCCGAATGGCGATGTGGTTGCTACCGACCGGGTGGAATCGGCACGGCAGATCTTACCGACCGGATTCGTTCCGGACGGCTGGGCCGTGATGCCCGTCCTAAAGGGGGATTCTCTGTGGGTATCGCGCGGCGGGGCCCCGCGTTCGGTTCTCAGTCCATTTGGCGACCTTGAGCGCATCGTGACGGAGTCGTGGGCCGCCAATCTGAAGTCCGGAGGTGTGGTCGTGGTCTACCGGTGGTCGAGCCACATCGTTTGGCTACGCCCAGACGGTTCGATCAGAGGAGTAACGCAGGCAGTGGAACCGATCCCGTTCCCGGAACCGGTTTGGTTGAACGAAACGGTTCCGGGTGTCGGGAGATTCCGGGGAACGAAAGTCGATCCGAATGCAATTGAACTCACTCAAAGTCAGCCGGCCTACGATGCGGAACGAATCTACATGCGCGCCTTGGGCCGGACGGAACACTCAAGAAAGGTCGTGGACACATACGCGATAGCGACCGGCGAATACCTGGGTTCTTATCGGCTGCCCCATGCCGTGAGTTCAATCGCGGTGCTCGAAGACGGTAGGCTGGTGACCCTTGAGGTCAACCTTATTCCGACCGTGCGGATATGGCGGATCGAATGACTTCGAAAAACCTCGCGGGCTACCTGCCAATTGCCAGCGTGGCGAGCGTGGCAGGATGTTCTTCGCGACTTCAGGAGATTGACCCAAGTACCGCGGAGGGGATCGGTGAGACGTCTCTGGCGCGATTTACCGGGGTGCGAACGGGCCTCGTGGTCGTGGCGGATGCCTTGAGCTGTGGCCTGAATAGTTGAGCACTGGATAGGTTCAATAGACTGCACGGGAAGATCAACGTCAGACCTGTGCTGTTGACGAACTGGCCGGCAAGTGCGGAGCAACAGGCAGAACCGATGTTTTCGATGCCTTATCGCACTGTGAGCTATAGCGCCTACGGACGTGTTTACCGTATCCGGCGAACGCGATGGATCGCGACCGTGCTGCGATCCATCGCGTCAAACACAATCATCAGCGCGAACTGTCCGCTC
>JAGWBR010000008.1 GCA_021295785.1 Gemmatimonadota bacterium
CTGAGATCCTTGTGCACCCCCAATTTATCTCATTCAACAAACGCCCGTGGAACGGAACTTTATCCACGGCCTGCTAGACCCAAGCCGGCCCGGTCCGGACGACGCGTCCCCGCACCGCGGATTCGACACAATCGGGCAAACCCCCAAACACTACCCCCCGCCCCAAGAGCCCTGGCGCGTAGTAGGCGTATTTGGCGGAATTGGTCATGATGGTCCGGATCTCGTCCGGGAGCATCGGCGAGGTGAGGATGCAGGTGTCGACAGTGATTTCGGCCCCGAAATCCCTTGCAACCGCCAGCGTCCCGTTTAGTCGGGCCAGTTGGGCGACCGCCCGCCCGGTGGTCACAAGCAACCTCACCTCTGGATGGCGCCGTTTGCCGCGTGCCAGTTCGGCGAGGGCGCCGAATTCGGCGAGCGAAAAATGCGGGCTCCCGAGCACCACCATGTCGATTTCTCCCGGCGCACCGGCCCCGGGCGAGCCAAGGGCGTCGCGCGCCCCGGACAGGTCGGCCGCGGTCGGACGGAGGGGCCTGTCGAGTGCCGCCTCCAGCGCTGTAGCGTCCCCGCCGAACGCGTCGGCCAGGGTCGCGGCTTCGGGCGTAACGTCGGGCCAGTGAAACATCGCTACCGCCCCCGAGGATGCCATTGCCGCCCCCAGCGCTTTGAGGTCGTCTTCGGACGGAGTGATGTCCAAGCCGTGAAAGACCGGGACGGATCCGCCCGCCTCGAGCCCCGTCCAGTGTCCGAGCACGGGAAAGAACGCGGGATCCCCAAAAACGGCGGCAGGCAACGCGGCGAGGTCCACCAGAACCTCTCCGGCCCGGTTGGACGAGAGGTGCAGCCCGGCGGCCGGGGCACGCCCGGTCACCGCGCAACAAATGTCCAGCAGATCGGGATACCGCTCGGTCCGGGCCCCCAACACCGAGTTCACGAACACAGTCGCACTCGACTCGCCCCAAGCCACCTGTTCGCCCGGGGCGGGGCGCGGCTCTGTCTGGTACGGGGCGCAGGTCCAGGTCGGCCTGCATCCCATTTGCTCGTAGGCCTTCATCTGTGCCAGCGCGCCGCTGGCCCATTCTTCCGGCACCTCCCAACCCCGCCACCCGTTTTCGTCAACGCCCGCCACGTTGAGGGTGGACGGTACCCGGACCCTTGCGCCGCCGTCGGCCAGACGCCGGGCAAATTCGAGGGTGGCCGGGCCCTGATACAGCGACGAATCGATGTGTGCGCCGGAGATATCCAGCATACGCTCCGCCCCGATCAGTCTGGCCGATTCGGAGAGGATGCGCATCGCCATCGCCGTTCCCTCGCCCCGCTCACCGGCCAGCATCGACCGGTCGCGGTCTGAGAGCGTCAGGGTAATCGGCGGTAGTCCAGGGGCGGCGGGCGCTCGCCGAGCAGCGCGGAGTAAACGAAATTGGGCCCGCGACGCTCCTCCAGCTCCTCTGCGGCCCGCGCGAGCACTTCCGGGTTCTGGAACAACTCAATGGCGGTAGCGGCCAGAGTTTTCGCCGCCACCATCATGCCCTTGGCCCCGATGCTCGTGCCGCCAGCCGCCACGGCCTGCCAGCTGTGGGCCGACGTTCCGGGCACCCATGTGGCTGTGCTGAGCCCTGCCGTCGGGATCACCCAGCTGACGTCGCCGACATCGGTCGATCCGCCCCCGGCAGGATCCACGCCGAACGGAGCTATCTCGCGTTCGGAACCCAGCTGGCGCGACGGCCCGCCCTGGAACGTGGCCTGGATTGCCTCTGCGAAGGCCAGCTCGGTCTCGCTGTACTCGACTCCGCCCACGGCTCGCAGGTTGCGGTCCACGACCTCGGCCAGGGCAACGTTCGGCATCAGGTCGTAAATGCCGTGGATGACCTCGTATTCCATGGTCGTTCCCGTGCCCAGCGCCGCCCCCTCGGCGGCCGCGGCCACGCGGTCAAAGATCCCCAGCGCGGTGGCGGCGTCGGGGTGGCGGACGTAGTACCAGACCTCCGAAAAATCCGGCACCACGTTGGGCGCATAGCCCCCCTGGGTGATCACGTAGTGGATGCGGGTCTCCTGCGGCACGTGCTCGCGCATCAGGTTGACCATGTAATTCATGGCTTCCACCCCGTCCAGCGCACTGCGCCCCCTGTGCGGGGCCCCGGCCGCGTGGGCGGAATACCCGCTAAACCGGAACTTGGCTGACTTGTTGGCGAGTGACCGCCCTGCACGGGCGCTGTTGCGGTCGCTGGGGTGCCAGTGGAGGGCGACGTCCAGGTCGTCAAGCAACCCCGACCTGACCATATACACTTTGCCGGCACCACCCTCCTCGGCGGGCGTGCCGTACACCCTGATGGTCCCGCCGTGGCCGGTCGCTTCGAGCCACTCCTTCACGGCCACACCGGCCGCCACGGAACCCGCTCCAAACAAATGGTGACCGCAGGCGTGACCCGCTCCCCCCTCCGCGACCGGTTGGCGCTCGGCCACGGCCGCCTGCGAGATGCCTGGCAGAGCGTCGTATTCGGCCAAGATCCCGATAATCGGTTTGCCGCTCCCGTATGACGCCACGAATGCCGTCGGCATCCCGGCCACGCCGCTCTCAATCTCGAAGCCGGCGGCGCGGAGTTCTTCCTGGAGGAGCGCAGAACTCTGCTCTTCCTGGTAGCCGACTTCCGCCCAGTCCCAGATCTGCATGGCCACATCCGCGTACCTGTCGGCATGTGCGTCGAGTCCGGCAAGCACCGCCTCCCGCGGGTCGTCCTGCTCCGGGGTCGGTGTGCCCGGGGTCGCCGCCCGGGCGGAGAGGGCCAGGAGCCCGTTGGCGGCGACTAGCGCCGAGAATGAAATCACTGCGCGCGACACAGGCTTCCAGTTGATCGACGGGAAGGGCATGTTCGGGGCTCCTTGGGTTGGTTGACGGAAACTCGCGAGCTCCCAGGACGGGCAGGAACGGCGCGTGAACCTGACGGCTCGGGTATCTTACGGAATGTTCAAGATAGCAATTGCGTCCGGGGCCGTCTTGTCATCCGCCATCCTTGCCCCCGGCGGGGTCCGGGCAGCGGCCCTGGCGCCGCGGGGCGAGGTGTCCGCGGTGGCTGCCGACACCGGCCAGGGTGCCCCGCCCGAAGATGCCTGGACCGCGGAATATCAGGGCGAAATGAGCCTGTTGTACGCTGCCGGCAACACCAGCGCCCTCACCGTCGCGCTGGGAGCTCAGGGCCGCTGGGAGGGCGGGGGCTGGAACATGAAACTGCGCGGCCGCTCCGCGCGGACCCAGACGCGAACGGTCACGCGCTCGGCCGTAGGCTCGCCAGATTCGTTTGAGCTGTTTGAGAACGCCACGAGCGAACTGACCGGGGAGAACTACGCTCTCGCGGGCGTGACGGAGCGCCAGCTCGGGGGCCAGGTAACCGCAAGGCTGAACATCGGGTGGGAGAGGAACACTTTTTCCGGGTTCAACAACCGTCTCACGAACGCGCTCGGGTTCGGGGGTGCCATCTTCGAGAGCGGTTGGGCTGCTCTGAGGGGGAATGCGGCAGCCACCCTTACTTGGCAGGACGACATCGTGGAAGATCCGGACCGGCCAGCGTCTTTCGTCGGGGCCAGGGTGGGGGTTGAACTTATGTCACAGCTTACGGAGACCACGTCGTTCGAGATGACGCTGACGGCCGACGAGAACCTGTCGGACCCGGCCGACCTTCGCGTGGACGCCGACCAGTCGTTGCTCGTGAATATCAACGGAATCCTGCAGCTCAAGACCAACCTGAGGCTGCTCTTCGACAACCGCCCCGCGCTTGCCCAAGTGCCGCTACGCGACCGGGCGGGCGACGACACGGGGGAAACGGTCATCGTTTCGCTAATGAAACTGGACACGGCCCTGACCCTCGCGCTGGTGGCCAATTTCTGATGTGCGGCCGGCTTACCATTACCACTCCGGCCTCCACGCTGGCCAACATGTTTGGTGCGAGTCCTGCGGAGGCCGATGAGGCGCCCCGGTACAACGTGGCCCCCACGCAGACGGTCCTCACTCTTGGCCAGTCGGAGGCCGGGCGTTCGCTGGGCTGGCTGAACTGGGGGATGAGGGCCCGACGTCCGGTGGGGCGGCCCAGGTTGGTGATAAACGCTCGCTCCGATACCCTGGGGCAGCGCCCGATGTTCGCCGGCCTGATGGACCGGGGACGCTGCGCGGTGCTGGCCGATTCGTTTTTCGAGTGGCGAGAGGAAGGCGGCTTGAAGCGGCCCTACCTGATCCGGCGCAGAGACCGGCGCCCCCTTGTGATGGCGGCGCTGCGAACGAGGCAGGAAGGCGGGCAGGCGTGCGTGATCGTCACCACCGAAGCAAACGAACTTCTGGCTCCGCTGCACCTCCGAATGCCGGCAATACTGGGCGGGGGCGCCGAAGAACCCTGGATCGGCCGGGCACCGGCCGGGGAGGCGAGCGAGTGCCTGGCCCCGCTCCAGAATGATCTGCTCGAAGCCGTGCCGCTTGGGACCCGTGTGAACGGAACGGCGAACGATGACGCCGGATGCATCGAACCGGCGGGACAGCCCGTTCGGACCCGTTCGCAGTGGGCGGAGCGACCTGCTACCGGCCCGGCCCAAACCTCCCTTTTCTGAAACTGACGCCATGAGAATTGCGCTTATCCAACAACACGCCGACCACGATCGGACCAACAACCTGAAACGGGCGCTGGACGCCATGGGGCGGGCGGCGGATGCCGGCGCACGGCTGGTGGCGTTTGCCGAGCTGGCCCTGGAGCGGTTTTTCCCACAACAGCGCGGCGCGGCGGCGGCCGAAGCAGCTGCAGAGGTGGCGGGCGAGGGGCCGGTCTCGTCGGCGATCCGCCGCCGCGCCGCCGAACTCGGATTGGTCACCGTGTTCAATCACTACGAAATCGCCAATGACGGAAAGCGCTACGACGGTTCGCCGGTGTTCGATGCCGACGGGTGCCTGCTGGGAGTCACCCGGATGATGCACGTTGCCGAGATGCCCGGGTTCCACGAGCAGGAGTACTATTCCTGGGGTCGGGGCGACGCTCCGGTCTACGACACCGCAGTCGGCCGAATCGGCGTGGCCATCTGTTACGACCGCCACTACCCCGAGTACATGCGGCGGCTGGGAGAGCGGGGGGCGCAACTGGTGGTAATCCCTCAGGCCGGGTCGCTGAACGAGTGGCCGGACGGGCTGTTCGAGGCCGAACTCCGCGTCGCGGCCTTCCAGAACGGCTACTTCACGGCGCTGTGCAACAGGGTGGGACAAGAAGAGGCCCTGACCTTTGGCGGCGAGTCATTCGTCTGCGACCCCGAGGGACAGGTCGTTGCTCGCGGGCCGGCCATGCAGGACGCGGTTGTGGTGGCCGACATCGACCTGTCGCGCTGCGACGGTTCCACGGCCCGTCGCTTGTTCTGGAGAGACCGGCGCCCGGAAAACTACCGGAGCTGGCCGGTCGTCCAGCCGTCGGTTAGTCGGCCGTAGGCGGGACTCGTTATCCGGCCGCTGGCCGGCCCGTCAACCAGTCCGCGGCGCTCGCCAGGTTGGGGAACGTTCGCTCCGGCCTGGCCTCCGGCGGCAGGGGTTCGTGTTTCCGGTTTATCCACACGCTGGCCAGCCCCAGCTTGGTCGCCGGTATGATGTCGTGAAAAAGACTCTGCGCCACGTGGAGCCAGCGTTCCCGGCCTGCGGACCAGCTCCTGCCCAGGTCGAAGTGGGCGCGCCCCGGCTTGTAACTGCGCAGGTTCTGAGCAGTCCCCAAAAGATCGAACCTGACGGGAAAGTGCTCGAGCGTGCCAGCCAACAAGTCATTGTCGATGTTGGACAGAATACCCAGCGCGAAGCCTCCCTCCTGCAACTGGGCCAGGGCCTCGCAGGTGTCGGGGAAAGGGGTCCAGCCCGGGACGCTGGCCGGCACCAATTCGGCGGCACCGGCGCGCCGGGCCCACCCGCGGGCCGCGGCGACCGAGGCCGCTACTTCAGCCAGGAGCTGGCGGTACGTGCGGTAGCTACCGGTCTTGAGATTGTCCTGAGCGGCAAGAAAGTCCGAGAACAGGTCTTCGTCTGCCGCCTCGGTCGCTTCCCCGTACGCTTCGCGCATACCGGCCAGGATCCCCGCCTCCCAGTCAATCAGAGTGCCGTAACAGTCAAACGTCAACAGGGGGCGTTGGTCGGTCATAGGAGCTCCAACAAATAGGCGGTGCCGGCAGCGGCGGGATCGTCGTCGCCGGGGCCGTTTGGCGGGCCGCGACGGGCCTTGGCACTGAACCCGTCAACGACCAGCTTGACCAGGACCGTACCTTTCAAGTGCTGCGAGGTGGCACGCGAGTAATCCCGGCCGACGGTCCGCCCCTCGAAATACCGGGAGACCATCCTTTCCAGTACCTCGTTCTTTTCGTCCGGGTCGGTGATCACCCGGCCCGTGCCGAAACAAAGGGCGCTCCGGTAGTTCGCGGAGTGGTTGAGGGCTGTCTTGGAGGCCACAAGCTGATCGACGTGGGTCACCGAGACGCAGATCGGTTCTCCCCCAGCCATGTGTTTCATGATCCGGCTCCTGGTTGACCCGTGCAGGTAGAGCCGGCCACCGAACGAATCCCCTTCCGGTGCGGCTGCGGCCGCCGCGGGCCCGGACCCGTTGGGTGAGACCGCAGGCGGCTGGGGGTCGTCGTAGTGATACAACATCGGGATCACGTACGGCTGGCCCTCGACCGAAAAGGCGACATGCGCAACGGTACCTGCGCGAAGAATGTCACCAATTTCCTGGGGGACCGACCGTTCGGAGTGCATTCGGAGGCGGGTTCGCGGATCCACGGTATTGGCGCTCCAGGCCACGGGTGGAGATGGTTGATCGACGGCGGGCGGGGCGGGTAGGCTAACCGGATGTGCCGCGGCGGTCTACCCGGCGCTACGTTCCTGGCCCCGGCGCATCCAACCGTGACAAGACAAGGAATGGTTTATCTGAAGACAACGGCGGCTGTGCGGTTCATCGCATTCTCGGTTTGCCTCTCGGCCGGTGTTCTCGCATCCGCGGCGTCGGCTTTTGCACCCGCGGACCTGGCCGCGTGGCAAGACCGCGGGTCTGGGCAGCAACCCGACTCCGTTGAGCTCGCCCGCCTTGATTCCTTGCGAAGGACCTTCGACCCCGCCCAGGCTTTTGCTCCGCTGGAGCTTCCCCCTCCGAGCGGGACGCGCGCCGCCGACGGCTCCCCTGGAGAGAGTTACTGGCAGCAGCGGGCCGATTACAGGATCGACGCCGAACTCAGGGGCAGGACCATCGTCGGATCGGAGACGATCACCTATACCAACAACAGCCCCGATTCGCTGGTCAGCCTGTGGGTTCAGCTCGACCAGAACCTGTTTGCACATGACAGTCGAGGCGCCCAAAGAGCGCGCGAACTGGACGTGGAACCGCGACACGGCGGCTTTTTCAAGGGCGGCGGATTCCGGCTGTCGAAGGTGATGCTGGAGCGCGAAGGCGAACCGCGCGTCCCGGAATACCGCGTCGACGACACCATGCTGGAGATCTTGCTCGACAAACCGCTCCTTCCGGGCGGGGCGCAACTCGAGATCGAGATCGACTTCGAGTTCCAGATCCCGCGCAACGGGGGAGACCGGATGGGTCAGCTGCGGGTTGACGGCGGCACGATCTTCCAGGTGGCCCAGTGGTATCCGCGCATGTTCACCTACGACGACGTAAACGGGTGGAACGAATCGTGGTTCCTGGGGCAGGGCGAGTGGTACCTGGAATACGGCGATTTCGACGTACAGCTGACGGTTCCGCGAAAGTTCCTAGTGGCTGCGACGGGCGAGCTCATGAACCCCCGGGAGGTGCTGACGCCCGACCAGCAGGCACGGCTGGCCGACGCGCGGAGATCGGAGGTGCCGGTGTTCATCGTCGAACCGGACGAGGTGGGGCGCCGGGAGTCGAGGCCGGAAGGGGAGGGCCCGCTAACCTGGCGTTTCCGGGCCGAGAACGTCCGTGATTTCGCCTGGGCCACGTCCGACAGGTTCGTGTGGGACGCCGCCGGTTGGGAAGACGTACTGGCGATGTCGTTCTATCCGGCCGAGAGCATGGGCGGCCAGTTTGCCGCCCGCCGTTTTGGAGACGGGTTCGCCAACCCTGGTTCGGCGAGGGGTCTGGGGGCGGAGTTCGGGACCAGCGGCTGGGAGCGCTCAACCGACTACTTGCTGCACTCCATCAGGCATTATTCCCGGAAGTGGCACCCGTACCCCTATCCGGTGGCCATCAACGTGGCCGGACTTGCTCTGGGTATGGAGTACCCGATGATAGTGTTCTGCTCCTGGGAGTCGCGCGGCGCGTTCCTGTTCGCGGTCACGGACCACGAGATCGGCCATACATGGTTCCCGATGATGGTGGGCAGTGACGAGCGCCGGTATCCGTGGATGGACGAGGGGTTCAACACCTTCATCAACTACTACTCGGGGATCGAGTACTCGGGGGGATCGCCCGTATTGTCGGAGTTCTTTTCACCCCCGCGGATCGCGATGGAGGACCGGCAACCGGGGCTGCCGATCTTGTCGCATGCCGACACCATCCCCGAAGCTGACATCGGTCATCTGGCCTACGGCAAACCGGCTGCTGTGCTGATTCTCCTGCGCGAACAGATCCTGGGGCCCGAGGTCTTCGACGAGGGGCTGCGCGAGTACATCAACCGCTGGGCCTGGCGGCATCCCCAGCCCGCCGACTTCATCCGCACCATGGAAGATGTGTCCGGCCAAGACTTGGACTGGTTCTTCAAGGGCTGGATTTTCGAAGACGCGGTGCTGGATCAGGCCGTGGCCGCGGTGTCGGTTGACGACGGCGTCCCGGTGGTCGCGGTCGAAAACAGGGGCGGGATCCCGATGCCCGTTCGGCTCCGCGTGGTTTTTGCCGACGGGACCGAACAGGTGCATGACGTGCCGGTATCGGAGTGGCAACACGGAAACCGGTACGTGGTTCGCCTGGAAACAGGAAAGCGAGTGCGCAACGTGCAGCTTGACCCGGACGGCGTTTTGCCCGACGTTGACAGGTCAAATAACATCTGGGGTCGTGGGATCATTCGGCGTACCCCCCGCGGATCGTAAGCGGATCCTGACCAACCCTGACTGACGGAGGCGATGACATTGTGAAGCGAATCATGAACCGGTTGGCGTTGCTGCTCCTGGTCGGGGCAGTCGCGGCTTGCGATGAAACGGCGACAGAGCCGGATCCCGGGCCGGATCCCGCCACTACCACACTCGAAGAAGCCCTGAGTTTGTTCCACGGGCTCAACGACGTTCTGGAACTGACAGCTATTGCCGACGAAGGCGGAGTACCGCCGGACGAGGTGGCCTGCCCCGACGGAGGCTCGGCCTCCTGGTCCTATCAGTTTGGCGTGTCAGGCACGACCATCACGGTCTCCGCCACCGCCGAATTGGACCAGTGCGCCTTCACGTACGATGACGAACAATACATGGTCAGCACGGCCGCCGGTTCGGGGATTGAAGCCTCTGCCTTGGTAACTTCGCTCAGCGATGGGGAGCTTTCCGTCTCATTGACCGTTTCCGGCGACGTTGAGTGGTCGGCCGATACCGGGGGTAACGAGGACGTGTGTACGATTGATCTGTCGGCGTCCGGAACGGTCTCCGCCGACGAGATCCCGACTCTCACCGGGACCCTGTGCGGGCACTCCGTGAGCATTGATTTGGGATGACCCGGCCTGCCTGGCCCGGGTGACGCCTGGCCGGTGGAGGCCGCGAACCGGCTGACCCCGCAACGACGCACGGCGGTATTGCGCATTTCCCCCTAACCCAGGGAGACCGAGTCCCATGGACTTTGCCTCTATCGTAGGCTGGCTGGACCGCAACGTAGCTCAGTTCGGGATCACCATCGGAGATGAGCGCCTTACCCTCCAAGTAGTGGTTCTGCTGGGTGTCGGGCTGTTTCTGACGCTCAAACTTGGCCTCCCGCAAATCCGACGTTTCCTGCACGGGGCGGCCGTTGCCACGGGCAAGTACGACGATCCGAACGACCCGGGCGACGTATCACATTTCCAGGCGCTGACGACGGCCCTGAGCGCCACGGTCGGAATCGGCAACATCGCCGGGGCGGCTACGGCCATTCACTGGGGCGGGCCGGGGGCGCTGTTCTGGATGTGGATGACGGCTTTCTTCGGCATGGCTACCAAGTACGCCGAGGTAACATTGGCCCAGAAGTACCGGGATGTCGATGAGGATTCGGCCTCCTACAGCGGGGCGGTCTCGGGCGGGCCCATGTATTACATCGAGCGTGGCCTGGGGCCGAAGTGGAAGCCCATGGCAGTGTTTTTCGCCGTCCTGCTGGGCATTACGGCGTTCATGACCGGTAACGCCGTCCAGGCCAACACGGTGGCCGACACCATCAATGCGCAGTTCAACATCGACCCCAAGATCACCGGAGCAGTCACGGCTGGGTTCGTGGCCGTGGTCATTCTTGGTGGGATCAAACGGATTGGGCGAGTCACCAGCATTCTGGCTCCCGTAATGGCGGCTATCTACGTCGCGGGTGCACTGGCCATCATCCTGATCAATGTCGGTGATGTGCCGGGCGCTTTCGCCCTGGTGTTTCGCGAGGCCTTCAACCCGACAGCCGGTATAGCCGGAACTGGAGCGGGTGCGTTCCTGGTGACCATGATGTGGGGAGTGCGCCGGGGGCTGTTCTCCAACGAAGCGGGGCAGGGATCCGCGCCCATCGCCCACGCCGCGGCCAAGACCGACGAGCCCGTGTCCGAGGGCGTCGTGGCGTTGCTTGAACCGTTCATCGACACTCTGGTTATTGTCACGATGACGGCACTCGTAGTGATACTCACGAACTCCTGGAACGCAAGGGTGCCCACCGAGATCACGCTTGGCGGCGGTGACATCAGTTACGTGATGATCAACGAGTCCGGGAACTCCGTGGCTGCCGAGCCAGACGGGCCGGTCCTGTACGAGAGCGGGGGACCGGTGGCGCATGGTTCGCCTCACGTAGCGTGGCACGAGGTGTCGGTGCGCGAAATATACGTTGACGAAGACATGACAATCCCCTTCACGGGGGCCGTGAACCCGGCAACCGCCAGCGCCACTACGATCCAGGGGGAGACGTTGAACGTGCTGTACGGGCAGGCAGTTGAGAGCGGCGCGCCCCTCACGCAGCTCGGGTTCCGCCGCGGGTTGGCGCCGCTGGGCGACTGGGGGCACTACATCGTCATTTTCTCGGTGCTCCTGTTCGCGCTGTCCACCGCCATTTCGTGGAGTTACTACGGGGATCGATGCGCCAATTACCTGTTCGGGCCCAAGGCCATCATCCCGTACAAGGTGGCGTTCGTGGCCATGCACTTTGTGGGAGCGGCGCTGCCCCTGGCGGTAGTGTGGTCCCTGGGAGACATCTTCCTGGCCATCGTGATCGTGCCCAACCTGATCGCGCTGACGATGCTGTCCAAGCATCTCAAGGGGATGACCGACTCCTACTTCCAGCGAACCCCGTGGCAGCGGTGACGCGAGTGGTGGCGGGGTTGGCGGTGCTGGCCGGCGCGGCCTGTGCCCCGGGTCAGGACCCGGGCGATGTGGACGGGGCCGGGGGGGAAGTTGCCGCCGAGGCCGGAGCCGCCAACATGCTCACCCCCCAAGAGGCCGCCGCGGGATGGCGCTTGTTGTTTGATGGCGAAACGACCGAGGGCTGGCGTCTCTACAACGCCGACGCGTTTCCCGCGGCCGGCTGGGAGGTGATCGACGGAGCTTTGGTGCTGACGGCCCACCGGGGCGAACCCGACCCCGACTCCGGGGGTGATCTGGTTACGATCGAGTCGTTCTCTGACTTTGAACTGAAGTTCGAGTTCATGCTGACCGAATCGGCCAACAGTGGGGTGTTCTACCGGGTGCTTGAGGAGGAAGAAGCGTCGATCTGGCACAACGCCCCGGAGTACCAGGTGCTGCACGACGCTCCCTACCTGGAGGCGGGAGACATGACCAACCACCTGACCGGAGACAACTACGATCTCCATGCGTCCGGCGAAAAGGCTCTGCACGGACCCGGTGAGTGGAACCAAGGGCGGATCCGCGTGAAGGACAACAGGGTTGAGCACTGGTTGAACGGGTCCATGACCGTGGCATACGATCTGGGTTCACCCGAATGGGAGGAGCTGGTCGCGGCCAGCAAGTTCTCCGCGTATCCGCGCTACGGCCGGGCCGCGGAGGGTCCGATCGGGCTCCAGGATCACGGAAACACAGTCTCTTACCGCAACCTCAAGATTCTCCCTCTGAAATAGACCGCCGCCGCCTCGCCCTCAGGCGGTTGGCGGCGAAATACGCCTCTTGTGTCTACCCAGCGGCAAAGCGTTGGTCACGTCGCCGGCCAGTGACGCGAGGTCCCGTTTTAGGAGCCTGACGGTGGCTGCCGGCGAACGAAACGATCCCCGCGGTTTGCCTGCGCGGGGACGCAACGCACCCCTGGCCCAGGCTTTCAAGTCCGGGCATTTCCAGTAGAGAAGCCCCCCGATAGCCGCCATCAGCAACAGGTCGCTCATGCGGCACCTGCCTTGTCGAGGGCCGCCTCAACTTCCCGTGTAGCCCGGTCCAGGGCCCTGCGGACTCCTTCAAGCGCCTCGGCCCCGGCTTCGCGCCTGAACGTGTGATCGAAGCTCACCTGTGCAAGCCGAATAAATGAACGCGTCACGGCTCTGGCTTCGGGTCCCGCCACCCTGTCGCCAAACTTGCCGAAGCGGCTGAAAACTTCTTTCGCCCGCGGATTGTGTTCCGCCAGGAAAGCCCGGCCTTCTTCGGTAATCGTGTAGACCCGCCGCCCGTCCTCTTCAACCGAGTTCACGAACCGCTGATCGTCCAGCATTTGGAGGGTAGGGTAGACCGAACCCGGGCTCGGTGAGTACAGGCCGCCCGAGTCTTCCTCAATTCGGCGGATTATTTCGTAGCCGTGCATCGGTCCGTCGGCCAAGACCTTCAGCAACAAAAACTTCAGGTCTCCCTTCCTGACGAACCGGCGCCCCGCGCCCCGCGCGAACTTCAACCCGTTGGGGCCAAGGCAGTTGGCCCAGGCACCCATCCCCCAGTCAGCGTTCGAAAACATCGTCCCTCCCGGACTTCCCGGAATCAGCGTCCCGGTGTTGGTTCTTGAAACGACATATCGACATACAACGATATATCGGGACTATAATACGATATATCGGAGACGTACGCAAACCTTGCAACGCGCATGAAATATCGGAACGACGACCCCTGCGACCGGGTTCCGTCGGCGCTCGGACCGCAGAACAGGGTCGTAGAGCACATGAAGGCGCTCCCTCTTCGGGAGGTTGGAGCGGCTATCAGGACGGCGAGACGACGGACGAAATACCCGGTGGCCCGCTGGCGTTCGAGTTTCTGGTGCGGCCGGCGGCGCGACCAATCTGATGACTGCCGAACGATCATGTCCGTTGCAATTGACACGGATCAGGGGTCCACCTATGCATTCTCGGTGCTTTTTGCTGGAAACCCTACCGATCTTCCGAGAGGAGATGCACCATGAAGTCCATTGCTAGCCGAGGCGTGCGCTATGCATGCGATTAGCTACGCCGCCGTCTGTCTCCAACCACAATAAGTGTTCCGTCAGGCGATTGGGTCCGCCAGCACCGTACTGCTGGTGCTGGCGGGCTCGGGCTGTACGGCGGAGCAGGTGGGGAGGGAGGGCGGTCTCCGCCTACTCGAACCCGAGTTCACGGACGAATACTGGACCGGAAACGAGCCGACGGACGGGCAGTTTATAGACGTCTCATCGATGGTGTTCGCGCCCAACGGCGAACTCGTGATCTTGGATCGCGGCGAACGTTCGGTGGTCGTGCTTGATACAGTTGGCCGCGAGGTTACGCGCTGGGGTCGGCACGGCGACGGGCCTGGGGAGTTCAATCAGGAGCCCAACGGTGTGGCTGTTTCAGCCGATGGCGTGGTGGCGGTGCACAGTTTCACGCGTGTTGACATGTTCACACTCTCTGGCGGGCCCGTCGATTCGCACCTGGTCGACGTGTCCGTGTTCGATATCGCGTTCAACGGCCAAGGCGAGGTTTTGGCGAGGGTGAGGCCTGCCACGGGGATCGAGGCGTTCGCTGAGGGGGTGCCGGAACAGGTCCTGCGTCTCGCGGATCGTAATGTATTGTGGTCCGCCCCCAGGGCCGGACCGCCACTTGGCAGCTTCCAGTTTGGCGGCTTGCATGCGATTGTTGCCGGAATCAGCCCAAACCAGATTCTGGTCGGCCTGAGCGACGAGTACGACATGTCCGTACTCGACGCCTCGACCGGCAGAGAGCTTGGGCGCGTCTTCCGAGACGTCGAGCTTCGTGGGCCGACCGAGCGATTCAACGATGGCCTGCGTGAAATAGGCTTGGCGAGGGCAAGCACCGAGATTGGGCGATCCATCGCCGAGCAGATGGTGTACGGCGACCCGTTCCCCGTCGTCACCGACGCATTCGTCGGCCCGCCAGGACGGGTGATCTGGGTTCGGCGGGGTATCGGGGTCGGGGACGCACTGGCACCCCCGGTGGGGGAGCCGGAGGACGACTGGGTGTTGCGACTTTACGATTTGTTCTCTGCGGAAACTTACGAGTACATGGGTACCGTGGAGATCCCCGAGGACCTGAGGCTAATGGCCGGAGATTCTGCACGCGTCGCCGGACGCCACACCGACCCGCTCGGCGTTCATTCGGTCCGGGTGCTGCGGGTGGCAATGGAGGAGCGGTAACCGAAGGCGACCCCCTCGGCAAACACTGGGAACGTGCAACGGGTTACTCCCCGGGTTCCCGGTAAACGTGATGGGCACCCGCCTGGGCCGACGGAAGCACCAGCACATCGGCCACGTTCACGTGCGGCGGAGCCGCTGCGACGTAGGCGACCACATCGGCCACATCATCGCCTGACAGAGCGCGAATACCGTCGTAGACCGACGAGGCGCGCTGGCTGTCACCCGCAAACCTCACAATGGAAAATTCGGTCTCGGCAAGGCCTGGGTTTACGGCCGACACACGCACGCCGGTCCCCAGGGTCTCCTGGCTCGCGCCCTCTGTAATGGCGCGGACCGCGAACTTGCTGGCACAGTAGACATTCCCGTCAGGATACACCTGGCGCCCCGCGATGCTCCCAATATTGATGATGTGGCCCGATCCCCGCCGCAGCATGTGCGGCAGGAAGGCTCGCATCACGAACAGCAGGCCCTTGACGTTAGTGTCGATCATGCGGTCCCAGTTGTCCGGGTCCCCCTCCGCGACCGGCGCGAGGCCGGCCGCGAGACCGGCGTTGTTGACCACGATATCGGGTATGGTGCCCTGGTCGGCCAAGCGCCGCGCCTCTGCGAAAACCGCCGCCCGGTCGCGGACGTCGACCGAGGCCACGCCCGCCACGGGCGAGCCTTCGGAGGCCGCGCCCGAGCTGTTCCGCCCCGCCCACCCGGGGTCGATTGTGCCCGCCAGAGAGTGGAGCCGGTCCAGCCGGCGAGCCCACAGCACGACCCGCGCGCCGTCGGCGGCCAACCGCCGGGCACACGCCTCGCCGATCCCGGCGCTGGCCCCCGTGACCAGAGCCACTCTGCCCCGCACACTCCCGTGGCCCCGCGCCGTCGGTCCCCGTCCGGACTGCGTCACGCCTGCAGCGCCCTCAGCCCGGCGGCCGGAGGATGTAGTGGGGTGTCTCGAAACGTTCGACTGCATAGTGCCTCCGCAGAAGGGAAGTGAACCGATCTCGCACATCCTGCCGCCACGGGTCAATGTCTTCGCCCCTCGCCAGGAGCGCCTCTACATTCACCGGGATTTCGATCCGTTCCATGCCCCGAGGGTCCCCGGTCGCGGCGGCGGCAGTGGCCCGCGGACCGGCGAGCTCCCACCGCACCACCAACCGGTCGGTGTCGGACAAGCCGTGCAGCGGGCTCTGCGAAGGGCCGTACATGTTCACGGCATACTCCTGCACTTGGGCGCCCAGCCGGTTCAGGTTCAGGTGGGCGTTGCGGGCAACCAGCGGGTCGAAGGTCCAGTAAATCGCTCCGATGCCGTCGGACAGCACCTCCTCCCGCTGAAACTGCTTGAGCCGGAGCCCCAGACCCATGCCCCGCGCCGGGGGGAGCACGGCCAGCATGTGGGACCAGTGCACGGTCTCTCCGTGGAAGCGGCCGACCAAAGACCACACGAACCCCGCCAGCGTCCCGGACGGATCAAATGCGCCTGCCAGAAAGCCCCCGGTCTTGGCCGACACCTGCAACACCGAGGCGGGCGCGATCTCCATCGCATCTCCCCAGGTGACGCGCTGAATGTCGACGCACTCCCGGAAGTGGTCGCCAGAGGTGAGCCGGGCAAGGCGATACTCGCCGTGGCGCGGCCCGGGTCCGTTCACCGCTGGTCCGGTGAACCGGCGGGGCTCCGCACGGTTTCGTGCCGCTGCGTCAAGCTGTCCACAAGGTCGGTGTCAACCTCAACGCCGATGCCGGCGATGCGGCGCGGGGCCGTGACCAGACCGTCTTCGCTCATGGTCCATTCGGGTGTGACCACATCGCGCGCCCAGTAGCGGCGGCTCGGAGACAGGTCGCCCGGCATCGTGAACCCGGGCAGCGTGGCAAGCGCCACGTTGTACGCCCGGCCAATGCCGCTCTCCAGCATGCCGCCGCACCAGACGGGAACATCCGCGCGCCTGCAAATCCGATGGATCTCAAGCGATGACTGGTACCCACCCACGCGCCCGGGCTTGATGTTGACGATCCGCCCACTTCCGAGCGCCAACATGTCCTCAACGTCCTCGGGGCTGGTCACCGACTCGTCCAGGCACACCGGAGTCTCAAGTTGCTGCTGCAGCTCTGCATGGCGTCGCAGGTCCCCGGCGGCCAGTGGTTGTTCGATCATGGTGAGCCCGAATTGGTCGAGCTCCGCCAGGCGGCGGATGTCCCGCAGCGTGTAGGCGGCGTTGGCATCCACAGCCAGGGCGATGTCCGGCCCAAGCGCCTCGCGAACCGCCGCGACGTAGTCGATGTCTGCACCGCGAGTGATCTTCAGTTTGATCTTCCGGTAACCTTGGGCGGCGGACGAGCGGGCCTTCGCGGCAAGGACCGCCGGGGAGGCCTGGATCCCGATCGAAATGCCAACTTCGACATTCTCGCGGGGACCACCCAGGTAATCGGCCAGTGATTTGCCTGCCGAGGCAGCCGCCAGACCCCAGCAGCCCATTTCGAGGGCGGCCTTCGCCATGGGGTGGCCCCGCGCTTCCCGCTCCAACGCCGGGCGCACTTCGGACGGGTGATCCCAGTCAAGCCGCATTGCCCTGGGGATCAGCCACTGCCGCAAAACGAGCCACGCTGTGTCGATGGTCTCGGGAGAGTAGTTGGGGCGGGAACCGCAGACCCCCTCCGACCAGACCTCGGTCCCATCGTCGCCGACCAGCCGCAGAAGCAAGATGCGACGCGTCTCGGTGCGACCCGACGAGATCACAAACGGCTCCACAAGGGGGAGTACGATCTCCCTGAGCTGGACCGCCGTCAATCGCATCGCTTTCGTCCTTTACCCGGACCCCCCAACCAGACCGGGGAAACCTAAACCCGCGGGGGTGCGGCACGTAACTTTGCCCAATGGACCGTATCGAAGCCCTCAAGAGTGCCCTCCGCGAGCGAATTCTCGTTATTGACGGAGCTACCGGAAGCGAGATCCAGGCCCTCGGTCTGGGCGAAGAAGACTGGCGCGGGAGTCAATTCCAGGATCATTCGCGCTCTCTGGCGGGGAACTGCGATGTGCTGTGTCTGACCCGGCCCGACGACGTGCGCCGGTTGCATCGCTCCTATTTGGATTCGGGCGCGGACCTGATCACGACCAACACCTTTAACGCGCAGGCCATCTCGCAGGCTGACTATGGCCTCCAGCACGTGATCGTCGAAATGAACCGCGCCGCGGCAAGCCTGGCCCGCCAGGAGGCAGACCGGGCAACCGCACTCGATCCCGAGAGGCCCAGGTGGGTGCTCGGCAGCATGGGCCCGACCAATCGCACGGCTTCACTGTCGCCCGATGTGGAAAACCCGGCACTCCGGTCGGTCACGTTCGACCAGCTTGAAGCCGCCTACCGCGAGCAGGCCAGAGGGCTGATAGAGGGCGGCGCCGACGTTCTGCTGATCGAAACAGTGTTCGACACGCTCAACGCCAAGGCGGCGATCTGGGCCGTGAAGGCGCTTGAACAGGAACTTGGTGCCGACGTCGCGCTCGCCATCTCGGGCACCATTACCGACAAGTCCGGGCGCACGCTCTCGGGCCAGACCCTTGAGGCGTTCTGGATATCGGTCCGCCACGCCGGGCCCGTCTTCGCGGGACTCAACTGCGCATTGGGTCCCGAAGAGCTCGAGCCGCACGTGGCCGAGCTTTCCCGGCTCGCCGCGGTGGCGACCAGTTGTTACCCGAACGCCGGCCTGCCAAACGAATTCGGGGGATACGACCTCACTCCCGCGGACATGGCCCGGTGGCTCGGCGATTTCGCCGGGCGCGGCCTCATCAACCTGGCCGGGGGCTGTTGCGGCACGGGTCCGGAGCACATCGCCGCCATGGCCGCGGCCGTGAAAGGAAAGTCCCCCCGTATTCCGCCTTCGCCCCATCATCTGCCACGGTTTGCAGGGCTGGAACCGGTTACCATCCGTTCCGATTCTCTGTTTGTGAACATCGGGGAGCGAACCAATGTCACCGGATCGGCGCGATTCAGGCGCCTCATCAGCGAAGATCGGTACGATGACGCGGTAGAGGTAGCGAGGGACCAGGTCCAGATGGGTGCGCAGTTGCTCGATGTGAACATGGACGAGGGGTTGCTGGATTCCGAAGCGGCCATGACGCGGTTCCTGAATCTACTGGCCAGTGAACCGGAGATCGCACGGCTTCCCGTGGTGATCGATTCTTCCCGGTGGTCGGTTATCGAGGCCGGCCTCAAGGCCGTGCAGGGCCGGTCGCTTGTCAACTCCATTTCGCTGAAGGAGGGTGAGGAGGAGTTCCGGAGGCAGGCCGGGCTGGTTCGGCGTTACGGGGCCGGGGTGGTCGTAATGGCATTCGACGAGACGGGGCAGGCCGAAACCGCTTCGCACAAGCTCGAGATCTGCCGCCGGGCCTACCGCCTTCTTCTTGAGGAGGGCTTCGCACCGCAAGACATCGTGTTCGACGCGAACGTCTTTGCAGTGGCGACCGGTATACCCGACCACGACGGGTACGGAATCGCGTTCATGGAGGCCGTGCGACGAATCAAGCAGGAAATGCCCGGCGTCCTGACCAGCGGGGGAATCAGCAACGTCTCGTTTTCGTTCCGCGGAAACGAACCGGTGCGTCAGGCGATGCACGCCGCGTTCCTGTATCACTCAATACGTGCAGGGTTGGATATGGGCATTGTAAACGCCGGGCGATTGCCTGTTTACGATGAAATATCTGATGAATTACTTGAAGCAGTTGAAGATGCCCTGCTGGCGCGGCGGGCTGGCGCGGCGGACCGACTGACCGACCTGGCCGGCCGGTATCGCGAATCCGGCGTCGCGGGTGCCAGGGTCGCCGATGACGAGTGGCGGTCCGCGGCTCCGGGCGAGCGCCTTGAGCATGCCTTGGTGGAGGGCATGGCGGGGTACATCGAAGAAGATGCGCTGGAGGCGCGCGCCGCGATGGGTAGCGCGCTGGCGGTAATCGAAGGTCCACTCATGGACGGCATGAACCGCGTGGGTGACCTGTTCGGCAGCGGCCGCATGTTTCTGCCCCAAGTGGTCAAGTCGGCTCGGGTGATGAAGAAGGCCGTAGGTGTTCTGGAGCCGTTCCTGGAGGACGAGACTCCGGCACCGAAAAGCGCCCGTGCCAACGGCGGCCGAGGCGGATCATCGCTGTTGGGCAAACGCGCGGGCAAGGTCCTTCTTGCGACCGTGAAAGGCGACGTTCACGACATCGGGAAGAACATCGTGGGGGTCGTGCTCCAGTGTAACGGCTACGAAATCGAGGATCTGGGAGTGATGGCACCCCTCGACGCCATTCTGGATTCCGCCAGTGAGGGCGGAGCGGATATCATCGGCTTGAGCGGGCTCATCACTCCGTCGCTGGACGAAATGGTGCGGGTTGCCGAAGAAATGGAGCGCCGCCAAATGACCCTGCCCCTGATGATCGGGGGCGCCACCACTTCCCGGCGGCACACGGCGGTTCGGATTGACGGGAAGTACGGCGGCCCAGTCGTCCACGTAACGGACGCCTCGCGTGCGGTGGGGGTGGCGGGGCGGCTGTTGTCCGACCGGGAGGGTTTTTCCCGGGAGGTGCGGTCGGAATACGACGCGATCAGAGTCGATTTCCGGGAGAGGACCCGCGAACTGGTTCCGCTGGAGACGGCGCGGGCCAACCGTCTGCGTCCGGACGAGTCGGTAGCCCCGCCGCCCCCGGATGAACTGGGAATCCAGTTGTTCAGCCCTTTTCCCGCCGGTGACCTCTCCGAGTTCATCGACTGGACGCCGTTTTTTTCGGCCTGGGAGTTCAGGGGGCGTTTCCCGGCGTTGCTGAAGGATCCCCGCCGGGGTGCGGCCGCCCGTGCCCTGTACGAAGACGCCCGGCGCCTGCTGGATGTGATGATCTCGGCGGGCCTGCCGGAGGTCCGCGCCGTGTGCGGCATCTTCCCGGCGTGGTCCGAAGGAGACGACATCGTGGTGGAGGGCGACGCGGGCCAGGTCCGGGTCCCCCAGCTGCGGCAACAGATGAGACGAAAACCCCGCAAAGACGGCGCCACCGCCCCCAACATGTCGCTCGCGGACTTTCTCGCGCAGCGCGGTCCAGGAGAGGTTCGCGGGAAAGCCCGTGACTGGGTCGGCGCGTTTGCGGTGACGGGCGGTATCGGGTTGGATGATTTCGTGGAATCTCTGAGGGGTGACGACTACCGCATGCTAGTAGCCAAGTCCCTGGCCGACCGACTGGCGGAGGCAATGGCCGAACGGCTTCACCAGCTGGTCAGGACCAGGATCTGGGGTTACGCTCGGGAAGAGGCCGCCCGAGGTCTGGACAACGCAGCTCTGATCGCGGAGACATACCAGGGAATCAGGCCGGCTCCGGGTTACCCGGCATGCCCGGACCACTCCCAGAAGGCTGACTTGTTTGCCCTGCTCGATGCACCGTCGAGGATCGGAGTCGAACTCACCGAGTCAATGGCGATGACGCCTGCTGCGTCGGTCAGCGGCTGGTATTTCACTCGCCCCGAGGCCCGCTATTTCGGGGTGGGCCGGCTGGCGCGCGATCAGGTGGCCGATTACGCCATGAGGCGCGGCATGGCGGTGGTCGCGGCGGAGCGTCTGCTCTCGGCCAACCTGGGGTATGAGCCGTGAGTCTCCTGCGCGAGTGGATCGACGGGGGACCGCCCCGGCTGATCGATGGCGCGGTCGGAACCGTGCTCTACAGCCGCGGGGTATTCGTGAACCAGTGTTTTGATCACCTGGCGCTCACGGACCCCGACACGGTCCTGGCGGTCCACGCGGATTACGTGCGGGCCGGGGCGGAGTTGATCGAGACCAACACGTTCGGTGCCAATCCCGTCAAGTTGGAGATGTTTGGTCTTGAGAAACTGACCGAGGATATGAACGCCAGGTCGGCGGAGTTGGCCAGGCGGGCGGCCGGGGGTCGCCCCGTCGCCGTGCTGGGGGCGGTTGGCCCGCTTGGGATCCGCATGGAACCACTGGGGCCGACCTCCAGGAGCGAGGTTCGGGCTTTTTTCCGAACCCAGATCGGCGCGCTTGCCAACGGCGGCGTGGACGGGATCATCCTGGAGACATTCGCCGATCCCAACGAGATCTCGGAGGCCATCGCCGCGGCGCGTCAGGCTGCCTCCGATCTGCCGGTGATCGCACAGATGAGCTTCGGGGAGGAAGGATACACCGAATTTGGCACCGAGGCTGCAGAAGCAGTGCCGGTCTTGGAGAAGGGCGATGTAGTCGGAGTGAATTGCTCGGTTGGCCCGTCTCCGATGCTCCTGACCGTGGAGAAGATTGTGTCCCTGTCGCGGTTACCAGTTGCCGCGCTGCCCAACGCCGGCCTGCCCCGCGACGTGGGAGACAGGAAGATCTACCTGGCGAGCCCGGAGTACATGGCTCGTTGCGCGGTACGCATGGTGCAGGCGGGTGCCAGATTCGTGGGTGGCTGCTGCGGGACCACTCCGGAGCACACCCGGATGATGGCGGCTCACCTCGCGCCCCTCCGGGAGCGCCGCGGAGGGAAGGCCGGCCGGTCAACCACCGCGGCGGTCCCGGTCGACGGGAGCCGGGAGCCGGCGGTCGGCCGGGCCGGGGAAGGGTCGGCCGGTCACCGCGCCGCGGCACGGACGACGGTGCTGGCGGAACGGTCTGCTCTGGGGGCCAAGTTGGCGGCCGGCGAGTTCGCCAGGTTAGCCCGGGTTTCGTCTCCGCGGGGAGCCGATGCGAGCGGGTTGATGGCGGCGGGGAGGGCCCTGGCCAGGGCTTCGAGTGGCGTGGACGCCGTTGTTGTCTCGGATCCGCCTGAAAAGCGGAGTCGCATGGCAACCCTCGCGGCATGCGCGGTGCTGGAACGAGGAACGGGTATCGAGACGGTCGCCCAGTACGGGTGCCGGGACCGCAACCTCTCGGGGATCATCGGGGATCTGCTGGGCGCGGCGGCATCAGGGCTGAAGAACCTGTTCGTGGTAACGGGGGACCCGCCGCGGGAAGGCCCGTACGACTCCGGCGGTGTGTACGATATCGACAGCATCGGACTCGTGAACCTGGTCGCCGGATTGAATGCGGGGCGTGATCCGGGAGGCGGCGACATCGGTTCGGCGTCGCGGTTCCTGATTGCCGTGGCGGCGAACCCGTGCGCCGTAGACCCGGACGAGGAAGAACGGCGGTTGGTCTGGAAGGTCGAGGCGGGTGCCGATTGCGCCATCACGCCGCCGGTTTTCGACGCGGAACGGTTCTTGAGGTTCGCGGAAACCACGCGGGATCCGGGCATCCCCCTCCTGGCCGGCCTGCGTCCTCTGGCCAACCTGGCCGAAGCCGAGTTCCTGGCCAACGAGGTGCCGGGAATATCGGTTCCCGATGCGGTGGTAAGGCGGATGGCGCGCGCCAGCCACGAAGGGCGCGCCGGAGCCGAGGGAATCGCAATTGCCCGCGAAGTGCTACACGATATCAGAGACGCCGCGGCCGGTGCGGTGGTGATTGCCGGAGCCAGTTCGGTCGAGGGCGCCGTGGAGGGCGTGCTGGACTAACCGCCGTGGTCAACCGGTTCTGTTACCGCGTGAGGGCTTCCACCTCTTCGCGTATCCTCTTGAACCGGACGTGGGCAAGCCGTGCCCCCAGGTTGCACACATACACGTGGTTCACGCCCGCTGAACGCAGGAAGGCGATGGTCTGGGCGCAGTGACGCTCCGGGCTGATCCCGGACCCCAGGGCGCGGGCAACCTCGTCAACCGGAACGGGGAAGAACCGGGCAAGCTTCTCCAGCACCGTGCGCCGGGCGTTACGGTAGTAGAAAACACCGAGACTCCCGGGCAGGTCGATTCCTTGCGAGAGCCAGTCTTCTACCTGAGTCGGACGGTGGTGCGACACAATCTGGGTCAGGTAATAGTCCGCGCAGAAACCGTGTCCGCGCACATGGGCCGCCTGTTCTTCGGCGGGCCGGTTCGGGTTGACCCAACCCCCCACCGCCCCGCCCCCGCCGCGCAGGTCGGCACGCAGCAAGCTGGAACGGGGCAGACAGCGCTTTACTCCGCTTCCCGCGTCCCCTCCGACCACCGTCAGAGCATCAACGCCCAGTGCCCGGGCCCTGGCCGCGTACCGGCGGCAGTAGTCCAGAGAGTGCAGGCAGGTCAGGAAGGGGACCAGTCTCCACGGATCGACCTCTCCGGCCAGATTTGAAGCCAGGTGCTGGAGGTTTTCCTCTTCTTCCTGTCCCACCGCGCTGTCGGTGAGAAGCACGAACGCGTCTTCGGCGACCAGGCGTCTTACCGTGCTGCCCAGGTCGATCCAGGTGTCCATCGCCCGGCCCCGGACCAGCCCGTGCCGTGGAGGGCGGAGTTCCACGCTGATCGAGGGTGCGGTCCGGGACAGCCGCTCAAGGAACCAGCTTCGGGGCGGAGCGCCCGGGGCTGGCGAATTATCGGGCATACCGGTCTAACTTTGTCACCATGAATGATCCTTCGCTTCGCGATGAACTCCTGCTTCTGCTGGAGCGGGGGCCGTTGAATGCCAGGGTAATGGTCGAAGACCTTCCCGAGGAAGTTCTTCGGTGCGGGCCGCTCGGTGCGCTGCGCAAAATGGTGGCCGCCGAACTCGCTCGCTTGGGCGAGCGCCGCTCCCCCCCGCCTGGCCCCGGGAAGGACGCCAGGCAGGCAGCGATCGCTGATCTCGACCAGCTGGAGGGGCTCCGGACCGAACTATTGGGCTCGGGGGCGGTTTCGGCATCCACCGAAGTGTTGGCTGTATGGGTGTGGGAAGACATGGAGAATCTGGGTGCGATCGCATCCGCGGCTGCCGGGGCACTGGGCTAGCTTCTCACCGTGCCCGTCCGCGTGGCCACCCTCGTCTTGGCGGCGCAGCGGCGGGCATGAACCAACAAAATACCGGGAGGTCGCATGAAGAAGTTGCACCTGCTTCGCGTAGTTGCCTGCTCACTAGCCGCCGGGGGTGCCCCAAACGGACTTGCCGCCGCGCCGCAGCAGCCGTTGCAACCCGAGGACGTCTTTGAATTTGAGATGGCGGCCGACCCGCGAATTTCGCCTGATGGTTCGCAGGTAGTCTATGCCCGCACGTCGATGGATATCATGACCGACCGCGCAAGTAGCGTGCTCTGGATTATCGATGCGGACGGCTCCGGGCACCGCCCCCTGGCCGAGGCCTCGTCGCCCAGATGGTCGCCCGATGGATCGCGGTTGCTCTACGTGTCCGCCGACGAGGATGAGCGGGCGCAGCTCTTTGTCCGGTGGATGGACACCGGCCAGACCGCCACTCTGAGCAATCTGGAAAGGTCACCCCGGGGGCTCTCGTGGTCGCCCGACGGCAACTGGATTGCGTTCAGCATGTTTGTCCCGGACGAGTCGACCCCCTTCGCGTCGCTCCCCGCGAAACCGGAAGGTGCCGCGTGGGGGCCGTCCGCGGTGACTTACGAACGAATGATCTACCGGATGGACGGACAGGGATTTCTGGAACCGGGAAACCAGCACGTGTTCGTGATCCCCGCCGAAGGCGGCACCCCGAGGCAGCTCACCAGCGGGCCGTACAACCACGGGGGGACTCCAGAGTGGACGCCCGACTCGGGCAGCTTGCTCATCTCCGCCAACCGCCGGGACGACTGGGAATACCGGGCCAGCGATTCCGAGATCTACGAGGTGGATGTCGCGACAGGCGACGTTCGGCAGATCACCGACCGGCGCGGACCCGACAACGGTCCGCGGGTCTCGCCCGACGGCAGCATGATTGCCTACACGGGCTACGAGGACCGTTTCCTCGGCAATCAGGTCACCAAGCTGTGGATTACGGACAGGGACGGCGGATCCCCCCGGCTCATCGCCGGTGCACTGGACCGCGACATCGGCAACGTACAGTGGCTCTCAAACGGCGTTCTGTTATTCCAGTACGACACAGAGGGGAATACCCGAATCGCCAGTGTCTCCCTGGACGGAGAGGTGACCGACATTGTGTCGGACGTGGGCGGCCTGTCGTTGGGGCGTCCCTACCCGGGCGGCACCTTCACCTCCAACGGCGGGGGCATGATCGCCTACACGCTCGGGCCGGTCGAACACCCGGCGGATGTGGCCGTGGTCTCGACCGGCGGGGGGGACCCCCGTCGCCTCACCAACCTGAATGACGACCTGTTTTCCCAGCGCGAGCTCGGGCAGGTCGAGGAGCTCTGGTGGGAGTCTTCGCACGACGGCTTGCCCATTCAGGGCTGGGTGGTCAAGCCCCCCGGGTTCGATCCGGACCGCGAATACCCGCTGATTCTTGAGATCCACGGCGGACCGTTCGCCAACTACGGTGACCGTTTCAGCGCCGAAGTGCAGCTCTACGCCGCCGCCGGTTACGTGGTGCTCTACACCAACCCGCGCGGCAGCACCAGCTACGGGGAAGATTTCGCGAACGAGATCCACCACGCGTACCCCGGTAACGACTTCCACGATCTC
Organism: Gemmatimonadota bacterium; assembly: GCA_021295785.1. Classification (GTDB taxonomy): domain Bacteria; phylum Gemmatimonadota; class Gemmatimonadetes; order Palauibacterales; family Palauibacteraceae; genus Palauibacter. Next base: position 26,078 of record JAGWBR010000008.1, read on the forward strand.
ATGTCAGGCGTGGACGCTGTGATTGACCACGGCTACGTGGACGAAAACCAATTGTTCGTGACCGGTGGTTCGGGCGGGGGAGTGCTCACCGCATGGATCGTTGGTCACACGGACCGATTCGCTGCCGCGGCCTCCCAGAAACCTGTCATCAACTGGTACAGCTGGGTTCTGACGGCAGACATGGGCGGCACCGGCGGACTCAATTACTGGTTCCCCGCCAAGCCGTGGGAGGCGCTGGACCATTACATGAGCAGGTCACCGATTCACTATGCGGGGAACGTCACCACGCCGACCATGCTGATTACCGGAGAGGTGGACTGGCGAACTCCGATGTCCGAATCCGAACAGTTCTACCAGGCGCTGCAGATTGAGCGGGTACCAACGGCCCTGGTCAGGATCCCCGACGCCTCGCACGGGATTGCGGTGCGCCCGAGCCATTTGATCAGCAAGGTGCAGCACATCCTTGCCTGGTTCGAGCGCTACCGCCGCACTACGGCCTAACCGCCGCCTCCGCGCCTGCGGGCGGTCCTGCCGGTGCTGCTGCCCGAACTGCCGCTGGACGAGGGGGGATTGACCGAACCGCGCGACCCCGAGTCGCCCGATGATCCGCTGTTGCCGCTCTGGCGGGTGGGGCTTCTGTATCCTTCGCCGGCCACGGCGCGGCCGCCTCCGTCGCGGTCCTGCCCTTGCACGGTAATTACTGTGCCGTAACCGCCGTAGATGCGACCGTAGCCGCCGTAGGGACCCCAGGCGGGACCCCAGCCGGAGTACCCCAGGGGGGAGTAGTAGCCCCAACCACCCGGGTAAGCTCCGTATGCCCCGTAGTACGGATCGTAAATGTAGCCGCGCGGTGAAAGCGTGCGCCGCGAAAGGCTCCCGCCCGAGAAATACTCGGGGTAGCTCCGCGCCACCATGAGGTCGATCACGTTGGGGTCAACGCCCCCGTCGGCCAGAGCCGTCAACGCCCTGGAGTCAACCCATGTCGGTGCGTCCAGGTGGTTCTGCCACGCGTGCACCGCCTCGGGTTCCACGTTCTCGGAGGCGTCCACGACATCCGCCACCGAGGGTTCTTCCGCGGCGGCCATGCGCATGGTGCGCACCGTGACGCTGGTGCTGGGCGGGAAAAGAGTGACCCCGGCTGCCCCGGCCACGGCGTCTGAGACTGCGATGTAGTCCGTGACCCACGTAACTCGCTGTCCGCCGATGGTTACTACCTGCGCATCAATCCACTTGGACTGCGACACCATCGCCAGCATGCCGGACGACTCTCGAGTGACTCCGTTCTGGCACCGGTAGGTGCCGTTCACGTAGATCTGCCCGATTCCGGGGGCCAGCGTTGTGGTTTCGGTGCCCTGGCAGTCCTCGGTCTCGGCCGGCATCGGATACCCCGGGTGCAGGCTCTCGCGCGCCAAAACCACACCGTCCTCGATGGAAAGCAGGTGCATCGCAGCCGGACCGGTCTCGCTCCCGTCGCCCTGCACAAAGCACAGCGACACATTGGAAGCCTCGCCGTCGTCCTCGGAACCAGTGGGTTGGGCGGGCTGCCAGCAGCCGATCCACGGCACCCAGCGCTCGTCCACCGCCTGCGCCGCGGCCTCCCGCGGGGCCGCCGCGCCAAACGCAACCATGATCGCGGCCGCAGTTAGCACGGGCCTTAGCTCAATTCCAGGTTGATAACGTTCAGTCATGTTCAGTTGGTCCTTCGTCTTTTGGTTAGGCGCCGTGACACGGCACCCTGAATCCTGATTCTCCGGCGGCAACGTCGCTGCTGGGCCGACCGGGCTACCAGCGAACATTCAGCCCGGCGGTGAATGTCATGCCAGAAAGATCAATCCCCTCAAACCCAACATAGTCGGAGCCCCCAATCGAGGCGTCCGACCAGATGTAACGGCCGCCGACGTCCATGGCCACTCGCTTGCCGAGGGTGTATTCGAATCCGGCTCCCGCGTAAGCCATCGACGAACTGCCCTCGGTGGTGAAATGATCCCACCAGATATCGAGCGTCACCTCGTCGACGAATTCGCCCTCCTGCTCAAATTCAAAAAACGCCCAACCGATACCGGCATCCACATAGGGGACGAAGGTGCGGCTGATCCACGCCAGCGAACTGATGCGGCGCCCCGGCCTCACGAGGTGGTACCGGACGCCAGCGTTCAGCGGCGCTCTCGCGAACCTGGTCTCTTGCAGGATGGGCAGGCCATCGGTGCCGATGAACTCGCGTGACTCCGACTGGACATTGCTTTCGTTGAATGCCACGCCAAAGGCCAGGCTGAGCTGGTCGGTGAGCGCGCGCCGGTATTCGAATTCGAGGCTCGCAGCGCCAAAATCATCCCGCTCGACGGTGAGATTGTCGATCGTGAAATCGAACAGATCGCTCTCTGCGCGCGGCGCGAAATAACCAACGCGCATGGTCAGCGACGAGTTGGGGCGCCCAAAGTTGAAGTCTTGGGCCTGGACTGGGGCAACCGGCGCCAGGATGGCAAAAGCCCCGGCGGCACTCGCAACCAAACTGGCGTGAGCAGGTCTCAACGCACCAAACATATTTCCTCCAAATCCGGTTCCATCAGGTGTACGGTCCTGACCAACGGCTCGCATGTCGTGGCCGCCCCAAAGACGCGGCGCACCGCGCGAGGGTCACACGGCTCATCCGAACGCGGCCCTGAATCGTTCGCGCAGCGTGGCCAAACGGGAGGTGGGTTCGTTGCTGAACACCAACCGGAGTTGTCCGGCCGCCCTCCCGGTTCCCCACGCATCCATTGGCGTTGCCGCGACCCGTCCGTTGTCGAGCAGTCCCCGAGATGCCTGCTGCGCGGTCATGCCCATGGCAGCCGCGTCCAGTAGCAAAGACCATCCCCCGGCTGCCGCTCGTACCGGCCAGTCAGCCAGCTGGTCGAGCACTGCCTCGTGTCTGGTTTCCCACCGGGCGACCGCGGCCCGCACGTCGGCGGCTTCCCCCGGATCCGAAAGTACCTGCGCGGCAGCGGCCTGAGCAATTCCGACCGGGGTGACGACGTTGTAGACGCCGACCCTTGCGATCGCCTCAATCGCGGCAGCCGGGCCGGTAACCCAACCCGTACGCCACCCAATCATCCGGTACTCCTTGGAGACGGATCCGACGGTCACCGTCCTGTGCCGGAGTCCGTCGACCGCGGCGGGCCGGCTGACCGGCCGGCCGCCGTATACGATTCGCTCCATTGCTGCGTTGTAGATGAGCCAGAGCCCCCGCCCGGCGCACGCCTGCCGGACCACTTCCCAGTCCTCCTGGTCCAGCAGGCCGCCGGCCGGCATGGACGGGTTCATGATGAACAACGCCCGAACCGCCGGTCGCTCCGTTTCCCGGGCCAGCGCCCCGGTGTCCAGCCGCCAACCCGCGTCTTGGCCCGGTACCCACGGCACAAAACGCGGCACACCCCCGGCCAGCCGAATCCGCTGGATCATGCCGGCATAGGTCGGGTCGGTAACAACCACCTCGTCCCCGGGATCCGTAAGCGCCAGGATGGCGTTGAGCATGCCCTCGGTGCCGCCGGCCGTGATCACGCACTCGCGGTCAGGGTCGCACGGGTGCCCGGTGTCCCGTTCGGTCCTGGCTGCAACGGCCCGCCGCAGGGCCGCACTGCCAGTGAAGGGGAGGTAGCTGTTGGCCGCCCCGGCGGACAGCTCCCGCAGCGCTGCCCTGGTGGCCCGAATCGCAGCGGCGGGCGGAGGGAGGTCGGTGTCCAGATTCTCCATGCGGAGCATTTCTGGATCCGTGCCCGCCGAAGCCGCCACCGCATCGATGGAAAACCCGGGTATGCCCGTGAGCCGGGCGGCGATCCGGGTGTTTGCCGCGTGCCTCCCGCCACCGGTCACGCGAGCAGACTTTCCAGGGCGGAGACCGCCCGGACCAGATCGGGCCGTTCGGTCAGGACAGGCAGCAGCGGATCGTTCAGTTCACGCGCACGTGCGGGCATGGTCTGGATCGTGAAATCGGTCATCGACAACTTGTCGTTCACCTCGTCCCACAAGAGGGGAGCAGACACGGTGGCCCCCGTCCGGGGCCGCACGCAGTAGGCAGACGCGCAGAGCCTGCCGCGCCCGTTCTGGACATAATCAATGTAGACCTTACCGCGACGGCGGTCCGGGCTCCGTTCAATCGTGGCGAGGTTCCCCGCCCGCTCAACCACGGCCCGGGCCATCAACAGGCCCAGCGCGCGGGCCTGATTGTGCGGCAACTGTCCGCCCAGGGGCACAAGCACGTGAATCCCGGACGAACCGCTGGTCTTCGGGTAACAGGGAAGCCCGATTTCGTCGCACACACTGCGCACGGCCAGAGCAACCTGCACAACCGTCCCGAAGGGCAGCGTGACCTCTCTACCCCCCTGGCGGTGCTTGGGGTCCAGATCCAGCAGACACCAGTCGGGTTTCTCCAGGTCGGTCACGCGACTCGACCACACATGCAGGGGGATGGCCGCGAGGTTGGCCAGGTAAACCAAGGCGGAGGCGCTGTCGGCGATGAAATATTCGATGTCTCGCTCGCTGCCTCCCGAGACGGTCTCGGTCCTCACCCACTCCGGCTGGCCCGCTGCGGCGTTTTTCTGGAAGAACGATTTCCCTTCGATCCCGTCCGGGTACCGGGTCAGCACAAGGGGCCGCTCGCTCAGGTGCGGCAGCATGAACGGGGCGATTTCGCGGTAGTAATCCACGAGGTCGCCCTTTGTGTATCCCTCGCCCGGCCAGAACACCTTGTTCGGGTTTGAGACGGGAACTTCTTTGGGCGGCGGCGCAGCCGTGTCGACTTGAGCCAGGGTCTCGCGGCGGGGAAGGGGCCCGACGCAATCAGCCAGCGGAGTATCCACAAGGTTCAGGAACACCGGGAGTCGTAACAGTCCCTCGGAAGTCAGCTCCTTGAACTCGATTTCCGCCACGAGTTCGGGCTCCACCCACCGGTGGTCGGGCCCGCGAGGGGCGCCCGCGGCCACCGGGTCGTCCACAACGCGCCCGGCCAGATGTTCAGCCAGGTCAACCAGCACGGCTTCGGTAAGACCGGTCCCGACGCGACCCCTATACCGGAGAACTGGATTGCCGGCTCCCGAAGGGGAATACGCCGCCACGTGCAAGGCGCCGAGCCCGCTACGCGACCCCGCCGGCAGTGTATGACCGACCACCGCGAACAGGCCCTTGCGGTTGGCGTGAATCTTGAGCCAGGACTCTGACCGGCCAGCCGTGTACTTGCTGTCCAGTCTCTTGGCCATGACGCCCTCCATCCCCATCCGGGCTACCTGGTCGAAGAGGGAACGTCCGGCCGTGCCGGGGAACTCCTCACTGATCCGAATCGGACCCGCTTCGGGGATTACCGTCCGCAGGAGTCGCCGCCGCTCCCGCAGGGGCAGACCGCGAAGGTCAAGGTCGCCGATGGCGAGCATGTCGAAGGCAAAGAACGTCGCGGGGTCCCCCAACGAGACGGCCCGCACATCGGCCGCTCGTCTGAACCGCGCACGGGCCTGAAGGCGCTGGAAACTGGGCCGGCCCTGCTCGTCGGTCATCACGGTCTCGCCGTCCAGGACCAGGCCCGGGTACGGTATTTTGCGAAGCGGGCGCATCAGTTCCGGGAAGCTTGGCCCGGCGTCGTGCCCGGCCCGTGTCCGGAGAAAGGGCCTCGCACGGCGCGAACCGGCGGTCGCCGCCACCATCCGGTATCCGTCCAGTTTGAGTTCGAACTGCCACCGGGGGTCATCGAACGGGTCCTGCCGCGCCATCGCCAACTGAAGATCCAACGTGCCGGGATCCACCACGCCCGCCTTTGCCCCCGCCTCCCTGGCCGCCTCCATGACCTCCGTAGCCGGGCTCCAGCCGGACTCGGTTCGGCCCAGCTCCTCAACGGTCAGACCCGACAGGACAGACGTTTCGGGAAGCGACCGGTCGGGCAGTACCGGATGCCCGCCCCGCGCCTCGCGGATCAGGAGCCACTCCCGTCCCGTTTCGCCCTTGGCGATTTTCACCAGCGTCCAAACGCCGTTGAGCTTGTAGCCCCGCAGTTCGAACAACAGCTTCCCGGTTTCGAGCCCTCGTTCGGGGTCTTCCAAGGGAATCCAGCGGCCCAGGTCCCACACAATCATGGGGCCGCCCCCGTACTCGCCCTTAGGGATCACATCCTCGAATTCCATGTAGTCGATCGGATGGTCCTCCACATGCATGGCGAGTTTCTTGTCGGCCGGATCGGGCGAAATACCCTTGGGCACAGCCCAGGAGAGCAGTGTGCCGCCGAGCTCCAGGCGCAAGTCGTAGTGGAGGCGAGTGGCCTCATGCTTGTGAACCACAAACACGCCAGCACCGGTGCCGCCTCCCCCGCCGAACGGCTCGGGCGAACGCTCGGCGGATCGTTTGGCCAGATAGCGGGCCAGCGATCCGTCCGCATCGGTTCCGGGACCCGGAGAGTCGGCGGCGGAAGAGACTCCCGGCCCGTCAGGCGGGTTACGGCGTGCGCGCGGCATTGGCCGAAGCTACTAACTTCCGGGACCGTTGCTGCCCCCTGGACAGCAGGACCCTTCACCAGAAGGAAGTGCAATGGCTGCAAGGCCCCTCAGCTCGGCGACCATTTCATTCGGCTTGGTTTCGATTCCGTGCCAGCTGTATTCGTCGGCCGAAACCACCAAGAAAGTCAGTTTCAACTTCCTGTCGCCCGACGGGAAGCGCGTCAAGCAGCAATATGTGGATTCGGCGACCGAAGCCCCCGTGAACCGTGCGGATCTGATCAAGGGCTACCAGTTCGCCAAGGACAAGTTCGTCACTTTCAGCCCCGACGAACTGAAAGCCCTGGAAGCTCAGGCCACCCAGACGATAGCCATCGAGGAGTTTGTGCCTCTCGACAAGGTGGAACGGGCCTATATCGGCAAGACCTACTACATGGGACCCGACAAGGGCGGTGCCAAGGCCTACGCTCTGCTGGGAGCGGCAATGAGGAAGACCGAGCGGGCGGCGCTGGGGCGATATGCTGCGCGGGGCAAGCAGTACCTCGTGTTGGTGCGTACCGTCGGGCAGCGCTTGGTCATGGAGCAGCTCCACTACCAGCATGAGGTTCGGGACATCGCCGAAGTCCCAGCGGGGGATGACGAGGTCTCGGACGCCGAACTGGGGCTTGCCGTTCAGTTCATCGACCAGCTCGGAGCCGAGGAGTTCGACCCGTCCAAATACCGGGACGAAGTGGGCGACCGCATGCTTGAGGCAATTGAGAAGAAGATATCCGAGGGATCCAAGATCGAAGCCGCATTGCCCGAACAGGATACGGGCGCTGCCGTCATCGACATCATGCGGGCGCTCAAGGCCTCGGTGCAGGGCTCGGCCGATTCGGAGTCAGGGCAGGGGGTGCCGGAGGCAGGGAGAAAATCAGCCTAACCCGGAAAAGAACCGTCCCTCATCGAGGCAGGCGGCAGGGGGTCATCATTGCCAGGACCCTGAGCCGGCGCGATATTCCAAGGCTGTACACGCCGGACTGCACAAGCGGGCTTTCAAGCGGCCTCCCTACCCGCCAATTCCAGTATTCGAGACCAAGAGGACCAGTGGCTGAATGAGATCGGGCATCCACCCCAACTACGAAAAGGCACGGATCACCTGCGCTTGTGGGCGGGCCACCGAGACACGTTCGACCGTGGGCGACATCCAAGTCGAAATCTGTTCGCACTGCCACCCCTTCTTTACCGGGAAGCAGAAACTGGTCGACACGGCGGGTCGCGTGGAGCGCTTCATGGCCAAGTACGGGTCGTCGTCGGACGGCGACACCGGCGGCGAATAGAAGCCCGGCAGACCCAGACTGTCCGGGAGGTTGCCAGGTCCTGACGGGGCCGCGCTGGCGAGTCGCCTGGCGCAAATCCTGGAGAATTTCCGTCGGCTCACCGAACAGATGGCCGATCCCGAGGCGCTCTCGGACTCCAACCGCCTGCGCGAGCTGGCCCGCGAACACGGCCGCCTGGCCTCCGCGGCAGCCGCCGCGGAACAGCATCTTCGCCTCTTGGAGGAGCTGGAAGAGGCCCGCGAGATCACGGCCGACCCGGACCCCGAAATCGCCGAGCTGGCACGGGTGGAGCTCGCGACGCTTGAGGAGCGCAGGGACGCGAACCGGGCCGAGATTGAACAACTGCTTGTCCCGCCCGATCCGCTCGACGACAGGCCCGCGGTGGTGGAAATAAGGGTAGGCACGGGGGGTGATGAGGCCGCTCTGTTCGCCGCCGACCTCCAGCGCATGTATCTGCGTTATTCGGCCGACGAGAAATGGACCACCGAACAGGTGACCCTGCGCGAGGGCGTCTTGGGGGGCATCAAGGAGGCGGTTTTCATCGCCAGAGGAAAAGGCGCCTACGGAAAGCTTCGGTTCGAGTCGGGGGTGCACCGCGTTCAGCGGGTGCCGGCCACGGAGAGCCAGGGGCGCATCCACACGTCCGCGGCGACTGTCGCGGTCCTTCCCGAAGCAGAAGATGTGGATGTAGAAATCGATCCCGCCGACGTGAAAGTCGATGTTTTCCGGTCTTCCGGCCCCGGCGGGCAGTCGGTCAACACGACTGATTCGGCGGTGCGCCTTACCCACCTGCCGACCGGGCTCGTGGTTTCCTGCCAGGACGAGAAGTCGCAGCACAAGAACAAGGCGAAAGCCATGAAGGTGCTGCGCAGCCGCCTGCTCGACCGTGCCATCGCCGAACAGGAGGCGCAGCGGTCCCGGGAGCGCCGAGCACAGGTCAGTACGGGGGACCGATCCGCGAAAATCCGTACCTATAATTTCCCCCAGAACCGCGTGACCGATCACAGGATCGGGCTGACGCTACACCGCCTTGAGGCGATTCTGGGCGGCGACCTGACCGAGCTGATCGACCGGTTGCGGGCCGCGCAGGCGAGGGAGCGGCTGGCCGAGCTGGCCGACGGAGGGTGAAGCGTGTTCCCGCTCCAACCCGGAGCGAAATCGAGAGGGGAATCGCGAGAGAGCTTGAACTGGCCGGGGTACAATCCGCGGCGGTGGAGGCCCGCAGGTTGGTGGCTGCCGCCCTGGACCAAGCCGGGGGCGGCTACCCGGGAGGCGAAGGCCACGGGGAGGCCGGCGGAGCGGGCAAGGGCCGCGCGGAAACGGTAACGAGGCAGGCCGCCCTTGAACTGGCGAAGGCCGTGTCTCGGCGCCTGGCAGGCGAGCCGCTTCAACACATTGAGGGCGAAGCCCACTTCAGGACCCTGCGCCTCGTGTCTGACGGGCGCGCCCTGATACCCCGTCCCGAGACCGAGCAGCTGGTTGACCACGTGAGCGCCTGGGCAAAAGGCCGCGCGGAGCGAAACGGCCGGCCGGATTCGGCGCTGGAAGTTGGCTGCGGTTCGGGCGCAGTGGCCATTTCGCTGCTGCGCGAAGGACTGGCACGGACGGTGGTCGCGCTCGACGTGTCCCCGCGGGCCGTATCGCAGGCTCGTGAAAACGCGCGACGAACCCTGGGGGCGGGGGCCGCGTCGCTGGACCTCCGGGTGTGCCCGCGGGATTTCTGGACGGCACTTCGCCCGGGGGATCAGTTTGACTTCATCGTGTCCAATCCGCCCTACGTGAGGAGCTCCGAGATCCCCGAACTCCCGCCGGAAATTCGTCTGCACGAACCTCGCGAGGCGCTGGACGGAGGGGCGGACGGGCTCGCGGTGATCCGCCGGATCGTTAGCCGTGCAGGGGAGTTCCTCGCCCCCGGGGGCGCCCTCTTCATTGAGATCGGCGGCTCGCAGGCCGCGCAGGCTCTGGAGGCGATTGACCGGACCCCCGGTCTGGCGGGCGGGAGGGTGGAAAAAGATCTGGCGGGCCACGACAGGTTTGCACTTGCGCTACGGCCTGCCGGGAATAGTCAGACCCCCTGAGCCCCGTCCGCCCGCAGTCCCCGAAACGTCGCAATTCCGTAGCGCGCCCAAAGAATCGTCGGTAGCTTAATGCCCATGCAGCTCCAAGAGCAGGTGGTCCGCAAGGCCGAAGAGCTGGGCCGCCTGATTTCTCAGACGCCCGAAATGTCCTATCTCAAAGCAGCCCGTTCGGACGCTGAATCGGACGCCGATCTGTCAAGGGCCATCCGCGAACTCAGCCGCCTGGAAGCCGAAACACTCAAGGCGGCGCAACAGGGCGAGGAACCGACGAGCGCGGTCAGGGATGAGTATGCCAGGCTGCGGGACGACATCCAGACCAAGACTCGGTTCCAGGCGCTCGTGGCTGCCGAAAGCAATTACCACAAGATGATGGAACGCGTGAGCAAGGCAATTGAGGAGGGCATCAGCAAGGCTCGGAGCAGCGGGATCATCATTCCGTCATGAGACCGCTCGTGGATGAACTGACGGGGTCCGCACTTCCGGGGAGACCGACTCGGTGACTCTGCGCTGGGGAGCTGCGATTCGGGGTGCCGCCGAGAGGGGCCTGCGAATGGCTCTGGAACCGGCCACGAAAACGTTCGCGAGGTGGCGCGTCCACCCCAACATCCTCAGCAGTACCGGTTTTGTTCTGACCTGCGTCTCCGGATACCTGTTCAGTCAGCACCGAATCAGCACGGCCGGCATAGTCATGCTGGCCGGGGGTGCATTCGACCTTTTCGACGGAACGGTGGCCCGGCGCACCGGGCGGGCGTCGTCATTCGGGGCGTTTTTCGATTCGACGCTTGACAGGGCCTCGGAAATTGCCGTTTACATCGGCCTCATGGTCCTGTTTTCCGATCTGGGGCTGGCGTTTGTCGGAATCAGGGCATCCGTCTGGGTCGTGGCCGGGCTGGCCGGATCACTGATGATCAGCTACACAAGGGCCCGGGCTGAGGCGCTCGGCATGAAATGTGCGGTCGGCCTGATGCAACGGGCCGAGCGCGTGATTCTGGTCGGCGGTGTCGCGGCGGTAATCGGGGCGGCACCGGCGGCGGGCAGCCCCGGCATCATCCTGGGCTGGACCATTGTCGTACTGGCCGTACTTGCCATCCTCACCGCTGCCCAGCGCGTGGCGTGGATCTACCGAATCACACGGCCCGACGGCGAACCGCGGCCGGGAGCGGACGATTGAATCAGCTGGCTGAAATCGCCCCGGCCGAGGGCCGGCTGGGCGTATTGCTCGCGGGCCTGGGGGCCGTCTCCACCACCTTCATAGCCGGAGTCGAGTCCGTGCGCCGTGGTCTGTCGGTCCCGCACGGGTCTCTGACCCAGATGAACACGATCCGGCTCGGCATGCGCACTGAAAATCGCACTCCGCTGATCAACGATTTCGTGCCTCTCGCGAGGCTGGACGATCTCGTGTTCGGCGCGTGGGATCCCTATCCCGACGATGCCATGCGCTCTGCGGAGACCTGCGGCGTGCTGACCTCCGAAGACGTTCGCCGGGTTGCCGACTTCATGAAGACCATTAAGCCGATGTCGGCGGTCTTTGACTCTGACCATGTCAAGAAGCTGGACGGCAAAAACGTGAAGAAAGGTGGCAGCAAACGCGATCTGGCGGAGCAGCTCCGGGCCGACATTCGCCGTTTTCGCGAAGATAACAAGTGCGACCGCCTTGTGATGATTTGGGCTGCGTCCACCGAGGTTTTCCTGCCCGCGGGCGATCCGGCCCATGCCACCGTCGAAGCGTTTGAAGCGGCCATGGCCGCGGACGACCCCGCCATCGCACCTTCCATGCTCTATGCCTGGGCTGCGATCCGCGAGGGAGTTCCGTTTGCCAACGGGGCACCCAACCTGACTTGCGACATCCCGGCACTGACCGACCTTGCGGTGCAAGCAGGCGTCCCGATTGCGGGGAAGGATTTCAAGACCGGCCAGACCCTGATGAAGACCATCCTGGCCCCCGGCCTCAAGGCGAGGATGCTCGGAGTGAAGGGGTGGTTTTCCACGAACATTCTCGGTAACCGCGACGGAGAGGTCTTGGACGACCCCGGCAGTTTTCGCACGAAGGAGGAATCCAAGCTCGGGGCCCTGGAGTACATTCTCCAGCCGGATCTTTACCCCGAGTTGTACGGCGACATGTACCACAAGGTGCGCATCAACTATTACCCGCCCCGCGGGGACAACAAAGAAGGCTGGGACAACATCGACCTGTTCGGGTGGATGGGATACCCCATGCAGATCAAGATCGATTTCCTGTGCCGGGACTCGATTCTGGCGGCCCCGATCGTGCTTGATCTGGCGCTTTTCCTGGACTTGGCGTCCCGGGCCGAGATGTCGGGCATCCAGGAATGGTTGTCGTTCTACTTCAAGGCGCCCCAGACGGCGGAAGGGCTATACCCGGAACACGATCTGTTCATCCAGCACTGGAAGCTGAAGAACACGCTGCGCTGGCTGATGGGCGAAGAACAGATCACCCACCTGGGTGTCGAATACTACGACTGAGGCCGGCCCGGACGGCGCGGCGGGGTTGTTGCGCGGTACCCCGTTTGTTGTCATTGAGGGGGTCGACGGATCGGGCAAGTCCACGCAGGTGCGCATGCTCTCCGAGGTCCTTTCGGCCAGGGGCGTCGCCCACCGGGTAACCGAAGAACCCGGCGGTTCTCCCGAGGGAGTTATCCTGCGGGACCTGTTACTTGGCGCGGGCGGCAGCCGTCTAAATGGCGCTGGCGAGATGTTGGCGGTGTCGGTGGCCCGGCAGCTTCACGTCGAGGGGCTGATTCGGCCCGCTCTGGCCAGGGGCGAGGCGGTTTTGTGCGACAGGTTCGCGCTTTCTACCGTGGCGTACCAGGGGTACGGCAGGGGAGTCAGCCTGGACCTGATCAGACGCGTCACCGCGGCCGCCACGGGCGGTCTGGAGCCCGATATTTGTTGGGTGCTGGACGTTCCGCCGGGTGTGGGGCGAGGTAGGCGGAGTGCAGCCGAGGGATCGCCGGACAGGATTGAATCAGAGGGCTCTGAGTTCATGGAGAGGGTCAGGCGGGGCTATCTGGAGGCGGCGGCGGAGCACCCGCGGATTGAGGTCGTGGACGCCGTTCGCGGCGCGAAGGCGGTCCACGCCGACCTCTTGGCCCGCATGGACGCTCGTTTCCCGGGGCTCGGAGGATGAGGCCGGGGGACGGGCGGATGGCGGCTGGTTGGCGCTTTGGTGCCAAATTGCGGAAAATTGGCAGTGCAGCGTTGTTGGGCTGCGCAACTGAATTTGAATCAGTTTCCACTCTGGGGGGCTGGAAGATGGCACGACGGCGCATCGGGACGGGCGGTACGATTCTGGGAGTGGCCCTGGCGGCGTTCATGGGTTGGCTGGTTTACACCGGCGGGGTCCAGGCAGGCGATTCCGCGGCCGACGACAACCGACGCCTGTTTGAGCAGGTCCACCGGCTCGTAGCCGAGCGCTACGTCGAGGAGATCTCCTCTGACGAACTGTACAAAATGGCCGTGGAGGGGATGCTGGACCGCTTGGGCGACCCGTACACGGATTTCCTGGATTCGGATGAGTGGGAGCAGATTCGTTATTCGACCACGGGCAACTACGGTGGCCTCGGAGTCCGCATCAACAAACAGGGCGACTGGATCACGGTAGTCCAGGTGCTGCCCGGGTCCCCCGGTATGGACGTGGGGCTGCTGGCGGGCGACCGGATCGTTGAAGTGGAAGGTGAGACCGCGCGGGGTTGGACCTCGGAACAGGCGGTGAGCGTTCTCCGCGGCCCGAAGGGCGAACCGGTCAACATCAAGGTCGGCAGACCCGGGGTGCCGGTGCCGCTGGCTTTCCGCGTTGTCCGCGACCAGATCCAGGTTCGCCAGGCGCTGGGCGTCATGCTGGACGGGCGAGTCGGGCTGACTAGCCTCCGCGCCTTCGGCAGGCCGGCCCGCGAGGAACTGGTTGGGGCGCTTGACGAGCTCGTGGACCAGGGCGCGCAGGGGTTGATTCTTGACCTCCGCGGCAACCCGGGCGGTATCCTTGAGGAGGGCATCGCGGTGGCTGATCTGTTTCTACCGCGCGGAGCCCGAGTAGTGGAAACGCGGTCCCGCATCAAGGCAGAGGCAGCCACTCATGATGCCCCGTCGTCAGAGCGGTACCGCGATGTGCCGGTCGTGGTATTGGTGGACGGGTTTAGCGCCAGCGCCTCGGAAATCGTGGCGGGAGCACTGCAAGATCATGACCGGGCCGCGATCGTCGGAACCACCACTTTCGGCAAGGGCTCGGTACAGGGCCTGTTCTCGCTGCAGGGCGCAAACCACGTGAAGGTGACTACCGGGCGCTGGTACACTCCTGTTGGCCGTTCGATATCGCGCGATCGTCGGGTCGAAGGGCCGGCGGTGCTGGACGCTGTCTCCGTCAACGGAGCGCCGATAACGGTGACTCCGGCCACGGGCGAGGACGATGAACCGGTTGAAGAGTTCAGCACCATGACCGGGCGAACGGTGTATGGCGGCGGGGGGATCAGGCCTGATCTGGTGGTCTACCGCGACACTCTGACCGCCGACGAGCAGGTCCTGCGCCGGGAAGCGACGGCAGCTGGGGCGCCCCCCAGTCAGGTCGTGTTCCGGTGGGCTGCCGAGCGGGTCCAAGCCGGAGATCTCGAACCCGATTTCACGCTGACCGGGCAAATGCGAGACGAGGTCTGGGAGGATCTGGTCGAAGCCGGGTACGAGGGCGACCGCGAGCTCTTCGACAATTCACGGAACTGGATTGACTACATGATGGTGAGCACCCTGGCGATCGCCGGCTTCGGCGAGCTGGTCCAGATGGAGCGCCTTGCCGCCCGGGACGCGCAGGTGCGGACCGCGGTCTCGCTGCTCCGGTCGGTCGGCCCGGCAGGTGATCTGTTCGCTGCGGTGAGCATCGAGGCCAAGAGGCGCGAGTCGACCGAAGAATCGACGGAAGAAGGGAACTGAAATGGATTCAGGGCAGGTTCGGGTCGCCGGCCGCGGGGGCCGTCTGGCAGTGGGCTCAAGGGCGGTGCTGTGGTGCGTGCTGGGAGCGGGCGCCCTGCAGGCGTGCGCAGCCTCGTCACGCCTGGGGCGGTACTCAGGGGTGATCATAGACGGGGCGGACGTGCGTGCCGCCGGGCAGGCCACTGCGCTGGAGGCACTGCGCAACCACCGCGACATCATTGTCAACGAGACCCGAATCGGGTTCAAGGGCGGCGACGATTATGCGTTCGGCTCGGCCCGCCAGGCGTATTACATCCCCCTGTTGGCGGTGGACGGTGTAATTGGGGTGGGGCAACCAGTTTCGGTGCTTGGGCGCATCTCGGCGGACGAGCTCTTGTATATCCGGCTGTATCGGGGCAGCGAAGTGCCGCCTCAGTACCGCCGCGACGGTTATGGCCGGGGTTTGATTGAGGTTGTAACAAACTGAACGCGGACGGGCCGTCGCCCGCGGCCTTCCGCCTGATGGTGTTCGGCAGGCTCCCCGAGCCGGGCCGAACCAAAACCCGTTTGATTCCCGGCCTGGGTGCAGAGGGTGCCGCCCTGCTGTACCAAGCCTTCCTCGATGACGCGATGGCTGTCTCCCAGAGGGCGGACCGCGGCATCGAATCAGAGTTGTGGGTGCCGCACCGTCCCGGGGCTGTCGCAACGCTTGCCGCGAGGTATCCCGGCGCCCGGATACGCATCCAGCCCGGCGGCAGCCTCGGCGACCGGTTGCGGGCGGCGTTCGACCGTGCCTTCACCGAAGGATGTCAGGCCGCCGTCGCGCAGGGGAGCGACCACCCCACCCTCCCCCCCGCGTTCCTGGCGCAAGCGAGGATGGCGTTGGAGTCAGGTGCTGATATCGTGGTGTGTCCGGCCGCCGACGGGGGCTATTGCCTGATTGGTCTGCCCGCCCGTGTGTGGCCTGCCGCGGGCGGCCTGTTTGCAAACGACGCCCCCTGGTCCGCGCCGCGGCTGCTGCAATGGACCCGGCGAACCGCCGCGGAACTGGGCCTTGAATGGTCGGAACTGCCGGGGTGGTACGACGTGGATGAACCCGAAGATCTGCCGCGGTTGCAACAGGACATGCGCCCGGAGACGGCTACCGCGGCGGCCTGGGCGGCGGTTGCCGTGGCCGTCCGCTGACAGCGGCGCATCCCCCCGTCCGGGTTGTTCTGACCCGGGCGGGCGCGGCGGAGTCCGAACATCTGGTACACGGAGTTGTGTGCGGACCGGAGGGTGACCCGATCATCAGATGGGGTTCGCCGGAACGCGTCATATTCTGGCGTTCTTCCATGAAACCCTTCCAGGCCCTGCCATCGGTGCGCGCCGGCGTTTTCGACGCACTCGGGCTCGGGACCGACGCGCTCGCCATTGCTTGCTCGTCCCATTACGGCGCGTCCAGACACGTTGATACCGTCCGGGCGGTTTTGGCGGCATCGGGTGTGGACCAGCACGCGCTGGCCTGCGGGCCTCACAGACCCTTCGACGAGGCCTCGGCCAGGGCGATGGACAAAGCGGGTCGGCTGCCGGAGTCGGTTCACAACAACTGCTCGGGGAAGCACGCCGCGATGCTGGCCCTTGCCAGGCGCATGCGGTGGGATACGGGGGGCTATGAGACCTATGTCCACGGCGTGCAGGACCTGGTCAGGAAAGAACTCTCTCATTGGTTGGGGACCGATGCCGAGCTGCTTCACTGGGGCGTTGACGGGTGCGGAACTCCCACGCCGGCCCTGCCGATCCTCGAAATGGGTCGCGCATACGCGAGGCTGGCGGCTGCCGCGCGCGGGGACGACAAACATGCCGCGGTAGTTGTCAGCGCGATGACAGCCCATCCTATCTTGATCGGTGGAGAGGCCGCGCTGTCCACTGGCCTGGTCAGAGCCACGGCCGGCCGGTTGTTGGGCAAGGAGGGGGCGGAAGGTGTATTCTGCGCTGCTTTTCCGTCAGATGAGCCAAGTGAGACATGGGGTGCAGCTTTCAAGGTCGCGGACGGAGCCATGCGGGCGGTCGGCCCGGCCGCGATCAAGGCACTAACCGACGGGGGATTCCTCAGATCGGCAGAGCGCGAGGCGCTGGCCAGGTTTGCGAGTCCGCCGGAGAGGAACACTGTCGGCACGGCAGTGGGGGCGCTCTACGCCGAGGACTAGATGTTCGTTGACGTCGCTGAGATATGGGCGCAGGCCGGAGCCGGCGGGGCCGGGGCCGTTGCCTTTCGCCGGGAAAAGGGCGTGCCGCGCGGAGGTCCCAGCGGGGGGCGGGGTGGGGACGGGGGCGATGTAGTCCTTTTCGCTGACCCGGGCGTGGCCACGCTTCTGGATTACTCTTACCGCCAACACGTCCGGGCCGGAAGCGCATCGCACGGGGAGGGGAACAACCGGAACGGCGCAGACGGGGAAGATTCAAGGCTGCCCGTGCCTGCCGGGACCTTGGTCTCCGACGCCGAAACGGGTGACCGGTTGGGGGATCTGCTCGCACCCGGAGACGAGTTGGTGGTGGCGCGCGGCGGACGCGGTGGCCGGGGAAACGCGAGCTTTGCCGCGCCCGTGAA
The DNA here is from genome assembly GCA_021295785.1 of Gemmatimonadota bacterium. GTDB lineage: Bacteria > Gemmatimonadota > Gemmatimonadetes > Palauibacterales > Palauibacteraceae > Palauibacter. Next base: position 43,431 of record JAGWBR010000008.1, read on the forward strand.
CCAGGCTCCACGGCGGTGGGAACCCGGCGAATGGGGCGAGCGCCGCCGGATCCGCCTGGAACTCAAGCTGATCGCGGATGTTGGCTTGGTCGGCGCACCCAACGCTGGGAAATCGACCCTGCTCGCTCGCATGACCGCGGCCCGTCCGAAGATCGCCGACTACCCGTTCTCCACACTGACCCCAAATCTGGGCGTCGCCTTTCTCGGGCCCGGCCGGTCATTCGTTGTGGCGGATATCCCGGGACTGATCGAGGGGGCGCACGAAGGCAAAGGGTTGGGGGCGCGATTTCTGCGTCACATCGAACGTACTCGTGTACTGGCTCTCCTGGTTCCGGCCGACAGCAAGGACCCGCAGGCGGCCTTCGACATGCTGCGCGAGGAGCTGGTCCGGCACTCGGCTGTGCTGGCGGCGCTGCCGCACTGCGTCGTGGTGTCGAAGCAGGATCTGGCAAGCGGGAAGGCCGAAGGCGGAAACCTGCGGGCCCCCGGAGCCTGGGCCTCCCATGCCGTGTCAGCGGTCACCGGGGAAGGGGTGAAGGAACTCAAGGAGGCGTTTTGGAGCAAGTTGGCCGAGGAACCGACACCGGAGCTCAAACCGTTGCCTCCGCGGGACGGGGCGGGATCAACACGGGTTCCTCCCGCCGATTCGGCCTCCCTGCCTCCCGGTGGCCGCCAGGACGGTTCTCCCGGCGCGGGCGTGTTCGACAGTCTGGACGAGTGGGCACCGTAGAGTCCGAAGCAACGGCCTGGCTGGCGCTTCTGGCGGTTGACGGAGTGGGCCCGAGTACGGCCAACCGGCTTGCCGAGCACTTCGGAGGAGTGAGCAGGGCAATACGCTCCGCCAACACGATGTCCGCCCGGGACTATTGCGCTGGCGTGCCCGGGGGGAGGAAGATTCGCCCGGAGGTTGTAGCGGCGATCGCCAGGGCTGATATCGCCCGTGCCAGGGCGGTCATCACCGGGGCTCGGGCCCGCGGCATAGAGGTCTGGGTGCGGGGCAGGGAGAGTTATCCGCCGGGGCTGCTCAACCTGCCCGATCCGCCGCCCGTCCTGTTCGTCCGCCCGCCCGGTGCGGCGGGTGACCGCCCAAGCGCGTCTTTTCCAACAAAGAGAGTGGCGATTGTCGGTACGCGGGCGGCCACGGCACCCGGGCGCCGCGTGGCCTTCGAGATGGGGCGCGACCTCGGCACGCTGGGCTGGTCCGTGGTCAGCGGGATGGCCAGCGGCATTGACGCGGCCGCCCACGAGGGCAATCTCTCCTCGGGGGGAGAGTCGGCAGGAGTGCTGGGTTCGGGTCACCAGCACCAGTACCCTCCGGGCAACGCGCGCCTCTACGGGGAGATGCGCGAGAGCGGATGGCTGGTCAGTGAGTTTGAACCATCGGAAAAGCCCGTCAAAAGCTCCTTCCCGCGCCGAAACAGGATTATCGCCGCCCTGTCCGAGGCAGTAGTTGTGGTGGAGGCGGGGATGCGCAGCGGAGCCCGGATCACGGCTGAATTCGCGCTCGATCTGGGCCGCGCGGTGTTGGCCGTGCCGGGGCGCGTGCACGATCGAAAATCGGCCGGATGTCTGGATTTGCTTGGCGACGGAGCCATACTGGCGAGGGGAGCGCACGACGTGGTCGCGGCGGTCGAAAACCAGTCTGGTGGAGGCTTTCGGGGTTGGCCGAGGCCCGAATTGGAAACTGAGGAAGACTGTCCCGCAACCGGAGACCGGGCCGTGCTGGCCGCCCTGCGAGACGGCGCAATGACCGTGGATCAGTTGTCACCAGCCCTCTCATGGTCCCTGGCAGATGTCATTGCGGCGCTGGGGCGGCTGGAGCTTCAGGGGGCGATTCAAAAAGACCTGCGCGGCGCCTTCGACCTGGCCCCGCCGCGCCTGTTTTAGTGCCCGGCCCCGACGGGACCATGCAGGTAGCCCCCGCGGTTCCCGCGGCGTTGTATGTCCATTTTCCGTTCTGTGCCAGGCGGTGCCATTACTGCGATTTCGCAGTGAGTCGGTCTGAACGGCCTCCGGTTGAAGAATGGCTCGCGGTCGTTGAGGTCGAACTGGGTTGGTGGTTTGCCGCGGGGGGGTGGGAACCGGGGTCGTCCCTCGACACGGTCTACGTGGGGGGTGGTACCCCGTCGCTGCTGGGAGCCGACGGCATGCGGGGACTCCGGGACGTGCTGGCCGGCAAGCTTGACCTGTCATCCGTGCGAGAATGGAACGCCGAGGCCAACCCGGTTTCGTTTTCCGCGGCCCTGGCGGAGGCATGGGCCGAGTCGGGCGTGAACCGCGTGAGCCTGGGGGTGCAGTCGTTCGACGACCGGGTTTTGAGTTGGCTGGGCAGGTCGCACACAGCCGCCAGGGCCGCGGAGGCGGTGCGCGAAGCCCGCCGGGGCGGTATCCGGCGGTTTAATCTGGACATCATGTTCGGACTCCCCGATACCGTGGGGCGAGACCTGCCTGCCGAGTTGGAACGGGTTGCCGCCCTGCAGCCCCCACACCTGAGCTTGTACGGGCTCTCGGTAGAGCCTGGCACACTCCTGGCCCGGCGAATCGCCCGGGGCGTCCAACCAGGCCCTGATCCGGAAAAGTACGCCGACGAATTTGTGCGGATCGCCGAGTACCTGACCACGGCCGGCTACGAACACTACGAGGTGTCGAACTTCTGCCTGCCGGGAGAAGAGTCCCTGCACAACCAGAGCTACTGGAACCGTAGTGCGTGTTTGGGGCTCGGCCCATCCTCCCACGGATTCCACCCGCCGTCAAGGTGCTGGAACCTGCGCAACTGGCCGGCCTGGCGGGACTCCGTCATGGGTGGCCACGGTCCGTTGGAGGGGCACGAAGTGGTCGGGGCGGAAGACTCCAGACTGGAGAAGGTCTGGCTGGGTTTGCGCACCCGCAACGGCGTCGACTCCGGGATCCTGGAGGCCTCCCATCAAGAAACGCTGTCACGGTTTGAGTCGGCCGGGTGGATCCGTCGGTCAGAGGGTCGGGTGCGGCCCACGGCCCGGGGCTGGCTGCGGTTGGACTCGATTGTGGCGGAACTCAACTCTGCCGGCTCGCCGCCCGCGGCTCCCTCCGGGTCGCGCGAAACGTAAGGGATCTGTACGAAAATTCCCCCCGCGGATAGCTTCCCATGATGCAGAGTAATGTGGAGGCCAACACCCCAAGGAGCCCGGTACCCCGCCGGAAAACACCTCCGCGGGGAGGTTTTTCGTCCGGCGCGGTCCTGCCCGAACTCACCGACCGGGAGCACGAGGTCCTGGGCGCGGTAATCGATTCGTTCGTCCGTTCGGCCACGCCCTCCGGATCGCGGAAGTTGGTGCGGGAATACGAGTTTGGCGTGTCTTCGGCCACGATCCGAAACGCCATGGCCGACCTGGAGCGCAAGGGGCTGTTGATGCATCCCCACACTTCGGCCGGACGCCTGCCGACCGACCTCGCCTATCGCTACTACGTAGACCACCTCATGCGCCGCAGGCCGATGGATGCCGAACGCCAGCGGGTTCGGGCCGAGCTTGAAGACGCGTATGTGGGCGGGGTGGACGACATTCTGGCCAAAGCCGTTCGGGTGTTGACACTGCTGACGGGGGAACTGGGGCTCGCAGTCGGGCCGGTCCTGGCCGGAGCAACCCTGCGGCGTATCGAACTTGTCAGGGTGTCCGCGGAGAAGGTCCTGATTGTGCTGACCCTGGAATCGGGACTGGTCCGGACCGTCTACGTGGACGTCGAATCGGTGCTTCCCAGGGAAACCCTCCAGGCGCTGTCGTCGGCTCTCAGCGAGAGACTGTCGGGAGACACCCTCCGCGAGATCACCCGCACCCTGCGCCAGCGTCTGGGAGACCTGCATTTGGATGCTCCCGGGGCGCAGGAAATGATCAACATCTTCGTCCAGGGCGGACAGGAGATCTTCGAGTGGGCCCGAACCGAAAGCGATATTCACCTTGGCAGCCCAACCGTTCTGGCGGGGCAACCAGAGTTCACCGAGGGCGACAGGCTGCGCTCTCTGCTGAAGTTGACCGAGCGGCGCGAGCTCCTGGCGGAGGTGCTGGGGGACAGGAAATCGAAGGGGGCGCACGTCACGATCGGACAGGAACACGGTCAGCCGGAACTGGACAGTCTGACCATCGTCACCGCGAACTACGAGGTTGGCAACCTGCAGGGAACCGTGGGCGTGATCGGACCTACCAGAATGCCATATGACAAGGTGGTGTCGCTTGTGGACTGGACCTCAGAGATGCTGACACGGTTGACACCGTGAGGGGACTCCGCGCCGCCGGATCGCGGCCCCTGATGCGCTACCGGGCCGTGTCTGAATGAGCGCTGATTACTACACCCTGCTCGAGGTAGGGCGTGACGCTTCAGAGACGGAAATCACGAGGGCTTACCGGCGGATGGCGATGCGGTACCATCCTGACCGCAATCCGGCTCCCGACGCTGCGGAAAACTTCAAGAAGGTCACCGAGGCCTGGGAGGTGCTCCGCGACCCCAACAAACGCTCGGTCTATGACCGCCTGGGCCACGATGGCCTGAAGGTGGGCCGCGGCGCGGGCGGACCCGGATTCAGCGGTTTCGGAAGTTTCGGCGACGCTTTCGAGGTATTCATGCGGGAGTTCGGCGGGGCCGGCGGGGTTTTCTCGGAGGGGTTTGGCCAGCCCCGGCGAGCGCGGGCCGGGAAGAACATCGAGGTTTCCGTCAAGGTCACCCTGGAGGAAGCTGCGGAAGGTGCCCGGCGCCAACAGAAGATTCGGGCCGTGCGGGCGTGCGACACCTGCGCTGGCACGGGTTCCGAACCGGGTACCGGCACCGTCACTTGCCGTGCCTGCCGGGGCGCGGGCCAGGTCAGAACCGCCCACCGCACCGCGCTGGGTTCGTTCGTCCAGGTTGGACCCTGCCGGGACTGTGGCGGCAAGGGTGCGCGCCTCGAATCCGAGTGTGCGGGCTGCGAAGGAGAGGGAAGGGTGCGCCGGACGGATACGGTTTCGTTCGATTTGCCCCCGGGGGTCTCTTCGGACGATTACCTGCGCATCAGGGGCCGGGGCGAAGCCGGTTTCCGGGGAGGTCCGGTCGGTGATCTCATCGTCAGGGTGGAAGTTGAACCGCACGACCGGTTTGAGCGAGACGGAGACGATCTCATTTCAGACTTGTGTGTCACGTTCTCGCAGGCTGCCCTCGGCGCTGACGTTGTGGTTCCCACGATCCACGGCGAGGCGGAGCTCTCGGTTCCGGCTGGCATCCAGTCGGGCCAGGCCCTGCGAATGCGGGGAGAGGGAATGCCCCGCTTGCGCCGCGAAGGCCGCGGAGACCAGGCGGTTCGGGTGCATGTCTGGACCCCCAAAGACCTGGACGGTCAGCAGCGGGAGTTGCTGGAGTCCCTGGCGCAGGTCGAGGATCAACCCCCGGAGGGAAGGCCGGTGGGGGAGGCCAGCTTCTGGGACAGGGTCAAGTCGGCCTTCACCGGCTGAAACTGAAGCTCCTGCCAGCCAGGGGCCGTGGTCAGTGCCTGGCGGTTAGCCCGGCCCCAAATCTCTCAAGAACCCGCCCGCCACATCGTCAAGCACCCAGATGGCGGCAGGGCAGCGTGCGAGGCGGGCAGGGCACGTGTTCACGTCGCCTCCGCCCAGCAGTGCGCACTCAAGAGCCTGTTGCTTTCCGGAACCGCGCGCCAGGACGAAGATGCGCCGTGCGCCGGCGATCACCGAAGGCCCGATGGTCAGTCTCTGTCTGGGGTGCACCGGTGCCTCCGAGACTGCGGCCTTACCGGTTGCGCGCAGTGAATCGGTCCCCGGAAACAACGAGGCTGTGTGTCCGTCGGACCCAATCCCCAGAATCAACACATCAAGTGCAACCGGCAGAAGGTCCCCGTACATCCGGGCCATTTTCCCGAGCGATGGCGCCGAGCCAACCGTTCCGCCCCCGTCCGGGACCACGAACATCGGGTGGACCGCGCGCGGGGCCCGCTCCGGACCGAGGTTGCCGACCAGGATCTCCTGAACCAACCGGAAGTTGCTGGCGGGATCGTCGGGCGGCACGGCACGTTCGTCCGCCAGGAACACATCCACTTTTTTCCACTCAATCCGCGGGTCCGAGGCCAACTCCCGGTAAACCGGGCCCGGCGTGGAACCACCAGACAGCGCGATTGACGCGGATCCAGACCGGGCGGCTGCCGCGATCTCGGATCCAATCAACCACGAGGCGGTCGAGACGTAGGAACTCCCCTCGACCACGCGGCAGTCAGCACCACCAAAACTCACTGCAACTCCGCCGCACTCCTGGGCCCGTGGTCCGGCGAGCCTGGTATGACCCTTCCCCGCCTAGGCCGGGACCGAGAGACGTTGTTCGAGCCAGGCGATCGTGCTGCAATACGGCTCAATGAACTTGGTTACTCCCTCGTCAAGCAGTTCACGGCACACCTGATCAAAGTCGATTCCGACCGCTGCCAGACGGTCCATTACGGCCCGGGCGGTTTCCCGCCCGTCGCGGACGGTCAGCGCGGCAGTGCCGTGGTCGTCGAAGGCGGTGATGGTGCTCTCCGGCAGCGTGTTCACCGTCAACGGCCCAATCAGCGGTTCCACGTATTTCACGTCGCTGTAGGCCGGATTCTTGGTGCTTGTGCTGGCCCAGAGCATGCGTTGTGGTCTGGCCCCCGCCTCCTCAAGGCGCTTCCACCGGTCAGACGCCAGCCTTCGCTCAAACCCCTGGTAGGCAATTTTGGCGTTGGCGACCGCTGCTTCGCCGGCCAGCGATTCAACCCCGGCCTTTTCGCTCCCGTCAAGCCCCGCGGCCAGCGCGGCCAGTTTCTTGTCGGTCAGGGAATCAATCCGACTGAGGAAGAAACTGGCGACCGAGGCGGTGTCGTCAACCGGGAGGCCCGCATCCAACCGGTCTTCCAGGGCCTGGGTATGCGCCTCGGCCACAGTCTCGTATGCCTCGCACGAAAACAGCAGCGTCACATTGACGTTGATGCCCTCAAAAAGAGCCCTGCGAATTGCGGCCCCCCCCGCGGGCGTGCCGGGGATCTTGATCAGAGCGTTTTTGCGGCCCAGGGCGGAATAGAGCCGGCGCGCTTCCGCCAGAGTGGCCTCGGTGTCGTTGGCGAGTCGCGGCGACACTTCAAGCGAAACATACCCGTCAACTCCGTTTGTCCGCTCCCAAACGCCGAGAAGCAGGTCGCAGGCCTCGCCCACATCGGCCACTGTCAGTTGCTCGTAGATCTCTGAGGGACCAAGGCCGGAGGCACCCAGGTGTTCCACCTCGGCTTCGTACCAACTCCCGCCTCTCATCGCCTTGTCAAAAATGGCCGGATTGGATGTGATCCCGAGCAGGCCCCCCTCGACCCGCCGCTGCAGGTCACCATTGCGGAGCATTTCACGTGAGAGGTTGTCGAGCCAGAAACTCTGCCCGAAATCGGCCAGCTGCGATAGAGCGCTCATCATGTCGTGGTTCCCCCGTATTGGTCTTGGTCCCCGCCACCGTCAGGCGTAGTGCAAGGATTCATGTTTTCGCTTCGGCCGCCAGGACTTTGTCGAGCCGTCGCTGAAATCTCGGTTCATCAGAAAAAGTGGCTCCGAGAAAGGCGGCCGTCACCTCCCAAGCTAGCTTCCAGCCGATCACCAACTCGCCCATGCACAGGATGTTCATGTCGTCGTGCCGGACGCCCTGCGCGGCCGAATAGGGGTCGTGACACGTCGCCGCTCGAGCACCCCGGACCTTGTTCGCGGCCACGCTAACTCCAACGGCCGACCCGCATACCAGGATGCCCCTCTCCGACGCACCCGAAACAACGTGCTTCGCAACGGCCATCGCCACGTCGGGGTAATCGGTCGGCTCGGTGTCGTGCGTGCCAAGATCCGCGACCTCGTGCCCCCCGGCGCGCAGTTTCTCGGCAAGTGCGTTCTTGTATCCCACGCCGCGGTGGTCGGCCCCAAGTGCGATCTTCACTTGCCGCCGCCGCAACAACCGTCGCTGCATGCCCTGACGGCCCTGAGCGCGGCTGCCTTCGCCCGGTCAGACGTTATCCCAAGATCCCGGAAGTTGTCTTGTGAAGCACCGGACCGGCCAAATCGTTCAAGGCTGACCACGCTGCCGCAGGGGCCAGTCCACTCTGACCATCCCAGGGCGGCACCTGCCTCAATGGCCACGACCGGCACCGAAGGCGGAAACACGGACTCGCGGTAAGCCGCCGGCTGCCGGCGGAAAACCTCCCAACTCGGGAAAGACACCGCCCGCGCGGCGACCCCTTCCCGCGCAAGTTCCTCCGCGGCTGCCCGTGCCAGCTGCACCTCCGAACCCGAACCGACGATTACCACGTCCGGTGTTTCGCCGCTCTCGGCGACCACCACGCCCGCCCCCCTTTTCACGGCCTCGCGGGCGGACTCCGAGTCTCCGACGGGCAGTGCCTGCCGCGACAAGACGAGAACGGTCGGGCCGTCGGTGCGTTGAGCCGCTTGTCGCCAGGCTTCGGCCGTCTCGTTCGCGTCGCCCGGCCTGACCAATGTCATCCCCGGCATTGCCCGGAATGAAGCCAGGTGTTCGACGGGCTGGTGGGTGGGGCCGTCGGCACCGAGCCCGATCGAATCGTGGGTCAGCACGTAGATGACCGGCAGTTTCATCATTGCCGCCAGTCGCATGGCCGGCCGTGCGTAGTCGCTGAAGATGAAGAAAGTGGCGACGTACGGGCGAACTCCGCCGTGCAAAGCCATTCCGTTGGCGGCGGAGGCCATGGCGTGTTCCCGCACCCCCCACCGGATGTTGCGCCCCTCGGGCGACGCCGCTTGGAAATCGGGCGATTCGACGTTCGAGTTGTTGGACCCGGCCAGGTCAGCACTTCCCCCGATCAGTTCGGGCAGGCGGCGGGCCAGGGGTACCAGCGACTTGCCGGAGGCCACCCGGGTGGGGAGGGCGGATCCGGCGTCAAACACCGGCAGTTCTTTGTCCCAGTCCTCTGGCAGTTCACCGGTCAGCCGGCGGCCGAACTCGCGGGCCAGGTCGGGATGCGCGCTCTCGTAACTGGCCATCTGCCGGTCCCATGCCGCCGAAAGCGACCGACCGCGTTCGACCTGGCCGCCCATGTGGGCCCGAACCTCGTCCGGCACCAAGAACGAATCGTCGGTCGGCCACCCGTAGCTAGCCTTGGCCAACCGGATTTCGTCTTCGCCCAGGGGGGCACCGTGGGCCGAGGGAGTATCCTGCTTGTTGGGGGCCCCGTATCCGATGTGGGAACGCACGGCTATCAGCGACGGGGCGTCGGGCCGGTCACCGGCCCGTTGCAGGGCGGCGTCGAGGGCATCGATGTCGTTTGCATCCTCCACCCGCTGCGTATGCCAGCCCAGAGCCCTGAAACGCGCTTCCACGTCTTCGGTGAAAGCGATCTGGGTCGTTCCGTCAATTGTGATCCGGTTGTCGTCCCAGAGCCAGGTGAGCTTGCCCAGTTTGAGGTGGCCCGCCAGAGAAGCGGTTTCGTGTCCCACTCCCTCCATCAGGTCGCCGTCACTGCAAATCGCGTAGGTCCGGTGG
>JAGWBR010000023.1 GCA_021295785.1 Gemmatimonadota bacterium
AACCCGGGCCGCTTGTGCGCCGCGTTCGTCACGCACAACCGACTTTCCCCCGAAAGCCCTTTATCCACGGCCTGCTAGATCTAGAAGACGGGATCGGAAAACCAGTCCAGTCACGCGAGTTCCGCCGGCCTGACCCAGCTGCCGGACCGTCCGCCGTGCTTCTCTTTGAGCCTGATCGGGCCCACCGTCATGCCCCGGTCCATGGCCTTGCACATGTCGTAGCAAGCGAGCAGGCCTGCTGACACTCCGCACAGGGCCTCCATCTCAACTCCCGTGCGCCACCTGGCCGATGCGGTCACCCGCACGGCGCAGCCCGGCGGGTCGTCATCCAGTTCGATCTCAACCGTCACGGCGTCGAGCGGAACCGGGTGGCAAAGGGGAATCAGAGCGGATGTGTTCTTGGCACCCCCAATCGCGGCGAGCCTGACCACGGCGAGCACCTCACCCTTGGCCACACGCCCCTCGCGCAGGGCCTGGAGCGTGGCCGCTTGCATCCGGATGGACCCCTCGGCAACGGCAGTCCGCGCAGTTACCGGTTTCTCGCCGACATCGACCATCCGCACGCGACCCTCTTCGTCCAAGTGAGTCGGTTTCATGAGCTGTTCCTTGCGCTTGGTTCTCGGGCGGGCCCCGGTGGCCCTGTTTGAAGCATGTGGCTCACGCCCCCGGCTTGCCCGACAGCGCACGGGACATGTCGCGCAGAAGCACCGCCGTGGTTGACTGCGGGTTCAGGTTATGGTTTGCCGCTTCGGCCGCCACGTCCAGCGCCGGGAAGGTCGCCAAGATGGCGTCGGGGTCCGGAGTTTCCTCGCCCCCTACGCGCTCGCGCCCGCCGGACAGGGCAGACTCCACCGTCTTGGGCGAGAATGCCAGCTCGGGCGTGCCGACCGCCGAACAAAGCAGGTCCCGCATGCGGGTTCTGAGCTCTTCCACCGCCGGGCCCAGCGTGGCCCGTGCGCCCCTGGAGGAAAACTCGGCGGCGGCGCGCTGCCTGGCGGAGAAGCTGCCCGACATCAGAGCGCCAAACAGGCGGTCCGCGGTGGCGGCGGCATCTCCGTCGCCACTCTCCAGGAGCCGCAGCGCCGGACCCAGCGCGCCGCCGCACTGGCGTGCCGCGGCTTGGGCCACGGCCGGGTCGGCTCCGTGTGCCTCCACCAGATGCTCCGCCAACTGTTCTGCCGCGGGGGCCGGTACGTGGAGCGGGGCAGTGCGCGAACGGATGGTGGGGAGCAGCGCTGCCTGCCTGCTGCTTGTGAGAAGAATGTATACAAAGTCCGGCGGCTCCTCCAGCAACTTCAAGAAGGCGTTTGCCGCTTGTTGGCTTGCTGCCTGGGGTACCATCGCCTCGGCGCGGTCAATCACAAACACCGTGAACTCACCCATCACGGGTCGTTTGGACGCCGCAGCCCTGATGTTGCGTATGGCGGACAAGTAGATTCCGGTAGCGGCCCCCTCGTCGAGCGGCGTCAGACTGTCTTTGGCCAAGAGGTCAAGGCGTTCCCGCCGCATCGCCTCGGACGCTTCCTGCATCTTCTGGGGAGTACCCGATTTTGGCCGGGGCATCGGAAAATGCAGATGGATGTCGGGGTGTTGCATACGGACGGCCAGCCGGCAGTCTCGGCACTGCCCGCAGGGCGGCGACGGCTCGCGGCACTGGAGTTGCGCGGCGGTCCAGAGGGCGATCGACCGCTTGCCGACTCCCTCGGGCCCGAACAACAACACCGACTGTGGCAGGCGGCCTGCCTGGGCGGCCCGGGTGATGAGCGGCAGGAGCCTGGCATGACCCCAGGGCGCCTGGAGGGTCAAGGCCGGGTCTCGCTTCGGACAAAACGAAGGCAGAGCTCGACGGCGGCGGTCATTGCCCCGGGGTTGGCGGTGCCTGTCCCGGCAATGTCGAACGCGGTGCCGTGGTCGGGCGACGTTCTGGGAAACGGCAGACCCGCGGTGACGTTCACCCCGGTGTCCCGGGCTACGGTTTTGAGGACTGCCAAACCAGAGTCGTGGTAGGGAGTGATCACCAGGTCGGCATCCCCCCGAAGGGCCGCCAGATACACGGTGTCGCCCGGTAGCAGGCCGGCCACCGTGAGGTCGTCCCTCCCCGACAGTTTGGCGAGCGCGGGTTCGAACACTTCATGTTCCTCGGTGCCGAACATGCCCCCCTCGCCGCAGTGAGGGTTCATGCCCGCAAAGAGAATACGGGGGCGTTCGACCCCCCACCACCTGCGCAGAGCCTCTGCAGTCACCAGCGTCTTGCAAACAATCAACTCCTCGGTTACGGTGTCGGCGACCGCCCGCAGTGGAATGTGAGTGGTGAGAAGAGCCATCCGAAGCGGCCCGCCGAGGGGGGTCTCTTCGGCCGCCATGATCATCACTGCCTCGTCCGACCGGGTCCGGTGCTGCATTAGTTCAGTGTGACCCGGAAAATTCCACCCCGCGGCGGAAATGGCGTTCTTGCTGAGGGGGGCCGTCACCACTCCGTCCGCCTGCCCCGAGAGCGCCAGATCCACGGCGCGTTCCACGGAGAGGGCTGACAGGCGGCCGGCCGCGGCTTCGGCCGGGTCGGGTTCCGTCGTGTTGGCCCCGGTCCCGGCGGTAGGATCGTGCCACTCCCCGATGAGTTCCCGGTCCCCCAACGCAACCAGTTTCCGTTCCAGGGGCTCTGGCATGGCCGGTCCCACTATTACCGTCTCGAACCCCTGTTCCCCCCCGCCTGCCGCCCCGCTCCGGGCCCGCGCCAGCGCAGCAGCTGTGATCTCGGGGCCAATCCCTCGGGGGTCTCCGAGCGTGACCGCGAGGCGGCCGCGCTTCAGAGCCTGATCTCTATGTAGGTGCCATCCCGCCAATCGGCGACCAGGGCCTCAATCTGCTTTGTGGTCTGGATGGTGCTGCGGAGCTGGTCGCGCACGTCATCCAGCGTCACCGGCCCCGGCGCGCGATAACTCACTATCTGGAGGACGGCGTATTCGGTGAATCCCGCCTGCGCCAGGTTCAGGGGCCCGTACACGTCACCGGCCCGAGGAGCCAGAAGCTGCTGCTGGTCCTCGGGGCCGAACCGCGCCTGCAACTGGTCAAGCCGGATGTTGTCGAAGCGGATTTCCTCTTGCGCTAGTTGGTCCCTGAAAACGCCGGCCAGGAACTCGGGGTCGGCACCGTTCACCAAGCTGTCGGCCAGGGCGACGCCCAGCGCCCGGGCGCTGTCCGCGTCGGCATCGGTGATCCGTGGGCGAAGAAGGATGTGTTTGACGAAACGCTCGGCCCCGCGCTGGCGTTCAACCTTGATGAAGTGGATGCCGAAACGGGTCTGGACAGGCCCTGCGATCCGCCCCGGAAACACGCTCCACGCCGCGTCCGCAAAGGGCCTCACGAAAACGTCGCGCGTGACCCAACCCAGTTCGCCCCCCGACTCTCTGGTGGCGACGTCGTCGGAATGGCGGCGTGCGAGCACATCCCAGTCTTCCTCGCCCGCTTCAAGGCCCGCGCGCACAAGCTCGGTGCGGGCCAACAGACTGTCGCGCGCCGCGCCGCTGGGCTGCGGAGTAACGATGAGCTGGTTGTAGGAAACGAGGGCCGGTGTGGGCGGGGCGCCCGTGGACCACTCTTCGTAATACTCGACGACCTCTTCCTCGGTCACGATCACCGGCGGCAGATCCGCGCTGCGTTCCAACTGCATGCGGAAGGTGACCCTCAGTTCCTGGTCCTCGCACTGCGAACGGGACATGTTACGGAACTGGAGCATGGTCATGCCGGCCCCTTCCACCCACAGCATCATCTCTTCGTCCGAGGCGAACCGGGCGCGTTGCTCATCGTAGATCTGCCGCGCGCAGCGCTCGACCTGGCCCGGGGATGCAGTGACTCCGGCCCGCCGTGCCCTCTGCAGGAACAGCAGGTCGTCCACCATTCCGTTCAGTATGGTCCGCGACTGGCTGGTCCACTCCGGGGTGCCATGCGGCGCCACGGGGAACCCCTGCGCCTGCAACTGGAACAGGCGAATCTGAAGCTCCGAATCAAGGATGGCGGTGTCGCCGACAACGGCAACGATCCGCGCAATCTCTTCCACTCCGGCGGGGAACCCGACAGCGCCCTCACCCTCCTGGGCGATCAGGGACCCGGCCGACAGGGTAATCCCGATTAACAGCCCGGCAGTGGCACAGGTCACATCAGCAGCATATCGCTTGAATCTCAAGCGGCCTCCTCGTGTTGTTCCGTTCCGGCAAGCAATCTCAGCGCTTCCGCGACGGTCGGCAGGAGTGACTCCCCGCCTCCCCGCGAAAGACGTAACGATAACGGACGGAGGCGGACCACTTCAACGTCGACCTGACGGTCCGCCAGCGAATTCCCCAGGGGCACCAGGTTTGGGACCGCATCGGCCGCAAACGTGATTCGCGCCTCGTCGTCGGAGGCACGCACCCATTCCACCCCGATCCCGGTCCCGGTTGCCTTGATGAGCGCAGCCTGAAGCAGGCGTTCGGCCTCGGGCGGAATTCTCCCGAACCGGTCCCGCATTTCGGCGCGCAGATCCGTGATCTCTTGAACCGTCCCCGCCCGCGCCAGCCGCCGGTAAAGGTGCATTTTCTGTTCCGCGTCCGCGACATAGTCGTCGGGAAGCGCGGCCGTTCCCTGAACAGACACCTCGGGAGCTCCCGGCGTCGCCTCGTCCGTGTCGCCGATACCGCCCGCGCCGGCTGCCTGCGAACGGATCCGCCGGACCGTGTCCTCGACCATTCGCCGGTACGTGTCCACCCCCACCCGCGCGGCAAACCCGCTCTGATCGGCTCCGAGCAGGTTGCCGGCACCCCGCATCTCCAGGTCGCGCAGAGCCACGTCATGTCCGACTCCCAGTTCGGTATGTCGCTCCAGCACCCTCAGACGCTGCGCCGCCTCGGGGGTCACGTCTTCGGGCACGATCAGGGCGCAAAACGCCTTTCGGTGCGAACGCCCGATGCGTCCGCGGAGCTGATAGAGCTGGGCCAGCCCGAAGTTATGCGCCCGGTTGACCAACAGGGTGTTTGCGCTGGGCACGTCGATCCCGTTTTCTATGATCGAGGTGCACACCAGGATGTCGGACTCGCGGTTGACGAACGACCGCATCGCGGTTTCAAGCTGCCGTTCGGGCATCTGCCCGTGGGCGACGGCGACCGTGGCGCCACCGGCCAGTTCCCGGATCCGGCGCTCCAGCGGCGGCAGCGTTTCGACGCGGTCGTGCACCACAAACGCCTGTCCGCCGCGGTCGATCTCACGGGCCAGGGCCTCCTCGACGAACCCGTCGTCCCAGGGAAGGACGCGTGTAGTGACCGGCAACCTGTCTCTGGGCGGCGAGCGAATGAGCGAGAGATCGCGAATGCCGGTCATGGCCATGTGGAGTGTGCGCGGGATGGGGGTCGCCGTCATCGTGAGAACGTCCAGCCGGGCTCTGAGTTCCTTCAGGCGCTCTTTCTGACGGACGCCGAAACGCTGCTCTTCGTCGATCACCAGCAACCCGAGGTCCTTGAACCGCACATCGGGCGACAACAGCCGGTGGGTGCCGATCACGATATCGACGGAGCCGTCCGCGAGCCGCTTCAAAACCCTGAGTTGCTCCGCGCGCGTGCGGAACCTGGACAGGCTCTCGATCACGACCGGAAATTGCGCCATCCTCTCGGAGAAAATCCTGGCGTGCTGGTCCACCAAGACCGTGGTTGGTGCCAGAACCGCCACCTGCGCCCCGTCCTGCACCGCCAGGAACGCGGCTCGCATGGCCACCTCGGTCTTCCCGAACCCCACGTCGCCGCACAGGAGTCGGTCCATGGGCAGGGGTCGCTCCAGGTCGCCAAGCACGTCCCGCCAGGCGGTCAGCTGGTCGGGCGTCTCGTCGTGGATGAACGCCGACTCCATCTCTCGCTGCCAGGCGCCCGGGGGGCCGAACGACCTCCCCGCGGATGCAGTTCGCCGGGCGTACAGGTCAAGTAGCTCGGCCGCCGCGGTCTCGATGGACCGTTGGGCGCGGCGCTTGGTCTGCTTCCAGCGCTTGCCGCCGATCTTGTGGAGTCTGGGCGGAGCGCCGCCGGTTCCGGGTGCGTTCCACCGTTCAATCAGGTTGACCCGGTAATGGGGGAGGCGCAGCAGGTCGCCGTCGGCATATTCGATCGACAGTGCCTCGAAGGTCTCCCCGTCCGCCTCGGTAAGCTCCAACCCCCGGTAGACACCGATGCCGTGGTCCAGGTGCACTACGTAGTCCCCGGGCTGCAACGAGGCTACCGACTCCAGGGTGGCCGCTCCGCGGAAGCGGGTCCGCGACCGCAGGCGGGCGCGCGCAAAAACCTCGTGGTCGGTCAAGACGGTCAGCGGTTCGGGCCATTGGGCACGGAACCCACCAGAGAGCGAGCCGATGCAGAGTCCCGCCGCGTCCGCCGCCCCCGGTCCGACCCGTTCGGTCAGGATCTCTTCGACCCGGTCGAGCTGTCCCTCGTTGTCGCAGAGAAACAGCATCTCCTGGCTCTGGGAGGTGGCCAGGCGCACCGCCGAGGCAAGTCGCTTCATGTCGCGGCCGATATCGGGAGGTGGTTCGATGCCGAGGTCGACAAGCGACGGTTCCTCTCCCGGCGCGGCGTCGGTCCGCATCACCAGGCGCCTGAATGCCCTGAGCCGGGGGCCGTACTCAGCCGGCGGCATAACCAATTTCGCCGCGTCTGCTCCCGAGTCTTGCCAGAGGCGCTCGCGGAGTTTGTCTCCCGACTGTTCCTCGTCCATCACCAGAATGGCGTCCGGGGGGAGCAGCTCCAGAAGGCATCGCCGGTCGGTCATCCCCGAAGGGGCAGCCTCCAGCGACACAGGCAGAATCGACACCTCGTCCAGCAATTCCACCGAACGCTGGCTCAGCGGATCGAACCGCCTGATGGAGTGGATTTCGTCTCCCCACAGCTCGATCCGAAGCGGCTTGCGCGGGCCGGCGGGGAAAACGTCCACCACACCGCCCCGGACCGCCATGTCGCCTGTGTCGCAAATAACGCCGGTGGGTTCGTAGCCCATGCTGGCCAAGTCGGCCGCCAACTCATCTCGCCGGCGCTCGGATCCCACCGACAGGGTAAGGAACAGCTCGCCACCGCCGGTGCGGCCCGGTTTCGGGTCGGAAGCCGAACGTTCGATCGGGGCAGGGACCGCGCAGCGCTCGATCAGTGCTCTGGAAGTGGCGGCGATAACGCCACACCGGCCGGCAAGCAGCAGCCCAAGCGTCTCGATCCGCTGGCCCTCCAGATCCAGGTCGGCCTGTGCCTCCCGCTGGGGGTAATGCCGCGCACCTCCCTCCCAAAGCGCCGCCAGGTCGTCGCGTAGCCCTTCCGAGGCCTCCGGAGTGCGGGCCACATGCACCACCGGGCCCGCGGTCTCACGCCGGGCCAGCGCCAGGCAGAGGGCGGCCGTCGCCGACCCCGGGGGTCTGCGCAGGGGAATCCGCGCACCGTCGGCTTCCAGGGCACCGTGCAGTCCGGCCGAACGCACCGCCGCTTCCACCGCGCGGTGGATTGATCCGAAGAGTTCTATGGCGATCCTCCGGCGGCGGTTGGGCGCCGGCCCCCGCGAGGGGCAGCCAGGATCATTTCGAGTATGGCAAGGGCACCCGCCAGGCATACCAGCCAGATGTCAACATTGTGCGCCCGCCTCACGCGGTAGATCGCGTCCTCGAAATCGGCCTTGCCCGGCCCGGCCACGGTAATGGCACTGGTGCCCAGCGCGGCGGGAATGGCGTCCCGGGCGATCAGGGCCGGATACATCTCGGGTTCGGGGACGTTCGCCGCGAACGCTGCCTCCCGACCGGCTCCGCGAACTCTGTACACACCGGCGCTTGCCGGCACAAACGGCCACCCCGCCACCGCCGGCGACACGTTGCCGTCCGGCCCCTCGACTTCGCGGGCCCACCCGGGAAGCACCACCTCCGCACCCGCATCGAAACCGGACGGGGGCCACGTGGACAGGTGCGACCACCGCAGGAAAACGGTCTCCAGGAACGGGATCATCCCGGGTCTGGTCGGGAGGTCGGTCGCCTCCGGTGTGAGGGGGGAGGCGAAGAGAAGAATCACTCTGTCGGCGGCAACCGTTCTGAGAAGCCACGGAGTGCCGTCGGCGGTGCTCAGCAACACGGAATCCCGCCCCGGAACCGTGCCGCGGAACAGGTAGCGCGAATGGACCATCGTTCCCGGAAGCCCCGCGACGGCCTGCGCCGACTCGGACAGTCCCAGCGTGCCGACGGCCGTGTCGGGCTCAACGCGGTACCGTGCCCCCGCTGCCGCCAAAATCTGGTTGAACGGCGGCAGGTCCGTCGCGCGCGACGGTGGTATGAACACGGTGGTCGCCGCCGACCGCGCGAGCCGCAACGAGGCCTCCGCGGCCCCGACCACCACCACAACCCCGGGATCCGCCTCGCCGCCGAGCCTTCCCGCCCCTCGCAAGGTTTCGACACCGAGCGACAAGAACTCGGCGCCGTCGTCCCCGACCACGGCCACACGGGGCGGCGAGACCATCGTCACGGCAAAGTGCCGCACGTCATCGTTTCTGGCACCGGACGGGTCAATCAAGACTCGCCCCGAGTACATCCCCGCCGGCAGCGGGGGCAGCGGAAGCACGGTCTCGGTGTTCCACGGGAGTCTGGCGGCCCCGGCCAGCTCCCCGTCCACCTCCATTCGGGCCGTTGCCTCTTCGGTCGCGAAATTGTCACCCTCGTTTTCGGGGTCCGCGCTGGCCAGCACCGGCCTGACCACAATGCCCTGGACAATCCCCACCGGGGCTGTGCCACCCGCCGACGGCTCGGCCCGGGCCAGAGCACCGCTGCTCCCGTCGGGGGGGGCGGGGTGGTAGACCACGACGGGAGTATCGTCCGGCACGGAAACGGGGATGTCGGCCCGGGGGTCACTGCCGGCGCCGCTGGCGGCCCCAAACCCCGAGGCCTGCAGGTCGGAAAGCAGCTGGATCTCCCTGACCCGCTCCTGTTCCAGGGGGAGCGCGGCCCCCGCACGCGCGACCACTTCGGAAAGGTTGCTGCTTCCGTCGGTCAGCCCGATACCCTCTAGCAGCGCCGCGGCCCGGCGGGGGCCCGCGCCGGCCGCCAGCGGCGCCCCCACGGTCGGAAACAACCAGACGCGATCAGCCGGCCCGGCCGCCGCAAGCGAGACCCGCGCCCGGTCCAACAGGTCTTCATGCAGCGGACGCCCGTCAACCAACCGGCCGGTGCTGGCCGAGTTGTCCACAATAAGGGCCAGGTCGGTCGGCGGGTGGTCGGACGCCTCACCCCTGCCCAGCAGCAGTCCGGCCGCCGCCAGAGCCAGTACGGCGAGCAGACAGATCCGAACGACCAGCAACAACAGGTCGGAGGTCGCGAACGACCGGGCCCGGGCGTCTCTTGCCGTGGTGAGGTACCGAAGCGCTGGGAACGCAATGCGGGCCCCGGTACGCTGTCGCCGGTGCAGGATAATGGGTACCGCGGCGGAGAGGCTCAGCAGCAGCCACCAACTCGACAGAAAACTCAACGCGGGCGCGTCAGCGGAGCCGCAACCGGCGTGAAAGGAATTGCCGCAGCGCCAGTCCCAGAGGCGTGTCGGTAGTCATCAGCGCGTAGTCTGCCCCCTGAGCCAGTGCTCCGCGCCGCCAACTCGACACGGCTTCCTGCACGGCTTCGCCGTACCGGCTGCGCAGTGCGGCAGAGTTCGCGGCCAGTTCGGCCCCGGTCTCGGGATCGAAAAACACGGCATCGCCAGACGGAGGCAGTTCGCGTTCACCGGGGTCCATGATGTGCAAAATGATTACGTCGTGGCCACGGTGCCTCAGCAGTTTGACGGCCTCCCGGGTCTCCCTGACATCCACCAGCAGGTCGGTGATCAGGGTGACCAGGCTCCGCCGCCGGAGCCCCGACGCCAGGTCAGATAGGACCGGCCCGGCATGCGTGGTCCCTCCTGCCGTCAGGTCCTCCAACTGCCGGGTAATTCGCCGCCAGTGAGACCTCGACATGCGCGGCGGAAGCTTGGACAGTGTGGTGCCGGCGAAGGTAATCAGGCTGGTTGCGTCGCCCTGTTGGGCAAGGAGCAGCGCAACACACGCCGCCAGGAGGCGGGCATAGTCCAGCTTCGTCACAAGGCGAACCGGATCGCTGCGCCATCCCATCGATTCGCTCACGTCCAGCGCCAGGAAGGCCCGCAGATTGGTCTCTTCTTCGAACTGCTTCACGAAGAGCCGGTCGCTGCGCCCGTACATCTTCCAATCGAGGAGCCGGGGATCATCCCCCGGGGAATAGGGTCGGTTCTCGGCGAACTCCGCCGACAAACCCCGTGCCGGGGAGTTATGGAGCCCGATCAAGAACCCGTTCACGACCGCGCGAGCGACGAGGTCAAGGTTTTCCATACCCGCAATCTCGCGGGGGCTTTGGAGATCAAGGCGTGACGGCCCCGCTGCGAAAGGCGCCGGGTCGGTTGCTGGGCGGTTCATCTGGGCCCCAAAACTAGCCGCACGCGCCAAATCCCGTCATGTTTGCGGCAGTTGACGGGAGCAGCCAATACGAGGAGGGCTGGAATGGCGGCAGACGACAATTCATTAGTGGTGGTGGAACGGCGGAGTGCGGAGGTAGGGGCTTTCTTGCTGGGCGCGATGCTCGGCGCCGCCGCGGGGCTGTTGCTGGCTCCCAAGAGCGGCCGTGAGACTCAAAGATATCTTCGCAAGGGCGCCAAACGGCTGGCCGCGGGCGCAGAGGAAAAACTGACGGAGTTCCGCGAACACTTTGACGAGCACTACGAGCGTGCCAAGGCCGAGGTGGGGAAGGCCGTGGACGTGGTCCGCGAGGATATGGCCGAGGGACGAACCAAGGCGAGCGTGGCGCTTCAGGCAGGGAAGGAAGCTGCCGGCGGGCTCCGGCAGGACTTCGAAGAGAGGGTGGCGGAGAGCAAGGCCAACTACCGGGCGCGGCTGGCGGCGGCCGAAGGGGACGGCGCTGCCCCGAGTCTGCCGGCGGGCGAGGATTCCGCCGGGGACTCTGAGGAGTCCGAACCCGACGAATCGCCGGAGGCTGCGTCGTAGGCGACACCCCGCCCCGAGACGGAGTCAAGATTGTCGCCCGCAACCGAAAGGCTCGCCGCGAGTACGAGGTGCTGGCGGAGTTCGAGGCCGGGGTGGAGCTGGTCGGAGCGGAAGTGAAATCGCTCCGTGCCGGAAAAGTCAGTCTGCCCGAGGCGTTTGCGAAGATTGAGAACGGGGAGGCCTGGCTGTGCAACATGCACATAAGTCCCTACGCGCAAGCCAGCCACGGCGCGCCGGACCCCCTTCGCCGGCGGAAACTGCTCCTTCACCGGCGGGAGATCAAACGGCTCGGTTCGCAGACCCGGGAGAAGGGGCTGACCATGGTGCCGCTCGATATCCACTTCCGCCGCGGCAAAGCCAAGGTGACCATCGCTCTGGCCCGCGGCCGGAAGACCCGCGACCGCCGGGAGGTGCTGAAGCGGAAGGCGGCCGAGCGTGAGGTTGACCGGGCCATCCGCGACTCTGGCTCCTAACCCGGCCCCGGGTCGGTAAGTGGAGCCCCTGCGCCGCCGCGCCCGGCTGCTCTCGGGCCGCCTCGTGGCAAGGGACACCTGGTGGATGGAGTTCGACTGTCCAGAAATTGCCGCCGGCGCGCTGCCGGGCCAGTTCGTGATGCTGGGAAAGGGCCTGGGAGATCCGCTCACCTGGATGCTGCCGCGACCGTTCAGCGTGGGGCTCACCCGTCCCGGCGGACAGGTCGGGATCCTGATCAGGGCTTACGGTGAGGGCAGTCGGGCTCTGTGCCGGGTGCGGGAGGGCGACAGCCTGGTCATGCTGGGGCCGCTCGGACGTGGTTTTTCCACCGACCAACCGGCCGAGTGCGTGGCGGGCGGGGTGGGGCTGGCCCCGTTCATTTTTCTGGCCGACTGGTACAGACGGCACGACCTGCCGGTGCGGCTCATCTACGGCGAAAGAGACGGCGGCGCGGTGTTCGACCCCGGGTTCATCGCCCGGCTCACCGGCTGTGAGCCGGAGATCTTCACCGAAGACGGGAGCCATGGCCGCCGGGGCCGGGTGCTGGAGGCGCTGTCTCGGGACTCGGCCGCGAACAGCCTGCTGATGGGCTGCGGACCATCCGGCATGCTCAGGGCGCTGGCCGAACATGCGGTCCGGGTCGGCCGGCGTCTGGAGGTGTCGGTTGAAGAACACATGGGGTGCGGCGTGGGGACCTGCCAGGGATGCGTGGTCCGCGGCGCCGGTGGCGACTGGATCAAATCGTGTATTGCGGGCCCGGTGTTTGATGCGGCAGACCTGGACTGGGACCGGGCTGGCGGCCGATGATCGAACAACGGGTGTTCGGTGCGTGGTTTCGCAGTCCGGTGCTGCTGGCCTCGGGGACCTGCGGGTACGGGCAGGAGTATGCTGACCTGATCGACCTGGAATCCCTGGGCGGGCTGGTGACCAAGGCCGTGAGTCTTGAGCCCCGTCCCGGCAACGCTCCCCACCGCGTTGCCGAGACCGCCGGAGGAATGGTCAACGCCATCGGCTTGGAGAATCCCGGTCTGGCCGGGTTCATCGCCACCAAGCTGCCCTGGCTGCGAGACAATCTGTCCAAGGCCCAAGTCCTGGTTAACGTGGTCGGCCGTTCGGTTGACGACTACGCCGCGGTAGTGCGCGGGCTTGACGGGGAAGACGGGTTCCTGGGATACGAAATCAACGTGTCGTGCCCCAACGTCAAGGGCGGTACGATGTTCGGGACCAACCCCGCGGCGCTGGCGGAGTTGGTTCGGCGGATTCGGGGCGAGACCGACCGGCCGCTGATTGTGAAACTGACCCCCAACGTGGCCGATGTCGGGGAGTTTGCGATGGTCTGCGAAGAGGAAGGAGCTGACGGTCTCAGCGCGATCAACACTTTTCCCGGCATGGTTGTGGACACCGCCAGCCGCCGCCCCCTGATCGGTAACCGCTCCGGTGGGGTCAGCGGGCCCGCGATCTTGCCGATGGGGGTCCATGCGACCTGGCGGGCGCGCCAGTGTTCGTCGCTTCCCGTTATCGGGGTAGGGGGGATCAGGTCGGCGCTGGATGCAATGCAGTACATCATGGCCGGGGCGTGCCTGGTTCAGGTGGGCACCGCCTCGTTCGTTGACCCGATGGCCGCGGTCAGGGTCAGCGAGGGATTGGCGGCCTTGGTGGAAGCGGCCCCCGAGCGCAGCATCGGCGATCTGGTCGGGTCTCTGGACGACGCGTGACAGACCAACCCGGCCCGTCGTCAGGCGGGACACCCGCAAGGGCCGCCAGCCTGGTGGGTCATGCATCCGAGCTATTTGCCCGTTGGTGCGGGAGTCCGCCGGTCGAAATCGGCCCCGTGTCAGCGGACGGTTCCTCGCGCCGGTACTGGCGGTTGACCGCGCCCGACGGCACCGCCGCGCTGGCTGCCCACGGGCCTGACCGCGAGGAAAACCGGGCATTCCTGTCGTTTACCGGCACGTTCCGCGAGCTGGGTCTGCCGGTACCCGAAGTGTATGCCTCGGACCAAGCCGAGGGTGTGTACCTGCTGGAAGACCTGGGCGATCTGACGCTGTTCGGGCTGTTGCAGAGCCTGCGGAGCGGGTCGTCGGACGCGTTTCCCGAAGAGATCATGCCGACCTACGAGGCCGCACTCGCCCTGCTGCCCCGGTTCCAGACCGGCGGCGGCAAGCGGATCGATTTTTCGGTCGCCTATCCCCGCGCCGCCTTCGACGAACAATCCATCGCGTGGGACCTGAATTACTTCAAGTACCACTTCCTGAAGTTGGCCCACATTCCGTTCAACGAGCAGCGACTGGAGCGCGATTTCGCGGCGCTGACCGACCTGCTTCTTCGCGCCCGGCCGAAGTACTTCCTTTACCGCGATTTTCAGTCCCGGAACGTGATGGTCAAGGATGGCTCGCCGTGGTTCATCGACTACCAGGGGGGTCGCCTGGGGGCGTCGCAGTACGATGTCGCCTCCCTGTTGTACGACGCCAAGGCGCGCATCCCCGACCCGGTCAGGCTCCGCCTGCTGGACGTGTATCTGGGCGAACTGGGCAAGCTGGAGCGCCTGGACCGCGCCCGGTGGATGGAACTGTGGCCCGGTTTCGTGTTGATCCGAATCCTGCAGGCCCTGGGGGCATACGGGTACCGGGGGTTCTTTGAACGAAAACCGCATTTTCTCCAGAGCGTGCCGTTTGCCGCGGCCAACCTGGCCCGGCTGCTCGAAGGGGGGCTGCCCCTGAAAGCACCCGAGCTGGAGGGGGCACTCAGGGCGATTGTGGACCGGTGGCCGACCGGCGAGTCCGATGACCGCGCGGCGGACGGGGCCGCGGGCGAGGAAGGCTCGGCCAGCCCGGCGGCTGGCCCCGCCCCGCTGACCGTGGTCTTGCGGAGCTTTTCGTTCCGCGGGGGCTACCCCCGGGACGACGCGGGCCACGGGGGCGGGTATGTGTTCGACTGCCGGGGACTGCCCAATCCCGGGCGGGATCCCCGATACCGTGCGCTGACCGGTCTGGACGAAGAGGTGCGGGAGTTCATGGCGGCCCGGCCGGAGACCGGTGGATTTTGGGAGAGGGTGGTGGCGATGGTCGACTCCCACCTGAACGAGTTCCAGAAGAGGGGGTTCGACAGCCTGACCGTGAGTTTCGGTTGCACGGGAGGCCAGCACCGGTCGGTCTACATGGCGGAGAGACTCAGGGGGAGGCTGGAATCGCACAGGCCGGATGTGCGGGTTGAGCTTGCCCACCTGGAAAGGGACCGATGGCCTTCGAGGGGTTGATTCTGGCTGCCGGCGAGGGCCGCCGGTTGAGACCGCTCACCGACACCGTTCCCAAGGCCCTGGTCCGGGTCGCCGGTGCGCCGCTGCTGGCACACGTGGCGCGCAGCCTGGTCGCCGCCGGATCAGCGCGTCTGGTCGTTACGGCGCACTCGCTGGCGGAGCAGGTGCAGGCGTGGGTGGACCAAACGCAGGCGCTGACGGTAATCCGGGTCTCGCGCGAGGACCGCGTGGCCGACAAACCGCTTGAAACGGGCGGGGGGATTCTCCACGCGTGGCGGCTGATGGAAGGCACCGCGCCCTTTGTGGTTCACAACGCCGACGTTCTGTCGGACATCAACCTGAAGGCCCTTTACCGGGCTCACCTCGAGGGCGAGGCCCAAGACGGGCGGCTGGCCACCCTGGCGGTGCTGCGACGCCCGACCAAGCGGCCCCTGATCGTGGACGCCCGCGGGGTCGCCGGCCTGCGGACGGGGCTGGTCCGCTCCGCCGAAGGCCCCACGGATGCGTTCGGGTTCCTGGGGGTCCATGTGATTTCCCACAGGTTGCCCGCAATGATCACCGAGCGGGGGGCGTTTTCCATTTTCGGCACCTACATGCGGTTGATTCGGGGGGGCGAGCGGATCGCCGTGTACGAAGCGGCGGGGGCGCGGTGGTTCGACATCGGAACGCCCGAGAGGCTGGCGGCGGCTCGCGGCTCCAAGCTGGCGGAGAGCCTGGCGGGCACTCTGGCGCGAACCACGGCCGCGAAAACCTCGTAAGATCCCCCGCGGGCGCCACCATTGTCGGGGCCGCCCAGGGAAGCCAGGAACAGCCAGGACAGAAGGGAACAGCCGTATGCAGTTGCTGTCGGGAACAAGCGGGTACAGCTATCCGGCGTGGAAGGGGCACTTCTACCCGGACGACCTGAAGAACGCCGATATGCTTCGGTACTACGGGACCAGGCTGGGCGCGGTTGAGATCAACAACACCTTCTACCGGATGCCGCGCGAGCATGTGCTCGAAGCGTGGGCCGACGCAGTGCCCGACGGGTTCCGGTTCGCGATCAAGGCGCCCAGGCGCATCACGCACTTCAGGCGCCTGAACAACGCTGACGAGATTGTGGAAGACCTCGTGTCGGCTACGGCCGCGCTCGGACCGCACGGGGGAGCGATCCTCTACCAGCTCCCGCCCAATTTCAAGCGGGACGACGATCGGTTGGCGGCCTTCGTCGAAATGCTCCCCAACCCCGGCACGTCGGCGTTTGAGTTCCGCCACGCTACGTGGTTCGAAGAGCCGGTCTATGAAATCCTGCGGGGTCGGGGATGCGCGCTGGTCATCTCCGACACCGACGACGGAATCGAGGCTCCGGTGGTCGAAACGGCTCCCTGGACCTACATGCGCCTGCGCAGGTCCGACTACACGAACGCGGAGCTTACGGAGTGGTCGGCCCGCATCCGCGGGTCGGGGTGGAAAACCGTTTTTGCTTTCTTCAAGCACGAGGAAGCGGGTCGCGGTCCCGCGCTGGCCGAGGCCCTGGGGGAGATGATCGGGTGCTGACGAAGACTGTCGCGCGGATCATGCTGGTGAACGTGATTGGTCTTTTCCTCTCCATGCTGGACCCGGCTTTGGTCTACAACCTCCAGCTCATCCCGGCCCGGCTGCCCACAGCTCCCTGGACCCTGATCACCTACCAGTTCCTGCACGCGGGGTTTGCCCACCTCTTCTTCAACATGCTGGGTCTGTATTTCTTCGGACCCCGGCTTGAGGCGCGCCTCGGCAGCAGGGCGTTTCTGGGCCTCTACCTCGTCAGCGGTCTCGTGGGGGCGATTGTGCACATCGGCTACGCGGCCGCCTTCTCCCCGATAGGCCTGATCGTACCAATGGTTGGAGCCTCGGGCGCGGTGTTCGGCGTGCTGCTGGCCTATTCCAAGTTCTGGCCCGACCACCGCATTCTGTTGTGGTTCGTGCTGCCCATGCGCGCCCGGGTATTCGTGCTGGTGCTGACCATGCTCTCGCTGTGGTCGGGGTTGGGCGGGGCAGGCGACAACGTGGCGCATTTCGCCCACCTGGGCGGTTTCGTCGGTGGGTGGCTGTACCTGCGCTGGCGCGAAACCCGCTCGCCGGCCCAGAAATTCAAGCGAGAAGTTGAGCGGAACGCGCCATCGGACACACGTCGCTTGTCGGGCCTGTGGAAGAAGATCAATCCCGAAAAGATGCACTGGGTGAACCGCGGCGAGTACGACCGGATCAAAACAAAGCTGGACGAGGCCGGATTCGCGTCACTGACGGAACGCGAAAAGGCCTTTATTACGCGCTTCAGCGCTTAGGCGGCCGTATGTGTGCTGCGGGCCCGTATGGTGTTCGTGAGGATCGGATCCAAATCGTGGAAGCGGGCTCTCAGGCCCTCGGCTGCTAACTGGTTTTTCCGGCGGTGCTCCGAACCACGGGTGGAGACCTCCGGGCCGAGGGGGGCCACCCGGCGCGGATGGCACCGCCCAACCCGGCCCGCCGCCGGCCGCACTGTGGCTCCTCCGTGCCGGCGCCTCTCGATCGGCGATTATGCGCTTGATCCTGTAGTCATGAACAATCCCCCGCCCCCGATTCGTTTGAAATCGAATCCAGCCACGCCTGGAAAGTCGCGTCGGTGGGCGCGCAGAGACTGGTGTCGTACCAGTGGAACGTGTTGAGGGGCGTCCCGGTCAGTTCATTGGGAAGCGGACCGGTTAGTCCGCTATTGCCGTTGAAGAAGAGCCACGTCAGGCTCTCCAGGTCCCCGAGTTCGGGCGGGATCGAGCCCGTGAGGTCGTTGTCGTGGAGATGGAGCGCCCACAGGCTCTCCAGATTCCCGAGTTCGGCCGGTATCGAGCCCGTGAGGGCGTTGCTGTTGACCTTAAGATGCGTCAGGCTCTCCAGATTCCCGAGTTCGGCCGGTATCGAGCCCGTGAGGTTGTTGCCGGGGAGGTTGAGATTCCTCAGGCTCTCCAGATTCCCGAGTTCGGCCGGTATCGAGCCCGTGAGGTCGTTGTAGGAGAGGCTCAGGATCGTCAAGTTCTCCAGATCCCCGAGTTCGGTCGGGATCGAGCCCGTGAGGTCGTTGTTGTTGAGATCGAGCCGGGTGACGTTTCCCAGAGTATCCGCGGATACGCCGTACCAGTCGTCGAGCGGTTCGTCTGTCAGCCAGTTGGTGTTGTTGTTCCAATTCTCCCCGCCCGTATCCCTGTAGAACCAGTCCAATACCCAGCGGCCGCAGTTCAGTGCCCCCTGTTCGTCTGAAATTGAATCCAGCCACTGTTGGAAGGCCGCGTTGTTGGGTGCGCAGAGTTCGGTGCCGTACCAGCGGAACGTGTTGAGGGGCGTCCCGGTCAGGGCGTTGGGAAGCGAACCTCTCAGTCCGCTATTGCCGTGGAGCCGGAGATACCTCAGGCTCTCCAGATTCGCGAGTTCGGCCGGGACCGGGCCCGTGAGGTCGTTGTTGTAGAGGTAGAGATATCTCAGGCTGTCCAGATCCCCGAGTTCGGCCGGGATCGAGCCGGTGAGGTCGTTGTTGTAGAGGTAGAGATGCCTCAGGTTCTCCAGATCCCCGAGTTCGGCCGGGATCGAGTCCGTGAGGTCGTTGCCGGCGAGATGGAGATATTCCAGGCTCTCCAGCTCTCCGAGTTCGGCCGGGATCGAGCCCGTGAGGTCATTGTAGTTGAGGTAGAGATGCCTCAGGCTCTCCAGATCCCCGAGGTCGGCCGGAATCGAGCCCGTGAGGTCGTTGCCGTGGAGCCGGAGATACCTCAGGCTCTCCAGATCCCCGAGTTCGGCCGGGATCGAGTCCGTGAGGTCGTTGCCGTAGAGGTAGAGATGCGTCAGGCTGTCCAGATCCCCGAGTTCGGCCGGGATCGAGCCCGTGAGGGCGTTGTAGTGGAGGCTGAGCCGGGTGACGTTTCCCAAAGTATCCGCGGATACGCCGTACCAGTCGTCGAGCGGTTCGTCCGTCAGCCAGTTGGTGTTGGAAGCCCAATTCTCCCCGCCCGTATCCCGGTATAATAAATGCAACACCC
>JAGWBR010000024.1:0-338 GCA_021295785.1 Gemmatimonadota bacterium
GTACTCCGTGTCGTCGTCACGCCGCACAATCGCGCGCATCGCCGCGTTGGCCTCCAGCGTCGTCGAATCCACCCCCACCGTCTTGCCTCCCAGCAGCCCCGACTCCTGCAGCCGTTCCAGCACCCAGCCAAACACCGCCCCGTGGGCCTCCAAGCTCAGCCGCTTGCGCGTCTTCGACAGCGTGGAATGCTCCGGCGGCGTCTTGGCCAGACCGTAGCCCAAAAACTCCCGCAGCGAAATCGAGTCCCTGCACCGCCACGCGATACCCCGCTCCGAACCGATCCCCTCCAGGTATCCCACCATCAACATCCGGAAGTACACGCCCGGAGCAATACCCG
>JAGWBR010000024.1:511-19306 GCA_021295785.1 Gemmatimonadota bacterium
TGAGATCCTTGTGTACCCCCAATTTATCTCATTCAACAAACGCCCGCGGAACGGAACTTTATCCACGGCCTGCTAGCGGGCGTGTCGGGGCAGGGCAGGGGCGCCCGCTACGTGTGCGCGGTGGCCGTAACCGACGAACTCAACAGAGCCGTGTTCGAGGGAGTTTCGGAGGGGCACATCGCCGCGGTGCCCCGGGGCGAGGGCGGCTTCGGATACGATCCGCTGTTCAAGCCCGTCGGGCACGAACAGACCTACGGAGAGTTGCCGCCCGAAGTGAAGGAGGCCACCAGCCACCGCGCGATTGCGGTCCGCCGTTCCGTCGAGTGGATAAAGACCCACGTGGCGGGGTCGGCCCGCGCGAGGTGATCGAGGCGGCCGGATTCGAACCGGCGACCTTCTGCTCCCAAAGCGATTAACATGGGGCGCAAATCCCGGCAGGAAACTCCTGAAATCTAACCGGAACTGCACGATCTGCCGTTCTTGCCGTTGGGACTTGTCTGGGTCTGCGGGGCCGAAAAGGCCGGAAAACCGGGTAAAATGGAGGGCATTTGGTGCGACGATCGGATGGTCCCGGCCGCCCGCTCAAGAGTCATTCAGCGGAGCGCTCAGCCATTCTGACCAGGCCTGCGGATCCGCTCCGAAGTCCTCACCACTCACGATCTTCAAGAGATCAATCGCGGCTTCTCGCGTTTCCTCGTGTTTGGCACCAACGTACGCCAGCAAAAGGTCCGGCGCTTCTCGAATAAGTCGCCTCCCGAATTCCTGCTCGATCTCAGTTGCGGCCAAGACCTTCAGAACCGTCGGGAAAGCGAAGAGGTTTGTACCGTCGAGCAGGGCCGCGAGAGGCTGTTGGGCCGGAGCCCAACGGACTGGACGGACTTCCTCCGTCTGCACAAACCCCTTCAGAACGGCTTCGGCTGTACTCTGAACCCGCCCATCGGGATCCGTCAACGTCAACATCAGGTCGTGCCACGCAGCGTCGTGTCCGCCAAAGTTGGCGAGGACACTCGCTGCTGTGGCCCGAGAGGACCACGACGAGTCTCTGGAGAGTACGTCATGTGCGAGGAGACGATGCTCCTCTCTATCCAAGACCTCAATCATCGACCAAGGGGAAACGAATACCGTCCCGTCGATGCCGTAAGGCTCAAGGCGCTTTCGTATGCCCTCACGATCGTGCCGAGAGTGGAACATTTCCGTAGCCAGGGCCAGTGTACCAAAGTCTTCCTCCGCTATGGATTTCAGGGCCTCCCAAGGCGCCGGCAGGTTAATGGTCCCGCTTCCGGCAGTTCGGAACCGCACCCGAGCGCTGTCTTCCACACCGACGATGACCGTGTATAGCTCAGCATCTCCAGACATGATGAGCTCGGGGGATTCGGCGTCGAAGTGGCCGAAGACAGCGGCATCGGCGAAGCCCAGTTCACTCTTCATGGTGACCGCGCAAGCGGCCAGCGGCTTGTCAGGAGCGAGCCGCCGGATGGCCTCCAAGAGTTCCTTGGCATCCCAACGCTCCAGGCCGATGAACTCAACGGGTCCCAGCTGCCCCTCAAGTACTTGCCCGGTGCCATGTGCTGGTGTTCCGGCGACGAGAACCGCCACCCAGAGGAATGATCGCAGGTTCGCCATTGGTGCCCCTTCGTTTCTGTTGGAGAGTTGGTGGTAACCGTCCAAGTGGCCACGTCGCGATACGATCGTCAACCGCTCGGTCGCAGAGTTCGTCGTGCGCGGCTCGCTACTTGACCTTGCCGCACTACGACTAGCCAGTACCCGGGGTTTCGAGTGGTCGCGCCTACCACGTGGGTACAAACGAGCTGGTGAGGGGCTTGCCCCTTCGATCCCCAGAAGATTCTGCGATGCGGGAACGGCACGGCCCGTCGCCGAGTGGCCGCCTTGGTGGGCGCCGGCCCGACGCTGACCTTCGAGGACGATCGGCAGGATTACGGCGAGGCTGACTACTGGACACTGCGCGACAATGCGAATCGGACCAGCAGCGTGAGGACGGCCTAATGAACGAGAATGACGGGTCTGCGGCCCGAGGTCTTGATCCCGACACCGCTTCCGACGAGCGCCGGACCTTGCTTGCAACGCAAGCATCGACCTAATTTTGTTGCCGCGCAAGGAGGCACAACCATGGCAAGCATCACGATCCGCAACCTCGACGACGACATACGGACCCGCCTGCGAGTGCGGGCGGCCGGCAACGGCCGTTCGATGGAGGAGGAAGTCAGGCAGATCCTTCGCAAGGCCGTCGGGCGCGCGAAGAGATCCCCGGACCTGACGAGCATCATCCGATCCCACTTCGGGCCGGAAAACGGGGTGGACCTGGAGTTGCCTGAGCGCGATCCAGCGCGTGAGCCGCCGTCCTTCGAGTAGATCCGTACGCCATGTCCACGTTGCTTGACACCAACGTCGTCTCCGAGTTGATGCGTGAGTGGCCCGAATCCTCCGTCGCGCGTTGGGTCTCGGGCCATCCCGTGGAGGACCTGTTTCTGTCGGCCGTGAGCGAAGCGGAGTTGCGCTACGGTGCCGCCATCCTCCCGATAGGCCTGCGCCGCGAGACGCTCTTCTTCAAGATCGAGGCGATGCTGAGCGACGCCTTCGAGGACCGTGTGCTCCCTTTCGACAGCGATGCCGCTCGTGCTTACGGCCACATTGCCGCCGCGCGCCGCTCCGCCGGGCGTCCCGTGGCTTCGGCGGATTGCCAGATCGCGGCTATCGCGGCGGCTCGCCACATGAGGATCGCGACCCGCAACGTTCGCGATTTCGAGGACATGGGCATCGAGATCGTGGACCCTTGGGCAGGGGCATGAGTGCCACTACCTAAGCCTTCTCGAATCGTGCGCCAACCGGTGCCGGTGGTCGCGCTCCGCCCGTTGTCCCCCGCCGCTTGAAGAGCGCCAGAAGGCCATTTCTCGCTAAATTAGCGGGAACAAATGGCGGGAGTCGCTTTGACGAAATCACGTAACTTCAATCGGGGCGGCCGGATTCGAACCGGCGACCTCCTGCTCCCAAAGCAGGCGCGCTGGCCGGGCTGCGCCACGCCCCGTGGCGGGTACTGACGGCGGGCGCAATATGCCGGGCCGGGCCTCGGTCCGCTATGCTTACGGGCTCCGGTTGTACCGGGGGACCTCGCGGCCGGGACGGATAACCTGAAGAACGGAGGCGGACCCGCCCGGGGCTGGCAGCTGGCCTGGGTGATGGGGCTGAACTTCCTGGTATTGCTGGTGGTCGGCACCCTCCGACCGGTCCGCAGCGCCGTGGCGCTGACCGGCCTGGCGGAAGGCGACTTCTTCCAGGTGTACTTCGTGAGCGCCGTGGTTGTGATGGCGGCCCCCGTGTACAACCGACTCGCGGACCGGATGGCGTGGCGCCAGCTCATTCAGCGCACGGCGTTCTTCTTTGCGGGCAGCATGGTCGTGTTGCGGCTGATCTACAACGACGAGGCTCCGTGGTTCGGGTTGTTCTTCTATGGGTGGTATGATCTGCTGGCGGCGTCACTCGTTACCCAGTTCTTCATGCTGACCCAACTGGTCTACAGCGCAAGGGACGCGAAGAAGGCCTATCCATGGGTGATCGCCGCCGGGTCCATCGGCGCCACCGTCGGAGCCATGACGAGCTATTTCCTGGCGGAACGCATCGGCGCGGAGAACATGTTGCTTGTGGCCGGCGGGGCAATTTTGGTGTTCGCCGCGGGCGTGGGCGGGAGCTGGGCCAGGGAGGCCGATTCCGAAGAAGGCCGCCCCGCTCGTCAGCAGCGGGAGAGCAAGGCAGAGGGCGGACTGTCGTGGGGCGAGGCCAAGCGCATCTTTGCCGACCCCCAGGTGCGAATTATCGCGTTCGCGGTGCTGCTGACCGTGTTGGTCAAACAGTTTGTCGATTATCAGTACAACACCCTGACCGGGGAACGGTTCGACACCACCGAGAGCATCACCGAGTTCATGGGCCTGGTGGACGCCGTGACCCAGTGGCTGCCCGTGCTCGTGTTGGCCGGGATGCGACCCCTGCTCCGCCGTTGGGGGGCCACAAAGGGCATCCTGGTATTCCCGACCGCCGTTTTCCTCGCCGCCGGGGCACTCTCGGTTACGCTGTGGTTGACGGCCACAATAGCCCTGACCGTGGCGGTGTGCGCCCGCACCACCGAGAAGATGTTCCGTTACTCGGCCGAGCGCACGGGGCGGGAGATTCTCTATGTGGCGGTTGACGAAAACCTCAAACTCAGGGCGAAGAATTACATTGATGTAGCGATTGAGAAAGGCATCGGTAAAGTATTGTCTGGTGCTTTATTATGGATTTCCAGCGTGGCCCTCGCTGCCTTCACCGTGCCGGAGCGACTGACGGTCGTCGCCGTGTTCGGCGTTTTGCTTGCCGCTGTGCTGTTCTTCGTCTACTGGAAGGCCGGACGTCAATACATGGGCAGCCTGGCGAAGTCATTCGAGAACCGGCTCGCGACGCTTCGAGAGACGTTCGTGTCGCTCTCCGATGCAGGGGCCATGGGGTTGGCGCGGCAAGGCCTCCAGAGCCGTTCGCCCGTGCGGGTCGCGTTCATGCTGGACGTGCTCCGCAGCTCCCGGCGCGGCGATGTGGCGTCGCTTTCCCCCGAAATTCACGAACTGACCCGACACGAACGACGCGAGATTCGGCTGGCCGCTCTGCGGGCGCTGGCGCGGTCGCGGTCGGAGGCGGACCCGGAAATCGTCCGCGACCGCCTCCGCGACCTCAGCGCGCGGGTGCGGGCGGCGGCCGTTCGCGTTCTCGCGGAGAACACCGGACGCCGCCGCCGCGAAGTCGTGGGCGAACTGCTTGACTCGCCGGATGCCAGCGTCCGGGCTGCGGCGCTGACCTACCTCAGAGATTTCGTCTCGCCCGAAACCGCCGCCGAGATCACCAAACCGCGCCTGGACCAACTTCTCGCGGATTTCAGCGCAGACGAACTGGAGCTGGCCCTTTTGTCGGGGCTCGCCCCCGACAACCAGAATGCGCGCGCCACTCTGCGCACGCTGCTTCCTTCCGAGAACTCCGCCGTGAGCGAGGCCGCATGTGTGGGAGCCATCCGATCTGGTGACGAAGGGTTGCTGCGGAGCGTTCTTTCGCTGCTTCGGATTTCGGCCAACCGCAGCGTGGCCAGGGAAGCGTTGATGCAGGCCGGCAGTTCGGTCCACCAAACCCTGATCGAAGTGCTTGAAGACTCCGACGAACATCCCCGCGTGAGAAGGGGCGCGGCCAGCGTCCTCGGTGAATCGCCCTCGCGGTCCAGCGCCGAGATCATGGTCACGTCCTACCTGCGCCCGGAAACCCCGCAGGCGGTCGACGACCAGCTGCTCCGTTCGCTCCACCGCATGCGCACCGCCGACCCTTCGCTCCGCTTCCCCGAGAAACTGGTGGTTGAGGCCGCGGTCAGCGAGGTGGACGCGATCGCCCGGTATGCCCAACCGGCGCTGGCAGCACGCCGGCTTCCACGGTCTCGTCTCACCGCGCTGTTCATCCGCACCCTTGAAGAAGCGGCTGCCGAACGAAGGGCCGCCATCCTGCGCTGGTTGGCCCTTTTGTATCCGCCGGACGTGGTGTCCGGTGCCCGAATCGCGCTGAACGGATCGAGCAGAAAACACAGGGCCAAGGCAATCGAGTGGCTGGAGACCGCCGTCGGGTCGCCGACGTTTGCCCGTCTGGCCCCGGCGCTTGAGGGGCGGTACAGCGGAGTCCCCGGAGAAGACGACTTCGTCCCGGGTCAGGGCGACGAAGCGACCGGCAACTCCTTGGAGGCCGTCGCAGGGCTTGGGGACGACGAAGACGACTGGATTGCGCTGTGTGCGCGCGCGGTCTCAATTAGTGTCGAATCAGACAGCACAGACCGTGATGAGGCGGCTATGGACTTGATTGAAAAAGTGTTCCTGCTCCAAGACATCGATTTGTTCTCGGGAGTCGGAAGCAGGCAGCTGGCACTGGTCGCCGCGATCGCAAACGCGGAACAGTTGGAAGCCGGGGCCGAAATAGAGAAGCAGGGCGAGACTGCCGGGGCACTGCGGGTTGTGGTGTCGGGAGAGCTCGAAGCCCAAACCGGTGACGGCGGTAAGTTCCGTATCGGGCAGGGGAGCGCTTCCGGTACCTGGTCTCTGTTTGACGAGGGACCGAGTCTGTTCACCGTTCGCGCCGCGGGCCCCGCACGTGTAATCACCATCTTGGGCGACGATTTCAGAGATCTCATGACCGACCATCCCGAGGTCGCGGCTGACCTGCTGAGAGGCCTGTCGAGTCGCGTGCGGACCCTGGCTGCGCCCGTTGCGGGGCAGGGGGCCGGTTCTTGAGCAACCACCAATCCAAACCGGAGGGCGCGGAAACCGACCGGGACAGGGGTGTGGTTCTGGTCGACGACGAGGAAATGGTTGCCGGTGCCCTCCGAAGCTTCATCGAGCTTGAGTCCGATTACGAGGTGCTGACCTTCACCGACCCCGCGGCAGCCCTCGATACGCTTCGTGAGCGGAGGGTCCACGCCATTGTAAGCGACCTCATGATGCCCCGCATCGACGGCATTGCCCTCCTGACCGCGGCCAGAGAGATCCAGCCGGAAACATCGCGCATTCTTCTGACCGGGTACGCCGAAAAGCGGCACGCGATCCAGGCGATTCAGCAGGTGGCGTTGTTCCAATTTGTCGAGAAACCGTGGGACAACGAACAGATTGCCCTGATGATCCGCAACGCGGTTGAACGCACTGCCATGTGGCGCGAACTCAACCAGCGCCTGCGAGAACTCGAAGACGTGCACGAAGAACTCGCAGGCCTGCGCGAGCGGTGGATGAGGGCCCTGCTGTGAACGGCCCCGTTGCGAATGACCGGTCCAGGGGCGGCCCGGGTCTGAAGGCCGGAGACCGGCAAAGCGCGGTCGCGTCGCTCGCGGCGGGCATGGCGCACGAGTTGAACACGCCGCTGGGAGCGATTCACAGCAACCACGACGTGATCCGGCGGGCGCTGGCCAGGCTGCAGGACATACTGGCCGACGAAGTGGTGACCCCCGACGAATTGAACGATGTTCGGCGCGTGGTGCGCGCCCTGGACGGCGTCCTGGGCACGAACGACCTTGCCGTGCGCAGGATGCGGGAACTGGTCGACAACCTCCGGCGCTTCGACGCACACGCCGCAGAGCGGGTTTCCCTTAACATATGCGATGTCATTGAAGACACCGTGCGCCTGCTCCACCACCGCTTGGCGGGTATCACGGTTGTGAGGGAATTCCAGGAGGTCGAGCCCGTAGAATGCGGCCCGGGACGACTCCATCAGGTGGTCGCGAATATCCTGGTGAACGCGGCGCAGGCGGTCCGCGAACAGGGCGGACAGCCGCAAGACATTACGATCACCGTGGACACGGCCCCAAACGGCATGGTCAGAACCTCGTTCCGGGACACCGGTCCCGGCATCCCCGAACGGGTCCTGGACAGGGTGTTTGAGCCAGGATTCACGACGAAAGGGGACAGGGTAGGCATGGGAATCGGCCTATCGGTTTGCCGCGATATTATCGAGGGCGCGGCCGGTGAAATTGTCATCTCCAACGGCCCGAACGGTCAGACGCCGCGCGGTGCGAAGGTCACGGTACTGCTGCCCCCCGCCCGGAAGGCGCACGAAGAGGAATCCCCGTGAAGGTGGTCTCGCGGCAGTCAAGGCCGGCAAGCTGGTGGTCGAAACCGACCGCCCTCACCACCGCGACCGCCACCGTCGCCATCGCCGCGGCAGTGTCGCCGCATGCGGCCGTCGCCCAAACCCTGAACTTCGCCAGGGCCCCCTCCGAACTTCGGGAGATCCTCCGCGCCTCCGAGTGGGAGATCCTGCGGGCGACACCTTCTCGGGGCACCCCCGGAGAGCGGACGCAGCAGCTGACCGTGCAACTGCCGGACAGCACGATCCTGCTGATGAAGTACGCTCCGGCCACCCCCGGCGCGGATGAATTCAACAACCAGCCGCGTTTTGAAATCGGCGCATACGAAGTCCAGAAACTCTACTTGAACGAAGACGACTACGTAGTGCCGCCGACAGTGGCCCGCGCCTACCCGATCGAGGACGTGCGTGCGGTGATGGAAATGGCGGGGGGCGAACCCGACCTGGTGGAGGAAACGTGGCGCGAGTGGCCGATGACCCTTGTGGTGCTGCAGTACTGGCTGTTGTCCGTGTCACCCCCCGACGACCTTCGAGACCTGCGCCGCGACGCGGACCGCGACGGAGGCGCTCTCGCGCTCCGGGCCGCCAACTTCAACCTCCTCACTTACTTGATCGGCCACAACGACGCGAACCAGGGAAACTACCTGATTTCATCACACCCCGATGATCCCGTGGTGTTCAGCGTAGACAATGGTGTCGCGTTCAGCAGCTTCGGAAGTAATCGGCGCAGCGATTGGAGAAGGCTGATCCTGGAGAAGTATCCGCAGTCTGCGGCCGACCGCCTTCGGGAGGTCACGCTGGACGATCTCCATGCCCGCCTGGGCGTGCTCGCCGAGTTCCGGTTGATCGAAGACCGGTGGCGGTCGGCCGAACCCGGGGCGAACATGAATCCGGGGCGGGGAATCAGGGTCGGCGATTCCACAATCCAACTCGGCCTGTCAGACGACGAAATCGAACAGGTGTTTCGGCGGGTGACGGAATTTGTGGAAGGCATGGACAGCGGCAGGTGGGATCCGATCCCGTGATCACCCCCGCGGCACTGGCGGTACTGGCCACCGCTGTTGGCGTGGAGGGCCCGGCCAACCCAAGGCAGTCCGAACCATTACACCGGGCCACGGACAGTGGTCCGGTGGGGATGCTGCACCCGGGGCGCGGCGCCGAACGCGGTTATTCCCTGGAAGGAGAGTACGGCCTCTACGTCGGGATCAACGGAAACAGCCTTGATGTGCGCTGGATCACGGAGGCCCCCCGGCCGGGGGTGCTGCGAGTGTGGGCCGACGGAGAGTTGCTTGCAGACGTGGCCACTCAAGCCGGAACCGCCCACGCCGCGACTGTAGACCTGACGAGGTTCGGCGGGGACCGGGTGTTACTTGAGTACGGCAGGCCCGGGCAACTGTACCAGACGGCCATCCGAACTGTCGACCCCTGGAACAACCCGGTGGAGTTTCCCGCTCCCGACGAACTCTACGTGGTGGGCGATCTGCACGGTCAGTTGGACCGGTTCACGGAACTTCTGTCTGGCGCCGGCCTCATCGACGAGAACCTGTCTTGGGCGGGCGGGCAAGCCACACTGGCCCTGCTGGGCGACATGATGGACCGCGGACCGGACGTCACGCCACTGTTGTGGTTCCTGTACCGCCTTGAAGAAGAGGCCGAACAGGCCGGGGGAAGCGTGCTTCCCATACTGGGCAACCACGAACTCCTCGTCTTCGCGAACGACCTGCGCTACGTCGAGTCCCGCGAGATTCTGGTAAGCGATATCCACGGCCTGGGGTACGCCGAGATGTTTGAGCCCCGTAGCACGGTACTCGGTCGCTGGATTGCATCGCTTCCACCCTTGGTCCGGGTCGGCGACTTGCTTCTGGCGCACGGAGGCGCGGGACCGGAGCACGCCGCCGCAGGGCTCGTGGCGCTCCGCGACTCCATGGCCGTGTTTCTGCGAGAACCGCTTATGCGGACGTGGTTCGATACCGACGCGTTCACTGCCGAGCGTGCCTTGCGCGGCCTGGACGACGCGGCGATTCTGCGGCGGTGGCGCACGATGTTCGGCGAGACAAGCGTGTTCTGGACCAGGGAGTTAGTCACGGAATGGGCACGCCGCCACGAAACGAGCGCTGGCGGCGCGGTACCGACCGAGGCCTCGTATGGGAGCGCGCCACTGCGCGGGACGCTGCTGGGCTTCGGAGCCGAGGCGTTGATCGTGGCGCACACACCGGTCGAAATGCCCCAGATAATTCACAACGGCAGGGTCGCTGCCTTGGGGCTGGCCCATGCCGCGTCCGCCATGTTGAGGCTGGTGCCCGGGGAGAGAGACCAAACGGGTCGGGCAGGGTGGAAGGCCGAACTGGTGCGGATCGGACACCCCCCACGTCCTATTGGGATCCTGGGAGCTGCCCTGCCACGGTAACGCCACCGATAACTGTGGCGGCGCACGTGCCTTCCTTGAAGTGATACAGCCAGGAATCGACATCCGGCGCGTCGATTACGGCGAAATCGGCCGGACGTCCGGGAGCCAGTGAACCGGAGACCTCCTCCAGACCGCAGGCCCGCGCGGCGACCGTTGTGGCACCCCGGACGGCTTCGGCGGGAGACATTCCCATCTTGACGCAGGCCAGGGTCAGGGCCAGCGGAAGGTGGTACGACGGAGCGCTGCCCGGGTTGAAATCGGTGGCGACCGCAACCTGGACACCGGCTTCGACCATTCGGCGCACTGGTGGCGGCGGACAGTTGAGGTAGACGCCGGCAATTGGGAGCACCACGGCAATGGTCCCGGCCTCCGCCATGGCTTCGATTCCCTCGTCAGAAACGCGTTCCAGGTGGTCAGCCGAAATCGCTCCCAGCGACGCCGCGAGCCGGGCTCCCCCCCCGTCGGTCAGCTGATCGGCGTGGAGTTTGGCCACCATGCCGTGGCGGTGCCCCGCCTCCAGGACGGCCGTTGTTTCGGCGGCATCCAATCCGGGGCCCGGCTCCAGAAACGCATCGCAGAACGAGGCCAGGCCTTCCCGCGCCACCGCGGGCAGGATTTCTTCCGTAACGAGCCGGATGTAGCCCTGCCGGTCGCCGGCATACTCTGCGGGAACCATATGACCCGCCAAACAAGTGGGGACGAGCCGCGGTGCTCCGGACCCGGACAGGTCACGGTAGGCTCTGAGCGTGCGGAGCTCGTGTTCGACGCTCAGGCCGTAGCCGCTCTTGCACTCGACCGCCGTGATCCCCAGACGAACCATGCCCTGGAGAAAACCGCCCGCCCGGTCTGCCAGTTCCTGCCGGGACATGGCACGGGTGGCCCTCACCGTGGAGGCTATTCCGCCACCCCGCGCGGCGATCTCCGGATAACCGGTCCCGGCCGACCTGGCGGCGAATTCGTCGGCTCGCCATCCACCAAATGCCAAGTGGGTGTGGCAGTCCACCAGGCCCGGGATCACCAGTCGCCCGCCGCAGTCGTAGGACGGCCCGTTTCCGGAGGCCCCCTCCCGCTGATCCGCCTCCCGGGGCAGGTCGGCCCGCGGGCCCAGCCAGGTGATCGTGTCGCCCTCCCAGACCATCGCCGCGCCGCGGACCGCGCCCAAGTCCCCCTGTCCGCCCTCCGGGGGGCAGGTCACCAGAGTACCAATGTTGGTCAGGCAGGGCACTGGCCGGCGGTCTGCGTTCTCAGTTGAGCATTGGCAGGTCCACGCCGCGCTGCCGAGCGATATCCACGGCCTCCGGGTAGCCCGCATCGGCGTGCCTGGCCACCCCCAGCCCCGGATCCGCGGTCAGCGCCCTCCGCAGACGCCTCTCGCCGGCCTCGGTGCCGTCCGCCACGCACACCATGCCGGCATGGATGGAGTACCCTATGCCCACCCCGCCCCCGTGGTGCAGCGATACCCAGCTGGCTCCGCAGGCGGTGTTGAGCATCGCGTTGAGCAGAGGCCAGTCGGCAATGGCGTCGGAGCCGTCAAGCATCCCCTCGGTCTCGCGGTTGGGCGAGGCCACCGATCCCGTGTCCAGGTGGTCGCGCCCGATAACGATCGGTGCCCTGACCTTGCCTGTTCTGACCAGGTGGTTGAAGCGGGCACCCATTTCGTCTCGCTCGCCGTATTCCAACCAGCAGATGCGGGCGGGGAGCCCCTGGAAATGCACCTTCTCGCGGGCGGCGGTTATCCACGTGGCCAGGCCCTCGTTCTCCGGGAAGGTCTCAAGGACCGCGTCGTCCGTGGCGGCGATGTCCGCCGGATCTCCCGACAGGGCCGCCCACCTGAACGGACCCGCTCCGCGGCAGAACAGGGGCCTCACGAATTCCGGCACGAATCCGGGAATCTCGAACGCCTCGTTCATGCCCCTCCGGTCGGCCACCTGGCCTCGGAGGTTGTTGCCGTAGTCGAACACCACCGAGCCCTGTTTCTGCATAGTCAGCATGGCGCGGACGTGGGCCTGCATCGAGTCCAGAACGCGCTCCGCGTACCCCGCCGGGTCAGCGCGCCGAACGTGAGCCGCTTCGTCGGGGTCGACTCCGGCGGGGATGTACCCCACCTCCAGGTCGTGCGCCGATGTCTGGTCGGTCACCGCGTCGGGCACCACCCCGCGGCGTACCAGTTCGGGAAGCACTTCGGCGATGTTGCCAACCATCCCGACCGACAGGGCCTCCCGCCGCCCCAACGCGGCATCAGCCAGTTCCAGGGCCTGGTCCAGGCTGTGCGCCATCCGGTCGCAGTAACCGGTGTCCAGCCGTCTCTGGATGCGGTCTTCGCGGACGTCGACCCCGACGAACACGGCACCGTTGAGTGTGGCTGCCAGGGGCTGGGCCCCCCCCATGCCGCCCAGTCCCGCGCTCACCACCAGCCGGCCCCGCAGCGAACCACCAAACCGCTGCCGGGCCATCTCGGCGAAGGTCTCGTAAGTACCCTGCAGGATCCCCTGGGTGCCTATGTAAATCCAGGACCCGGCCGTCATCTGCCCGTACATCGTCAGTCCCAACCCCTCCAGACGGCGAAATTCGTCGGCCGTTGCCCAGCGGGGCACGAGGTTGGCGTTTGCAATGAGCACCCGGGGAGCATCGTCGTGGGTCTTGAAAACCCCCACCGGTTTGCCACTCTGGACCAGCAGAGTCTCGTCGTCCTCAAGGCGTCGCAGCGTGGCGACAATTCGCTCGTAGCACTGCCAGTTGCGGGCTGCCTTTCCGCCTCCGCCGTACACGATCAGGTCTTCGGGTCGCTCGCCCACGTCCGGATCCAGATTGTTCATCAGCATTCGCAGGGCGGCTTCCTGCCGCCAACCCTTGCACGATAGCTCGGTGCCGCGCGGGGCTCGTATCGTCTGCTTCGTCTTCATGCCGTTTCGGTCAGGAACTGATCCCGGTCGCCCAACTTCTCCAAGTCCAGCAACTGGGACGTCTCCATGCGCAGGTTCATTTGGTCGGGGTGGAGTCCGCCCCCGGCAAGATCGGCGTAGGCCCGCACCGGAACCGGGCCGATGAACTCGCTCTCCACCGGCCGGGTGCCCTCGTCGGCGGCCAGTTCGACCGTGCGGTTCCAGACCACCGGGACCGAAGTGACCTTGTAATCGAGAAGGTTCATCGACACCTGCGCCATTTTCCGGGAACGCAGCTCAAGGCCGAGAGCCCGGACCGCTGGGAGCCCGCCGGCCGATTCCCGGAGCCGCAGTGCGATGCGCCGGGCCACGGCGGTGTCGGCCGTGTCCAGATTCACATTGAACCGAACCAGGGGCGCGCGCACTCCGACCGCCGTCGCTCCGGCGGTGAGGTGGGGGGAAGCGGGGCCCTCGTCGGGCATCCAACCGGGGTGGGACATCTTCTGAGCCAGTCCTTCAAACTGGCCCCGGCGGATGTTCGGCAGGGCTTCGCGTTCGGGCCGTGTGGCGGCTATCCCGTAGAAAAACGCGGGAATGCCGCCCCAGGACCCCAGCCACCGTCCGAAGCGGCGGCACGCCTTCAGCGCCTCAGCTGGCGACCGTCCCGGTACAGCCACGAACGCAACCACGTCGACGGCTCCGATCCTAGGGTGTTGTCCGGCGTGCCGCCGCATGTCAATGCTTGCCACCGCCAGCCGGGCAAGGCGTTCAAGAGCCTCCAACAGGCGTTCCGCCGTGCCTGCGAAAGCCAGTACCATGCGGTTGTGGTCCCGGTCGGCTGACCGGTGAATCAGCGAAACCCCGTCCGTAGCCCTCACCGAGTCGGCCAGCCGGTCCATGAGACGCCTGTCGCGCCCCTCGCTGATGTTGGGTTCGCACAACAACACACCGTTCAATCCGCCGCGTCCGCAAGCAGGTCCCAATCAGCAACGGGCGACCCCGGCCCGGTGAATTCGCCCGAGGCAATCATCCGGTCAATGGTGTCGATCTCGGCAGCCAGCGGCCGGTCGGTCTCAAGCGGCGGGCACTGCGCCCGCACGGCGTCGTATGCCATCCGGGTGGCAGGTGAAAGAGACTCGGGACCAGCGGGGCGCAACCACACTCCCTGCGCCGCCAGGAGCAATTCTATGGCGACCACGGTGCGGACGTTCGAGATGATCTCGCGGCAGCGCCTTGCCGCGTTGGCACCCATGCTGACGTGATCTTCCTGGTTGGCGCTGGTGGGAATCGAATCCACCGAGTCGGGACTGGCCAGGGTCTTGTTGTCCGACACGAGGGCCGCTCCCGTGTACTGCACCGACATCATCCCGCCGTTGAGGCCCGGGTCCGGGCTCAACATGCTCGGCAGGCCGCGCGAGAGCTCGGGCGTCAGCATCCTGAAACTGCGGCGGTCCGAGATGCTGGCGACCTCGCACATCGCAATTCCCAGAGTGTCCAACCAGAGCGCCGGACCCGCCCCGTGGAAGTTGCCCCCTTGCACGATGCTGGCGGGCCGGTCGCCGTCGGCCGGGAACACCAGGGGGTTGTCGTTGGCCGCGTTGAGAGTGCGCCCGACTCGCGACGCCAGGTAACCCAGCATGTCCGCAACGGGTCCCAGCACCTGCGGCGTGCACCGCAGGCTGTAGGCGTCTTGAGTGATGCCCGGCGGAGGTTCGATCAGCCGGCTGCCCTGGAGCATGTCGCGGAGGTAGGCGGCGACGGTCATCTGCCCCGACTGTACCGACGCGGCATTGAGTCGCTCGTCGAGGGCAGCCGTTCTTCCCCTCAGGGCCTCGAAGCTCAGCGCAGTCGCCACCACGGCCGCGCGCAGAACCGTTTCTGAATCGCAGAGCGCCAGTGCCGCGGCGCTGGTCATGAACGCAGAGCCGTTGGTCAGGCCCAATCCTTCCTTGCCAAGCGGCACGGGGCGTTCGATTCCTGCCTCGCGCATGGCCCGGGCGCCGCTCATTCGCTCGCCCCGCCACCAGGCCTCGCCGCTGCCGCCCGGAATACCCTCGTCGGCAGCCCGGGTCGCAACCAGCGCCGCGTGAGCCAGTGGTGCAAGGTCTCCGCTCGCCCCCAACGAACCTTTCTGCGGCACAACCGGGGTCACCCCCCGGTTCAACATCTCAACCAGCGTGTCAACGATTACCGGGCGCACCCCCGAACACCCCAGCGAGAGCGAGCGCGCCCGGGCAAGCAACATGGCCCTGGTCCAATCTTCCGGCATCGGGTCGCCGACTCCCACCGCGCATTTCAGGATCACGTTGCATGAAAGCCGCGACGAGTCTTCGGGCCGGATCCGCACCCCGGCCAGCGCTCCGTAGCCCGTGGTGATGCCGTATACCGGACGGTCGTCCGATTCCAAGACGCCCTCAACCACGGCCCGGCTGGTTTCAACACGTTCGAGACAGGCCCCCGAGAGCGGTGCCACCTGGCGTCGGCGCCTGGCAACTTCCGCGACATCCCGAACCCCCAGCCGGCCGCCGAGATCCAGCGCACCCGCCCGGTCCACTGCCGCCCCCCGCGAGGTTCCCCGGTTCAACGGGTGGTCAGGGCAGGGAACAGCTGTCCGGCCGCGCCCTTTCCCAGTCGTTCCCCCACAACGAAGGGGCCAAATTCCGCATATTCCGCGCTGGCAGCGTCGTACCGCATTTCGGCAACGATCTGCTTGAAGTTCAGCGGATCATCCGCCCACAGCGTGACCACCCACTCCCAGTCTCCCAGCCCCGTTGATCCGCCAATGACCTGTGCGATCCGCCCGGCGTGCTTTCGCCCGATCGCACCGTGGGCCATCATCAGGCGTGCCCTCTCGGCCAGGGGCAGGGCATACCAGTTGCGCGCGGCTTCGCGCCTCTTGTCCATGGGGTAAACGCACACGCAGGGCATCCCGGGAGGTTGAACGGGATGGAGCCTCTCCCACACTCTGGGCAGACGCTCCTGCCGGCTGACCTCCTCGCGCAGACGCTCCTCCCAGGCGTCCGCCCCGTCCGCCGACTCCACAACCGAATTGGTCAGGCCGTAGAGGCCCAGTTCAACCACGGAGAGGTACTCGGCATCCAGCTCGCCGAAACTGAGTGCTTCTGTTGCCCTCAGTTCCCGTCCGGCCCGCACGAGCTGCTCGAAAGAGTTGCGAAAATGGACCGCCATGAGGTCACACCCGGACCCCGCGCACGCATAGAGGCCGGACCAGCCGCCGCCGTCCGCGGCAGCTATTTCGATGCTGTTCCACGAATCCAGCTCGCCCGCGGCGCGCCTCGCGTCTGGGGCAGGGCAGTGCTTCATCGAAGGCACGTCGAAGCGAAACAGCTGGTGCAGCGTAAGCCAGCCGTCGAGAGTGGCCGGCGGAATGTGCGCGGTCGCGTCGGCCGTTTCAGCCCC
The DNA here is from genome assembly GCA_021295785.1 of Gemmatimonadota bacterium. GTDB lineage: Bacteria > Gemmatimonadota > Gemmatimonadetes > Palauibacterales > Palauibacteraceae > Palauibacter. The sequence goes on from JAGWBR010000024.1 coordinate 16,862, forward strand.
TTCAGGCGCTATCGGCGAGCCCCGGGAACCGGTAGACGACAACCCCGCTGTTTGGGTGGTTGCCGATATCGACGTACCCCTTGGCGACCATCTCGTCAAGAGTGGTCTCAGCCTGCTCAAACGACATTCCTGTCTGAGTGACGACCTGTGCCAGAGTGACCACTCCGCCGCTGGCCTGCGCGGCTTTCAGAATCCTGTGCTGACGACTTGCAGGCAGTTGCCTGTCAGCCTGGGGCGACTCTTCGGGCCCGCGCGTCTCTTGGGCCTTGGTCGGGGTGGGAGGGAGGAGCATCGACTCCAGATTGACTTGGCGCGTCATGCCCTGGACCCTGAACAGGTCAATGATTTGCCCGACCCCCAAAAGCCCGAGGGTCACCAGCCAGATGAAACCCGTCACGTACTTGCCCAAATAGAATCGGTGGACCCCGCAGACACCAACAATGCCCAGGCACCACAGCCCAAAAGTCACCGAAGTCTTGCGCTGTTCCACCGGGACTTGCGGCGCTTGCGGCCCCTGCGGCCCGGTGTTGACCGTCACGTTGATATTGGGGAGACCGGCTTGGGCCGAACCCGGATTGGGAGAGTCACCCGCGTTGGCGAAACTCTCCCTGGAGTCAAAAGGATTCTCGGTCCGGTCTGTGCTCATCAAGGTTTCTCCCAACCAATCCCAAAAGTGTACCGCTGCCGGGGTGCCCGGTCCCGTTCGGTCAGGCAATAAGCAACGAACAAATCTGGGCGCCGGCACCAAACTTTCGGAGAGCAATTTTCCGCTGCATTCCCAGACGCTACCCAACAACAATAAGTTACCGGACCGGTGCCCGGAGTGCTAACTACGAGGGCCTGGCCCACCCGATCGTGGTGAGCGTAGCTCAGTCGGTTAGAGCGCCAGATTGTGGATCTGGAGGTCGCGGGTTCGAATCCCGTCGCTCACCCTCCGGCAAACCCTGCCCGGACAAGCTGCCGAATCCGAAGCTTTGGCACTCATCGCCTCACGGCGAACGTACGTAAGGTCGGGAAGGGGGTCTTCGGCAAAGGACAATGATTGATGTTCGAGTTGATTGGTTTGGGGATCACGGCGGGCGTCAGCGCTCTGGGACACCTGAAGTCCCGGGATTGGGTGCGGGACCGGCTTCGCTACACCCACTACGTCCAGAAACCGTCCGCCATGCTGGGACTGGTGGCGGGTGGCGCGACGGCGGTGGGTGTAATGGCGGTCGGTGCGGTGCTTCCGTTTGTGCCCGTTGCCGTGTTTCCGGCAGCGATCCTGGGATTGGGAGTCGGGACCGGCGTGGCCAGGGGAGCCAAACAGGCCCGGCTCCGCCTCAGGGGTTGACGGGACGAAAGGTGCAGAGCTATTTTTGCTGTTCGCCTGCACAGAGCGTGCGTTTCTTGTGCGCCCTGGCAGGCTGTTCTTTGACAAGCGAACTGTGAGATCTTGTGGGCCCGATTGAGGGCTGCGGGCGTCACTTCCCGCGGTCCGATGGGAAATTAAAGTGTAAATTCCGAACGCCCCGTTTCCTCGTCCCGGCCACCGGCCACTAAAGGGCGAGCGAACACGGGACTTGGCGTTCAACCAGGCAATCGTGCGGTCAGAGCTCAATGCTCGATGGCCGTGCGACACCGAATTCTCAAATGAGAGTTTGATCCTGGCTCAGGACGAACGCTGGCGGCGTGCCTAACACATGCAAGTCGTGCGAGAACGGCCCCTTCGGGGGCTCAGTAAAGCGGCGAACGGGTGAGTAACACGTGAGCGACCTACCCGAGGGCGGGGGATAGCCCAGGGAAACCTGGATTAATACCGCATGCAGCGCTGGGAGTGGAGCCCCGGCGTGAAAGCTGGCCTCTTCTTGAAAGCTGGCGCCTTCGGACGGGCTCGCGGCCTATCAGCTTGTTGGTGGGGTAACGGCCCACCAAGGCTATGACGGGTAGCTGACGTGAGAGCGTGATCAGCCACATTGGGACTGAGACACGGCCCAGACTCCTACGGGAATGGGCGAAAGCCTGACGCAGCGACGCCGCGTGGGGGAGGAAGGCCTCCGGGTTGTAAACCCCTGTCAGGCGGGACGAACCGCATGGTGGGAAATACCTGCCATGCCTGACGGTACCGCCAGAGGAAGCTCCGGCTAACTCCGTGCCAGCAGCCGCGGTAATACGGAGGGAGCAAGCGTTGTTCGGAATTACTGGGCGTAAAGGGCGCGTAGGCGGTCAAGTAAGTCGGATGTGAAATGCCGGGGCTCAACCCCGTGCACTGCATCCGATACTGTTTGACTAGAGAAAGGTAGAGGCGAGCGGAATTCCCGGTGTAGCGGTGGAATGCGTAGATATCGGGAAGAACATCAGCGGCGAAGGCGGCTCGCTGGGCCTTTTCTGACGCTGAAGCGCGAAAGCGTGGGGAGCAAACAGGATTAGATACCCTGGTAGTCCACGCCGTAAACGCTGGGCACT
>JAGWBR010000025.1 GCA_021295785.1 Gemmatimonadota bacterium
CTGGATTCAATGGGCGGTCTTCCGCAGGCAGTTCAACGACCTCCTGGGCCGCCGCCGGGGCTACAGCCAACAGGACTACCAGTGCGCCTGCATTCGATTCACCGTACACGGCTCGGTGTCCTCCATCCGTCAGATAATCTGTTCACCTTCACACTCCTCTCGCCCTTCACCGGACCTGAAGGGACAATCAGCCCCAACCCATGGTTAGCGTTAGATGTTCGCCAAGACTAATCCCGTTGCCCGGGAGCCGCACCGGAGGCACCTCAGAGCGCGCCGCGACCATCACGGTGCGGCGCACGGCAACTTACTAGATCATAACCCTATACAATACATAGCGTTATGCTCACAATAGGTTTCTATCGATCACCCCTGCGATCACCCTTTGCGCGGCGGGTAGTGGAATCCCACGGACTGCCCCCACCTCCCCGTTCGCCGTCCGGTCGTCCCGTGAGACCCTCTCTCATCCCATGCGGTCTCCCCGAAGGACTTCGGCTCGGCCTGGGCGGGGACGCTGGAAGCCGCCTCCTCAAGCTATCATCATAGAGCGGAGACACCTTGGCCACTGCGGGCGAAGAGAAGAGAATGACGAAAGCCGACCTCGTTAACCGGGTAGCGGATGTGATCGGACCACGGGTCACCAAGAGGGATTGCGGGCTCGTGGTCGACGCCTTCCTCGACGCCGTCAAGGACACGCTGGCGCACGGCGACCACATCGAGATCCGGGGCTTCGGCACCTTCAAGGTGCGGCACCGCAAAGCCCGCACGGCGCGCAATCCCAGAACAGGCGAGCCGGTCGAGGTTCCACCGCGTGTTGCGCCGGTCTTCAAACCGTCGAGTCACTTCCGCAGCCGGGTGGACCGGGGCTCTGGCGTGTCCGGGGCGTAGGAGCCCTTGGAAGCCGCCGCCGAGACGGCGTTGGGCGCTGGCTCGAAGCACCGTTAGGTGCTCAAGCCAGCCCACCCTTTGGGGCCACGCTTCGCGCGTCACCGGCAGGGGCTGCCGAGGGGCTCCGCCCCTTCGATCCCCACCCGTCCCGCGCTCCACCTGATTCTCCGCGCTGTAATGCCTGCCGCCCTCCTCGCCCTTCGAGTCGGTCGCGCACTTTGTCCCACTCCCTCGCCAGCCGGTTGTCTTCCCTGCCAAAGGGGACTCCACCATTGCCCGTCTGCGATCCCGGTGTACGAGCGCCGTCCAAGGTGGCAGCCACGCCGAACCGTTCCGTGATACCTCTCTAGAGCGGTCCAACGGCGCAGCGAACGGCGGGTGGCGAGAGGGCGGTTCAGCGTCCGAGCTACCGCTTGTCGCCGGACGGCGGCGTCGCGCCCAAACTCCCTACGGTGCGGCTCCCATGCAACGGAATTGGTCCGGCGAACGTCCAATAACTGTTAAGGTGTACCTGGCTCTGGAGGTTGATTCATGAGATTCCGATGCGCTGTGTTCAGTACGCTGCTGGCTGCCTGTGGCGGCGACACCGGAGGATCGTCCGGTCCACCGCCGAGCGAGGATCGTCCGCTCGCGGCCGATTTCGATGAGGTGTACCGGATCGGTGGAATCGAGGCCGAGGGGTGGGATGCGTTTACGGAGATCGCGGACATGGGCTTCGACGCGCGCGGTCATCTCTACATTCGGGACGAGGCCGGGTCCTCCACCCGGATCGTAGCCATCGATGGGGCCGGTGCCTTGGTGGCGGAGTTCGGGCGCATGGGCGATGGCCCAGGCGAGTTCCGGGGAGTCGGGCACATGGTGGCCCGGCCCGAGGGTGGGGCCGTGATTGTCGACGATGGACACCGCGCCTACCTCCTTTTCGGAGCCGACGGCTCGTTCGAGCGCGCGATCCGCTTTGCAGATCCGGGTTCCTCGCAGACGGCTCCCGCTCGGACGGTGCGCCACGGTCGGGAGGGAGCGGAGTTGTTCCTGGTGCGAGGTGCGACAGCGAGCTTCTCCCAAGGGGAAGCGTCCGTGAGCTCTGGGGACCGCACGCTTTACCGAGTATCGCTCGAGGAGGGGGAAGAGGCCGCTACGGTTCCGTTCGTGGAGGGTTGGGAACCACGCCCTGAGCGGCAGGTCACGACGGAGGCCGAGGATCTTTCGGACATGTTCGGTATGCTCCGAGACGCGTACGTCTACTTCTCGCCCAGCATGGTGTTCGATGTCGTCCCCGGCGGCGGAGTGGCGTATTCGGATTCCTCCGCGTATGAGATCAAGATCCGGACCGCAAGTGCGCCGCCGCGCGTGGTGAGCCGACCGCTGCACCCCCAACCCGTTACGGAACAGCTTCGGGAACGCGCGCGGGTGCGGGCGCTGGAGGGCTTTGAGTCGTCCGCCGAGGAGCAGTACACCGTCTCGGGGCTTGGCGACGATGTTCCAGCGGCGGCCCGTGAGCAGATGGCAGTCATAATGGAACCCATGATGGCTGGCGTGCGTGACATGGTGGAGAACGCGAGTTTCATGCCCGAGGTGCCCCTTGTGCGGGATCTTCGCACGACCTGGGACGGCACTATCTGGGTGGAACGCTGGGGGAGCGACCCTTTGCCGCAAATCAACGTCGCCTTCGGAGGATCGGATGACCGGAATCGGGAGGGCGAGGCTGCCGATGGATGGATTGATGTCCTGGCGGCGGGAGGCGAGTACGTGGGCACGTTCTCGCAGGAGGAAACGCCCATGCCCGGCGCATTTGGACCCGGTGGCCTCGTCGCTTTCGTCGAAACGGACGAATTCGACATCCCGACGATCATCGTGAAACGGCTGCCCGAGCCCGTCCGCTAGAACTACGCGGGGCTGGCGATCAGCCAAGCGCGCTTTAGCGACGACCGGGTTCGCGGGCGGCACGCTCCCAACGCCCGCTGCTGCGCCAACGGCGCGGGAACGCTGGGGGATCAGAAGGGGGGCGCAGCATCCCCTCGCCAGCCGAAACGTTCAACGTTGCGTGGGCTGGCTTGGGACCAGTAACGGGTCCAAAGCCAGCCCTTCGGCCGCTCGCGTAGAGCCTCCCCGGGCACCGCCCGGAACCGCGACCATCCGACCGTCGCGGGCAAGCTCCCCGGCCTCGTGGTCGCCAGCCTCCCGCGCGACGAGGGCGACCGACTCCGTTCACTACTTGGCGACGGCGGCACTCTCTGCCGCGCGGCCGATTTCTGCCCTACCCTTACCCCTCGGGGACCGGAGATCGTCGATCTCGGGCGATCCTGTGGCCCGTAGTTTCCCCGAAATGCCCTTGGAACAGCCAGAAAACGGGCTCAGAGCCCGTTTCGGTATGTGGACGGGACCGAGGGTCGGATCAGCCCTCGGTGTCTGCTCTCCGGCTCGCCAGATATTCCGCCCACTGCTCCATCAGAACGCGGCGGCGCTCGAACAGGTCCGAGCGGGCGTAGGCCGCCTCCACCTGGTTGCGGACGACATGCGCCAAGGCCGCCTCCATGACCGCGTGCGGCGCATCCGTCCGTTCCGCCGCCCAGTCGCGGAAGCTCGAACGGAACCCGTGCGGCACGGCCCCGATCCCCAACTCCCTGAACAGATCGCTGAAGCGCAAGGCTCGCAGCTGCAACCCCCTCGCGGACGGGAACACCAACTCCGACCGGGGTGCGTGCGCCTTCGCCTCGGCGAGAATCTCCCGCGCCCTGCCCGACAGCGGCACCCGGTGCCCACGCCGGCCTTTCATCCGCTCCGGAGGAATCGTCCACACCCCGCCCGCCGCGTCGATCTCCCCCCAGCGAGCCCCGCGCACCTCACCGGACCGGCAGGCCGTGAGCGCGAGGAACTCCAGCCCCAGCTTCACGGATGCTCCGGCCCCGGACCGCCGGATCGCCTCGATCGCGCCGGCCACCTCCTCGTAGGGTAGGGCCTTGAGGTGCTTCTGGACGTGGCCGGGCCTCGGCAGCGCCGCCCGGATCGCCTCGCCCGCCGGGTTGTCCACCCGGTAGCCTTGCGCGATCGCCCACTTCATCACCGTCCCGATCCGCTCTCGAACCCGCTTGGCCGTCGTGTGCTTCGCGCTCCAGATCGGCATCAGCACGCCCATCACGTCGGCCGACGTGATCCGGTCCACCCGCTTCCCCCCGATCCTCGGATGCGCGTACATGCGAAGCGTCGACGCCCATTGGGCGGCGTGCTTGGCGCTCCACGAGGTACGATGCATGGCGAAGACCTTCGCCGCCGCCCGCTCGAACGTCGGCACCGAGCGGCGGCGTGTCGCCCTCGGGTCGCCGCCCGCTCTGGCCACTTTGCGGTTGGCCAGCGCGGCGTCCCGCGCCTCGGCCAGCGTCACGAGGCGGACGGGACCGAGTCCCAACTCCCTGCGCTTGCCGTGGATGAACAGCCGCTGGATCCACTGCTTGTAGCCGGACGGCTTGACGCGGAGCACGAGGCCGTGCTCGTCCCAGTAGAGTCCCGGCTCGTGGACGCTCCTCACGAAGGCGGCGGTGAGTTGTCTGCCGTGTTTGCCCATCTGGTCACCCTTTTGCGATCACCCCATTGGTCACCCTTTCGGTGCTGGAACACACCGAACGTCCTGAAACGGCAATGTAACATAAATCGCTTGATAGCAACAGGTTCACCTACGTTATTGGATTTCCTGAAACCCTGCTGGATCATGCAATGGCGGAGCGGTGCTCAGGCACGGGCGCGCCGGAGCGGGGGGTGCCGGGGCGCGGTTTCCCAGCGCCCGCCCGCTTCTCCGGTAGCGGAGTGGGACGCTGGGTGTTCGAGGGGGGCGCAGCATCCCCTTCGCCAGCCGCGATGTTGAACATCGCGTGGGCTGGCTTGACCACCGTACAGTGGCTCAAGCCAGCCCCGGCGGAGCCGCTGAAACGCCTCTCCGGGCACCGCTCGGAACGACGGACTCCCGCTCGTCGCGGGCAAGCTCCCCGGCCTCTTGGCCGTCTGCCTCGAAAACGGCGACGGGCGGCCAGTCACTTTTGGGTGACGGCGCGCTCGCTGCCGCGCACCGCTTTTTCCCGCTACCCCGTACCCCTCGGAGACAGGAGATCGTCGATCTGGGGCGATTCTGGAGCCCGTATCTACCCCGAAATGTGCGTGGGCCGCCCCAGGGTCTCGAACGACAACCCGTACTCGGAGGCACACTTCAAGACCATCAAGTACCACCCGGGCTTCCCAGGTCGCTTGGTACAACACCGAACACCGCCACGGCGGCATCGGCCTGCTCACCCCTGAGCAGGTCCACTTCGGCCGCGCCCCCAAGGTGATCGAGAACAGACGGCAGGTGCTGGCCGCGGCCTACGTCGCCAGACCCGACAAGGCCGCCGAACTCCCGCACGAGGTCTGGATCAACCGCGCACTCCCCGTCACGTCGGCCGTTGGAGCAGAGCCGGCCAACGGGGGAAGGGAGGACTCGCTAGCACTAAACTGAATCGGAAAGCGTCTCAAAGTCGTTGGCAGGTTCCAACCGCTCTACGCACACCGGCCTATTGCTGCAGGGGTTGAATCGCCAACTCCAAACGCACGATAATCGGGACATCGGTCTCCGGATCCGTGAGCGAAGCCAGAATGTCACCGTTCTGGCACCTGAACCATGGCGAGTACGGTTCGCTCACTCTGGTCTCGGCTACCAGCCGAGTGTCCCCCTCTGCTGGTCCTTCACTCTGGTCGAACAACTGCCAGATGGATTCGCCATCGTCTTTCAAGACGACGATGTTCAGGACCAGCCCTCCCTCGACCATCCAAACTGCTCGGGACTGCGGGTACGAGACATCGAAACTCCGAATGGGAACTCCGTCCTCAACTGTCTCGACGATCACTGCGTCCCCAGGAGCATCCAGCAATCCTTCGAGCGCGGCCACCGGATGTTCGCGTAGGTCGTCGTCGCCAGCACCACCGCTCGGTATCTCGTAGCGAGCAATCCAATGAGGAGCCCCTTGCGAATACAGCACGGACCCGTCGGGTATCCCGCTGACCGCACCTCCGGTTGCTATCAAGCCAGCTCGCCAGTTGTCGGCTGGCGCTTGGTGTCCCCAACTTCGCAGCAGCCTGCCCTCGCGACCGAAGTAGTGAATGGCCGCATCGATTCCAGGCACCGAACCGCTGATCACGAACCCGCCGGCCGGTAGAACATCAAAGCCCTTGACCCAGGTTACCCGAACAGGAAACCGTACGCGTCGCAACGGCTCACCCGACGGTGCATAGACCTCGACCCCGCCACGACCGATATCGTACACTGCCACGCTTCCGTCAGTGGCGACCCCCATGCGCCCCGGCCCCCACACCTCGCCCGGTCCCTCGCCATAGCCCGCCACTACCCTCACGTCAGTCTCCTGTGACTGGTCGAACCTCAGGACCCTTCCCCTGCCAGCGGCCATATCGGACACCCAAATCGCTCCGGGTTCGGCCTCGGCGAGACCAGCGACCGACGTCAGCCCGTCATGAAGTGTCGCACCATGCACTCTCCATGCTTCGGTCAGGACCAACTCGCGCTCTTGCTGGTCCTGAACAGCCCGCAGATTCCCGGGGTAGGCCGGGAGGACGACGCCAAGCCACACGAGGACCGCCGTATGAGCGCTGGATGCCGCCCCCCCGCGCCATGCGACGACCATTACTCTAGAGTTGACTGCTGTGACACCAAGATGCGATCCCCAAGCAGACCGATGTACCGCTCGAATCCGTAATGGCTCTTGTAGAAGCGGAAGTCGGCGGCAACGACCCTGACCAACACCCCTTCTGAGTCCTCACTGTATGCCACTCGGAGTTCCCCGTCGCAATCCCAAGAGCCGAAGACGTTGCCCGCGAGCCGAACCAACGGCTGAGTGGCCCCGTCTGCCTCGATGATTCGCCGGTCTTCGGGCTCCACGTTGAGAGCGGTGGTGGGGTTGCAATTGCCGTCGATCTCCCGACACTTACAATCATCGCCCCCCTTGTAGTCACAGGCCTGTCCTCCCCAGTCGCCCGGGACACAGAGGTCGCAAGTAATGCAGTCGGAGCAGTCCTGGTCACCGGGAGGACCCCCTCCTGCCTCCGCTAAGGAAGTCCATGACTTCGCCCCTATTGAGTCCTGATCGAACAGCAGGTCGTGATACGCTTCAAATGCTCCAGCCTGAGCCGCACATTCGGAGGCAATCGCCGCTGAGCGAGAGAACTCACGAACTATACCGGGACGATGACGACAAACGACCACCACTTCATTTGGAAACTTGCGCGCTATGGCTCGCAACACAGGCGCTTGGCGCACGCAAGGGTGCGGAATTCGCGGGCGAGGCCTGCTAGAGTGCCCGACACGGAGCGGGAGTTGGAGGGGGCCTTGAGCCACGACCTCTTTTGCTGGGGAGAATAGACGCCGCGAGCCGTCGGTGCGTCGTACAAGGCCGGATCGCGCCAGGGGTCAGAAGGCCCACTCCACCCGGTAGATCACAATCTGTGGAACCAGATCATCGGTGTATTCCAGAACGCGAATCGCCGGCTCACCGCCCAGATTCATGAGCCTGATTCCCGTCAAATCCCAAGTGTAGCTGCCCACATGGCGCCTCCCGTCCAGATCAAAGATATCAAGACGGCTGTCCCGATAGTCATCCGAGCGTCCGTCGGGAATAATAGCCGCGCCCGCTTCGGGCCCCGCTTCCAGTTCGACATCCCGCCACTCCGGATCGGCGGTCCGAAGGGCCATCCAGAGGTGGCCACGCCGATCCAGTGCGATCGACCGTAGCAGGGTGGGAGGCGGTTGTGTGAAGGGATCGGTTGGGCCCGCGACCTCTGGGAACCATGGAAGCTCTCCCTCCATGACCGTCAGCAGCTCGTCTTCCACCGACCACTCCTGAAGTCGGGGACTACCGACCGTGGCCCACCAGAGGGTGCCGGGTCGGCCGAGAACGCTACCGATCACACTCGCCCCATAGCCGCGAATCGTCCAGTTGTCGCTCGCCGCCCCGAAATGCAGCGAAGGTACACCGCTGTCAAGGTCTACCAGATGCAGGGGATTCCCCTCAACACTTGGCCTTCGGTCCATGGCAATCACGACCACGCGGTTGCCGCCGATGGGAACAAACGATCCCGCCATAAAGCCGTAGCGGCGCTCGGCCAGGAAATCGCCTGCCGCATCGAAAATGACCCAGGCCCGCTTCAGGGCATCCAGCCCCACGATCCTGCCTTCAACCGCATGGGCATCCACGACCGCTCTAAACTCTCCCGGTCCCTCGCCCGCCCGACCCATCGCCCGAACAAAGCGCCCATCCGAGTCAAAGCGTTGGATCGTGGTGAGAGCAGCCACCAAGTACCCAAAGTCCTCGCTCCAGGAGACCATCGGACTGGCGAGAGTGATCATCCCTGGCCCCTCCGCATCACCCAGTCGCACGACCTCGGTCAGCCGCAGCGGACAGTCCTGGCAGAGTTGGAAGTCCCGCCACCGCACAGTTTCCTGCGCGGCCACGGGGGCCGCGATCACGGCGAGCAGAAACGCAACCATGAAGAAAAGCCGAGGCAGTCTCATCAGGGCGGAGACTCTGTGACAGCTTCTCCAATCGAAATGGACGAATAACATGGTCCCGTATGGTTTCGGATCAGTCAAGGTTGGCAACGGTTGGATTGCAGGCGTGATCCTCGCATGACTCTGGAGTCGCACAGCCATGTTCCTCGCCCGTGTCATTGCCCCCTGAGAACGCCTGATTCACTGTCCGTCGTGGCTGCCTCATCCATTTCGAATGGCGGATCAATTAATAGCATTACCGCCGTTGGCTGGTGGAGTCAAGCGTGATTCCCCGTTCATCAGCAGCGGCTCGGACCGTGATCGCGATTACGCCCCGGCCCGCGCAGGCGCATCGCCGTCACCAACATCACAAGGTCGCGGCGAGCGTGCCGTAGCACTCGGCTAAGCGTGTAACTTCCTCGTCCAGCCACTCGATTCGCCTCTGCAAGGCTTCGATCTCTCCGCCTTGCCGCTCGACGTGCCCTTGCAAGGCTTCGACCTGCTCGGAGTGCCGCTGCTGTTCCTCGGACGGGATGGATCGGTCAGTCTGCGTCGCGCTGAGATTCCGAGCGGGGCTTTTCTCGCGGGGCCGATGTTTGACTGGAGAGTAGTCTTCTTGTAGTCAACGCAGGCTGCCTGAAGCGCGCCCGAGAATGCGGAGGTTGGTGTATCGATGCTTGAGATAGCAGGGGCAGGGGCTGCCTCCGGGCGCCTGCCGGTGGTTGGGGTCATGGGTTCTGGCGTCCATTCCCACGAGAGTCTGGCCCGACCACTGGGCCAGGGGCTGGCCCGCATCGGGGTTCACTTGTTGACGGGTGGAGGGGGTGGTGTGATGGCGTCGGTTTCCCGCGGGTTCGCAGAGGTCGAAGACAGGGCTGGGCTGGTGATTGGAGTAATGCCCGCGGCGACAGAGGGCCCCACCCAGGCCCCGGAAGGGTACCCCAACCGTTGGGTGGAGGTTGCGATCCGTACTCACCTGAACCGCGACGGGGACGATTCAGCATCCCGAAATCACGTCAACATCCTGACGTCCAACGTGGTGGTTGCGCTCCCCGGAGGCCGCGGCACCGCTTCGGAGGTGGCTCTGGCGATCCGCTACGGACGGCCCTTGGTTGTGCTCGGGGATCTGCAGAGGATGCGGACACTTCCCGCGTGTGTCGACGGGCCGATGCGCGCGTCGGTGCAGACTGCCGAGACGGCCCGGGAAGCCTTGGGTTTCGTCCGCGAGTTTGCGGAATGCAGGGCGAAATAGCGTCTTGGTGAGGCGGGGCCCCGGGCACTCTGGCCGGGTTTCCTACTGCCGATACTCTGCGGGCCTTGCCCCGAGAGCCCTCCCGCCCAAACAGAACGGACCCCTCTTGGAGGACTAGAACTAGAGCAGCGCCTCGGGGTCGCGGTCGATGTCGAGGCGCAGCCCTCCCGGGAGCGACAACCGGGCCCTGTCGACCCCGTCGAGAACGCGGCCAAGAGCTTTGGCGCGGGCTGATGCAACCAGAATGTGCCAGCGCCAACGGTTCTTGATCTTCTCAATCGGACACGGGGCCGGGCCGGCTACGTCGGTCCCGAGCAGTTCGTTCTTCCTGATCAGCTGCCGGGCGATCGAAGCGATCTCGCCGGCAAACGCGGACACCTTCTGCTCGGACCGGCCGTGCACGATCAGCCGCGCCAGCCGGGAGTGCGGCGGAAACCCCAACTCGGCGCGGTCTTCCAATTCCTGCTCCACGAAACTGTGATAATCGTGGGAAGCGGCGAACCGGAGGGCCGGGTGCCGGGGGCGCAAGGTCTGAACAAGCACTTCGCCCGGTTCATCCCCTCGCCCCGCGCGCCCTGACACCTGTTCGATCAACTGAAACGTGCGTTCGCTGGCCCGGAAGTCGGGCAGGTTGAGCCCTGCGTCGGCATTGATCACCCCAACGAGGGTCACGCCGGGGAAATCCAGGCCCTTGGCCACCATCTGGGTCCCGACAAGGATGTCGATCTCTTTTCGTCCGAACGAATCGAGCGTGTCGCGGTGGGCCCACTTGGTGTCTGTAGTATCGCTGTCAAGTCGGGCCACGCGAGCGTGCGGAAACGTCTCGCACACCTGGCGCTCCAGCTGCTCGGAACCGACTCCCGACTGCAGAACGCCTGCCTGGCCGCAGTCGGGGCACCGCGCCAGGGTGCCCTGCTGAAAGTCGCAGTAACGGCAGGCCATGCGCTGTCTTCGTCGGTGGTACGTCAGAGTGGCCGAGCACCTGCGACAGGTCCAGACCCGGTTGCAGCCGCCGCACTCCAGAATCGTCGAGTAACCCCGGCGGTTCAGTAGCAGAATGGTCTGTTCGTCGCGCTCAAGCCTGGCGGCGATGGCGTCGGCCAGTTCTTCCGAAAGGACCGACCGGGAAGCTTCGTTGCCGGGCGCGCTGATCCGCTCTGCCTGTCCGTCGACCAACTTCACCCCGGGCAGCCCCCGCGGCGTGACCCGGTGCGGCAGTGCGGCGCGGGCGTAGCGGCCGCCCACAGCGTTGTGCCACGATTCAAGCGAAGGTGTGGCCGACCCCAGCACGCAAATTGCTTTGGTGGACCGGGCACGCATCGCGGCAACCGAGCGGGCATGGTACCGGGGTGCCCGGTCCGACTGCTTGTAGCTGGAGTCATGCTCCTCGTCCACGACGATGATCCCCAGTTCCGGGGCAGGGGCCAGCACCGCCGAACGGGGTCCGATGGCGATACGGCGTCTGCCTTCCCGCAGAGCCCGCCAGGCATCGTGCCGCTCTCCGGCCGACAGCCGCGAATGGAGTACGGCCACCAGATCTCCGAACCTGGCGCGAAAACGCCGCACCGTCTGCGGCGTGAGCGAGATTTCGGGGACGAGGACGATCGCGGACCGACCCCTGGCCAGCTGACGGTAGATGAGTTCGATGTACACTTCGGTCTTGCCGGAGCCGGTAACTCCGTGCAGGAGCGCCGTGCGGCCGGTCCCGTCAAGGCGGTCGATTGCATTGACCGCCGCCACCTGGTCGTTTGAGAGGTCGAACTCCGGCCGGCTTCCGACCCCTCCCCCAGGGCCGCCGTCGTCCCCGAACGGATCTCGCTCTACGGGTTCGTCCACCATCTTGGCCAGGCCACGGTCCACAAGACCCTTCAACACGGGTCGCCCGAATCCCAGCCGGCCCACAAGATGGGCCACGGAGGCGGCCCCGCCCATGGATTCGATAACCTCGTAGGCTGCCCGCTGCCGGTGCGCCCTGCCAAACACCTCGACCCGCTCCGAGAGGGTTCCAAGGGTCCGGGTCAGTATTAGCCGCCGCCGGACCTTGGGAGGCGGTTCGCGGCGGGAGTCCTGCCTCCCCAGCATGCCCGGCGGAAGGACCGTCTGGGCCACCAACCCCAGCGGAGCCAGGTAATAGTGCGCCATCCACCGGCAAAGCCGCACCATGTCTTCGTCAAGAACGGGCCGGTCATCGAGCACTTCCCGAATCGCCCGGAGGCGCAACGGACTTGGCCGAGGACGCATCCCCACCCGTTCCACGATTCCGACCGCGGTGGCCTTGCCGATGGGCACCTTCACCCTCACTCCCAGCGAGAGGCGGCCCCGAAGCGAGGAAGGAACTTTGTATGCGAAAGATCCCTGGACGGCCAACGGAAGAGCGACTTCGCAGGTATCTTCTTCCTCGAAGAACGGCAACTCAATAGGTTTTGGTGGCTTTGGAGGCCGTGTGGAGTCAGGCAGCAGAATCATGGAGAACGCGGGTTATGGGTTGCCTCGCACTTAATGCATCCTATGAGCCGCTGACGATCATCCCGGTCCAACGGGCGATCTGCCTTCTGCTTGACCGCAAGGCCGAGGCCCTTGAGGTGGACGCGAACCGCCCGGTCCGGTCACAGAATCTGCGGCTACAAACGCCGGTAGTGATTCGGCTCGCGAAGTTCATTCACGTGCCGCATCGGTTCCGTCGCCAGGTCAACAATACCTTCCTGTTCGCACGGGACGGTTATCGGTGCGTCTACTGCAAGAGAACGCGTGCCGAGCTGGCCCGCCACGAGTCGCTGACCCGGGACCATGTTGTACCGCTGGCCCGTGGGGGCGGCAACACTTGGGATAACGTGGTCACATCCTGCGGGCGGTGCAACCTTAAAAAGGCGGACAGGCTGCCACGGGAATGCGGAATGACTCTGAGCGTTTTGCCGCGGGAGCCGAACCACGTGGAACTGGTATGGGCGGTTCGGAGGGTGACCCCGGTTCAGGCCAAATACGTGCGCCTGTTCTACGGCGAAGACGTTTTGGCGGCGCTGAAGCCGGGGGGCCCGGCGAACGGCGCTCACCCGCAGTTGCTGAGTACGCAGTCGTAGAATGAATTTCACCGGAATCGGCTTTGGCGAGATGCTCATTATTGGCATGGGCATCTTGATCGTGTTCGGCCCTCGTCGTCTGCCCGAGGTCGCGCGAATGGTGGGCAAAGGAATGCGCGAGGTGCGCAAGGGAATGAACGAAGTTCGGCGTGAGCTGGAAGAAGCGGGGCGCGAGACTCGGTGGCAACCGCCGCCCGATTCCCCCAAGATCGCCGTCCCGGCCGCGAAGGGAACCCGCCCGGTGCATCGATCTCCCCCGGATTACCTGGACAATGCTCTTCCGCCCGGGACAGCGAAGGCCGGGGAGAGCGGCCCGGAGAAGGCCAACTCCGGCGGTACGGACAAACCGGGAGCGGACTCGGGCAGTTCGGATCCCTCGGATGAAGACCACACGGGCGCGGACGGGGATGGTGAGGACCGGAGCCTGCGGCCGGGCGGCCATCAACCGCCGCCCGTGTCTCGCGACGTGCCGGATCCGGCGCAGGATTTTGTGGAGGGCGCGCAGGGCTGACCGTCTAACCGGCCTCCACCGCCGAAACCGCGGGGGTTTCTTGCTCGCCCAGGAGCGCCGTTACGCCGAGCGTCCGACCCCTGCGGCACGGGGAACACAACACGCCGTCCCCGGCGACCATTCCATCAACGGTCCATTCCCCCCCGACAGCCCGCACCTTGAAACCGTCGAAGTCGTCTGGGATTCGCAGGGTTCCCTCCAACCGCCCGCTCCCCCCGGCGGCCCTGGTCAGGCCGTCGATGGCGATCCGGCCCCGCAGCGCGCGGTCGATGCCGGCGGACGGCAGGGTCCCGCGAAGTTCGCGGGCACGGGCGTCGGGCCACTCTGCCCTTAACCGAAGGCGGTCCTGGCGTGCGGCGGCCAACCGGGCATTGCGCAGCGGCACACTGACTGTGAAGGTCCTGGGAGCGCCCGGCCGCAGGCCGGCCAGCCACGAGCGCACCTCTTCTCCCGCCACGTCAATACGAACCGACCCGCCCGTGGGGGCAGGTCGGCGCTGGTCGAAATCACCCCGAACCACTGCAATCATGGCCATTCGCTGAGGGTCCGCCTCAAATCCGTCTTGCCCCGCGATGGCAGACCCTCCTGGTGCACCCGACTGTCGTCCGCCGCCTGCTCCCCGGCCTCCGGGCCGTCCGTCCACGGAAACCGCCCCGCCCCGCCCCCCTCGTCCGGCAGCTGACCTCGGCGCAAACCCGCCCCACGAAGTGACGCTGTAGGAGAGCTGCGCCTCCAGGTCACGGGAGTCCGCGGACCAGGTGAGGCTCTCGACCCGAACGGAATCGAATGTGATCCACCCGTTTGGAAACTGCCGGTACTGCCCCGGAGGTCGGGAGGCCTGCACCCGCACCTCGGCGGGATCGATAGCCTGGTCGCGGTCGGTCAGGCTGCCCGGATCGCCGGTCTCGCCACCCAGTGAGGCGCTCCATCGCGGCGGGCAGTCGCTGTTGCCGGACATCGCCACAAGGAGAGTGTTCCACCCCATGCCAAGTCTCACAAGGCCGCCCTCGCGTGGGAGTTCCTGCCCGTTCAGCCACAGCCCCGCGTCGAGGCAGTCGGGTGCATCGAGCACGAGGACGAGCGTCCCGTCGCGATCCGACTCCAGGTAGGCATGCGCCAGCACCGCGCGAGCCCCCGTGGCGTCGCCGCCTGCGCCCGCGGTGTCGGCTGCCGAAAACTCAGACTCCCCGTCTCGGCGAACCAGGTTCCACCGCCCGGGCCCGACGACCAGTCCACGGTCGGGGAACACCGGCCGGGCCGGATCAACCAGTTCGTCGGCCGCCGCCAGCGGGTTCGCGGCGGCACCGGGTTCGACCTCAACGACCAGCCAGCGATCCACCGGCACCCACGCCAGCCCGGCGCTCCCCCGTGTGGCCGCCGGGGCCAGCATTGCAGCCGCCAGAGCGGCGACCGCCGCGACCAGAAGCGCAACCACGGCCGGTCCAGGGGTTGCGAGGCGTTCGGAGTAGCCTGACCTTGCTGTCATGTTCACTACCTTGAATCTGAAGATCAATGGGGACGATCGGTCCGTCGCCGTACCGTCTCATTTTACGCTGCTTGAGACCCTGCGTTACGCCCTTGGACTGACAGGTTCCAAACAGGGCTGCGACAAGGGAGACTGCGGCGCCTGCACCGTGGTCCGGGACGGGGTCTCCGTACTGTCTTGCATTTTGCCGGTACACGAGGCCGAAGGCTGCGAGGTCACGACAGTGGAGGGGCTGGCGGCGCGGTGGCCCGGTGCCGGGCCGCATCCGCTGCAGGACAGTTTCGACCTGACAGGCGGCGCGCAGTGCGGTTTTTGCACGCCTGGCATCTTGTGTTCGGCCTTCGCGCTTCTGGAGGAAAACACCGCCCCGAGCCGGAGCGACATTGCCGATGCCCTGGCCGGGAACCTGTGCCGGTGCACGGGCTATACGAAGATTTTCGAGGCCGTGGAACTGGCGGCCGAAGCCATCCGGGAGGGACGGACCCCCGAGAAAGTTCTGGCGGTCGCGAGCGAGACCTGAACCGGGAACCGCCTCGCGGTCATCCCGGGGGCGACTGGGTCGCGGCCCGCATCCTTTCCAGCGCATCGTCGGTGAGGTCTACGCGGTCACTGTGCACCAGCACGGTCGCGGTGCCTCCGCTGAGGATCAGGTCGTAATTCCGCTCGCTCTGAATCTCCTCCAGAATCGGCAGTACGGAATTACGGATCCGCTCGATGCCCTCGGCCCGGATCTGGTCAGCCTGGCTCTGGGTATCCTGCCGAAACCGCTGGAGCGCCGTGAGCGCGTCCTGGAGATCTCGCTCAATTATCCTGGTTTCTTCGGGCGTGGGATCGGCGGGTGAATCGGCCGCACGGGCCTCGGCCTCGGTCACCGCCTGCTCCAGCGCGACAGCTTGTTGGTCGTAGCTGTTTTGCAGAGCCTGCAGTGCCTCGGCGAGTTCAACCCCGGCGGGGGATTCAAGCGTGATTCGGTCCAGATTGATAACCGCGATGGTCAGCGGGCCACTGCTCTCGGTGGCGGCCTCTTCCTGCCCGGCAAGCGGAGCGGCGGCCGCCCCAAGGCCCAGCCCGACGAAAAGGGCTGTGCACAAAGCGGAACGCAGTGAAGACGAGTCGAATGTTTGCATCAAGGTGCCTCAAATGGGAGCTTCGGGAAGTCGAGCGGTGGGCCGAATCGCTGAAAGCAAGTCTGCCCCGCCCTGAGTGAACAACCGGAAAATATCGCAATCTTGATTATCCCACGCGATGGCCTGCCGGGCTTGGCGGCAAGGGTCCGCCCTTCCGGGGCCGGCTTCCACCCTTCCATTTGGGCCGCACGTGCCTTGATCGCTGCCGGGTTGCCAATGTCCGCACTGGCTTCCGCCCCGGCGCCTGTCCGCGCAGCGGCGCAGGAGGCCCCCCGGCAGGTCCTGTTCACCGGAGGCCTGGTCGTTGACGGGACAGGGAGTCCCCGGCGCCACGCCGATGTTCTGATCGGCGGCGGCCGAATCTCCGAGATCGGTCCTCCCGGGAGTATCGAAGCTCCGCCGGGCACGGAGATCCGCGACGTAAGCGGACTGGTTGTAGCGCCCGGGTTCATCGACATCCACAACCACTCAACCGACCGGATGTGGGACCGTCCATTGGCCACCACCCAGATCGCACAGGGGATCACGACTCTGATCGTGGGGGCCGACGGGAGTTCGCCGTTCCCCATTGACGAGTACCTGGTCAGAATCGATACGCTTGCCCCAACCGTGAACGTGGGAACGTACGTCGGGCACGGGACCGTGCGCTGGGGCGCGATGCAGGAAGACTACAGCCGCCCCGCGACGGCACTCGAAATCGCTCACATGGCCAGGCTGGTGGAGCGCGGTATGATGCACGGAGCCTTCGGCTTCAGCAGCGGGCTCGAATACTCAATGGGGCTCCACTCGACCACCGAAGAGCTCATCGCCCTGGCGAAGGTCGCGGCAGAGCACGGCGGGCACTACGCAACGCACATGCGTGACGAAGAAGAGAACCTCCTCGAAGCAGTGGACGAGGCCCTTGCCATTGGAGAGGCCGCCGGGATTGCAGTCCACATCTCGCACGTCAAGGCGGGCAATGCCTCGGTGTGGGGCGCCGCCCCCGAAGTGTTGCGCCGCATGGAAGCCGCGCGCGAGAGGGGTCTGGACGTGACGGCCGACCAGTACCCGTATGCCGCCTGGCAATCCGGACTCAGCATCATCGCCCGTTCCCGCGCCATCGATAACCCCGATTCGGTGGCCGCCGGGATTGAGGCCGCGGGCGGGCCGGGCCGGCTCCAGATCGTAGCCTTCAACCAAGAACCATCGCTGAACGGACTGCGCCTGGACGAAATCGCCCGGCGCAAGGAAATGACCCCGGTCGAAACGGTGCTGTGGACTAACGAGTCGGGCGGGGCCGGCGTGATCGGGCACACGATGAGCGACGAGGACGTGGAAACGTTCATGCAGTCGCCGCTGGTAATGACCGCTTCGGACGGCGGTGTCGGGACTGCACACCCCCGGGGAGCCGGAGCCTTCGCGCGGGTGCTCGGCCTGTACGCACGGGAAAAGGGCCTCCTGACCCTGGAGCGTGCGGTGCAGAGGGGCACTTCGCAGCCTGCCCGCCGCCTTGGCCTGACCGACCGGGGTACGCTTCGGGAGGGGGCGATAGCTGACATGGCGATTTTCGACTGGGCCGGAATCATCGACCGTTCGACCTTCGACAGCGGTCTGCGCCCCGCCGAAGGCATGGTCAGCGTATGGGTCAGCGGGGTGGAGGTGTGGTCAGGCGGCGAACCGACCGGAGCCAGGCCGGGCCGGGCCCTGAGGAGACCCGGCACCGACCAGTCCGGTTAGCCGATCGGACGCCCCGGGGTCCAGGGCGCCCCGGCCGCTTCCAGCGCAGCCTGAAGACGGGCCATCGGTCCCGCGACAAGCGCGGCAATTTCATCTTCCAGACCGGCCAGCTCGGAGGCCGCGATCTCAATGTTGGTCCGCTGCGTTGCCGTGGGGAGCTGGGTGGTGCGCCAATGCCCGCCCATCACATTGCCGATCCGGCCCGAAACCGTGGGGCTCGACGACTCGTTCAGGCCGCCCCTGACCGGATCGCCGTTCAAGCGCAGCGAGATGCTCGCCACCTCGGCCGAGGCAGCGTCGAGCATTTCAAACAAATCCGCGTCCGGGCCGTTCACGGCAGTAGCCGCGGCCCGCATGTAGCGCAGATCATCTTGCACCTGCTCGAGTTCGCTGCTGGCGATCCCCGCGCGGCGCCGCAGCTCGGCGACCTCGGCCTGGAACGCGCTGCCGGCCGCCAACACTTCCTGGTCCACATCGAAGGCTGAACGCACCTCGAACGTCTGTGCCTCCCCGATTTCTTCCGTCCCCCCGGCGGTCACCAAGATCAACTGGGCCGAGTATGTGCCGGGCGGTGCCATCGGCCCGATCGGATCCGACGCCCACGGCGGACGAAAGTCGGGGCTGGCCAACGAAATCGGATCAGGCGCCGGACCGCGCAGGTCCCACGCAACCCGGTGGAGCCCGGCCCGCGCCGGCCCTTCGACCAGACGGACCGGTGCTCCACTGGCGTCCGAAATCGCGACCAAGGCGAACGGACCCGATTCGACAGCCTCTTCGCGAAGGCGTTCGTACCCGGGAAACGGCGTGTCTTCCCCCCGCTCCCGCATGCCCCGTTCGGCCGATTGCCGGGCCTGCCGCACAGTCTCGGGCACGTCGGGCAGGAAATAGCTGATCACCGCACCAAACGGGGGGTTCGGCGCGGCGTAGGCATCGGTCCCCAGGGTCGGCCGGCCCCTGGCCTGATTGGTCAGGTTGGGGACGTACTGCCACGCAGATCGCACTGGCCACACTCCGCCTTCGCCGTCGAGCGCGCCCGCCGCGATCTGCCGAAGCGGGTCGTAGTCGTCCAGCACATAGAACCCGCGGCCGAACGTCGCGCCAACAAGATCGCCGTCACGCCGCTGCACTTTCAGGTCGCGGAATGCGATTGTCGGCGCCCCTTTCAGTCGGTGCCAGGTGCTGCCCGCGTCGGGACTGAAGTACAGGCCGTTCTCGACACCGGCAAACAGCAGGTCAGGGTTTTCGTGGTCCTGCTGAATCGCCCACACAATGGCACCGTAGGGCAGGTCGCCCGAGACCGAAGTCCAGCTCGCCCCGGCGTCGTCGCTGCGAAAGACGTAAGGGGTGTAGTCTCCGATCTTGTGCGCGTCGGCCACGGCAAAGACCGTCCGGGCCGCGTGCCGGCCGGCTTCGACATCGTTAATGAATGACCGATCGGGAACGCCCGGCAGCGCGGCGGCCGTCTCCCAACCGCCGCCCCCATCCAGCGTTCGGTTGATCAGCCCGTCGTCGGTGCCCGCGTAGATCGTCCCCGCGGCGACCGGGCTCTCGCTGACCGCCGTAATCGTGGCGTATTTGGACATGGCACCGTTGTCGTGGAGCGCGTCCAGCTCCCACACCCGGCCCATGAAAGGCAATTCGTAGCGGTTGGTGTTGGTCGTCAGATCCCCGCTGATGGCCGTCCACGAGTTCCCCCGGTCTTCCGATTTCCACACGCGCTGCGAAGCAAAGTAGACAGTGGCATTGGAATGGGGGCTGATCAACACCGGCGAATCCCAGTTCCAGCGCTCGGGAGGATCGCCGGAGGCGGGCTGCGGCTGAATCTGGATCGCTTCGCCGGTGCGCCGGTCAACGCGGTACAGATTCCCTTGCTGGGTCATCAGGTAAAACAGCTCCGGATCGCCCGGATCGAAATCAACGCCGTATCCGTCTGCGCCCATCGGGAAATACCAGTCGGAGTTGCGGATGCCCTCGGTGGTGGTGGTGCGAGACGGCCCCCACAGAGTTCCCAGGTCCTGCGCGCCCCCCAGGATGTGCGCGAACGGGAGGTGATTCGACACCGCGACCTTGTAGAATTGCGAAATGGGCATGTTGGGGAAGTGCCGCCAGGATCCGCCCTCGTCGAAGGTCTCGTAAAGGCCGGCGTCGGTGCCGGCCAGCATGTGCGAAGTGTTGTCCGGGTCGATCCACAGAGCGTGATTGTCCGAGTGTTTGTCGTGCCCCGATTCAAAGGGACCGAACGTCGCGCCGCCGTCCCTCGTGATTCGCATGAACACATCCATTTGGATTACCAGGTCGGGGTCGGTCGGCGAAGCTTCGATCTCTTGGTAGTAGTGCGGTCCCGTGCCGCCGGAGATGTAGGAGTTGCGGTGTTCCCAGCTCTCGCCCCGGTCCATTGACCGGTAAAACCCGCGTTCGCCGTCGCCCGCCTCGATCGTGGCGTAGACCACGTCGGGTGCGGCGGGAGTCACGGCCAGGCCAATCTTGCCCATGTCCCCGCCGGGCAGTCCGGTTGTTATTTCGCGCCAGGTCTCGCCGCCGTCTTCGGATTTGTGGATGCCCGAATTGGGGCCGCCCGCCATGAATCCCCAGACGTGCCGTCTCCGCTGGTACGAAGCCGCGTAGATGACCCTCGGGTCGGCCGGGCTGAACTCCAGATCGGTAACGCCAGTGTTCTCGTCGACGGCCAACACCTGCCGCCAGGTCGCGCCGCCGTCGGCGGACTTGTAGACGCCGCGCTCGCCGCCCTCGTTCCACAACGGGCCCTCCGCGGCCACCAACAGCGTGTTTCCGTCTTTGGGATGGATGAGGATCTTGCCGATGTGTTCCGTGCCTCCCAGGCCCATGTTCTCCCAGGTGGATCCTCCGTCGCGGCTCCGGTAGATGCCCGTGCCCCACGCCACGTGCCTGCCGCTGACGTTCTCGCCGGTCCCGACCCAGATCACCGAGGGACTGGTCGGGTCGATGGCCACGTCGCCGATCGAGTAGCTGGGCTGGTCGTCGAAGACGGGCGTCCAGGTGACCCCGGCGTTGACGGTCTTCCACAGGCCGCCCGAGCCTACCGCGACGTACCACGTTGACTTGTCGCGCGGGTGGACGGCGATGTCGGCGATCCGCCCGCCGGCCACGGCGGGTCCGATTTCGCGCAGCGGCATCCCCAAGAGCGCATCATCCACCGATACTTGTGCCTGCAGTGGGGCCGCGGAGGACCATCCGAGTGCGAAGGCGGCCAACAGCGCGAGGGCAAGCGAAACCGCTGCGGGTAGCGGGGGGGCGGTGTTGGCCAGGACAGCGCCAAGCGGACGGGTTTTCCGCATTGAGATTCTCCTGTCGCACTTCTAAGTTTTGTACTTGGCAGGGTGTTCCGTACCGGGTATATCCAGAGGTTCCCTCTTCGCAGATCTTGAAGGACGTGCAATCCAGCCGGCATATGCTTCCGCAGATCTGGGTGGCTCCCCCGGGGCCTTCCCGGAATCTCGCACGTCGCCGAGTATCCTGCGGCATCAGTGCACGGGAGCAATTGTTACCCGGACACCCTATGCTCCAGCTGCCGCTACGTGAACTCCTGGCGACCCCCTCACGGGCCACCAAATAGTTTGCGTGTTCGTGGGGAAGAAGCCCAGTGGAACCCTCTCTGCCAACGTCGAGCGAGACACGAGGGGCAAGAGCTATTAGAGTAGGGCTAGCCAGAGAGATGCAGTATGGCACGAGGAGGAGGGTGAAGGTGAACGCGGTCTACCGTTCATGAGATGGCTACACGGTGCAGGCCGTGTTGTGTTCCTCATCGTGCTCAGTGTGTCGCCGGCCAAAGCCGCAACACAGGTAACGGAAAAGCAGATGGAGGACTGGGCGCTTTCCCGGTCCTCGGTGGTGGGGGTTCCAGCCACGGGGGGCCGAAAGGGTGAGCCAGAGTTCTCGCGAATCGGATCAGTCCTGGCGTGGGCCGATCGATTGTACGTCGGCCAACCGGACGAGAATCAATTCCGTATCGTTTCCACCGCCGGCGCTGATATCGGCAGTCTCGGTGGTCCCGGGGATGGACCGGGGGATTTTCGGCGCCTAGGCGCCATTGGGCGTATTGGTGACTACGTCTGGGTGGCAGATCCGGTTTTGAACAGAGTGAGCTTCTTCGACCACACGGGAAAATACACATCGTCAGAGACTGTGCCGCGATACCTCCCTGATGCCGATGGATCGCTGATGCCGCGAGCTGTGTTCGAGGACGGGTCGGTCCTTGCTCGACGAATAGTCGGGGACAATGTGAGCGTAGGAAGCCAGGGAACAGAGCAGATACTGCGAATCGTCAACGGAGGGGAGGTGGTGGATACGTTGGTGGCGTTTGGGGCTCCAGACGCCGCTGTGCAAATCCGTGATGGGGTGCGCGGCGTGGCTAATATTCTGCGGCCGGTAGTAGACTCACCGCTCTGGTCCGGTTTTCCCGATGGTTCCGGCGTTCTCGTGGTGCATCGCCCCGCGAGAGCTCGCGTGGGTGCCTACTATTCTCGCGTCCTCCGCCTGGACGTTGCGGCAGATACCGTGTTTGACCAGTGGATTTCATACCGTCCGGTGCCGGTCTCTCGTTCCTTCCTCAGGCGCTATGCGGAGGCGCGCTTGCGCGAGCTTGATTCCATTGTAACGGATGCCGGGCGATTTCGAGAAGCGGCCTTGGAAAGCTTCGCCGCCCCGGATTTATTTCCGCCGGTTGACCGAACTTATATTAATGTTGAAGGATTAGTCTGGCTGAAGCTCAGAACAGGCGAAACGTCTTTCGAATGGTGTATTCTGGATGGTATGGGTCGCCCAATCGGAAGATTCAAAGTACCCGACAACACCCGCTTGGCCGCCGGCGACCGTGAAGGTGTTTGGCTCGTAGAAACGGACCAATGGGATGTCCCCTATTTGGTCCGGTATACGTTTGTGAAATGATCCAGTAACAGTCTCGTCCCGCCTCTAGAGGGGCGCGGCGCAGTCATGTGTGGAGGTGGTCAGATGGTGCTGTCTTGCATCCGGCTATGGATTCTGCCCGGGTCTACGTTCTTTGTCGGGCGGAACCTGCCAACGATTGTGAGACACTTGCCGATTCAGTTTAGTGAGCCCTCCTTTCCCCCGTTGGGCGGCCCTGCTCCATCGTCCGCCGTGACGGGGAGTGCGCGGTTGATCCAGACCTCCGCCGGGAGCTTGGCCGCCCTCGGCGGGCCGCAGCGTAGGCCGCAGCCAGCACCTTTCGCCGGTGTTCGATCACCTCGGCGGCGCGCCACGCTCGGCCACAGCGACAATTTCGATGCCCCCGCGAACGGCCTGGTGGACAGTGACCCGAACCCCGCGCGGCGCAATCGCGCTGACCACGTCGTCAGCGATCCTTGCCGACAGATCCTCGCAAAAGGCACCTTCGTCCCGGTAGGCCCACAGGTAGAACTTCAGCGCCTTCGATTCCATGCACTGGTCCCGGGGGGCGTAATCGATGGTGACGGTGCCGAAATCGGGCTGGCCGGTTCGCGGGCAGATGGCCGTAAATTCCACGGCCCGCAAGGTAACTCGCTGCACGTTGCCGGCGGGAATGGCCTCCTGCCGCAAGACCCTGCGCGCCTCCGACAAGTCAGCGGGCCGGGGCAGCGGCCCCGATTCGGGGAGGCCTGTGTCCTTCATGGCGAAGAACCTAGCAAGCCCTAATCGGGCGCGCCCCCGGCGGATTACCTTGAGTTGCCATGAAACGTGAACCGACTGGGGGCGGAAGCCAGGGCAATCGCGCCAGCGAGCCAGGCAAGGCGGTTGTGCTGCTGAGCGGGGGATTGGACTCGGCAACGGCACTGGCCGTGGCCCGGAGTGAAGGGCTCACGACCTTTGCCCTGACTCTGCGTTACGGGCAGCGGCACGGGGGCGAGGCGGAGGCCGCGGCGCGGGTCGCAAGGGCCGCGGGTGTTGAGCGTCACCTTGTGATGGATGTGGACTTGGCGAGGTGGGGCGGTTCATCGCTTGTCTCAGAATCCGGCGATCTGGCGTCGGTCGACCGCGGCGCGGCCGACAGGGCCATCCCCGACACCTATGTACCGGCGCGGAACACGATCTTCCTCTCGTTGGGTCTGGCCTGGGCCGAGGCGCTGGGGGCGGACCAACTGTTCGTTGGTGTCAGCCAGGTGGACTGCTCGGGCTATCCGGACTGTCGGGCGGAGTTCATCGACGCGTTCCAAAAGGTGATCGACACGGGGACCAAGGCGGGGGTCGAAGGTCGGGCGGTCTGCTTGCGCGCACCGCTTCTTCACCTGTCCAAGGCCGATACGATCAGGTTGGGCCTCGAACTGGGTGTGGACTACGGGTTGACGACCAGTTGCTACGATCCGGGCCCGTCGGGCGACTCCTGCAACGCCTGCGAGTCCTGCGCGCTGAGGGCGAGAGCATTCCAGGAAGTCGGGGACCCGGACCCCGGTGCCACTGGGCGCGTCAGCTTCGGCGGCGGAGCTTCCACAGGCCCACCGTAAGCACGGGCACGGCGTAGAGGGCCACCCACCCCCAGGTGATTGTGCCGTAACCGCGGGCAATCAGGTCCACCAGCCCAAATTCGGCCAGGCCCAGAGCCAGGCCCAGCGCGGCAATCGCAACGGCCGGGCGCGCCCACCGGGCCAAATCGCGCCCCCGCGCCTGCCAGGCCCCGGCGAGCCGCTCGTTGACCGCGTGAATCATCCCCGAGCCCGTCTCGATCAGGGTCCCCAGCAGAACGATCTGGTACGCCACCACAAACCACTTGGAGCCGAGGGCGTCCAGCACGAATGAAGCCGGAACCACTTCCGAGACGATGCCCGGCCAGTGCGGCACCGCGGCTACGAAAAACAGCAGTGCGGGAGCCATCCCGATCACCCCGGCCAGCAGCCCTGACTGAACGGCCTCGCGGGACGACCGCAGGTGCCGGACAGCCATCATCGCCACAATTGCCGAGGCCAGGTTGTAGCCGGCGTAGCGCACGCCGCTCCCAAACCAAGCGCCGCCGGCCGAACTCGCCTCAAATGCCTGGCCGACGTCGCCTCCGAACTTGACCGCCGACCACACGAATAGCGTGATCCACACGGCATAAAGGGCCACCGACCATCCGGCGAAGAACCTCTCGATGGCGGAGCTGCCCAGGAATGCGAGCAGCCCCACGCCCCCCAGGGTCAGCCCCACGCCAAGCGCGTAGGGCGCGCCGAACGTTCCACCGGCAATCGCTCCGGCCGCCGCGGCCACCACGGCCAACACCAGAAGTAGCTGCGCCACGTAAACAATCTCAAACGCTTGCCAAGGACGCCCCAACAGGTGCTGAAAAAAGGCCCGGTAGTCGTAGCAGCCGAACCGCCGGGCGAACACAAAAGTGGCCGCGCAAACGGCGCTCCAGATCAGAGTGGAAACCGCCATGGCGGCCAGGCCCGGCCTGGGTCCGAGCGAAAGGAAGTACTCCACGATCTCCCTGCCGGTCCCGTAGCCACCTGCAATCGTCGTCGACTGGAAAATGAGACCTGGCAGCAGAATGCGTCTCATCCGAGAGTTCATGCGCGGAATCTCCCGTCCTTGTCGGCGGCGGCGCGGCGGCGGGCCGAATAATTTGGCCGTATGAGACCAGAAGACCTCAATCCCCGGCAGGTCGCCTCCGCGGTAGCACCGGAGGACCTCGCCGGCCTGGCAAGCTCCGAACTTAGGGCGTTGGGCCGACGTGCCCGCCGGGTTGAGGGTCTCCGCAAGTCAACCGGGGCGGAGGTCTACACCGACGACATCGTTCTGCCCGGCATGCTCCACGGCAAGATTCTGCGTTCGACCGAGGCGCATGCACGTATCCTGAGCATTGACCCCGGGGCCGCACTGGCGCTTCCCGGAGTCCACGCGGTAATCACGGGCCGGGACATGCCGACGCCGTACGGCATCATCCCGTGGACGCCCGACGAACACGCTCTCTGCCTCGACAAGGTGCGGTTCATCGGGGACGCCGTCGCGGCCGTTGCAGCGGTCGATGAAGACACCGCCAACCGGGCGCTCGAATTGATCGAGGTGGAGTACGAGGCGCTTCCCGCCTACCTGAACGCCGAGGCCGCACTTGCCCCCGAAGCAGCCGGGGAACCGATCCATGCCCCCAAACGGCCCGGGCGCAACGGCAACATTCTCAAGCACGTCCAACTGGAGTTCGGCGACGTGGACGGCCTGATGGCGGAGTCAGACGAAATCGTGGAAGGCGAATACGAATTCCACGGCACCACGCACACCCCCATTGAGCCGCACTGCGCGATCGGTCGCCACAACGCAAACGGCCTCCTGGAGGTGTGGTCGTCAACGCAGGTGCCGCATTACTTGCAGCGCGAGCTGGCCCGCGTGCTGGATCTGGATGTCGCCACCGTGCGTGTGGTCCAACCGGCCGTGGGGGGCGCATTCGGAGGCAAGTCGGAGCCCTTCGACCTGGAGTTCTGCGTGGCGCTGCTGGCAATTCGGACGGGCCGTCCGGTCAAGATCCTGTACACCCGCGAGGAGGTCTTCTACTCTCACCGGGGCCGGCACCCGATGAAGATGCGCTACCGGCTGGGGGCCTCGGGCGACGGCGTCCTGAAGGCCCTCGACGCAAAGACGGTCCTGGACGGCGGCGCGTACGCGTCGTTCGGGCTGGTCACGACTTACTACTCGGGCCAGCTCCTGACCGCGCCGTGCCATCTTGAGTCTTACCGGTTTGACTCGAAACGGGTCTACACGAACGTGGCGCCGTGCGGGCCAAAACGCGGGCACGGGTCAGTCCAGCCCCGATTCGCGTTTGAGATTTCGCTCGACAAGATGGCCGAGCGGCTCGAGATGGATCCGTTCGAGATTCGACGCCGTAATTTCATGGGACTCGGCAGGACCATCAACCAGTTCAAGGTCAACTCCAACGGGTTCCTGGAATGCCTGGAAGCCGTGGAAGGGGCGAGCGACTGGAAGGCACGCCGCGGCCGCCTCGGCCACGGACGCGGCCTGGGCGTTGCCGCCTCGTCGTACATCTCTGGCACCAATTATCCGATCTACCCGAACCCGATGCCGCAGGCGGCCGTTCAGGTGCAGGCCGAGCGGTCGGGCCGGGTCACGGTCCTGCACGGTGCGTCGGAGATAGGCCAGGGATCCGATTCCACCATGGCCTATATCGCCTGCGAGGAACTGGGCGTGCCGCTGGACTACGTGCGCGTGTTTTCGGCCGACACCGACCTGACGCCCGTCGACCTGGGGGCCTATTCGTCGCGCGAAACGGTCATGGTCGGCAACGCCTGCCTGGAGGCCTGCCGCAACCTGCGGCGCGCGGTGGTCGGGGCGCTGGCGGAGCACTGGGGGGTGCCGGGGGACCGAGTCCAACTGGCGGGAGGCTGGGCGTTTGACACCGCTGCCGTGCCGCCTGGCGATGGTACGACTGACCGCTGCATTCCTATTGCGGAAGCATTCCAAATTGCCGAATCGGCACGAGGGCTGTTGGGGGCGGTCGGCTCGTACAATACCCCCAAAGACGTACACGGCGACTACCGGGGCGGGACCATCGGCGCGTCGCCGGCGTACAGCTTCACCGCACACGTGGCGGAGGCAGAAGTGGACGAGGAAACGGGAGAGGTGAACGTCAAAACCATCTGGGTGGCGCACGACTGCGGCCGCGCGCTGAACCCGGTCCTGGTCGAAGGGCAGATGGAGGGATCAGCTTATATGGGGTTTGCAGAGGCGCTGTTCGAACAACAGCTGTTCAAGGAAGGTGGGCCCGAAGCGGGACTGCACGACGGCCCGTCGCTTCTGGACTACCGTCTGCCGACATCGCTGGACTGCCCCGAGTTCGAAGCCCTGATCGTGGAGTCGATCGACCCCGAGGGTCCCTACGGTGCGAAAGAAGCCGGGGAGGGACCGCTTCATCCGTCGCTGCCGGCCATCGCCAACGCGATCTACGACGCGGTCGGGGTGCGGATGGACAGGCTTCCGTTCACGCCTGCGCGGGTGTGGCGGGCCATCCAGGAAAGCCGCGAGTCGGCGGCACAGCCCACCGCCGCATAACCATGAGAGGCCTCGGCAGACTCGGAGTGATACTGGTGGGTACCGCCTCGGTGATGGCGGGTGTCTGCGGCGGGACCAGTGAACAGGCCAACGCGCAGGCGCAGGCGGAACCGGACGAGGGATTCGCCGCCGGTTCGGCCTGGCTCGACGAAGACTGGCGGATTTTCGAGTCGAAGGTGCGTTTTGCGGACGAGGCGGGCCTTGCCGACTTGTCCATGGGCGAGACCGCGGCCCGCATCGGAGAAACGTTCGTCGGCACCGAATACATCCCCGCCACGCTCGAACAGCCGGGCCCCGAGTCGCTGGTCATCAACTTCCGGGCCCTCGACTGTGTGACCTTCGTCGAAAACGTGTTGGCGATCGCGCGGTTCGCCAGGGAACATGGGGCCGAAACCTTGTCTGACCGCGCCGCGGCCGAAGCCGCTTACGAGCGGTACCTGACGGAGCTGAGGTATCGGGGGGGCGTGCTGGACGGCTATCCAAGCCGGCTCCACTACTTCTCGGAGTGGTTGACCGACAACGAATCGGCCGGGCTGGTTCGGGTGGTCACATCCGAGTTGGAGCCCGCGCGGGACGCGGAGCCCGTCAACTTCATGTCGCGGCACCCCGACGCCTACCGTCAGTTGGCGGACCCCGAGGTGCTTGCGGCTATCGAAGAGATGGAAACGCGGCTCAACGCCGGCGGCCCGCGCCTGTACGTGCCCGAAGACCGCTTGGCCGACGTAGCGGACGGAATCATGAACGGGGATGTGATCGCGGCCCGGTCAACTCTGGCCGGCCTCGACATCGCCCACACCGGACTGGCATTCTGGAAGGACGGCAACTTGCATTTGCTTCACGCACCCCTGGTAGGGGATTCGGTGGAAGTCTCGGAGCGGCCGCTGGCCGAACGCATCGTCGGTCTCGGCTCGCAAGACGGGGTGATGGTCGCCCGGCCCCTGGACCGGTGAGGCGAGGTGTGTCGCGGTCACTGGTCTCCGCCGCCCTTGCCGCGAGCGTCGCCGCGACCTGCTCTGCTCCCGCCGAGGTTGACCTGCCCAAGCTCACCGTCGTGTTGGTGGTGGATCAAATGCGCCAGGACTATCTGACCCGGTTCGGGCCGCTGTTCAAGGGGGGACTGGGCCGCTTGCTGGACCAGGGGTTGATCTTCACCAACGCGCACCAAGACCACGCCGTAACCAACACGGCGCCGGGTCATGCGACTGTAGCCACCGGGGTTTTTCCGGCCAAGCACGGGATTGTATCGAACGAGTTCATGATCAGGAGTGAGCGGGCCCGCCGCTACGCGGTCGGAGACGATGAATCTCCGGTTCTGGGGGTCCCGGATGCGTCGGGGAGGTCGCCGGCCCTGATGTTGCGCGACGGTCTGGCCGATTGGGTGAAAACCGCCAAACCCAGCGCCATAGTCGCCAGCCTGGCTATCAAAGACCGGTCGGCGATCACCATGGGCGGGCGGACGTCTGACCTGGTCTACTGGTACCATGACCGCAGGCCGGGGATGGTGACTTCACAGTGGTACGGTGGCCCGGAGCCCGGGTGGTTCACGGAATTTGACGCGGCGGCGCGGGTCGCGTCGCACTACACCGAACCCTGGACGCGGGCACTTCCCGAGGAGGAGTACGCCGGAATCTCGCGCGAGGACGCGTTTGAAGGCGAAGGTGAAGGGTGGGGCAGCACCTTCCCGTACGATTTCACCGAGTTGTTCCCGCCCGAGCAGGCCTCCGCCGACGATCTTCCCCCGGACGATTACTTCGACGATTTCCCCTACACCCCCTTTGCGGACCAGTTCGTGCTGGAAATGGCGCGCGAAGCGATCCGGGGCGAAGGGATGGGCGCCGACGATATCCCGGACCTGCTGATGCTGGGCCTGTCAGCGGCAGACTACATCGGGCACCGCTGGGGGCCGCAAAGCCAAGAGGTGCAGGACTACTACATCCGGCTCGACGGCTGGCTCGACGAATTCTTCAGGTTCCTCGACGCAGAAATCGGTGAGGGCGAGTGGGCTCTGGCGCTGACCGCCGATCACGGAGTGGGGCATCTGCCCGAGTATCGCGCAGCGCAGGGTGACGACGCCAGGCGCCTCTCTTTCCGCGAAGCCCGGCAACTGCGCCAGGCGGCCGTGAAACCGGTGTTGGAGGGCGACACCGGAGTGCCAAGGGTGGAACCGATGTGGTTTGAGGGACTGCATCTGTTCTTCGAAGAGGGAGTCAGCGCGGACGACGTGGACCCGGCGGCGCTGGCCCGGCTCCGCGAAGCCCTGGCCGATGCCATCGAAACGCTGGATTTCATCGAAGCCGCCTACACGCGGGACGAGATCGAGGCCGCCGATCTGAACGCGGGCGACGTGGTAGGGAAGTTCCGCCGGTCATATCACCCGGACCGGTCGGCCGACGTTCTGCTCCAGACTCGCCGCCATTACTCCACCAACAGTACTCCGGCCAACCATGGCACGCCCCACGATTACGATACCCACGTCCCGCTGGTTTTCCTGCGAGGCAACTTGCCCGCCGGCGTGGACGGCAGCTATGTGAGAACCGTGGATATTGCGCCTACCGTTGCTGCCTGGATGGGTGTTACGAGCCCCGATGATCTTGACGGGATCCCCCTGATCCAGGCCATCCAGCCCGCCATCCGCTAGACCCGCGCTTGCGCTGATGCACCCCCCCGACTATCCTTATTGTCACAAACATGCAACAAATTGTGTTACAAAACAGTGATAAAGGTTGCACGAGCGGGGGCAGGGAGCCCCGGTGTCCGGGTTGAGGGAGGGGATGTTCCATGCGGGCATTGCACGCGAAAACAAAGGGAGGCGCGCCCGGACGGGCGGAGCCACGCAGGGGCGTTGACCGTGGTTGTTCGGCTGCTGCATTCGTGGTGGTGGTGGCCGGTGTCGCCCTGCTCTGCAGTTTCCGGCCGGCGTGGGCCGCGACGGATGCTCAGGAGTTACAACGTGTGGCTGCCTACCCGACCGCCACATCCGCTGGCGTCGCTGCCAACAGCCCTGGGCCGCCACATCTCGTAGAAGAGCTCCCGCTGGACATTGAACACGGTTGGATGATCACCACCGGTCGGACCGGGCCGCGACACGGGTGCCGGCGCGCACGCGCTTGGCCAGAGCCTGGCGTCAGACCTGGGCCTGCCCCGCGTTGCCTGGACCGAGGTCCGGGGCGCCAGCGACGCGGACCTCGCCTGGGTGGTGCGTGGACCGCCGATTCATCTGGGGTCGGTTCACATCGGTCGCGGCCTGAGGGCGGTGGTGGACGACGGCGTACTGACCGGGCCGCGGGGGCAGCGATACGACGGACTGCTGGGGACCGCGTTGCTGGCCCGGTACGATGCCCTGATTGACGTTCCGAACGGGCGCATCAGGTTGTACCGGCCCGGCCGGGCAGGCCCCGTGCCGGGAACGGGCGCTCCGATTCCGCTTGTTGAAGGTGCCGGCGGGCTCATCGTTTTCCGGGCGGTTGCCGACGGCCCAACGGTCGGACAGCGGGCCGAAGTGATCGTGATTCTGGACACGGGGGCGCCGTACACCATCGTCAACGGCACGGCCGCGGAGGCGCTTGGACTTGCATCAACCGAGCCGGAGTTTGTGCTGGCCTCGCGCGGTGCAGGGGAAGCCCGGGTGCCCGCCACGCAGGCGGTGCTGGGCGGATTGACGCTCGGAGAGGCTGAATTTGGACCCATGGACGCAGTCGTGGCCGACCTTCCCGCGTTTCGTTATCTGGGGCTGGCAGACCGGCCGGTTATCATGTTGGGCACGCCCACCCTCCAGCAGTGTGCAGCGCTCGTTTCGCGCGCACGGGAGGAAGTGAGTTTCTGCCGCATACCGGTTCCGGCCGGAGGGCAGTCCCAAACGGCCCCGTGAATTCGCCGTCCCACGGGAAAGCGCCACGCCTGCCCTCGGTCGTGGCGCTACTCGTGGTTTCCCATCTGGTGGTGGATGCCTGTACCGCCTTCCTGCCGCCCCTGCTCCCGCGGATCATGGACCGGCTGGACCTCTCCATCGCACTGGCATCGACCTTGGCCGGGGGACTGTCGCTGGCCACGTCGTTGCCGCAGCCCTTTTTCGGCTACCTGGTGGACCGGTGGGGCAGGCGCGCATGCCTTGCGGCGGGCCCGGTGGTGGCCGGCGTGACGCTGTCGCTGTTGGGTCTTGCCCCGAGCTATGCCGCCCTCTTGGCGCTGCTCCTGGTCGGGGGGCTGGGGGCGGCATGCTTCCACCCGCCGGCGGCTTCGCTGGCTGCCGGCCCCGCCGGGCAGCGCCGGAGCGGGCGCGCGCTGTCGGTGTTCTCGTTCGGCGGTGCACTGGGGTACGCGATTGGCCCGGTCGCCGCCGTTGGCTTGGTCGGTTGGTTGGGTCTGAAGGGTCTTTGGGTGGCGATGGCGCCCGGCCTGGTGCTGGGAGTGGTCCTTTGGCGGAAGATTCCCGACCGCGAACCCGGCGCGCCGCAGAGGCGGAGGCCCGGCCTGGCCGAGATGATCAGGGCCCTGCGCGGCCCCTTGGGAATTGTCTTTGCGATCTCCGCGCTGGCGGCTTTCGGACAGCGGGCCTTTCTGACGTTTTCCCCAATCATATCGAACGAATCGGGGGTTACCGAGGTACGGGGGGCATTTGTGCTGAGCGCCTACCTGGGCGCGCAGGCCCTCGGTACCCTTACCGGGGGTGTGTTGACCGACCGACTGAACCGCCGCCTGGTGCTGATCGTGGCGGGAATCGCCGCCTTCCCCGCCCACGTGCTTGCGATCGTGCTCGAACCGGCCAGCGGCTGGACATTCGTTGCCGCCACGGCCGCCGGATTCCTCAACATGGTGATGACGCCCCCCGTGGTGATCATGGCGCAGGAAATGCTGCCCCGCGCCACGGCGGTCGGTTCGGCGGTGGTGATGGGCCTGGCCTGGGCTACCGGCACGTTGGGCCTGCCACTGGTCGGCCTGGCCGCTGACCAGACGGGACCTGTCATGGCGTCGGTCTTGCCCATGCCGGCCTTCCTGATAGCCGCGGCCCTGGCCAGCCGCCGGTCGCTTCGTCCTTACGCCCGGTCGGGCCGAGGTCGCTCTCGTGTAAGTTCCAAGATCACCTAGCAAACCACCGAACCGCGGAGGACCCGCATGCGCCACCCCGCAGCTTCCGTCGCCTTTGTCGCCCTTGCCGCCGCAGCCGCTGGGGCTGGTTGGCCCGCACCCCTGGTTGCAATTCAGGAAGGGGCCGCCACCAAGACCAAGCTGGTCAAGCAAGTACCGCTTGGGTTTTCGTACGAAACGGGTGTTGCCCAACTGGCCGCCGAAGAGCAGATCGATGCGCGCGTGAACCCGTCCAACCTGGAAGAGTGGATGTACCGGATGACCAGGGCCCCGTTCTACGTCGGAGCACCCCATAACATCGAAAACGCCCGGTTCACGGCGGAACTCTACCGCTCCTGGGGATACGAGACCGAGATCGTAGAATACGAAGTTCTGTTTCCGGCTCCGCTACTCCGCAGCGTCGAGATGCTCGAACCGACGCCGTTCACGGCTTCGCTGCAGGAACCCGAGATCCCCGAGGACCCGAGTTCGGGAGTCGACGGGAAATTGCCGACCTACAATGCCTATTCGGCGGACGGCGACGTGACTGCCGAACTGGTCTACGTCAACCAGGGCATTCCGCGAGACTACGAGGAACTTGCCCGCATGGGGATCGACGTGCGCGGCAAGATCGTCATTGCCAGGTACGGCGGATCCTGGCGCGGCATCAAGCCCAAGGTGGCTCACGAACACGGCGCGATCGGGACCATTCTCTATTCGGATCCGCGGGACGACGGGTATTTCCAGGGCGACACCTACCCGGATGGACCCTACCGGCCCGGGTTCGGGGTGCAGCGGGGGGCGGTCCAGGACATGCCCCGGTATCCGGGAGACCCGCTGACGCCCGGCGTGGGCGCCACGGCCGATGCCGAGCGCCTGACGGTCGAAGAGGCCCCCACCATCATGAAGATCCCGGTGCTGCCGATGTCGTGGGAAGATGCCCTGCCGCTTCTGTCGGCTCTGGAAGGGCCCGTGGCACCCCCGTCATGGCGTGGAGCGCTACCGATTACCTACCACGTGGGTCCGGGCCCGGCGGTGGTGAGGATTCAGCTGGAATTCGACTGGAAGCTGGAGACGGCCTACAACGTCATCGCCAAGCTACCTGGAAGCGAGTTGCCCGAGGAGTGGATAATCCGCGGTAACCACCGGGACGGGTGGGCCATGGGTGCCCAGGACCCGATCAGCGGTCACGTGGTGATGATGGAAGAGGCCAGGGTGCTGGGCGAACTGGCGCAACAGGGACAACGATTGCGACGCACCGTTGTCTACGGGTCTTGGGATGCGGAGGAGCCCGGACTGCTGGGCAGTACTGAATGGGTGGAGCACAACGCGCCGGAGCTTTCTGAAAAAGCCGTGGCCTACATCAATACCGACGGCAGCGGGCGCGGATTTCTGGGAATGGGGGGCTCGCACAGCCTGCAGACCTTCATCAACGAGGTTGCCCGGTCAGTTCAGGATCCCCAGACGGGTGTTACTGTGTGGGAGCGGCTCCAGGCAGCCCGCGCGGTGAGCGGTTCGCGGTCCGCGGGCCAGAAGGACGACATCTCCATCAGTCCGCTCGGCTCGGGATCGGACTACACGCCTTTCTTGCAGCACCTCGGCATCGCCTCGCTGAACCTGGGTTTCGGCGGCGAGAGCGGGGGTGGTTCCTACCATTCGCAGTACGATTCATTCGAGCACTACACCCGGTTTGGTGACCCGGGATTCCTGTACGGGGCCGCCCTCGCCCGGGTGACCGCGAAGGCTGTGTCGCG
This sequence comes from Gemmatimonadota bacterium, assembly GCA_021295785.1. Taxonomy (GTDB): domain Bacteria; phylum Gemmatimonadota; class Gemmatimonadetes; order Palauibacterales; family Palauibacteraceae; genus Palauibacter. The sequence goes on from JAGWBR010000025.1 coordinate 34,397, forward strand.
GCTGGCCAACGCCGACGTGCTCCCGTACCAGTTCACGCCGCTGGTCGGGCACATCCGGACATACCGCGACGAGGTGGAGGCGTTGGTGGAGGCGGCCCGTGCCGAGACCGAAACCCGAAACGCACTCCTGGCGGCGCGGGCCTTCGAGCTTGCGGCGGATCCGACAAAGACCTCCGTGCCGCCCGGTGCTCTCGGGCCGGTCCCGTTCCTGAATTTCGCCCCCCTGGACAATGCGCTGGCCCGTCTCGCAGGCAGTGCCGCCAGCTGGGACGGGGCGGTGGCGGGGGCGCTCAAGGCCGGCCGGCCGGAAGTGTCCGTTGAACTGGGAGCTGCGCTCATTGCCACGGAGCGGGCGCTGATTCGCCCCGACGGGTTGCCCCGGCGTTCCTGGTACCGCCATCAGATCTACGCCCCGGGGTTCTACACGGGTTACGGGGTCAAGACGCTGCCAGGCATTCGCGAAGCCATCGAAGAGCGCGCTTGGGACGAGGCCGCTGCCCAGATTGAACGGGTCGCCGGCACTTTGGAGAGTCTGGCCGAAGTGCTTGACGAGGCGGTCGAGCTTCTGAAGCCGTCTTTGTGAAAAGCGCCTGCCGGCGGGCCGCCACCGCCTTCGCTGTCGCAGTCACGGCCGCGGGTTGCGTCGCGTGCACTCCGGGCGGCGACCCGGGGTCTGATTCGGCCGCCGAGCCCGGTACCAAGCAATCCTACGAGGAACTCGCCGGCCCGCCCGCCAGCGTGCTGATCGCCGGCGTGCAGATGATCGACGGCACCGGAGAACCCGCGTTCAACGCCGACGTGGGGATCAGCGAAGGGAAAATAACCCTGGTTCGGCCCGCGGCGGCCGACACGCCCGCCGGCCCGGCCGCGAGTGATGGCACCTTCGCGGACACCATCGACGGCTTCGGCCTGCTGCTCACGCCGGGGTTCATCGACATGCACAGCCACATCGACCCCCTGGTCGAGTGGGGGCGCCCGGCAACCGAGTTCATCACGCAGGGCATCACGACCGGCGTGGTCGGCGTCGACGGAGGTGGTACCTCCGATCTGGACGACTTTTTCCGGCAAGTTGAGGGGGGCGGCGTCGGGCACCACATCATCTCTTACGTTGGCCACGGTTCGATCCGGGGCCGGGTGATGGGCATGGACGACCGCGCGCCCGACGCCGCCGAGCTCGAACAGATGCGTGACTTGGTGCGTCAGGGGATGCGAGAAGGGGCGTTCGGGTTTTCGACGGGTTTGTTCTACACGCCCGGCTACTATGCCGATACCGATGAGGTGGTGGCACTGGGGCAGGTCGCGGCCGAGTTCGGCGGACCGCAGGAGATCATCTACGACACCCATGACCGTGACCTGGGGGCGGCATACCAGGGCATCGGCTACCTGAACTCGATTCGCGAGGCAGTCGACATCGGCTCCCGGACCGGGCTCAGGGTGATTTTCAGCCATTTCAACGCGCAGGGTGCCGCCAACTACGGCCGTGCGGCGGAGGGAGCTGCCCTGATCGATTCGGCCCGCGCCGAGGGTCTCGAAGTGGCCGGAGCCCAGCACGTTTACACGTCCACGATGTCCAGCCTGCGGGCGTATACCATTCCCCGTTGGGCCCAGTCGGGCGGCCCCGAGCAGATGGTGCGCCGGTTCCTCGATCCAGACACCGCGGCCATCCTGGACGTCCAGACCATGGAGATGCTCGACATCCGCGGAGGGCCGGACCAACTGGTGTTCGCGGATCCCCTGCCGGAGTTGAACGGCAAGACACTGGCGGAGGTGGCCGCCGAGCGCGAAAAGCCGGTGCCCGAAGTGGTGAGAGACTTGATGGCCGGCGGGAATCCGGGCGTGATGAACCGTAATTTGTACGATCCGGTCAACACCCGGTTCCTGGCCGCGCAGTCGTGGATGATGACCTGCACCGACGGCGCCACGTCGCGACCGGGCCAGTACATGACCCATCCCAGGGCGTACGGAGCGTTCCCGAAGAAGGTGCGGGAGTATGTGCGCGAAGAGGGGTTGATTTCGATGGAGTTCGCAGTGCGTTCGATGACAGGGCTGGCCGCCGATTTTCTGGGGCTCGACGACCGTGGCTACGTCCGCGAAGGAATGGTGGCGGACATCGCGCTGATCGACCCGGCGGGCTTCACCGACCGGGCAACGTACGAGGACCCCCATCGATACTCCGAAGGGGTGGTCCATCTGCTGGTGAACGGGCGGTTCGCCATCCGCGACGGAGAATCCACCGGCGTGCTGGCCGGGCGGGCGATCCGCCGGCCAACGAGTGGTTAGGGTGGCGCGATTCGTCGCGGGCACGCCGGTAGGTCTGGTGGGTGCCACCGGCCGGGTCACGGGCCCGCATCTCCACTGGGTGACGCGCTACGGGGACATCAGCGTGAACCCGCTGAGCTTCTTTTCGCTACCACACTGACGGGATCCGCTGGACCCGTTCGGCCGGTCGCCCCGACCGGGTCCGCCGACTGTGATCTGGCCGTGGTTGGGGCCGGGTTTGCCGGGCTGGCATGTGCCAAGCGGGCCGCCGAGTTGGGTCTGTCGGTCGTGGTTGTGGAGCGGCAGTCGAAGCCTGGCCAGCATATTCACACAACCGGCATCCTGGTGCGGGAGGCATGGGAGCTGTGGCCTGTGCCGGATCACCTGGTGCGGCGCCTCCGGACGGTGCGGGTCTATTCTCCCGGCCTGCGGTCGGTCGATCTAAGGGGCGACGACTATTTCTTCATGGCCACCGACACGGCGGGGCTGCTTGCGCAACTGGCGGAAGAAGCAGCCGGGGCGGGGGCCGAAATTCGATTCGGCACCTCATTCGAGGCGGCCGGGCTGACGTGCCGGTACCTGGTGGGGGCCGACGGTGCCCGCTCGGGCGTGGCCGAACACTTCGGCCTGAGCCGCAATCGGCACTTTCTGGCGGGGGTTGAATGGGAGTTTGAACCGTCACCTGACGACGGCGACCGGATCCACTGTTTCGTCACCCCTGACCATGCGCCCGGCTACATCGGGTGGTTTGTACCCGGGGTGGAGGCCGCGCAGGTCGGCCTGGCCGTCCGCGGAAACCGAAAGCCCAATCTGCGTAGCTTCGTCAGTCAAGTCGACGGGTTGTTTGGCATCAGCGACCGCCGCGTTCTGGAACGGCGCGGGGGGTTGATTCCAGTTGGCGGCCCCCTGCGAAACGTGTTCACCGACCGCGTCCTGCTGACCGGCGACGCGGCCGGGCTCGTCTCGCCCCTCACGGCCGGTGGAATTCACACCGCCTACCGATTCGGGAAACTGGCGGGCGAAGCCGTGGCCGATTATCTGCGCGGGGGACCCGACCCGGGGCCGCGCGTGGTCTCGTGCCATCCCTCGTTCGGCTGGAAGCGGGCCATGCGCTGGGCCTGGGATCACCTGCCGGTGGCACAGGCCCTGGACGGCGGCCTGCTGGGAAGGGCCGTGTTCAAGCGAGCAGCCGAGGCGGTTTTCTTCGACCGCTAGTCGGCCGAACGACAGCCCCCCTCCGGGGAACTAGCGGATTTCGGTGTCTACGTCGGTTTCGCCCTCCCACCGGGCGATGATCGCCGTACCGCAGGAGTCGCTGAACACATTGACGGCGGTCCGGCACATGTCGAGCGGACGGTCAACCGACAGCATGGCGAGCACAATTGTGTTGGCCGCCGGGTTTTCCCCAAGGCCAATGGCGCCGAGCACGATAAAAATCACCACCAGCCCGGCCGAGGGTACCGCGGCCGCCCCTATCGAAGCGAGCAGCGCCGTCATGACCACGACCATCTGCTGGAAGATCGACAGGTCAAATCCGAGCACCTGACATATGAACAGCGCACCGACACATTCAAAGACCGCGGTGCCGTCCATGTTCACCGTGGCACCCATCGGCAATACGAACGAAGACACCTTGTCCGAAACGCCGACCTTCTCCTTGAGGGTCCGCATGGTAACGGGAAGGGTGGCGGCGCTCGAACTGGTCGAAAACGCCACCAGGAGCGGCTCGCGCAGATTGGCGAAGTGGATGCGCGGCGAGATACGGGCCAGCAGGTAGAGAAGCAGTGGCAGGGTGATAAACAGGTGCGTCGCCAGGCCGGCCCCCAGAGTGGCGGCGTATTTGGCGAGCGGCGCGAACGCCTCCAGCCCGGTCTCGGCCACCATGCGCGTGATCAGCGCGAACACGCCCAGCGGCAGGAGAACCATCACGCCCTGAACCAACTTCATCATCACCTGAAACAGGGAATGGGCCATGGACGTGACCGACTCGCGGTAGCGGTCAGCAACCGCGGTCACCGCAACACCAAACACGATTGAGAAGAAGATTATCCCCAGCATGTCCGAGCCGGCCATCGAATCGATGAAGTTCCGCGGGACAATGTTCAGGATCAGCTCCGCGGGACCCTCGGGCGTCTGGAGGTCCGGCATCTGCTCGCCCGTGCCGACGCCGGTCAGATCCGCGTCATCCCCGGGGCGAATCAGGTTGACGAAAAAGAGTCCGGTGGCCGCCGCCAATAGGCTGGAAGTCAGGTAGTAGAGGAACGTCTTGGAGAACAGGCGACCAACTGCGCGGCCGCCGCCGATCGAGGCCACGCCAGAGATTATCGACGTCACCACCAGTGGCACGATCACCATCCGCAACAAGCGCATGAAGAGATCTCCGAGCCAGCCGATTTGACTGGTTACCCAGTCCCCAACGGGCGAAACACCGACAATGACGCCCAGCGCCATGGCGATGAACACCTGGGTATGCAGCTTGAACTTCAGGGGGTTGTATCCGCCGGACATCTGAGGTCTCCAGGTCGGGAGGTTCGCTGTTACGCCCCGCGGGGCGGGAGTAGACTACACGCCCCAGCCTCATGGTAGCAACCCAACGGGCGCGAATGCGCGCCCCGGTGGAGGAGAAACGTGCCCGTTCCCGATGCCCATCCCAAATCCGACAACACCCAAACCCCTGCCGAAACGGCGGTTCTGGCAGGAGGGTGTTTCTGGTGCCTCGAAGCAGTCTATCCGCGGGTGCGTGGCGTGGGGGCCGTGAAGTCAGGGTACACCGGCGGCCACGTGGCCAACCCCGGTTACGAGCAGGTGTGCCAGGGCGGCACGGGGCACGCCGAGGCGGTCCGCGTGGATTTCAACCCGTCGGTTGTGTCTTTCGGAGACCTGCTCGACATCTTCTTCACCATCCACGACCCGACCACGCTGAACCGGCAGGGTGCCGACGTGGGAACCCAATACCGATCGGCGGTTTTCTGGACCACCGCCGGGCAACGAGACCAGGCGCGGCGGAAGATCCGGGAGATCGAAGCCGCCGGAATCTGGGAAAACCCGATCGTCACACAGATTGAGGAGCTGGGCGAGTGGTACCCGGCCGAGGCCTACCACGATGACTATCTGGCGCTGAATCCCCGGCAACCGTACTGCGCCGCGGTGGTGGCTCCGAAGGTGGCCAAGTTCCGCCAGCGCCACCGGCACCTCCTCAAGCGGGGGGCCTAGGCTCCGCAAACGGGATTTCCCCCGTTGGTTATCTTTGCGCCCCGTGCGTCCCGGACTATACCAGACCGAAGGGTCCGGGCAGGCGGTTTGGGAAGAAACCTACGGAAGAGGATCAAATCTCTATGAAGGCGGACGATTTTCATGACTGCGCCGGTTCGCGCGCAGGCAACCTCGCCAGGACAGTAACCGCTTTGGCTACCGGTGCGACGGCTGCGGCGGTCGGGGCCTGCGGGGACGGTGGCGGCCCGCCCACAGGAGACGACGCCCCGCCGACCCCGGTCGCGGAGATGCGGCCAACAGAGTTGGAGGCGCACGGCCATGTGCGGACCGACAACTACTACTGGCTGCGGGAGCGCGACAACCCTGAAGTCATCGAGTACCTGGAAGCCGAAAACGCCTATACGGACGGGATGACGGCCCACACGGCCGGACTGCGCCAGGACCTGTTCGACGAGATCAAGGGTCGCATCCGGCAAGACGATTCCAGCGTGCCCGTCCGTCGAGGCGATTACTTCTATTATTCCCGCACCGAGGACGGGCTCGATTACCCCATCCATGCGAGGAAGCGTTACTCCCTGGACGCCGACGAGGAGATAATCCTCGACGTCAACGAGCTGGCCCAGGGGCACGACTATTACAGCGCCTTCCCGGATGTGGGTCCCGACGGCAACCTCATGGCCTACGCCGAAGACACCGTCGGCCGCCGTCTCTACACGATCCGGTTCAAGAACCTTGGCCTGAACCGCGAATTCGGCGAGGTAATCGAAAACACTTCGGGCAACACCGCCTGGGCCGAAAACGGGCGCACCATCTACTACACCAAGCGGGATCCGAACACGCTCAGGGCTTATCAGGTGTTTCGGCACTATCTGGGCCAGGACCCGGCAAACGACGAGCTGGTCTACCAGGAAGATGACGAGGAATTCAGTGTCGGCGTCTGGAAGACCAAGTCCAAGAAGTTCGTGGTCATCTCATCGTCCCACACGACGATGGACGAGCACCGCATCGCAGACGCCACGGACCCCGAAGCGGAATTCTCGGTCTTCGTTCCTCGCGAACGCGGGCACGAGCACTCTCTTGACCACATCGGTTCTAGTTTCTACATCCGCACCAACAGGGACGGCGCGACCAACTTCAAGTTGGCGGTGGTACCCGACGAGAACTGGGAGGGGCTAGGGTGGCGGGACGTGGTTCGGCACCGCGGCCACGTGTTTCTGGAGGGTTTCGAGCTGTTCGAAACCCACCTTGTGGTGGAAGAGCGCACCGGCGGGCTGGTCAGGTTGTTGGTGGCACCCTGGGGCGAGGTGTTTGGGGGCTCGTTTGGCAGTAGGGGGGAAACCCATCACATCGAATTCGGCGACCCGGCCTATCTCGCCTGGATCGATGCCAACCCGGAACCGGCAACCGAGATCCTGCGCTTCGGGTACACTTCCCCCGCCGCTCCCCGCTCCGTCTACGATTACAACATGCGCACGGGCGAGCGCACCCTCCTGAAGGAAGACGAGGTTTTGGGGGGTTTCGACCGAACCGACTACCAGGTGGAGCGTCTTGAGGTGCCGTCACGCGACGGCTCCGTGGCGATACCCGTTTCGATCGTCTACCACCGGGATCATCGCGGAGACGGGCCTTCGCCTCTGCTCCTGTATGCCTACGGGTCGTACGGAGCGAGCACCGAAGCCACGTTTTCCTCGTCGAGGCTCAGTCTGCTGGACCGGGGCTTCGTGTATGCCATCGCCCACGTGCGAGGCGGCCAGGAATTGGGCCGCGAGTGGTACGAGGGCGGGAAGATGTTCAACAAGATCAACACCTTCACCGACTTTATCGACGTCGCCGATCACCTGGTTGGATCCGGCTGGGTCACCCCGGACAAGTTGTTCGCCATGGGAGGTAGCGCCGGCGGACTGCTGATGGGGGCTGTGGTCAACATGCGGCCCGAGTTGTTCCGCGGCGTGGTTGCGGCCGTGCCGTTCGTGGATGTGGTGACCACAATGCTGGACGAAACGATTCCCCTGACCACGTTTGAATACGACGAATGGGGCAACCCGAACGAGCAGGAGTCCTACCAGTACATGCTGTCCTACTCACCCTATGACCGGGTGGAGGCCAAGGATTATCCCAACATTCTGGTGACCGCGGGGTTGCACGACAGCCAGGTGCAGTACTGGGAGCCCGCGAAGTGGGTGGCCAGGCTCAGGGCGATGAAGACCGACAACAACACGCTCCTGCTCAAGACACACATGGACGCCGGGCACGGCGGTGGTTCGGGCAGAGATCGGCGTTACGAAGAGATCGCCTTCCAGTACGCGTTCCTGCTCGATCTCCTGGAACGTTGAGCGAGCACGGCGACGCCGCGGCGCCGTCCCATACTCGAGTCCCCGCGGGCCCGGCAGGCGGCCCGGATCAACTAGGGGAGGCGATTTGAGCGGCGGCGGAGTCGATCTGAGTGTCCACGGGATCACGGGCCCCGTGGTACGCCGGAATCCGGCGCCCGCGAAACTGTACGAAGACGCCGTGAACGGGGGCGACGACTGCCTCTCGGCCGAAGGGTGCCTGGTGTCATATTCGGGGGCCAAGACAGGGCGCTCGCCCGAAGACCGCCACATAGTCCGCGACAAGGCCACCGAAGAAGAGGTGTTCTGGGGGTCGGTGAACAAGGCCATTTCGCCGGAATCGTTTGCCCGTAACCGCGACCGCGCCAGGGACTTTCTGGCCGCACGGGAATGCCTCTATGTGGTTGACGGGTTCGCGGGCTGGGACCCCGGCGACCGACTCAAGATCCGCATCATCTGTTCGCGTCCGTACCACGCGCTCTTCATGCACAACATGCTGATCCGGCCGACCGCCGATGAGCTACGGAGCTTCGGTATACCGGACTTCGTGGTGTACAATGCGGGTCAGCAGGAGGCGGACGAGAGTGTGCCGGGAGTTACGTCCCAGGTCAGCGTCGACCTTTTCTTCAGCGGTCGGGAGGCGTCGATCCTCGGCACCGAGTACGCCGGGGAAATGAAAAAGGGCGTCTTCACCGTCATGAATTTCCTGATGCCGCTGCGGGGCGTGCTCAGCATGCACTGCTCGGCCACCGCCGACCGTGCGACAGGCCGCTCTTCGCTTCTTTTTGGACTCTCGGGCACCGGCAAGACCACGCTTTCCGCCGACCGCCGGCGCGCCCTGGTTGGGGACGACGAGCACTGCTGGGGGGCAGACGGCATCTACAACATCGAGGGTGGCTGCTACGCCAAGACCATCGATCTCTCGGAGGCCAGGGAGCCCGACATTTTTCGTGCTCTCCGGTTCGGGGCCGTGCTGGAGAACGTGGTGTTGAGCGACGACCGAAGCGTTGACTGGGCAGACGGATCGGTGACTCAGAACACGCGCGGCAGCTACCCGATAGAGCACATCAGCGGGGCGCAGATCCCGTGCCGGGCCGGCCACCCCACCGACGTGATTTTCCTGACGGCAGACGCATTCGGAGTCCTGCCACCGGTGAGCCGGCTCACGCCGGAACAGGCCATGTACCATTTTGTCAGTGGCTACACGGCCAAGGTGGCGGGGACCGAAGTCGGGGTTACCGAGCCGCAGGCGACCTTTTCGCCGTGTTTTGGGGGTCCGTTCATGCCACTGCACCCCGCGCGCTACGCGCAACTGCTGGCCGACCGTATCCGCGAGCACGGGACCAGGGCCTGGCTTGTCAACACGGGGTGGAGCGGCGGGGCATACGGAACCGGATCCCGGATTGATCTCAAACACACGCGAACGATGGTTGACGCCATTCACCGGGGCGATTTGACCGGCGCACCGGTGGAGCGGGACCCGACCTTCGGGTTGGATTTCGTGACCCGGGCGCCCGGGGTGCCCGACGAGATACTGCATCCGCGCGGAACCTGGTCCGACGGGGCTGCCTACGATGCGCAGGCCGGCCAGCTGGCCCGGCTGTTTCGGGACAATTTTTCCAAATACGAAACGACCTGTTCAAGAGAGGTGTGTAACGCGGGGCCCGCCTGAAATTGCCGGGGCCCGCAAAGGCCCCCGCGCGGTCCCCTCAGTCCGACGGAGGAATAATGGAGAATTTCACGCATGTTGATCTGGACAAGGGGCGCAGGCTGCTGAGGGTGGCCGAGGCTGGCGCGACCAAGGCCGCGTTGCTGGCGGTGCTGCTGACCGCGTTCGGCCCACCGGTGCAGGCCCAGGAAAACGGCGCCGAAGACGGCGGCGCGCACCAGGCACCCCTGTACGGAAATTTGGGACCGCTGACCCGCTCCGTTACCACCGACTCCGAGTTGGCCCAGGCCTATTTCAACGAAGGTCTGCTGTTCATGTACGCTTTCGGGACCTCGTCCGCCACGGAGGCATTCAAGGCGGCCCAGGCCGAGGACTCCGAGTGCGCCGCCTGTTTCTGGGGCGAGGCCTGGTCTCTGGCACCCTACCTGAATGGCGGGATGCCGCCTGGTGATGAACGCGAGGCCCACGCGGCGATTGCCAAAGCGAAGGAACTGGCCGACGCGGGGCACGCCAGCGAGGTCGAGCAGGCGCTGATCGATGCGTTCATGGTCCGGTTTGAGGGGGAGCCCGACCGCGACCGGCGGCGGTTGCTTGACTCGCTCTATGCGGTTGCAATGGAGGAGGTGGCGGCTCGCTTCCCCGATGATTTGGATGTGCAGACCCTGTACGGCGAGGCCTGGATGCTGCTGCGTCCGCGCCGCGGCGACGTGGACCTGAACGCTGCCGACGTGCAGAAAATCAAGAGGGCGCTGGAGGGGGTCATGTCAGCCGATATCTCGCATCCCGGCGCCTGTCATCTCTACATCCACCTGGTCGAGGCGTCGCAGGATCCGTCGCTGGCGGAGGACTGCGCCGATCTGCTGGGTAGCCAGATCGCGGTCAGTCATATCCGGCACATGCCATCGCACATCTACATGAACATCGGCCGCTGGGGCGACGCGGTCCGTGGGAACCAGCAGGCCTGGCACGCCGACCAGAAGGCAGGCCACGGCGGACCTCCCGGAGTCTACCCGTCCCACAACCTGCACATGCTGATCAACGCGGCGGTGATGGACGGGCAGAGCGCGGTGGCCATGCAGGCGGCCAAGGATCTGGCCCGGCATCCGGGGCCGTGGGCGGTTTACGTGCCGCTCACCCATGCGGCGTTTGGCCGGTGGACCGAAATCCTGGAGGCCGACACGTCACCCGAGGGCCCGATGGAAACCGCCGGGTGGGCGTTTGCCCGGGGCATGGCCCGCCTGCGCACCGGCGACCCAGACGGGGCGGCCGCGGAGTTGGAGGCCCTGGACCGTGTGCTGGCCGAAGACGTGGGCGAAGATGCGATGTTCCGGTTCAGCCCCATGTCAGAGGTGATCGGTATTCCGCGGTCGATCCTGGCCGGGGAAATCGCGCACGCCGACGGGCGGTCTGACGAAGCCGTTGAACTGCTGCGGGGCGGCGTGGAAATTGAAGACGGGTTGGTCTACTCGGAGCCCCGGGCGTGGCACATGCCGGTGCGGCATCACCTGGGGGCGGTTCTGCTGGAATCCGGGCGGCCGGCCGAGGCAGCCGACGTGTTCCGCGGCGCGCTGGATGATTTGCCCAACCAGGGGTGGGCGCTGTTCGGGCTGGAGCAGGCGCTGCGCGATCTGGGCGAGCACGAAGAGGCGGATGCGGTGTGGACCGAGTTCACGGAATTCTGGTCGCGAGCCGATGTTTGGCTGATGAGCTCCCGCTTCTAGGCCTCGTGTACGTGGAAGCTGCGCTTTTGACCACGGACTCGTAGGCAGGACCCATGCAAGTCGTGCATGGCCCTATCCTTGCCAGCCTCTCGAGCGTAACGCATCGATACGGACCGGTGCTGGCGCTGGACGGCCTCGATCTGGAGGTCCGGCGTGGCGAGGTGCTGGGGGTACTGGGCCCAAATGGCGCGGGCAAGACCACTGCCATCAGCCTCCTCCTCGGGAGCCTGCATGTACAGGAGGGCGTGGTTAGCGTCTTCGGCTCTGCGCCGGGAGCGGCCGAAGTGCGGGTACGCCGCGGGGCGATGCTGCAGATCTCGGGCATTTCCGCGAACCTGACGGTGCGCGAGCACATCGAGCTGTTCCGTGCCTACTATCCCGCGCCGCTCCCGGCGTCCCGACTGATGGCCATGGCGGGCCTCGAGGATCTTGCCCGGCGCCGATATGGCAAGCTCTCGGGCGGCCAGAAGCAGCGCGTGATGTTTGCGCTGGCGCTGGCGGGCGATCCGGAGCTGCTGTTCCTGGATGAGCCCACGACTGGGCTCGATGTCGATGCCCGGCACCGGCTATGGAGCGAAATCCGGGCCCTCAGGGAGTCTGGGCGCACTACCGTGCTCACGACCCACAACCTGGACGAGGCGGACGCGCTCGCTGACCGCGTGGTGGTTGTCCACAACGGGCGACGGATAGCCCAAGGGACCCCCGCGGAGATCAAGTCGCGCACGGCGGGGCGCCTGGTGCGCTGCGTCACACGGATCGGACCCGAGGAGGTTACGCGCATGCCCGGTTTCCTCAAGGTCGGGACCCGTGGCCAGCACCTGGAGGTTTTGACGACGCGGCCCGAGGAGTTGGTCCGGGAGCTGCTCGGCCGCGACCGGGGGCTGGCGGATCTGACGGTGGTCTCTGCCGGGCTCGAGGAGGCGTTTCTCGCGCTGACGAGGGAAGGAAAGGAGGGGGCGGGATGACCCGTGGGGCGGAAACCGCCGGCAAAGGCGGGGGCGCATTGGTGCAAGTTCGCGGCACACGTCGGCTCAGCCCGGCCCGACGCCTTCACATCTACCTGCTGGAGGCGCGCTTCCAGGTCGTGGAGGTGCTGCGGGAGCCCGCGTTCGCCATCCCCACGCTGGTATTCCCGCTCATCTTATACCTGTTCTTCGGTGTGATCATGGGCACGGGCGGCCCGTCGCTGGCCGTACCGACGTACGTGCTGGCGACCTACGGCGTTTTCGGCGTCCTGGGCCCCGCGCTCTTCGGCTTCGGGGTCGGGCTCGCGAACGAGCGCGACACCGGCGTCCTGCTCCTCAAGCAGACCACACCCATGCCAGTCGGCGCCTATCTGTTCGCCAAGGTGATGGCGGCGCTGATCTTCGGCACGGCGGTCGTGCTCGGCCTGTTCCTGCTGGCCTCCCAAGCAGCCGGCGTGGCGCTCTACCGCTGGCAGTGGTTCGCGCTGGCCGGGGTGCTGCTCGCCGGCGTGATCCCGTTCTGCGCCCTGGGCTTGGCGGTCGGCGCGTGGGCCAGGGGACGCTCGGCCGTCGCCGTGGTCAACCTCGTCTTCCTGCCCATGGCCATGCTCTCCGGGCTCTGGCTCCCCGTCTATATGTTCCCGGAAATCATGCAGGACATCGCCTTGGCGCTTCCCGCCTATCACCACGCGCAACTCGCGCTCAAGGTCGTCGCCATGGACGCGGGGCAGTCGGTCCCGTTGCACGTGGCGATTCTGATGGCCGAGACGCTCGTTTTTCTCGCGGTCGCGAGGTTGGGGTTCCGCCGCGCGGGCACCTTCGCGCTGGGAGGAAAGTGATGCCGAAGACAGATCGGCCCGGCCCGCGCAGCCTTACCTGGATCCTGGTCGGAATCGCGGTGTTCGTCGCGGTCCTGGCCACGCTGCCGGTCCCGGAGGTCGCCGACGGGCCGGCTCCGGGGACGCACGAAGAGAACTTCGCGATCGTGGATGTCACGCTCTTCGACGGCGAGGTCTTTCGGCACGGCTGGGACGTGTGGGTCGAGGACGGGCGGATCCGGCAGGCTGGTCTGAGGCTCGACCTGCCCGAGGACCTTTTCCGCCGGCTGGCCGCGACCGCCCCGGACGGTGACGGCACGCAACACGAGACCTCCGTGCAGACTCTCGCCGACCCGGACGAGGCGGCGGGGTGGGTGGGAGCCCGCAAGGCCAAGGACTCCGCCGTGGCGCAACTGGTAAAGGAGACGGACGAACCGCTGCTCTCACCGATGCAGCGCCAGACACTCGTTGATCGCTTCTCGGGCAGCCTGACGGAGGGTGCAAGAGTGGCGATGGAGAACGTCCGGCGTCTGCGCGCGGCCGGAGTGCGCCTAGTCGCGGGCACGGACGCTCCCAACTCGGGAACCGGCGCGGCCCCGGCCGGGCCGCCACCCACCGTGACGTTCATCTCGCCCGATGAGTGGACTCAGGTGGAGATCCGCTTGGAAGACTTCCCGACGGCCACGTCGGAGCTCATCGCGGGGCTGGCGTTTGTGGCGGAGGGACCGGTGGGGGTCTACGTGTTCGAGGTGGATGAGGTGGAGGTGGGGTGAGGCAGCGTGGTGGATAGGTCTGATGGACAAAGTGTCGAGACCGGCTGCGTCGTGCTTGTCGGCAGACCGGGAACCCGTCCTCGCTGGCGTCCAGGAGTTCCTCGGTCAGCAGGTTGGGCTCGGGCCGCCAGCGCACGATCTGCTCTACCGTGTGTCCGGCAGACGCCAGGTGACCTCGGGCCTGTCGGACCTCGTGTAGACGAACTACCCCGCAGCGACCGTGACCTCTCCAACGGGCCGGATGATCGGCCTCGGCTGCCCCGACTAGGAATGTCCCCCCCTGGGTGAGTGTCTTTCGCCCCCGGCCAGCCGCAGCGGGTAGGGGGTGGGGTGGACACCCTCGCGAGACAGTCGCGGGGAG
>JAGWBR010000009.1 GCA_021295785.1 Gemmatimonadota bacterium
TGGCGCGGCGTCTCGTCCATGCACACCACCGGGAAGTTCGCATCGTACGGACGCCGGTAGACGTCGAGCACCCGCTCCATGCCCGCTGCGAAGTCGGCGTTGCGCTGGGGCGGGATCACCCAGCCGATGCGCCGCCACGGTTTGATGGCGTTTTTTTTAGGACCCGCCGCACCGTCTCGTGCGAGACGCTGTCGATATAGCCGAGTTCCACCGCGCGGTCCGCCAGCAGGCGCAGTGACCACTGCGCGCGCCCCTCGGGCGGATCGCCGCAGCTGAGCGCGACGAGGCGCGCCTCGAATTCCCCGTCTGCCTTGCGAACCCAAGCGCCGCGTCCAGACCCTCGTCCACAAACCGCTTCTTGACCCGGTCCACCCTGCGCGCGCTCATCCGCAACACCCCGGCGATCTCCCGGCCGGTCGCGCGCCGCTCGTTGTACGCCACAGTCATTGGCAAACAAGCCATGAGATCAGATCTTGGACTGATCATGACACGAGATCGGAGGTAGTGATGGAGCCAGCACTTGCTCGGATGATTTCGAGACGGCCACGGCGTCCGCCTTCTTGGATCGTTCTACTTTGCGTGGTTCTCGCGGGATGCGTTGCGGAGACGCCCCCGCCTGAAGCTTCCGGCCCATGCGCTTCGGGCGACTGCCGGATCGAACTCGAACACATCACACGCATCACCGACGCGGACGACCCCGGTATTCTGCCGACATCCGTGGTGTGGCTACAGGAGACCGAAGCAAGGACGTTCGTGTCGGCAAGCTTCGATATGACACGGATCGCGGAGTTCGGTCAGGATGGTCGCCTCGTCGGGGTGATCGGGCGGGCGGGCCAAGGGCCGGGGGAGTTGCAACGATTGCGCACTGTAATCGCTGGATCGGGCGATACGTTGTTCGCTCCGGATTTGGGACAGGGACGCATCATGATGTTCGGCCCCGACCGCGCCCCGGCCGGGACACTTCCAATGCCTTTTCCTCCAGATCTCGTGATGCCTGATGGATCCTTCCTCGTGGGCCGGCAGATCGGGAGAAGTGAGACGATCGGCTATCCCCTGCATGTGGTCGATCGAGAGGGCCGGGTGGTTCGATCCTTCGGCACCGACGAACCGCAGTATCGCCCGGATTTGGATCACATCCTGACCCGAAAGGTGGCGCTGGGCCAGGACGGCACGGTCTGGGCGATGGCTCCCGCCAGGTATCTTCTGGAGCGCTGGGACCCGTCTACGGGAGAACAGCTACAGTCGACCCGGATTCCGTCCGACTGGTTCCGTGAGTCTATCGAGCCGTACACCGATGAGACGGTGCGCCCACCTCCGCTGGTCGCGGGGCTGTGGGAAGATGAGGATGGGCTTGTCTGGACCATCGTTCGCGATGCGGATGTCGACTGGGAACCTTCGCCCCGCGCCAACCAGGAACGTTCCCTCGACGTGCAGGAAAGGAACCGGCTTTACGACTGGGTGATTGAGGTCGTGGACCCTGGCTCGGGGCGTGTGCTGGCAAGCCGGCGATTCAGTGAGACGCTTTGGTATCGTCCTCCATCCAAGATTCTTGTGTCTCCCGTGGACACAATCCTTACCACCGTCGCATACGACGTGTGGAAACCCACTCTTCTCCAGCAAAGGAGATAGCATGAAGAAGTTCTCAGTTTTAGTGGTGGGCTTGCTCGCAGGGATAGGGTTCACCCTGCAGGCGCCCAGCACCAAGGCCGCCGAGGCGGTGGCCATCTCAAATGGTGGATGCGGGGGACTGCATCTTCTGTAGCACCTACGGCTGCCCGGGTGGAGAGCACGACGCCTGGGAAACCTTCCTCGAGAATTTCACTTGGAATGGCGGCGTCCATCTGGACATGGAGTGCAAGCCGGGTACCTGCTGGACGATGCACGGACCCGCCTGCCCGGACCCGGACGGTGGAGGAACGTTCGCCATGGTTGACATGGACTGACTCCGCGGCTCGATCGAAGCGAAGGATGTCCAGGCCGTCAAGGACCTGCTCGCGGACCATACGCAGAGCACAGCGCTCAACGTGGAACGGTCAGCCGTTCAGGTCATGAACTGCGAGGGGGCGGTCATCGCGCATTTTCCCGTCGGCCAGAAGCTGCTTGACCGGGTCTCAGCGGAGTAGCGATCTGCGCCACCCTGGCGTCCCAAGAACTTGTGCTGATAATGACGGGGTCGGGGTGGCTTCACGCACGGGCCCCGAGGCGTGGCTGAAGCGCGCCTCGGGCCCGTGCGCTTGATCTAACCGTCTCGGTTGGCGTTTCGAGGCAATCGGACGAGGAGTGAATCGCACGAGCACACGTCCGAGACGGTGGTACTCGTCATTCTATGTGAGGAACTGGAACGCTCATTCGCCCCTTACGGGAGAGGCTAATCCTGCCTTATTCATCGGATCTCCAAACGGGCCAGCGGCCTCAGACACGACAGGCTGCACCAACAGGCCGGATAGACGACAGCACCTGACCACAGGCACCGAGCCGGCAAAGAAATGCTTGCGTTATCGGGGGCGTCCACACAAGCCTACCTTCCGTGGCCACGCTTCGCATGTCTCCGGCAGGGCCGACGAGGGGCTCCGCCCCTTCGATCCCCAACAACGCCCGCAGGGATACACTTGGAGTGCGCGGGCGGTGGTCGGCCCCGGTCGCGCATTGGGCGCGCCGCGATGTTTGCTCGGCGGCGAACGCGACGGCCCACCAAGCGGCCCGGCCCGAGTCGCTCGACCCTTTGCACAACCCTGAGCCCGCACGGAACGTCTTACCAAGTGACAGTTCTTCGGCTTTCCGCCTCATTCAGTTCAGGAGTGCCCCACATGGCCGCCCCCCGTCTCACCCTAACCACACTCTTTGCCTTGCTCGTCTTGGCCTGCGACATCACCGACGTTGCAGCAATCGTCGTTCCTCAAACCATCGTGGAGAGCGATTCCCCCCGCGAGGCGGAACTGGTGCTCGCCGACGAGCCGCTGGTGCGTGTTGGCTTGCTCGATGGCCCCGACGAATTCCTGTTCAGCAACATAGGAGGCGGCGTCCGGCTGGAGGACGGCAGCATCGTCGTGGCGGACGAGCAGAGCTACGAGATCCGGATGTTCGACGCTCGGGGCCGCCATGTTTGGACAAGCGGACGGTGGGGTGAGGGGCCGGGCGAGTACGGAGGAGTTCGGTTGCTCCGCGGCTGTCCGGGGACAGCGATCACGGTGTTCGACTGGAAATTGGACCGCATCACGAGGCTGGACCGAGACGGCAACCTTGCCGAGACCGGAGTGCAACCGTATGGCAGCCCCACCTGCTCGCCCGACGGCAATCTGGTTTTTCTTCCGTGGCCGGACGAAGAGTGGGGCATCGAACAGAGGATAGGCGACGGTGAGGCATATCGTTGGAACATGACGCTGAGTTGGGAACGGGATGACGGCGTGGTAACACTGGCGCAGGGAATCCCCGGAACGGAGCGCCGAGTCCATGGCCACACTACCGGTCCGGCGAATTGGGGCAGGAGCTTGGCCTTCGCGGCCGCGCCGACCGGCGTGTGGTACGGCTCGGCCGACGACTACGAACTCGAACACGTTGACTGGACCGGCCGCATAACCCGCGTCGCGCGGTGGGCAGGCCCGACCCTCGAAGTCACCGGCGGGCATCGGGACCGGTTCCTAAGTGCCTATGTGGCGCGGTACGATACCCCTGCGGAGCGGCGGCGCTTCGAGCGGGAGCGCTGGCCCGGCATTCGGGACGATCTGCCGGATCGCTTCCCCGCCTACGAATCGGATGGGCTCCTGACGCTACCGGACGGGAGTGTTTGGGTGACTGTCTACGGCTGGGCAACGCCGCAGCGGGAACTCCACCTGTTGGGTCCGGATGGGCTCTGGCTTCGTGGGGTCACCATCCCGGCTCGCTCGACTCTCCTCGACGCGGGCTTAGACTGGGTGCTCCTGCTTGAGCGCGGCGAATTCGATGAGCAAAGCGTGGCCGTCCTGACCAGCGCATGACTCGCGAAAAGGGTTGGCGGCTCGATTCCGAGCCGAAGGTTTCGCATCGGGGATTCCGATGGCGATCCCGGTCCTATTTCAGGCGGCACGACAGACGGGGGTTCAACGGCTGGAAGGAGGCCCAGACTGTGCTGCGCCGCTACCAGCAGGCCGACGCGGTACAACTCAGGAAGGCTTTGGACAGTCGTCCGAGGGTCCGTGCCTCACCCAAAACCAATCGGCGGGAGTCAATCAGCGGGAATCCGCCCGCCGAATCCCGTAAACTAAACGCTCACAACGACATGTAAATCAGAATCTCGCCGCGTAGCATGAATCGACCGAGAGCCACCGCAACCTCCAACTACGTTTGGGACAGCCTCTCGGCATCGCGATGCGGACGTGCTCAAGACGTACACCGTAGAAGTTTTGGCGGCCAAAACCGGATCTCCAGATGGGTAGGGGCTAGCTCGCCCCGCGCGCACCTAACCAGCCGCGCTTCCCTCGATCACCCTGCTGATAATGTTGTCGGCCGAAACCCCCTCGGCCTCCGCCTCAAACCCCGGCACAACTCTGTGACGCAGCACATCGGGCGCGACGGCCCTTACGTCGTCGAGGTTGGGTGACGGGCGGCCGTCCAGAGCGGCACGGGCCTTGGCAGCCAACACCATGTGCTGTGAGGCCCTCGGACCCGCGCCCCATGCCACCATGTTCCTCACGAAATCCGGCGCCCTCCTGGCCCCCGGGCGGGTGGACCGCGCCAGCCCAACTGCGTACTCCACCACCGAGGGGGCAACGGGAATCGCCCGAACCAGCGCCTGGTAATTTGCCAGTTCCGCGCCGGTTACCGCAGGATGCACCTCCGGCGGCTCGCTGCCCGTGGTCAGCATGGCCACCGCCGCTTCGTCGTCGGCATCGGGGTACCCGATCCGAAGTTCAAACATGAACCGGTCGAGCTGCGCCTCGGGAAGCGGGTACGTGCCTTCTTGTTCGATCGGATTCTGCGTCGCCAGAACAAAGAAGGGCTGCGGAAGGGCGAAGGTCTCGGGGCCGACGGTTACCTCGGTCTCCTGCATCGCCTGCAGCAGCGCCGCCTGGGTCTTGGGAGGAGTCCGGTTCACCTCGTCGGCCAGAATGATGTTGGCGAAAACGGGGCCCTTCAAGAACTGAAAACTGCGGCGCCCGGTCTGCGGATCCTCCCGCAGCACCTCGGTCCCGGTGATGTCGGACGGCATGAGATCCGGCGTGAACTGAATACGACTGAACTCCAGATCGAGTGCCTTGGCAAGCGTCGACACGAGCAGCGTCTTGGCCAACCCGGGCACTCCGACCAGCAGGGCGTGGCCGTTGGCGAGCAGGGTGACGAGCAACTTGTGAAGGGTGCCGCGATGGCCAATGATCTGCTTGCCCACCTCGGCTTCCACCCGGTCCTGCACGCCGGCAAGTCGGGCCAGCACCTCGGCGGGCGAATCGAGGGTCGCTGTGTTTTCCGTGATCAAGGTTTGCCTGTCGGGCTGGGCCGATTCGACCGGTTGGTGGTTGCGGCGCCGTCCGTAGCGGACCCACCGCACTTGGGACGCGGGCTCCGGGTGGCGGCAATCTACAGCTCGGGCCGGCCGAGGCGTGCAGCGCCGGGCGGATCTGGGAGAGGGTTTTGGTGGACAACAATTCGTCCGGTTACTACGTTGAAAATGTGCCCGACTGAATTGCAATCCGCCCCTGGTTGCCATCTGCCTCCAAGGCGGGCGACGGGCCGGCCATGCGCGAGTCAGGTAGCCGCGGTTCGCAGATAGATTTCAACCGGCTGCACGGTGTTGCGGTAGCAAGAGGCGGGCCGCGATAACAGGGAGGTCAGCCGCAAGGAACCATTCGCGCAGGGGGCAATCACATGGGCGGCGCAGAAATGTCTTTCGTGCTCAAGTCGTTTTCCTACCTGATCTGGGGCGCCCTGGTGATGTGGATGTGCGCGGGCTTCTGCATGCTTGAGTCGGGTTCGGTACGCACGAAGAACGCCTCGGTCATTTGTCTCAAGAACTTTGGGCTGTATGCCATTGCCGGCATTGGGTACTTCACGCTCGGCTACAACCTGATGTATGTGGATGTCTCGGGTCTCATCGGTTCGTTTCAGTTCTTCGTCGGGCCCTCTGAAGCCGAAGTAGCCTTGATGGGGTGCGTGGACGCGGCGTGTGTTGAGGCCGCCGCGCCCGCGGTTGTCGAAAGTGGTCAATCGGAAATGTCCAACTGGTTCTTCCAGATGGTTTTCGTTGCCACCACCGCCTCAATCGTGTCGGGCGCACTGGCCGAGAGGGTCCGGCTGTGGCCGTTCTTCATTTTCACCGCGCTCCTGGTCACTCTTATCTACCCCATCGTCGGCGCTTGGACTTGGGGCGAGGGTGGTTGGTTGATGAAGCGTGGTTTCTCGGACATCGCCGGTTCCACGATAGTCCACTCAACGGGTGGATGGGCGGCCCTGGCCGGGGCTCTGGTTGTGGGTGCACGGACCGGGAAGTTCGGCAAGGACGGAACGGTCCGCGCCACGCCGCCGTCCAACATTCCAATTGTTACGCTGGGCGTGTTCATCCTCTGGCTCGGGTGGTTTGGGTTCAACGGCGGTTCCGTGCTAGCGCGCGGCGATGCCGCCTCGGCCGTGACCATGAGCACGGTCATCGTCAACACGAACCTGGCTGCGGCGGCCGGGGTCATCGCGTCGTTCTTCGTCTCCAAGCCGGTGCTGGGACGCCGGGACCTGTTCGCCACGCTTAACGGCGGCATCGCCGGGCTGGTGGCCATTACGGCCGGCCCCACGATGACCGAGCCCGTTTGGGCGATTGTGATCGGCGGAATCGGTTCGGTGGTCTGCACGCTGGGGATCCGGTTGCTGGACGAATTGAAGATCGACGACGTAGTGGGCGCGATTCCCGCTCACCTGTTTGGCGGAATCTGGGGCACGCTGGCCGCCGCCATCGCGACGGGCGCCAACCTGATGGTGCAGTTGATCGGAGTGGTCTCCGTCGGCGCGTTCGTGTTCATTGTCTCCTGGGTCATATGGGCGGTGCTGGACAAGATGATCGGCGTACGGATCAGCATGCAGGCCGAGGATATCGGTCAGGATGCGGTTGAACTTGGGATCGACGCTTACCCCGAGTTCGTTCTAATGGCCGACTCGAATCTGACGGAGGACGACTAGCAGCTAGCCCAGGGCTGCGGCGATGATCGCTTTCTGCCTGCGCACGTGCCGCCCGGAGTAACCCTCGGCGGGGCTCGCCCGACCGTACCGGCCGATGTAGAGCGGGTCGCGGCCTGACGCCTCGCGAATCAGCGGCCTGGCGAAGGTCCAGGCACCCATGTTTCGCGGTTCTTCCTGTACCCAGCACACCTCAACCGACTCCGAGAACGGCTCCAGGGCCGCTTTCAGAGCCTGCTCGGGGAACGGGTACAGCATCTCGATACGGATGATCGCGATGTCGCCGGGCACCTCGGGGGCGCCAATCAGATCGTAGTAGATCTTGCCGGTACACAGAATCACGCGCCTGGTTCGCCGCCCCGCCGCCCCAACCCCGCTGATCACGGGTTGGAACGACCCCTCCGAAAGCTCGCTCAGGCCCGAGCGCGCCAGCGGGTTCCGAAGGAGGCTCTTGGGTGTCATTATCACCAACGGCCGCCGGGTGGGACGCAGGGCCTGCCAGCGCAGCAGGTGGAAGTACTGTGCCGGCGTGGTGCAGTTGGCCACCCGGATGTTTTGCTCAGCGGCCAACTGCAGGAACCGCTCGACCCGGCCGCTGGAGTGCTCGGGGCCCGCGCCCTCGTGCCCGTGGGGAAGCAGCAGCGTGAGCCGGGATTCCTGCCCCCACTTCTCGCGCCCCGACACCACGAACTGGTCGATCATCGCCTGTCCCACGTTGACGAAATCGCCGTACTGCGCCTCCCACGCGACCAGCGTATCCTGGGCCACGGTGGAATAGCCGTACTCAAACCCCAGCGCCGCAACCTCGGAGAGCGGGCTGTTCGATATCTCAAAGCGGGCACCCTTGCCCGCGATGTCGGCCAGCGGAACGTGGCGCTCTCCGCTCTCCGCTTCGTGGAGGACCGCGTGCCTGTGGCTGAACGTGCCCCGTTCGGTGTCCTCTCCGGTCAGGCGGACCGACACTCCCTGGTCGAGCAGTCCGGCCAGAGCGAGTGCCTCGGCGTGGGCCCAGTCGATTCCCGACTCCATTGATTCTTCGCGCCGTTTCAGCTGGCGGGCCAGTTTCCCGAACAACCTGAACCCCTCCGGCGTCTCGTGCAGCGCCGTGTTCAGCGACCGGAGCTTCTCTGCACCGATCGAGGTGTCTATCGGGGCTTCGGCAGGCGCCGTGAGCCACTCCAGATTGGGGCCGGGCGGGTCTTCGGAATGCGGTTCAGCATCGATCACCGATTGGCGCGCCTCCGCCAGCTCGGCAGCGGCGGCCTCTGCCATGGCGGCGGCTTCCTGGTCGGGCACGATGCCCTGTTCCGACAGCTGCCTGGCGTACAGTTTCCGAACGCTCGGGTGCTTCGCGATCCGCTGGTACATCCGGGGCTGGGTGTAGCCCGGTTCGTCGCCCTCGTTGTGTCCGTACTTCCGGTATCCCACCAGGTCGATGACTATGTCTTCGCCGAAACTGAACCGGTAGTCGACGGCAAGTTTCGCCACCGCCAGGCAGGCATCGGGATTGTCGGCGTTCACGTGGATGACGGGCATGCGAAATCCCAGCGCCAGGTCGCTGGCATAGCGGGTGGAACGCCCGTCGCCCGGAAGCGTGGTGAAGCCGAGCTGGTTATTGGCGATGATGTGAATAGTGCCGCCCGTCTCGTAGCTGGAGAGCCGGCACAGATTCAGCGTCTCGGCCACGACACCCTGCCCGGCGAACGACGCATCGCCGTGGATGAGCAGAGGAAGGACCGCAGTGTCGGGGGTCGTCCCGTCTCCCCCGGTCAGCCTGTCGCGCACCGCCCGCGCCATCCCGGTGACCACCGGATTCACGTGCTCCAGGTGGCTTGGGTTGGGAGCCAGACTCACCGTCATCGAGACCCCGTCTTCCTCCACCAGCGACTTTCCGCCGACGTGGTACTTGACGTCGCCGGAACCGTGTTCGGGCAGCGCGGTCTGGAGGCCCCGGCTGATCTGCTCCTCGAATTCGGCGAAGATCCCGGAGTAGGGGAGGCCGATCACATGCGCCAGAACGTTCAGGCGTCCCCTGTGCGCCATGCCGAGAATGGCCTGTCGCCCGCCCTTGGCCGCCGAGTCGGCTATGATCGCCCGAATCATGGGAACGAGCGCGCAGAGCCCCTCTAACGAAAACCGCGTTTTCCCAATGTAGGCGCGGTGCAGACTGCGCTCCAGCTCCTCGACCCGGGTCAGCCACTCCAGGGTGCGCCGCGATTGTTCGCGGGAAAGAGGCTTCAGGTGCTCGCCCGCCTCGATGTAGTCGACCAGCCAGTAGCGCTGTGCCGGGATTTCCATCTGGTCCAGCTCGTACCCGATATCGCCGGTATAGATGGTCTCAAGGCGTGTCAGCGCCTGCAGCGCCGTGTCGCCGAACCGGCTCATCTCGATCGCGGCGGCCGGGACGCGGGCCAGCTCGTTCCTGGTGATGCCGTGGAAATCGGCGGTGAGCATTGGATGGCCCGGCGGCTTCGAGCCGAGCGGGTCTACCGTCGCGGCCAGGTGACCGTATTCCCGGAGCGCCTCGACCATGGCACCCGCAATGGCCGCACGCCTGAGATCCGCCTGATCGGGCACGTGGTCGGCACCCTCGCGGACGGTCTCGGACGTTCCCGCGGAAATGTCGGGCGTTTTTTCGGGTGCCGCCGCGAGTGTTCCGCCGGCCGGGTCATCGGGGGCCTCGGGCCAGCTCTCTCCCCAACCGGCTGCGGCCAGGCGGTTCCAGTCCAGCAGCGAAGGAGGTTCGACGCCCGAATCGCGCAGCTGGCGCTCCAGAAGGTCTTCCGCGTAACCCGCGTTGTAACCGTCCACGCCCGCCTCGCCGCTGCCGCCGTTTTCACCCGCCACGTTCAGCCTCCGCTCGACTCTCCGCCGGACTCAGACAAACTCTGGAAGAGAGTGGCAAGGAATCGGTCGGTACTGATGAATCCGTCCCCCCACCCGTCCCACTCCTCGGATACGCCCGCCGTCTGTATCTGCTCGAGCGACTGTCCCTCGCCCATCTTGCCGCGCACCATCTCCAGGTTCTCCCTCAACATGCGCAGGTAAACCCGGAGGTCGTCCACATTAGACAGAGGACCGTGGCCGGGAATGATCTGAATATCCGCCGGGACCGTTTGGATTACTTGGTCAATTCCCCTGACGAGTCCCTCGGCGGAACCCCCGCTGGCCAAGTCGATGAACGGAAACCTGCCGGCAAAGAAGTTGTCGCCCATGTGGATGACGTTCGACCCCGTGAAGTGCACCACCACATCGCCGTCGGTGTGCCCGTGCGGAATGTGGATGGCCCTGATTTCTTCCCCGTTGAAGTGGATCGACACCGCATCGTCGAAGGTGACCACGGGGAGGGCGTCTGGCGGAGCCCCGGGGATAACGCCGTTGGCGCCCTGCCGGGGCTCCGCCAGACGCCGCCGCACGTTGGTGTGCGCGATGATCGCCGATTCGGGGCCAAACTCTTCATTCCCCCCCGTGTGGTCGCCGTGCCAGTGGGTGTTGATCAGGAACCGCGGGTTCGCGGCTTCTTCCGACTGCCCCACTTCCATAAGCGCCGCCCTGATCTTGTCCGCCAGGGGGGCGAACTGATCATCCACCATGACCGTGCCGTCCGGACCCGACGAGACACCTATGTTGCCGCCCCGGCCGGAAATGAGCGCCCAGACGTTCCCCGACATGTGAATCACCTCAAACTCAACGTCTGAAAAGTCCTGCGCCGATACAGGGGCGGGATGTGCGCCCCAGGCGGCGGCCGCCGACGCGCCCAACATGGCGGCAAGCCTGCGCCCCTTGGTCATGGCGGTATCAGATTTGTCGATGCGCACTCCCAGCCTCCGGTTCTCGGCCAGCTCCTGTTGACCGCGCCGGGCTTGGCCCGGTCAATACATCCTCACTTCAGTCCAAACACCTTCGGGCTCTTCCCGCCAGGCCCTTCCCGCGGCGACCACCATCGCGATGCGCCGCGCGTTACGGATGTCGGCAAGTGGGTTGCCGTCCAGCACGACAAAATCCGCCCGCTTGCCGACCTCGAGCGTGCCCCGTTCGTGGAGTTCGCCGATCGCAGCAGCACCGATCCGGGTCGCCATCCCGATTATTTCGACGGGGGGAATGCCGATTTCCTGCAGCAGTTCCAGTTCCAGGTGGAACGCGGCACCGAAATCGCCCGCCGCCGGGGAGTCCGATCCGACCGCCATGCGGACGCTGGAATCTACCAGCCTTGCCGCCAGCGAAACGGCGTTGGCCCAAGCCTCCGGGTCCTCCCTGACTTCGGGCCCCGCGGCAACAAGAAGCGGCACCACCAGAGCGTCGCGGCTGAGCAACGCCCCCAGCGCCAGATCTGCCGCTTCGCCGTGCGGATCGAGCCCCCGCAGCCACTCGGCAAGCGGGCCGCCCGCGACAATTTCCGCGGCGACCATGTCAGGATCTCCGGACAGAAGTCCCGTTACCACGTCGGTGCCGGCCCGTACCGACAAGAGCCATCCGGTTCCGCCGCGCCGGTCTGTCCAAAGCGGCAGCTCGGCCCGCCTGGCCGACCGCGCCACTGACACCAATAGTTCGGCGGGCAGGCCGGGGCCGATCGTGATGAATCCGGCACCCTCTTGCCGCTGGCGCTCGATCTGGGCGGCAAATTGCTCTGAGCCGGGGGAATCGTCACCCGGTGCCGCCGCCCGCCCGCCCAGCACGGGGCCTCCCGCGAAGCGCCGCGCCACCAGGCCGCGGCCCGGCGACTCCCGGCCGTTCTGCCGCCAGATCGCATCGGTCACGGTCCCGTCGCGCACTGCCAGGATCCCGTGTTCGGCCAGAGCGCGGAGGTCGGCCTCGGTGCGCGCACCCGCGTGGACATCCACAAATCCCGGGACCACGAACGCGCCCCCCAGGTCGATCACTTCATCCTCGGGAATGACGTCATCCGACAGATCGCTGCCGATCTCCCGAATTCGCCCGGCGGCCACCAGAATGTTGACTCCCGAGCGACTGTCCGGAGACCTGCCGTCAACCAGCGTGGCGTTCAGGAACACCGTACCGGCTGCGCGCGAGGGGAGTTGAATGCCCTGCGCGGCAACCTTCGCGGCACCCGCGGTCGCCAAGCCCGCACCGAGCGCCAGCGCCGCCGCGGCAGACCACACCCGGCAAGCGCTCAGAGGTCGTCCCGGGGCGGGGAAGAAGGGACCGCGGCGGGCAAGAGGCCCCTGGAGTCTCGAACCAACAGCTCGCGCTTCGGGTACGGAATCTCGATTTCGGCATCGGCGAAGGCGGTCAACACCTTCTCGGTTATCTCGTCGCCCACCCGCCGGCGCTCCCTGGCCTGCGAAATCCAGATCCGCAATTCGAGCCGCACCTCGCTGGGTCCGAATCCCCGCACGATTACCACCGGGTCCGGGTCCGCCTTCACGCCCGCTACCTCCAGCGCAATGCCGCGCAGGATTTGCTTCGCCCTCTCGATATCGGCTTCGTAGGAAACCGTGTACGGGATCCGCAGCCGAATGGCCGAGCCCGCCATTGTATAGTTGACGATGTCGCGGCGCATGATCTCGTTATTCGGCACCACCACCACCAAGTTGTCGGGATTGCGGATCTTGGTGGCGCGCAGACCTACCTCGATCACATCGCCCCAGGTGCCGGTTTCCGTCGGGGCCGTCCAGAGTTCGATCCGGTCGCCGACCTGAAACGGCCGGTCGATGATCAACAGAACTCCGGCAATCAGATTCGAAAGCGTGTCGCGGGCGGCCAGGGAAAACGCCAAGCCCACCACACCGGCACCGGCCATCAACGGGGCGATGGTCACACCCACCTGATGGAGGGCGATCAACACGCCGGCCCCGATCACCACGAAACGGACCACCCGGTTGACGAGCGGCAGCGCGGTTTGCCCGAGCTGGGCACCCGTGCGGGCCATGATCTGGCCCTCCAGCGCGGCCAGCGCGTCGCTCACGAACCGAGCCAGGGGGAAGAACGCCCAGGCCACGCCCACCGCGAGGGACCACGTCGCCGCCTGGTCGCCTCCCCACAGACCGAGAATCCTCCAGACAGCCCAAGTCATTGCCCCGACGTTGGCCAGGCTGTGCAGAAGTTTGACCCCGTGATCGTCGAGCGTGGTGGCCGTTCGTTTGGCCAGAACCCGGTCGACGATCTTGAGAACCTGCCTCGCCAGCCACCGGACCAGCAGGGCCGCCGCCATAACCAGCAGCGTCGGCAACCAGCGGGTTTCGGCATATGCCACCACCTGCATCCACCACTGCTCAATCAGCGACCAGTCGACGCCCAGGATCTCCAAATTCGCAACTCCTCCGCAGTTGACCCAGGGTGCAGGGACCGTGGTTTGCCGCCGGGCACAGTATTTTTGACACCGGTTTGATAGCCGAAGGTAATAGTATGCATGTTGGCCCGTTCCGGTACCCTGTCGCCCGGAAACAGGCGAACCGGCGTTGACTCACCGTGAACGCCGCACAACAAGAGCCCCCCCGCCCCGCACAAGACAACCGCCAAGTCCCGCGAGCAAGACAACAATGCCAAAGACCCGCCCGTTCCGCCTGTCCTGTTCCCCCGAGTTGTCCTCGGCCGTGTTCGCCGTCGCCGCCGGGGCTGCGGTCATCGTTGCAGCCTGCGGCGATGCATCCGAAGAGAACCGAAGTGCCGAGCAGGCCGCGTCCCTGGCCGCCGGAGACCAACCGGCCTCGATCGGCCGCGGTTGGACCGACTGGAACCTGGAGGAGGGCACGCCGGGTTGGGTCGCCGCTCACGCCAGCGCCCGGTCGATTGACGCCGATCCCGCTCTCCGCCAGGCCGTGGATGCCGCGCCCGTTGTGACGGTTTACAAGAACCCAACCTGCGGTTGCTGCCAGCTTTGGATCCGGCACATGGAACTGGCGGGGTTCGAGGTCGAGGCCGTCGACCGGTCGCTCTCCCTTGTCGAGCGAGGCCAGTACGGTCTGACCCGGCAGACCGCCTCTTGCCATACTGCCCTGATCGGAGAGCACGCCTTCGAGGGGCACATCCCACCGACTGTGATTGCGCAGTTCCTGGCCGATCCACCTGACGCCGCCGGGCTCGCCGTGCCGGGAATGCCAGCCGGGTCACCGGGGATGGAGTCGCCCGACGGGTCCGTTCGCCCGTACGACGTGCTCCTGCTGGACGGGAAGGGCGGCTTCGGGGCGTTCACGACGATCAGGTAACCGGCAGGCGTGTCTCACTGGGGGTTGCTAGGGATCGGGCGCGGCTTCGATGTGTTCGCGGAACGTGGCGAGGTCGATATTCGCGCCTGACAGAAGCAGGCCCGCCTGCTTGCCGGCCAGGCGGTCGCGCAGAGGCCCGCACAGGGCGGCGAAGGGGGCGGCCGACGCCGGTTCTGTGACGAGTTTGGCGTCTTCGAACAGGAATCGCATCGCGCGGCGCATTTCATCGTCTTCCACGAGCACGATCTCGTCGACGAACCTCCGCGCCAGCGAGAACCCGATCGGTTCGGCGTAGGGCGCGCCGAGGCTGTCGGCGATGGTCCGCACGGCCTCGATGGCCGTCGGCCGCCCCGCCTCCAGGCTGCGCCGCATCGAGTCTGCTCCAACGGGCTCAACTCCGTAGATGGTTACCCACGGGCACATCTGCTTGAGGACGGCCGCCGTCCCCGCCAGCAACCCCCCGCCCCCCACCGGGATGACCAACGCATCGAGCCACGGCATCTGCTCGGCGATCTCGAGGCCCACGGTCGAAGCTCCGAGAATGGTCCCAACGCCCTCGTACGGATGCAGGTAAAGCCGCCCTTCGTCGGCCTCAATCTGCCGAACGATTCGGAACGCCTCCGCCGCGTCCGGGGCGAACACGATCTCGGCACCCAGTGCCCGGCACCGGCGAACGCGAAGAGGGTTGGCCGAAGCGAGCATGACCACCTTTGCCGAGACCTCGGCCTCCCGGGCCGCGCAGGCCGCCGCCACCGCGTGATTCCCGGCACTCACCGCGGTTACACCGGCTGCCAGCGACCCCGGGCTCGCCGACAGGGTGTTGTTGAGCGCCCCCCGCACCTTGTAGGAGCCCGTGCGCTGGAACAGTTCCAACTTCAGCCACACTTCCGCTGCCGCGGGCACGCTCCCCGCAAAGCTGCTCGGACGCCAACGCCTGACCGGGGTCCGCTCGATCCAACGGTCTATCCGGGCCCGGGTTGCGCGGCTGGATGTTTCGTCCGGGGCCCAGTTCTCTGTTGCGGGCTCCGGCTGCGATCTCGTTGGGGATGTCAAACGTCGGCCTCCTCTGGATGTGTTGGCGTGCATGACCGGTATCCCGGTGACGCGCTTTCTGGGGATGAAGGACACCTCCACGGCCGGGTCAACTGAACCCCGTCCCGGCGACTTCTGGCGGGTGCGGGTTCTTGCGCACCGGGGGCCAGAAGGGCAGCTTCCCGGCGCGGGATCGGAAATCGGATCATGGCACTCCCCTAATATGTTAGCGCCGCGCCCTGGCGCGGTCCGCACCGGCGGAGGCGGATGAAGAAACCCCAAAAACTCCCAACCGTCCTTGGCGGAGTTTTCTTCCTTGGGGCCTTGCCCGCTGCGGCCCTGTTCGGCGGATCGCAGGAACGCGGATCGGCCCGGGAACAGGAAGCAGACCCCGCCGAAGTGGGTCAGGGTGCCACCGCCGATGAGGCCCGGCTCTACGCGGGCGACCGGGACATGGCTTCCGAGCCGCCGCAGTGGCGGGCCATCGCCGCCCACGAGAGGGCGACAAGGGGTCCGCGCCAGCCGATCCCGTTCAGCCACGCCTTCCACGTTACCGACATGCAGATCGACTGCATGTACTGCCACACGGGAACGGAACGGGCGGATTCTGGCATTATCCCGTCGATGGAAGTGTGCATGGGATGTCACCGCGTGGCCGGAACCGGGCTTCCGCCGATCGAAGATCTCAGGGCCTACGATGCCAGGGGCGAGGCAGTGGAGTGGGAATGGGTGTACAAGCTTCCCGAGTTCGTTCAGTTCAGCCATCAGGCTCATCTGCGTAACGGACTGGAATGCCAGGCCTGCCACGGTCCGGTCGAGGAAATGCACCGCGTTTACCAATGGGCCCCGCTCACGATGGGCTGGTGTCTTGACTGTCACCGGGGCGATCCCGAAGAAGGCGATGTTGCGACCGATCATCTGCTGGCACGGGCCCATGCCGAGGCAGCGGCAGAGGCCGGAGCACCTGCACATCCCGTCGGGCGGCAGGCTCACAGTCTGTACCCGCTGAACATCGACACCGACTATGGACAGACCCGAGCCCCGACGGACTGCGCCGCTTGCCACTACTAGCATTTCGCGGTCGGAGCGGATGACGCCGCCGGAACGCCCTTCGGAAACGGGCGTTTGCGGCGCCTCGTGCGGATGCGCCGCCGGCGATAGCCCCGGGGCGACTACCGTCGACAGTAACCGTAACGGCGCCAGCGCGACGTCGCGTCGCCGGTTTTTGCAGGTCTTGGGTACGTCTGGCGCGGGAGCCGCCGCGGCCGCGGCCTGCGGTCCGCCCGACTTCGCCGACAAGATGATCCCTCACCTGGTCCAGGATGACACCATCACGCCTGGCGTTTCGGACACCTACGCCACCGTGCTCCACGGCGGTCCGACGGAGGTGCCGGTCCACGCACGGGTGAGGGACGGCCGGGTTCTCACTGTCGCCCCAAATGAGCGGTTCCCCGGCGGAACGCAAGGCCTGTCATCCCTGAACCACTCGGTGCTGCAGGACCTCTACGACCCGGACCGCCTGTCGGGCCCGCGCCGCGCCAACCGCCAGAACGGCCAGTCGGGGTGGGACGGCGCGAGTTGGGACGAGGCCACGCAGGCGTTCACCGCGGCGGTCGCGGGGGCCGCGGGATCTGCCGTGCTCCTGACAGGACGGGTTACCGGTGTCACCGCCCGTTTCCTGGCGGCCTGGGCCAGGGCGGCGGGGGCCGAACACATCGCCTGGGAGCCCTTTGGCCACGAGGCCATCGGAGGCAGCGGCTACCCCGGTTTTGACCTGTCGGGCGCCGACGAAATCGTCTGTTTTGGTGCCGATTTCCTGGGCACCTGGCTCGACCCGGAAGGGATGGCTGCCAGCTTCGCCGAGGCGCGGACCGTCGAGGGCGGCTCGTTCGCCAAGTTCACCTTTGTCGGGCCAAGACTATCACTGACGGGGACGAATGCGGACGAATGGCTGGAAGCCCGTGCCGGCACTGAGGCGCTGATCGCCGCAGCGGTCGCGAACGAGGTGGCGGCGGCCCGGGGAATGCCGGCACCGGCCCACGCCGCGGGTGTGACGGTCGATCGGGCGGCCGAGGTCAGCGGCGTCGACGCGGACCGCATCCGGCGCCTGGCCGAGGAGTTGGCCGGGTCGTCATCGGCCGTCGCGGTCCCGCCGGGGATCGAATCGCAGGGCCCGGACGCCCAGGCCGCGCAGCGCGCCGTTGAAGAACTGAATGCAGTTCTCGGAGCCAGCGGGCGGGCGGTGGTGGCCGACTCCCGCACGCGGGGCGTGAACGCCGGGCACCGCGAGATGTCGCGGCTGGTTGAACGGATGCGGTCCGGCCAGGTCGGGCTTCTGGTAACGGCGGGCGCGAATCCGGCCTACGCGCTTCCGTCAGCCATGGGGTTCGCCGACGCAGTGGCCGGCGTGGCGCGGAAATTTGCCCTGGCCTCGCACTTGGACGAAACGGCCGCCCTTGCGGACTGGATACTGCCCTCCAACCACGCGCTTGAGTCCTGGACCGATGCCGAGGTCGGGTCGGGCCACATGGCGCTGGGGCAACCGGTAATGCGGCCCGTCTTCGATACGCGGCAGCGCGAGGACGTTCTGCTGGACGCGGCGCGGCAACTTGGACTGGCGCTCTCCGCCGAGGTCATGGCCGCCGACGACTACGCCGGTGTTCTCCGCTCGGCCTGGACTGCCGGGCTCGGCGGTGACGACCAGTGGCGCGAAGCCCTGAAGACGGGCGGGGCCGCGGCCGACAGCCTGGACGCGGCCGCGATGCCTGATTTCGCTGCCGACACCGCGGGCGACACCGGCGGCGCGAACGGCACTGGCGGCGAGGCCCCGGCCGAAGCCCGCGAAGGAACGCCGATCAGTCCCGACCGGACCGCACAGGCGGCGGGTGCCGGCGAGCTGAACCTGGTCGTGTATCCGACCCCGCAATTTTACGACGGCCGGGGCGCCAACCGTTCATGGATGCAGGAACAACCCGACGCGATTACCAAGGTCGTTTGGGGTTCATGGGTTGAGCTCCACCCCGAGACCGCCGCCGGGCTGGGAATTGGGCGGGGCGATATGGTCCGCCTGACCTCGGCCGCCGGCCAGATCGAAGCGCCCGCCTATCCGTACCGGGGCATCCGCCGAGACACGGTGGCAGTGCCGATGGGCCAAGGGCACACTGCCTACGGTCGCCATGCCGAGGCCCGCGGAGTTAACGCCCTTGACCTGCTGGCGGGCGAAACGGACCCCGAATCGGGAGCCCTGGCCTACGCCGGCACGGCGGTCACAGTGGAGCGCACCGGCAACCGAGGGCGTCTAATCGTTACGCAGGGCGCGCTGGACGACCTGGACCGAGAGATCGCCCATGCGGTCAACATCGACGAGGCGATGCATGCGGCTGAACTGGCCGCCGAATCGCACGAGGTCGATCTGACCCAGGTGGTGGAGGCGGCCTGGGACAGCGACCCCAACAGCCCCTACCGCTGGGGGATGGTCATCGACCTCAACTCCTGCACGGGGTGCGGGGCCTGCGTCACCTCTTGCTATGCGGAGAACAACATCCCGGTAGTGGGCGAAGACCAGGCGGCCCTGCGGCGCGAAATGTCGTGGCTGCGCATCCACCGATTTGAAGAAGAGACGGCGGACGGGGGCTTCACCACAGTGCACCAGCCGATGGCGTGCCAGCACTGCGGAGACGCGCCGTGCGAACCTGTGTGCCCGGTCTACGCCACCTACCACAACCCGGAAGGGTTGAACGTTCAGGTCTACAACCGCTGCGTCGGCACTCGCTACTGCGCCAACAACTGCCCGTACAAGGTTCGCCGTTTCAACTGGTTCACCTACGACTTCGATTACCCGCTGAATCTCCAGCTCAACCCCGATATCACCGTGCGGGAAGTTGGCGTGATGGAGAAGTGCACGATGTGCGTTCACCGCATCAACCGTGCCAAGATTGACGCCAAGGAGGAAGGTCGCACGGTCGAAGACGGCGAGATCCAGACGGCCTGCCAGTCCAGCTGTCCGACCCAGGCCATCACGTTCGGAAACCTCAAGGACCCGGACAGCGCGGTGTCGCGGGCCGCGCGGAACGTCAGGGGCTACCATGCCCTCGGCGAACTGGGGGTCCGGCCGGCTGTTACCTACCTGGAGGCGGTTACCCATGCCGAGATGCCCGCGTCCGGCCACGCCGACCACGCAGGCCGGGCGGAGCATTGAGCGGCAATCACCCCACGCTGGCGGACGCCAACCGCGACCTGACCAGGCCGATCAGCCGGCCCGGCAAGCGGTTCTTCATCGTGCTGGGCGTAACGGGCCTGGGCATCCTGCTTGGCGGCGGGGCGTGGGCGTATCAGATCGCGGCCGGTATCGGCGTGGCCGGCATCAGCCATCCGGTCTTCTGGGGCGTCTACATCACAACGTTTGTCTTCTGGGTGGGTATTGCGCACTCGGGCACGCTGATTTCGGCGATCCTGTACCTGTTCCGGTCCGGGTGGCGCACCACCATCAACCGGTCGGCCGAGGCCATGACCATCTTCGCGGTGATGACCGCGGGGCTGTTCCCGCTCATTCACCTCGGTCGGGTGTGGTACTTCTATTACCTGATGCCGTACCCGTCGGACCGGCAGATCTGGCCGGACTTCCGGTCGCCTCTGGTGATGGACGTGTTCGCCGTCGGCACCTACCTGACCATCTCGGCGCTCTTCTGGTTCACCGGTCTGATTCCGGATTTTGCGGTGCTGCGCGACCGGGCCAAGGGCTTGGCCTATAAGGCATACGGTGCACTTTCGCTCGGATGGCAGGGTTCGGTCCGCGAGTGGCGGCACTACCGCCGCGTCTACCTGTACATGGCCGGAATCGCGACGCCGCTGGTTCTGTCGGTTCACTCGGTGGTGTCTTGGGACTTCGCCCTCTCAATAGTCCCCGGCTGGCACTCAACGATCTTTGCCCCTTACTTCGTTGCGGGAGCCATTTTCAGCGGCGTGGCCATGGTGGTCACCATAATGATCCCGATGCGGTGGGCGTTCGGACTCGAATCGTACATCACCGAACGCCATTTCGAGAACATGGCGAAGCTGATTCTGCTGACCTCGATGATCGTCGGCTATTCCTACGCGACGGAGTTGTTCGTGGCGTACTACAGCGCCGACCCCATCGAGATCGAGAGCTTCCGCTGGCGGGCGAACGGGGCGTATGCGCTGCCGTTCTGGGTTATGGTGTTCTGCAACGTGGTGGTTCCACAGGCACTTTGGTTCAAGAAGATCCGTACCACGCTGCCGGCGCTCTTCGCCCTTACGATTTTCGTCAACATCGGTATGTGGTACGAGCGATTCGTGATCATCGTCACATCGCTGGCCCATGAATACGACCCGGCCAGCTGGGGGCTCTACACCCCGAGTTGGGTCGAGCTGGCGATCCTGGTCGGCAGTTTCTGCTGGTTCTTCTTCTGGTTCCTGTTGTTCTCGCGAAGCCTGCCCGTGATCTCGATTGCCGAGGTCAAGGAACACCTGGCGCACGACCTGGAGCATGCCGCCGACACGGGGGCGGCCAGCGCGAACGGGAGCCAGGAGAATGGCTGAGGCGATGGCGGCGGCCCGCCAGCGGGCGATGGCCCGTCCGTCAAAGCCGATGGGCAGCGGTGTTCTGGGCCATTTCGATACGCTCGGCTCCACGCTTCGAACCATCGGCGCGCTGAGGGAAGCCGGGCACAAGAAGCTTGAGGTCTATTCTCCGATCCCGTCTCCCGAGATCGAAGAGGCGCTGGACATCCGTAGCTCGCCGGTGCGCATTTGGGCACTTGTTGGGGGGATTACCGGGTGCCTGACCGGGTTCTTGCTCACGGCCGGGACTTCCTTGGCCTATCCACTGGTCACCCAGGGGAAGCCGCTCGTTTCGATACCTCCCTACGTGGTGTTCATGTTTGAGTTGACCGTGTTGCTGACGGGGCTCTTCGGGTTCGTGGCCCTGATGGTCCACTCCGGCCGCCCCGTGATCAAACTCGATTCGACCTACCGGCCCGAATTCTCGGATGACCGTTGGGGAATTTTTGTGTCCACCGCCGATGCCGACGCAATGACCCGGGCAGAGAGCGTGCTCGCTGACTCGGGTGCGGTCGAGACGGAGCGCTGCGTTTGATGACCCGGGCACGTGCCGCCGTTTCGCTGGGCGTACTCGGCGCCGGGCTCGCTGTCAGCGCCTGTGACGACCAGATCAAACGGGTCCCGATTTTCAAGACCATGTCTTGGCAGCCGTCGGTGGAGGCCTACGAGGAGGCTCCGCGGCTCCCGCCCGAGGGCACAATGCCGGTCGACGGCCAGCCCCACTACGACCTCAACCA
Organism: Gemmatimonadota bacterium; assembly: GCA_021295785.1. Taxonomy (GTDB): domain Bacteria; phylum Gemmatimonadota; class Gemmatimonadetes; order Palauibacterales; family Palauibacteraceae; genus Palauibacter. The sequence continues at coordinate 21,650 of JAGWBR010000009.1, forward strand.
GGCAACCGATCTGGCCAGCCCTCTGGCCGGCACGGACGAAGAAATGGCCAGGGGCGAGGAGTTGTTCGGCCAGTTCTGCGTGGTGTGCCACGGTGCTGACGGAAGGGGCGGCGGGCCGGTGGTTGGAGCCAACCGCATTCCCGACATTCCGCTCCTGAACCTGCGCACCGAGCTGACCCGGTCCTACACCGACGGTTACCTGTGGGGGATGATCGGCAACGGGCGCGGACTGATGCCTTCGTACCGCCGAATCCTCCCGGAGGACCGGTGGAAGATAGTTCTTTACTTGCGTTCGATGCATGCCGCGGATGCCCGGGAGGCGGAGGCACGGTGAGCATGCAGGGGCCTCCCGAACGAGGCGGAGCGACCCAGGAACAAGCCCTGGCAACGGTCGACGGCCGTATCTCCGGCCGGTGCCTCGTGGCCTGCCTGGCGGCCATCGCGGTCGGCGCGGCGGGCTTCGTCATGACCTCGGGTCCGGACCCGCAGCGCGCCTGGATGAGCGTTTGGTCCAACTTCCTGTTCTGGACCGGCCTGTCCATGGGCGGCGTGATCTTCGGGGCAGTGCTTCAGGTGGCGAAGGGTCACTGGGGAAAGGGACTGCGCCGTCTCGCCGAAGCGTCGGCTGCCTTCCTGCCCATGTCTTTCTTGCTGTTCTGCGCTCTCTGGTTCGGTGCCGAACACATCTTGCCGTGGCTCGGCCCCGTGGAGACCGAACACTTGAACCGTGACTGGCTCACGCTGGACGGTGTTTTCCTCCGCAACGGCATCTTGTTGATAGTCTTGTACAAGTTCGCGTTTGCCTGGATGTACTACTCGATCCGGGCCGACGCTCCGTTGGTGGCGGGAGCCAACAGGGGATGGAGGCGCAGCATCATTTCGATGTTCGGCCGGAAGTGGCGGGGCGATGATGAAGAGACCGTCCGGTGCCGCCACCTGATTGCCCGCATGTCTCCGCCCCTGATCCTGGCCTGGGCGGTGGTCTTCGCCCTGGTGTCATTCGATTTGGGGATGTCGCTGACCCCCGGGTTCGTCAGCATGATTTGGGGACCCTACTATTTCATCGGCGGGTGGCTGTGCCTGCTCGCCACCGTGGCGATTGCGGCCCACTACTACCGGGACCGTTACGGCGTCACCCTGTGGGGATCGGCCGATTTCCACGACCTCGGCAAGCTTACCTTCGCCTTCGTCGTCTTCTGGACCTATTTGTGGTTTGCCCAGTTCCTGGTGATCTGGTATGGGAACATCCCCCGGGAGACGAACTTCTTTGAGCCGCGCCTTTCGGGGTCTTACTCCACGATGTTCTGGCTCCAGATGGTGTTGATCTTCGTGCTGCCGTTCGCGTTCCTGCTCGGCCGCTCGCCCAAGATGAACTCGCGCTGGTTGGCGATGGTCGGCTGCATCATCCTGATCGGGTTCTGGGTGGAGCGGTGGAACATGGTCGTGCCGTCGATCCGGCACGGAGATTCGCTGCCCCTGGGGCTGCCAGAATTGGCGATCACCAGCGGTTTTGCAGGGCTCTTTTCGTTGGCGTGGATGGCCTACAGCTCAACCTTCCCCAAGGTGCCGATCCGCGAGACGATCGCCGTCGGCTCGCCCGGCCGGGGGCCGTAGAGAACCAACTCAGACCGGGTTGAAGACCCGACCCGTTGGGGGTTGGTCAGACTCGTCGGTCAGGCAACCCCGGCGGGGTCGCTGGCGGCCGACCGCCGCGGGATCCGGACAGTGAACTCGGTGAACACTCCCGGCTCCGTATCCACCGCCAGCGACCCGCCGTGTTCCTGGACGATCTCGTGCGAAATCGACAGGCCCAGCCCGGTTCCCTGGGTGCCGCTCTTGGTTGTGAAGAAGGGGTCGAAGATCCTGTCGCGGACATCGTCCGGGATGCCGGTGCCATTGTCCCGGATGCGGATCTCGACCCAATCGTCCTCGCCCTCGGTCTTGAGAACCACGGTGGGCGAATAGGTCCCCCGTTCCTCCTGCTCAAACCGGGCCTGTGTGGCGTGGCAGGCGTTCGTGACAATGTTGAGGAAAACACGGCTCAGGTCGCGCGCCGTGGCCTTGACGTTGCCCGCCGCGGGGTCGAACTGGCGGTCCAGCGTGACGTTGAAGTTGGAATCGGTTGCCCGGAGCCCGTGGTAGGCCAGCTTGGCGTATTCGTCCACGAGTTGGTTGACGTTAACGTCTTCCAGGTGCCCGGCTTCCTCGCGTGAGTGCGCCAGCATGCCTTCCACAATCCGGTTCGCCCTGAGACCATGTTCGCGGACCTTGGCAACGTTCGTGGTGAGATCGCCCAGAATCTCCGAGACGTATTCCCAGTCGGCGTCTCCGGTGTTGGCACCGGCGGACCCTTCGCCATCCTCGCCACCTTCGTCGTCGCCGTCGTCCTCCGCCTCGATGCCAAGCTCCTCCCGGACCTCTTCAATCAGCTCCACCGAAAGCACCGCGAAGTTGTTGACGAAGTTCAGGGGATTGCGGATTTCGTGAGCGATCCCGGCCGTCAGCGCGCCCAGCGAGGCCAGCTTCTCCTGGGTGACTACCTGCTGCTGGGTGCGCCGCAGCTCTTCCAGCGTACCCTCCAGCCGTTGGTTCTTTTCCTGGATTTCCGCGGCCAGTTTCTCAACCAGGTTCAGGCGCTGTACCTCCAACGCGTGCTGACGGAACACCTCCAGTGCCTGGGCCATGTCCCCGACCTCGTCGTTACCCTGGATCTTGACCTTCACCTCGAGATCGCCGCCGGACATTTGCCGCATTGAGTGCGCCAGGTGCTGCGTCCGGCTCAGGAGCCGTTTCCCAAACAGATGCCAGCCGAACCAGATTACCGCGCCGCTGGCGGCCAGGCCGAATCCCAAAATCAGCCACCAGCTGAGGGTCACAAGGGCGGCTGTGGCGTCGGCGGCTTCTGCCGTGGATTGCTCCGCGCGCGAAACCAGCAATTCGGTGGTAGCCACGAGCTGGTCGGCCGCGTTGTTGCTTTCGGCCAGTATCTGTTCGGCCGCCGCGTTTTCTCGCAGCCACAGTTCGCGCACCGCGAACACGCCGTCGTCAGCCTCGTACAGCGCCCGCAGGGCGTCGACACCGGGCCGGAACCGGGCCGCGGTCCCGGTCCGGATTTCACTTAGGACGGTGTTGATTCTGAGGAAGCTACCCTGGGCCCGTTCCCGGTTCGCAAGCAACAGCGGGAGCGACTCGGCCCTGGCCCCCTGCAGCATCAACTGGCTGGCGACCGTTACATCGGCCCGCAGGTCCAAGAGGTTGGTCAGATACCGTTGTTCGGCGGGCGACGCCCGCACCGCCAGGCTGGCCGCGGGCTGACCCCGCTCCCGGAACCCGGTGGCCACGAAGAATTCCTGGTCGTCGATGACGTCTTCCAGCAAGATCCGGACCGACTCCAGAAGGGCTCCGATGTCGGCCTCCAACTCAACCAATTGCTGGTTGTGTTCGAGGAGGAGGCTCGCGGAGATCCGAATCTGATCCAGGTTGTCGGTCAACTCGTCCAGCGGCGCGGCCAGGGTGGAATCCGCCCCGAACACGTCCATGATCAGAACGCGGTTGACAGCGGCCCCGAGCAGGCCTGCCCTCTCGGCCACCTCCTCTTCGCGCCGGGTCAACTCGTCCGGCGACCGGGCCACCAGCATTTGCGGCGCCGCACCGACGAGAGCGGCCGCGGACCGTGACACCCTGAACGATGCGATGAGCCCGGGAACCTCGGCCTGCGTAACGCGGCTTTGGCGCTGGTTGATCACGGTCATGAGGCCCAGCCCGAATACGGCCGTAACCATCACAACCGCGAACATCGCGAGCAGCCCCCCCCAGATCTGGGCCGCCAGCCCGAATCGACCGCCCGTGAAGGCCACAACTCTTGTGCGCGCAAACGCCGGGAGCCGGTCGACCACCGCGTGGAACATGCTGTCAAGTCCACTCTCGGCGGCGGGTGCCTCGGCGGGCACGGAGGGAGTTTCCTGGTCCTGCCGGGCGGAGTCCTCGGCGCTCACGGGAGCACCCTGATCCAACCGCTCAACTTCACCTCGAAAGCCGAGTCAGGGAGACGAATCGCCCGCCCCTGATCTCCGTCATGTACACCCGGTCGGATCCCTGGTTGTCCCCCTGCCCGTACTCGACAACGAACCCGCCCAAGTCAATCGGCCCTCGCCGCGTGGCCTCCAAGAACGACGTCCGTGTGGGAGAAACCCCTACGCGGCGGAGCACTTCCACCGTGAACCGGCCCGCCAGGTAACCCTCCAGCGACACAAAACCCGGTTCCGCGCCGGGATCAACCGCCCGCAGCGCGGCATGGTAATCGCGGACCACCGCCAGCGATGTATCCAGAGGGAACGGCACGACCTGGGTGACAATCACACCCTCGCCCTCCGCGCCGAGCTCTTGCCGCAGGGCATTGCTCCCCACGAAGGACAGGTTGAGGAACACGCTGTTCATGCCGAGCTCGCGGGCCCAGAGAATGAACTCCGCGGCCGCCGCATAAGAGCCCACGATGATCACTGCCTGGGGGTTGCCCTCCCGGATGGCGAGCAGGGCGCGTTTAACCGCGACGGTGTTCCGGGTATAGGTGCCACTCGACACGAGCTCCATCCCGCGCCGCTCCAAAGCCCCCAGCACACCCTGGAGGCCGGCGTCGCCGTAGGAATCTTCCTGGTAGAGAATGGCGATTCGCCTGGTGCCGAGGTCGCTGGTCAGCCGCTCGACCATCTCCTCGGTCTCTTGGAAGTACGATGCCCGCAGGTTGACCACGTGGTCGCGGTCCACCCGCAGGAACTCCGCACCGGTGAAGGGGGCGATATAGGGTACCGACGCCGCCCCGGCCACGACCTCGGCAGCATTCGACGTCGGGGTGCCAACCGCGCCGATCAAGGCAAATACGCCTTCGTCGATCAGAGTCCGCGAGTTGGCCACCGCTGCTTCGGGTTCGTACCCGTCGTCCAGCCATCTCAACTTGAGCTGTCGGCCGAACACGGGATTGTTGCGGTTGGCTTCCTCAAATGCCGCCCGGATCCCGAGATTCATTCCGGTGCCCAGTTCATGGCTGGGACCGGTGAACGCGGCCGACTGGCCGAAAACGACCGAGTCAACGTAGACGCCGGGATGGAACCCGCCCGCCTCCAGTTCTCCGGCTTCCTGCACTCCGGCCCCGCGCACCTCGCCCGCCGCGGCCACCCCGGCGGCCGCCCACGTCGCGACCACCGCGGCACCGCTCGCCGAGGCCCGGCGGGCGGTCACGACTGGTTGCCGGTGTAGCTCACCGCGAGACACGTGATGTCATCGTGCTGCGGGGCCATGTCCACGAAGTCTTCGACCTCTTCAACAGTTACCCGGACGATATCCGACGCGGGCCGGCCGGCCACGCTCCTCAGTGCTTCGAGCAAGCGGTCGTTGCCGAACTCCTCGTTGTCGGCGTTCATGGCTTCGGACACGCCGTCCGTGTACATGAGAATGCCGTCGCCCGGCTCGAGGTCAACAAAAGCCGGCTCGTATTTCATTCCGGGAAGGGCGCCCATGATCACGCCCGGATCCACTTCGAGAAACCCTGCCTCGCCGCTGGCGCGAATCAACACGGGGGGGTTGTGGCCTGCGTTGGCGTACCACAACCGGCCTGACGCCGGGTCAAAACTGGCGTGGAACACCGTGACGAACATGGACTCGTCGTTACTCTCGCTGAGCAGGTCGTTGGCCTCGGTCAGGGCCACGCCCACGTCGTTTTCGCCAATCGCGGTCCCCTTCAGCACCGTGCGGCTGATCATCATGAAAAGGGCGGCCGGCACGCCCTTGCCCGAAACGTCGGCCACCACGAGCCCCATGCGACCGTTCTCCAGTTGGAAGACGTCATAAAAGTCGCCCCCGACTTCGCGCGCCGGGGTCATCCACGCGTAGATGCTGAATCGATCATCCGATGGAAAAGTCTTGGGCAGGACCGATTCCTGCATTTTCGCGGCGACATTGAGTTCCTGCCGGATCGCCACCAGTTCGTCTCTGGAACGCAGCGCCTCGCGAGTGATCCAGAGTTGCTCCAGAGTTTTCGTGATTGTGGCGTCGAGATCGTCAAAGTCGATCGGTTTCGTGACGAAGTCGAACGCACCCCGGTTCATGGCGGTCCGGATGTTCTTCATGTCACCGTAGGCGGTCACGATCACGGCCCGCAGGTCCTGGTTCAACTTGTCTTCGAGTTGCTTCAGAAGCGTGAGCCCGTCCATCTCCGGCATGTTGATGTCGGACAGCACCACGTCGATGTCCGGGTGCTCTTCAAGGCGTTCCAGCGCCTGGACCCCGTTCTGGGCGAAGACCAGCTCGAGCTCACGCTTGCGGACCTTGCGCCGGAACTTCTGGCGTAAAAGCAGTTCGAGGTCCGGTTCGTCGTCAACTACAAGAAGTTTCGGTGGCATCGTCCCATATCTGGGTTAGGGAAGCGGAGGTGGCTCCACGGGTTCCGTGGCTCCCGCAAAGATATTCCGGCGGGCGAATTGGGACTAATTGGACCCGCGAACGCGGGCTCGGGCACCCGCGCCCGAAACGGCCCCAATGGCGGTTTCACGAGCCTTCTGATGGAACTGACCCCGTGCCGCCAGGGTTATGAACCGCTGGCAGGGCTACCATTCGTTCGGTATACTTCAGGGTGGTTGCGCCGAGGGTGGACCCGCGGCGGGGTCAGGTTCTTGAGCGGAAGCGGAGTGCTGCGAGACGACGTGGGCGGATCTAATGCCACCGGGCTGGATTTGGTGCTTACGCGAGCCGAAGCGCCGCTGGCGGCTTTGCGGCTTGAGGAGTTCGGGCGGGAGAACGGCGTGCCCGACCGAGCGCTGTTCAGGATGCAGTTGGCGGTAGATGAACTGCTGGTGAACGTTGCAGACTATGCTTTTGCCGGCGTAGCCCACGAACCTCACATTCGCCTTGTGGCGTCAGTGACCCGCCGTAAGTTTACGGTGACCATTTCAGACAACGGAAATGCGTTTGATCCGTTGAACGAGGCCCCGGTGCCCGACACGACACTGGTGGCCGAGGATCGACCGAACGGTGGCCTTGGTGTTCACTTGGCAAAGCGCCTCGTGTCCGAGATCAGTTACAAGCGTTCCGATGGCCGGAACCGTATTACACTCGTCAACAACCTTGAGCAGGAACAACAGGACCAGGAGGAACCAGCGTGAACGTCAGCATCTCACGTGACGGCGATATCGCTGTCGCCGCTGTCAAAGGCCGAGTCGATTCGTCCAACGCTACTGAGTTTGACCAGCACCTCGGCGAAGAAATTGACGGTGGCGCGAAGTACCTGGCGGTCGACTGCGCAGACCTTGCATACATCAGTTCGGCCGGGCTGCGGGTTCTCCTCGTGGCAATCAGAAAGACCAACGCGGCCGGTGGCTCGGTGTCACTTTGCTGCGTGCCGGGTCATATCCAGGAAGTGCTCGAGGTCAGTGGCTTTTCGCGCTTGCTTGGGATCCACGGTTCGGTGGAGGACGCCAAGAAGAGCTTCGGCTGATCCCAAAAGTCGGCTGACCCGAAGAGGCGGGCACCAACTACCTCCAATTCCTCTAACCCCCCTCGGCACTCCTTCTTGCCGAACTTGCCGAAGCACCCCAGGGCTCGGGCGACGCCAGGGCGTTGAAGAAGGGTCTCAGCGGTTGAAGCCGATCAGAAGATCGCGAAGGCCTGAACCTTGAGCGAAGTGCGGGTCTCGCCGTCGGCGTTATAGACATCAAGGTTCACCGAGATCCCGTTCCTGCCCGACGCATAGAACATGATCCCCGGGGTAATCGCGAGCCCCGTCATCTCAGTCGATTCCATGTCCATGGATTCGCTGTCGGTGGAAGCCCAACTCACCCGAAGCATCGGCTCGACCGCCTGGAACGAAGAGCTGCCTTCAACGGGGAAATACCACAGCCCCAACACCTGGAAGGCGGTGAAACGAGCGTCGTCCGACACCATCCAGTTGTCGCCGGCCAGCAGGTTGGCCAGCAGGTGCGGCCCGCCCAGCCAGGAACCCATCTCAACTTCCACTCCGAAGGCGTTGCTGCCGAGGGTTTCGGTTGTCATGGCCTCCATGTCGCGGACGACCTCGTTCTCGTCGAGCGCAAGGTAACCGGAGACCCGGGTTCCGCCGCCGACATCCACAGACAGTTGGCCGGAGACTGATTTGCCGTCGTTCTGGTCGTAGCCGGCTGTGCCGCCCGACCCGCTGATCCCCTGGCCGTTGGTGAGCGTCACGCGGTAGCTCGCGCTGCCCCCCAGTTGACCCTGAAAAAGGAGCCCGGGTTCGTAGTTGTCGAGGCCGAGGCGTCCGGTCAACCTCCCAAACGAGCACACGCCGCCGACCCCGGGACAGTCGGCCGCGCCCGGCACCCGGGCATCCCTTTCGATGATCGGCAGATCGGAGTTGGCCACCAGCCAAAAATGCGACACGGCCTTCTTGAACTGACCGAACTGCACCTGGAAGGCATCGCTGAAGTCCATCTGGAGGTACCCCTCCAACACGGTCTGGCCCTGGGCGTCGAACTGCACCCGGCCGCTGGCAAAATCGTTGTACCGCCCGTCCATGGTTACCCAGGCACGCCGGATGAAGAACGATGCAGGCGTGTTGGAGTCGCCGTTGGCCTCGAACTGGGCCTGGACGCGGGCCCCGATGGACACCGCTGCGTCACGCTTTGCGGCTACCTGTCCCCGGGTTTCGCCGACCGCACCCAGCAGTACTGTCCCGGTCACCAGGGCACCTGTGCCTAAAGGCCGCAGAAGTCTGAATGGCCGCAATCTGGTCTCCTAACGCGCTCACGGCGCTGCTGCTGGCCCCGACCGGAAAAACACTCGCATTTGGGTTGCGCGACAGGAGGCACGGGGACCGGCCCTAACCAACACGAAAGGCTAGCTCCGGAGCCCCGTCTTGGCAAACCCAAGAAGGTCGAGGCGGCCCCGGGGCGGGCGTTACCGAAGGCGTTGCGAAAACGGGCTCCCGCGGGTAGCCTTCCGGCCGTCACGCGGGGAGTCCGCAAGCAGATTCGCACGCAGACTCCGCGGGCAAGAACTCGCAAACAGACTTCGCAGGCAGACCTTCACGCCGAAGGGAGAAGGCCGCAGAGGTTGTCCCCACTTGGCGCACCGGCTCGCAGCTCGGCACACGAGATGCTGGGCTTCGGAATTACCATGGGGCTGTCGCTGGCCCTGTTTGCGATTGGCGGAAACTGGCTGGACGGCCGCCTCGGCACCTCCCCTCTGTTTGTGCTGCTTGGCGTGGCGTTGGCGTTCGGCGCGAACCTGGTCAGCCTGATGGGCAAGCTTAAGGGCCGCCAACAGGCGGATGCCGGCCCGGGGCCGGACGAAACCGCGCCGGAAGCCGGGTCCGCAAAACCGCCCGGTGGTCCCGACGGTCGGGATGACGCGAACCGGTGACTGCGGGAGCCCGGCGACGCTGCGGGTGGTACCTGTTGGCATCGCTGGTTGCTACCTCGGCGGCCGCAGCCGTTTTGAGCGGGGTTGGGGGCAGTTGGGGCGGATCCGACGCTGCTGTGGGCGTGGTTGCGGGATGGGCGATACAGGTTGGTGCCGTGATCCCTCTGGCGGCTGCACTGGAAAAGGGACGCCCCCTGGTTGGTGCATGGATTACGGGGATGGCGTGTCGGGCGGGAGCACTGGCTGTGGCAGGGGGGCTTACCCTGGTTGGTCTGGTTCCGCGGACTGCCGTAGCCGCCGCGGGCATCGCGCTGGTTGTGCTGCTGCTTGCTGAAGCTGGATGGTTGATGGTGGAGCTTGGACGCCTCGGCAGGGCGCGCCCCGGACAGGACGCCGGAGAACAACCCAACAGGAAGAGGATGGCCGGGACAGGATGATCCAGGAGGTCCAGGAACACGGCGCCGGCGACGCGCATGTCGGTGCTCCCGAGGCCCATGCAGCAGAGGGGTGTGCCGGGGCCCACGCAGAGGAGTGGGGAGCCGATGCCATGCTCCACCACGTCCAGGACGCGTCCTACTGGGACCTTTCCCCGCTGGGCTGCCTCGAGTTCCCGACGTTTCCCGCCTTCCAGGTCGCCGGAATCACCATCGACCTGTCGATCACCAAGCACGTTCTGTTTCTCATGCTTGCCTCGCTCGGGACCATCGCCACCATGTGGATCGCCGCCCGCGCCTCGGCCCGGCTGGACCATGCCGCCAAGGCACCGCGCGGCACCCTGAACATTGTTGAGGCGTTCTACCTGTTCATTCGAGACGAAGTGGTAATGGCGAACATCGGGCGGGGGGGAGAGAGGTTCGCCCCGCTCATCATCACGCTGTTCTTCTTTATCCTGTATGCGAACCTGCTGGGGCTGCTCCCCTGGGGGGCTACCGCCACCGGCAACATCATGGTGACGGGGGCGCTTGCCCTAGTCGCGCTGGTGGTGATTGAATCCGCCGGGTTCGCGGCGCTGGGCCCGAAGGGGTACGCGAAAACCATCTTCTTCTTGCCACCCGGGTTGCCGGGGCCCCTTAAGCCGGTGCTTCTCGCCGTCCTGGCACCGGTGGAATTCATCGGAAAGTTTTCCAAGATCATTGCCCTGGCCATCCGGCTGTTCGCCAACATGACCGCGGGCCACTTCGTGGTCCTCGCGCTCATGGGGCTGATCGTGACCTACGGCAGCTTCACGCACCCTGTTGGACTGGTTTCAATTGCGGGATCCCTGGCGTTGGGGCTGTTCGTGATGCTGCTGGAGATCTTCATTGCTTTCGTGCAGGCGTACATTTTCGCCATGCTGGTGGCGGTGTTCACCGGATTGATCCGCCACGCCCACTAACCGAATTGACTCGGAGATAGACGAACATGTTGAACATGTTGGCACTTTTGCAGGAGGCCATGAGTACGGGACAGGGGCTGGCCGTCGGGCTCGCCATCATTGGCGGGGGACTGGCCGTGCTGGGTGCCGGTCTTGGGATTGGCCGCATCGGCGGTCAGATGACCGAAGCCATGGCGAGGCAGCCCGAAAACTCCGCCACCATTCAGACGGGGGCGATCCTCTTGTCGGTGTTTATTGAGGGTGCGGTCCTGTTCGCACTGGTGATCGCGGGCTTCCTTCGCGGATGATTCTTCCCGCGGTTGCCGAACTGTCCGCCGCCGTGGCTGCAGGGGTACCGGCTCCGGCCGAGGGGGGGATCTTCAGTATTAACCCGGGTCTGATCATTTGGACCTGGGTGTTGTTCCTCCTGACTCTGATGATCCTGTGGTGGAAGGTGTTTCCGGCCATTTCGTCCGGCCTGGAGGCCCGACACCGCAAGATTCAGGACTCGATCGACGAGGCCCGGCGGGCCGGCGACGAGGCCAGACAGCTGGTGCAGCGCCAGGAAGACGCGCTGGCCGAGGCGAGGCAGCAGGCTGTCCGGTTGCTTGAGCAATCCAGGGCAACCGCTGACTCGATTCGGCGCCAGCTGCTCGAGGAAGGTCGAGAGCAGCAGCAGGCCATGCTGCGCGAGGCCGAGCGACAAATCGCCCACGACCGCGAGCGGCTGAAGACCGAAGTCCGGGCCGAAGCCGTGGACGTGGCGCTGGCCGCGGCCGAAAAGCTGCTTCGGGAGAGACTCGACGCCGACCAGAACCGGCGTGTGGTCCGAGAGTTCCTGGCGGAGCTGAAATAGGCCCATGACAGGGTCGAGCTGATGAGGTCGTCGGCCGTGGCGAGGAATTACGCCGCCACGTTGTTCGACCTGGCGGCCCGCGACGGGAGCGAGGCGGTCTACGCCGACCTGATTGAGGCTGCCGGCGGGCTGTACGCGACCAGTGAGGAGTTTCGGCGCTTTCTGGACTCGCCGGCCATTTCGCCGGCCGAGAGGAAGCAGGCCGTCGCGGCTGCGCTGGAAGGCCGTGCGCCGGCGCTTTTTTCACGGTTCATGATGTTGCTGATCGACCGCCACCGCCAGTCCTCGCTTCGGGGAATCGCAGGGGCCTACCGCGACCTTCTGGACAGGAAGACCGGCCGCCTGCGGGCGTCGGTGACCCTGGCGATCGACGTCGACGAAGACGCCAGGGACGAGATCACAGAGGCGCTGGAACGGCGGTGGGCGAAGACCATCATTCCCGAATTCCACACCGACCCGGCGGTACTCGGCGGGTTGGTAGTGCGGGTCGGAGACGAGCTGTTTGATGCCTCGCTGCGCAGGCGGCTGGAGGACCTGCGCCAGGGACTACGGGGCGGAGCCACCGGAAGGGCGTGACCCGTGCCCCGGCGGGCAAAGCTGACTGCATGACTTTCTACACATCAATGGGAACACTCTACGGAGAACAGCAGGCGAGATGACGGTAACCGAAAGCCCTCTCCGGGCCAGTGAAATCAAAAAGGCCCTCCTGGAACAGATTGACCGGTACGAGGAGGAACTCAGGGTCGAGGAGGTCGGCGAGATCCTGGAAGTGAAGGACGGCGTGGCCCGGATTTGGGGCCTTTCGTCCTGCCTTGCCAACGAGATGCTTGAGGTTACGTCGCGCTCGGGGGCCACGATCATCGGCCTTGCATCCAATCTGGAAGAAGACAACATAGGCGCGGTCATCCTGGGCGACTTTCCGCAGTTGAAGGAAGGCGATCCGGTGCGCCGGACCGGGCGGGTGCTGTCGGTCCCGGTTGGCCCCGGGATCTTGGGGCGGGTTGTGGACACACTTGGTCGTCCGCGCGACGATCGCGGGCCGTTCGACTCCGAGGCCTACATGCTCGTCGACCGCAAGGCCCCGGGTATCGTTTACCGCCAGCCCGTCAGCGAGCCGCTCCAGACAGGGCTCAAGGCCATCGACTCGATGATCCCGATCGGCCGGGGCCAGCGGGAGCTGATCATTGGCGACAGGGGCACCGGGAAGACCGCGGTGGCGCTCGACGCCATCATCAACCAGCGGGGCGGGGACGTGGTCTGCATCTACTGCGCCGTGGGCCAGAAGGGCTCCACGGTGGCGGGCATCGTCGAAAAGCTGCGCCAGGAAGGGGCCATGGACTACACGGTCCTGGTCTCCGCCAACGCCAGCGAACCGGCCCCCATGCAGTTCATGGCGCCCTATGCCGCGTGCGCGATAGGCGAGTACTTCACCTATCACGAGGGCAGGCATGTCCTGGTGATTTACGACGACCTGTCCAAGCAGGCGGACGCTTACCGCGAGGCATCGCTCGTGTTGCGCAGGCCCCCGGGGCGCGAGGCCTACCCGGGCGACGTGTTTTACCTGCACAGCCGTTTGCTGGAGCGGGCGGCCCGGATCAGCGACGACCCGGAGGTCATTGCCAGCAATCCCGACATCCACGAACCGGGGGGATCGCTGACAGCGCTGCCGATCATCCAGACGCAGGCGGGCGACGTGTCGGCCTACATCCCGACCAACGTGATTTCGATCACCGACGGGCAGATTTTCCTGGAATCCGACCTGTTTTATTCGGGCGTCCGGCCCGCCGTGAACGTGGGGATCTCGGTTTCTCGTGTCGGCGGAAACGCGCAGGTCAAGGCCATGCGCAAGGTCGCCGGCCGGCTGCGCCTTGATTTGGCCCAGTTCCGCGAACTCGAAGCATTCGCGCAGTTCGGGACCGAACTCGACTCCGCCACGCAGGCCCAGCTGGACAGGGGGAGCCGCGTGGTAGAGGTACTCAAGCAGGGCCAGTACGAGCCGATGCCGATCGAAGAGCAGGTCATGGTCATCCATGCTGCGACTCACGGCCACCTGGACGGACTGGAGGTCGACGAGATCCGCGCATGGGAAGTCGGGTTCCTGGAGTTCGCCCGGGCGCATCACGCCGAAATCGGCGGCGCAATCAGAGAGTCGGGTCTGCTGTCCGAAGAGACGGAAGCCGCGCTGAAGGCCGCACTCCAGGTTTACGCCGAGACCATGCCGGACGCGGGAAACTGAGCTAGGCCAATGGCCAGGTCACGCGACATCCACCGGCGGATGAAGTCCGTCGATAACACCAGGAAGATCACGCGGACCATGGAGATGGTCGCCACGGCCAAGCTCCGTCAGGCGCAGCGGCGGGTGATTGAGTCCAGGGAATACGCGCGGCGCCTGACCGAAGTGATCCAGGGCCTGGTGACGCCGGAACTGGCCGAGGTCGAACCGCTTCTGCGCGAACCCGAACAGGTGCGCCGGGCGGCCGTGGTCCTGCTTAGCAGCAACAGAGGACTTTGCGGCTCGTTCAACTCGGGGTTGATCCGCACCGGCATGGCCAAGGTGGCCGAGTTCGGGGCGGCCGGGGCCGAGACCGAGCTGCATGTATACGGAACGAAGGCCGTGTCATACTGCCGTTACCGCGAGATACCGATGGCCACGGCGCGCAACGACTTGGGCGACCCCCCCGGGCAGGATGACGCACAGACCCTCGTGGGAAATCTGGCCCGGCGATTTGCCGATGGGTCGCTGGACGCGGTCAGCCTGGTGTTCGCTGAGTTCCGGAACATGGTCAGCACCCCGCCCGTTGTGAAACAGGTTTTGCCGGTCAGCGTGGATGCGCCGACCTCGGTTTCGCCCTACTACATCCTGGATCCCTCGGCTGACGGGATCCTGGGGGCGCTGTTGCCCCTGTACGTGACCAACTCCGCGTTCAGCGCACTGCTGGAGACGGCCGCGGCCGAGCAGGCGGCCCGTCGTACCGCCATGAAGGCCGCGACCGACAACGCCGAAGACTTCCTGAACACGCTGCGGCGCACGTTCAACCGGGCCCGCCAGGCCGAGATCACCAACCAGATAGCCGAGATTATCGGAGGGGCAGCCGCGCTGGAAGACTAGGCCGCGCCCGAACACACAAACGGAGAACATCTAGAAGCCATGTCCAACGGAGTCGACCAGCAAGAACAGGGTGTGGTGGTCCAGGTAATCGGACCCACGATTGACGCGGAATTCGCGCCCGAACATCTGCCGGCGATCTACAACGCCCTTTCGCTTGAATGGACCGGAGAAGACGGAGTCAACCACCGTCTGGTGTGCGAGGTGGCCCAGCATATCGGGCGCAACCAGGTTCGCGCCGTGGCCATGGACTCCACCGACGGAGTCAAACGAGGAATGGCCGTGGCCGACACCGGCGGCCCCATTACCGTCCCGGTCGGTTCCGCGCCGCTCGGACGGATCCTCAACGTCTTGGGCGAGCCCGTGGACAATGCAGGTCCGGTCGACGCCAAAGAGCGCTGGCCCATCCACCGCCCTGCCCCGGAACTTCAGAATCTGGAACCCAAGACCGAGCTCTTTGAAACGGGCATCAAGGTGGTTGACCTGATCGCCCCTTACGTGAAGGGCGGCAAGACCGGCCTGTTCGGCGGGGCCGGCGTGGGGAAGACCATCATCATCATGGAGTTGATCAACAACATCGCCCAGGAGCACGGCGGACGGTCAGTGTTCTGCGGCGTGGGCGAGCGCACCCGCGAAGGCAACGACCTGTGGCTGGAGATGAAGGAATCGGGCGTCATCGATTCGACGGCACTTATTTACGGGCAGATGAACGAGCCGCCAGGCGCCCGCCTGCGCGTCGGCCTGACCGGCCTGACCGTCGCGGAGTATTTCCGCGACCAGGAGGGCATGGACGTTCTACTGTTCATCGACAACATCTTCCGGTTCAGCCAGGCGGGCTCCGAGGTTTCGGCCCTTCTCGGCCGCATGCCCAGCGCCGTCGGTTACCAGCCCACGCTGGCGACCGAGATGGGCGCGCTCCAAGAACGCATCACCTCGACTCGGCAGGGGTCGATCACCTCGGTTCAGGCGATCTACGTGCCTGCCGACGACCTCACCGACCCGGCACCCGCGGCGGCGTTCACTCACCTGGATTCCAACACGGTGCTGTCGAGGCAGATCGCCGAGCTGGGCATTTATCCGGCGGTGGATCCGCTCGACTCCAGCAGCCGTATCCTCAGCGCGCAGTTCCTTGGCCAGAGGCACTACGCCGTTGCCACAAGGGTGCAGGAGACCCTGCAGCGGTACAAGGACCTGCAGGACATCATCGCGATCCTCGGGATGGATGAGCTTTCTGAAGAAGACAAGGTCATCGTTAACCGGGCCAGGCGGATCCAGCGGTTCCTGTCGCAGCCGTTCCACGTGGCCGAGCAGTTCACGGGCATTCCCGGGCGTTACGTGTCGCTCGACACCACCATCGAGTCGTTCGAGCGCATGGTTGACGGCGAGTTCGACCACCTGCCCGAGCAGGCCTTTTATTTGGTCGGCGGGATCGAAGAGGCGGTGGAGCAGGCCGAGAAGATGTCTCGCGAGGCAGCTTGAGCCCCGCGCCGGACGGCCCCATGCGGATACGGGTAATTTCCCCTACCCGCGCGGTTTTTGACGGGGGGGCGGAGTCGGTCGTGGCTCCGGCCCACGACGGCGAGGTCGGGATCCTGCGGGGTCATGCGCCCATGGTGACGTTGCTCGGCGAGGGTGTAATGACCGTACGGGGCGGCGGCGAAACCCAGGAATTCCAGGTGTCCCGCGGGTTTCTGCAGGTCCTCAACGACGACGTGACGGTGCTCGCCGAACAGGCAGCTCCACTGTAACCCGCCCCGGGGTTGGGGATCCGGGCCGCGCGGTGGTGAGGGCCTGGGCCACGCAACCACTGATCCCCCGGTTCAGCGACGGAGAGTAAGGTGACCTCGATCCCCACTGCCCCAATGCCAACAGGCGAGGTCCTGGACTTCGGATTCGGGCTCTACCGCCGCTGCTGGCGGGTGTGCGTCCCGATCAGCATCATCGCCTTGGTCCCTCTCAGTTTGGGCGAAGCGCTGGTCTTCGAGTCGACACTGGTGCCGGACAATCCCGCCGGCGCGGACCCCCTTGCTGCCCTGGTTGCCCTGGGCCCACAACTGACGGTTTTCGTGGCTTGGAGTTTTGTCTCCGCACTGATGGGTCTGGTGGGTTCCGCCGCGGTTACGGCGACCATGCACGGCTCCGCCACGGGGCAGTCGTTTTCTGTTGGCGGAGCTTTCCGTGCAGTGGTCTCCAGGCTTGGTGCCTTGATAGGGGCGCACCTGATCAAGTTGGTTTTCGTCGTTGGAGCGGTGATCTTCGCCACAATCGTGTGGTTGGTGATCAACGGTGTTATTCTCGGGCTGGCTGGTGCGGGTGAAGGTTTCGTGGTTGCCCTGGCTACGTTCTTTGTTTTCTTGGCAGCCGGCGCGCTGGGCTGGGTGTACATCGAAGGGAGAATGTTCGCGCTGACTCCCGTGCTGATGATCGAAGGGTGCAGGGGGCCCGAGTCCGTGCGCCGATCGTGGAAACTCGCTTCCGGCGGTGCCCTGAAGGTGGGCGCCGTGCTGATACTGGCCGCCTTCCTGCTTTACACACCATACTTCACGATCTTGGCGCTGACCGGTACCCTGATCCCACTGCTGGCGGGCGACGTTGCGACCAGCAGCGGCTCGTGGATGGGGCCCGCGGTCGGTGCGATTGTCAGTGCGGCGATTTGGCCCCTGGCCGCCGGCATCCGATTGGGTTTCTACTACGACAGGCGGGTCCGCACCGAGGGCTTCGACATCGAGGCCGCCGCCCGCCGCATGGCCTCCGGTGGCCCCGGCCGCTGAGGTCCGGGCGACACCCAATGGCGGGTCTCAGCCAGTCCGCCGGAGAGCAGCCCGACCTGGCTGCCCAACCCGATGTGGCCGGGGTTCTGGAAGAAATCACCGCCTCCCCGGAATTTGCCAGTCCGGAGGGGCAGCCGGTGCAAACCACTGTTCTGGAATGGATTGGCGAAGCACTGAGCGCCCTGTGGGAGTGGTTTGGTGAGCTCTTGGGAGGGGTGCTGGGCGGGGACCCGCGTACCATCGCCAACGTGGTCGTGGTGGTGGCGGTCGTGGCCCTTGTGGTCGCGCTGGTTCGCCGGTGGGCCCGGGTGACCGGCTCCGGGGCTCCGGGCGACCCCGAAGGTACCGAATCGCCCCGGGCCCGATCGGTGGAGGACTGGAGGGCACTCGCGGCTGCCCGGGCAGCCGCGGTTAACTACCGGGGTGCGGCGGCGGCGCTCTACCAAGCGTTTGTTCTGGGCCTGGACCGGGCCGGACGCGTGGCGTACCACCCTTCCAAAACTCCAGACGAATACGCGGTCGAATGCCGGGATGCCGAACCCGGAGCCGGGCGTTTCCTGGCGCGATTCCAGCAATTCAGCTTCGGTGCCGCTCCGGCGACGGCGGGCGGGTACCGGGAACTGGATGCGTTGATGGACCCGGCGAGTGACCGGGGCGCACCCGGTGGCCCGGGCGAACCGTCGACCGGGGCGAACCGTTGACCAATGAGCGCGGTGTGTGGCTGACGACCTGCGCGGTTATCGTGGTGGTAGTGGCGGGGCTCTGGATTCTCTCGCCCGCCGGGCAGCCGACGAGATTCGAGAGGGGGCGTTCGTCGCTGAACGTTCGCCCGCCCGGAACCGCTGCTATCGCAAGGGCGACAGAGCGTTTCGGCGTTCCCGTGGCCCGAAGACGGACGCCGCTGGTGGATGCCGACCCGCTCGGGGGCGTAATTGTGTTGATCCAACCCGCCGTACCTCTGTCGCCGCGTGAGCTGGATGCAGTCCTGGGCTGGACCGAAGCGGGCGGCAGGCTGGTCTACGTCCCGCATTTCGCTGGCAATACCGATCGCGAAGACGCCGAACACGAGCCGCGCGGCACACTCCTCGCCAGGCTGGGTCTCGTACTCGCCGGGGACGTCGGAGAGGAAACGGGCGGGCCGCTCGCCGCGGTGGCGAGGCAGAAGTTGGGTCAGCCCCCCAATACCGAGACGGTTCGTGACACCGCCGTGTGGCGGGAGCATCCGTTGACTGCCGGGTTGAGTGAATGGACTCCCCGCCGTTTCTTCGCGCCCCGGCGGGGGCAGAGACCTTCCGATTCCGTCTCCATGGATACGCTCGCCGTCCTGTCCGGAGGGCCCTACGCCGGAGCCCCCGCCGCGGGAATCGTGCAGACGGGTGACGGGCGGATCCTGGTGATCGCCGACGCGGCGGATCTTGCCAACCAGGCAGCGGCAACAAGCCCGCTTCCGACTCTGTTCATCCGGGCAGCGCGAGAATGGACTGCCGCCGGCGACACCCTTTTCTTTGCCGAATTCCACCAGGGGTTGACGGAAGTATCGGCTTCCGATGTCCTGTTCTCGTTTCTGCGCGACACGGGGCCGGGGCGGGCGCTTTTTCAGGTCGGCCTGGTTGCCCTGCTGGCGGTGGCGGTCGGCGGCCTTCGTTTCGGTGTTCCCGCCGACCCGCCGGCCCCGGAGCGTCGGTCACCGCTGGAGCACGTGACGGCTCTGGCCAACCTTTACAGCCGCGCCGGTGCCCGCGAGACCGCCGCGACCCTGTTGGTCACCCCGCTGGCGAAGGTTGCCCGCCGCCCGGCCCCGCGGACCGGGGCCGAGGCACTGGAGCTGGTTTCGCTACTGGCGCGGCGGAAGCGGGGTCGGGCAGACCGGGAACGAGCTCCCCTGCGTGACCTGCGCGCAGCGATGCAGAGCGATCCGCCCGACCTCGCGGGAATCGCGAAACACACCGACAGGCTTGTCCACCTCGCCCGACACGGAGTTGGTTGATGACGGTTACCGCCGAACCCGCTGTTCGTTTGCTGCAGTCGCTGGAGAACATCGTCCTGGGCCAACCCCGGGCTCTCCGGCAAATGGTAATCTGCCTGTTGGCCCGCGGGCACGCGCTGGTCGAGGGCGTGCCCGGTACCGCGAAGACCCTGGCCGCCCGGGCCATGTCGGCGGGCCTCGGGCTGGATTTCGGGCGGGTCCAGTTTACCCCCGACCTCATGCCGACCGACCTGGTGGGCGTGAATGTGCTCGACGAGACCGGCCGGAAGTTCGTGTACCGGCCCGGTCCCGTGTTCACCGACCTGCTTCTGGCCGATGAAATCAACCGGGCACCGCCCAAGACTCAGGCGGCCCTGCTGGAGGCAATGGAAGAACGCCAGGTGACGGTAGACGGGCAGACCCGTCCATTGCCCGAGCCGTTTACGGTGTTCGCGACACAGAACCCGGTGGAGCACGAGGGCACGTATCCGCTGCCCGAGGCTCAGGTGGACAGGTTCCTGATGAAGATCGTGGTGGGATACCCGAGCGAAGGAGCCGAGAACCGCATCCTGGACGCCTGGGACGACGGCTTCCGGTCGGATGACGAGTCCACTTACGGCCAGCAGGTCCCGGTGTCTCGGCAAGAGCTCCTCGACATGCGCGCCGCCACTGCCGGCCTGCACATGGACGGCCGGATCCGGCGGTACGTGACACGGATCATCAGGGGTACTCGCCGGGAGCAGGTTTTCTCGATGGGCGCGTCGCCCAGGGCCGGCGTCGCACTGTTCCAGGCTGCCCGGGCCGAGGCATTCCTGAGCGGGCGGGACTTCGTGACGCCCGATGACGTGAAGACCCTCTCGTTTCCGGTGTTGCGGCACCGGGTGATGCTGACTGCGGAGGCAGAGATCGACGGCCGTTCGGCGGACGACGAACTGCGGCGCATGTTGGAGTCCATGGAAGCGCCTCGCTAACCCGATGATACCGGTGCTGAAGTTCGTCCCCACGGCCCGGGCCGGTTGGTTGTTTGTCGCGGCGTCGGCGTTGTTCCTGGTTTCCGCGCCAGCCGCCCTCGCGGTGGACCTGCTCGTGGCGTTGTTCATTGTCCTGGACGCCCGGCGGTCCAGTCTCGCCGACATCGAAAGAACTGCCCCCAGGTCGGTGCCCCTGGGGGGGACGGGCCTGGTCGACCTGAGAGTGCGGGCCAAGTCACGCCGGACCGTTCAGATGTCGATTACTGACGACATCGACACGCGCCTGACCCGTTCGGGACCACCGGTCGATCGAGCCGGCGACGACTGGGAGCGGGGTGTGCGAGTGTCAGTCCGGCCCGGCGTCACCACTCACGTACGGTACGGGGTTCGGGCCGCGGTCAGGGGGATCATGCGTCTTGGCGACATCCATGCCCGGGTCGACGGACCGTGGGCACTGGCCTCCCGCCGAGTCGTGATTCCCGCCGCAGCGACCATGAGGGTCGTGCCGGAATACGCCTCTGGGCTCCGCCGACGGGGCCACCCGCTTCACCGAACCCTCAGGCAGATTGGGCCGCGCCGCACCATCCGGCGAGGGGAGGGGAGGGAATTCGAAAGTCTGCGCGACTATGTGCGGGGGGATGACCCCCGGTTCATCGACTGGAAGTCGTCAGCGCGCCGGGGAAACCGGGTTGTGCGGTCCTACGAGGCCGAGCGGAGCCAGAACCTGGTGCTGGCGTTCGACGCCGGACGGCACATGCGTGAATCGGTGGCCGGCCGCGAGAGAGCCGATCTGGCCCTGTCCGCCGGGATGACCATGGCACGCCGGGCGGAGCTGTACGGCGACAGGGTGGGATGGATGGTGTTCGACCAACAGATACGCCAGGTCGCACCGCCGCGCAGGGTGTCCCTGGGGCCGCTGGCGGAAACTCTGGCGGCGGTCGAGACAAGGCTTGTCGAACCCAACTACCCGCTGGCCTTTGCACAACTCTCAAGGGCCTTCCGCAAACGCTCGTTGGTCGTGTTGTTCTGCGACATCATTGATTCCCGGGTCTCCGGGGCGCTGGTCGAATCAATGTCGCGCCTCGCCGGCTATCACCTGCCCCTGGCCGTTGCGATCCAGAACCCGGACCTGGAGCAGGTCGCTTCGGCCCCGGTGGACAGCGAAAGGGCAGCCTACCGCCGTGCCGCCGCGGTGGAACTGCGGCAGGCGCGGACGACAGCTCTGGAGGGGATGCGCCGGGCGGGAATCCTGGTCGTGGACACGCAGCCCGGCGAGGCCCTGATACGCACCCTGGAGAAATACGCCGAGGTCAAGGAGCGGGGCCTGCTCTAACTCTAGCCCGTGGCGGGCTACGTCCCGGTGCCGGGCACCCCCCGCCGCCCAGCCAGCCCGAAATAGGCGACCATGAAGAGAAGGGTCAGCCCCCCGAATACAAACTTCAGCGAAGCCGGGACGGCGGCCGATGGCGAGATAAACCCCTCGATCGCCCCGGCAACCAACAGCATCACGCAGGCCCCTCCCAGAAGCGACAGCGCTTCGATTCCTTGCTCGGCCAGCGCCTGGCGCCTGCTGCGGCGCCCGGGAGCAAGCAGTGCTACACCCAACGACATGCCCGCCGCCCCGGCCAGACAGATTGCCGTCAATTCAATGGGTCCGTGGGGTGAAACAAACGCCAGAATCACCGGCAGCACGTCCGTGTTCTGGTAAACCCCGAAAACGGCTCCCAACAAGACGCCGTTGAAGGCAAGCACGTAGGCTGCGCCGACTCCAAGGAAGATCCCCGCGGCGGCCGCGAAGAATGACACCCTCAGGTTGTTGGTGGTCACGCTGGAGGATAACAGCGGCATGTCGGCCTCATCGACATCGATGTAGGCGGCGTCCGGATTCCCGGTTTCGGTGGTCTCGGCCCGGTGCATGATGCCCGGTTGAGCCAAGACTCTGCCCAGCACGGGGTCTGCCCGCACTGCCAGGTAACTGCCGATTGCGGGCAGGACAAGCATCGCCCCGGCGAGAACAACCAACCTCCACCGCGCGCGGACCGCCTGCGGAAACCCCGAGGCGAGCCAACCTCGCACTGAACGAAGCGACTGGGCCGACGTTCGGTAGAGCCGGTTGTGTCCGGCCGCGACCAGTTTCCCGAGCGAATGAATGACGGCGGGCGGTGCCCCGTAGGTCCTGGCGCGCTCCAAGTCGGCCACAAGTTGCCTGAACAATGCTCCGAAACGGCGCAGATCCTGCTGGCCGAGTCTGGTGAGTCCCCGCCCCGAGCTCGCGTCAAGCAGCCCCCTGTATGCCTCCCAGTTCCCGCGTTCCGCCCGCGCCAGGTTGGCCGCCTGCCTGCGCCACCCCCGAAGACGGGCAGCCTGCCGTCCACCTTCATCCTCGAAGAGCCGCGTTAGAAGCGAGTCGGCGTCGCGGGGCGCGCCGGACGATCGGAGCCCCCGCCAACCGGCGGCTTCCACCTGCCCGCGGACGGCCTCCCAAACGGCCCCCCCCACCCGGTCCCGGTCGGCTGAACCCAAACTGGCGCGACGGTCCATGTAGTCACTCAGCAGACGAAACCGGGCCTTTTCCAGGATCGGGCGGCCCATGGCGGGGACCGAAGGCACATCCTTCCAGGGGACCTCTCCCCACCCCCCGTCCCGCACTACCAGCGTTCGGGCCGCGATGTCGCCGACCCGCTGGCTCCGTTTGGTGGCCATGATGGAGACGGCCCCTACCAACCCCCCGGGCAGGAGGTCGACCACGCGAATCACGCTGCGGAGCGCCGCGCCGCTCAAGCTCAGGGGCTCCCCTCCCACGTGAATCACGCGGAGGCCCATCAGACGTTTGCCCGGCGTTCGGCCGTCCCAGAAAAACTCGAAGAGGAAGAAATAGAGGACGTAGATGACGAACGTGGCCACGATGAACACGGCCTCGCCGAGCCCTGCCCAGACACCCGGCGCTCCCCACTCGCCCAGCAGAAGGGTAAGCACGACCGCAATCAGGACTCCCCCGGCAATCTGGACCGCGAAATCCGCCGTTATCGCCAGAGCCCTGGAGCCGAGATCGGCCAGGGGGAAATCCAGCCGCGCGTGTTCGGGGGTCTCAACCGACAAGACCCTGCCGTGGACCGTAGTGCTCACACTTTCAAGTTACGCGCTGGTTGGGGTGGCCTCCGGCGAGTCGGGTGCGGGCGGAGCCCCGAGAACCGCAGCGGCGAGGCTCAAATTCCGCTCATGTTGGGCCAGGCGAAGCCCCCAGGTCAACAGCTGGCCTCCTTTCGTTGCTCTGATGATACGGAGTCCATCCGGCTCCCATGAAGACGGACCCGTCTCTCCACCGTGTCACCCAGCCTGTGCGGCGGCGCATTCCCGAGTGGACGTTGTCGATCACGTTGGTGGTGCCCAGGCACCGCCGCAGCGCCGGGGTCAGTCCGATCTCGCTGACGGTGAACAGGGTCCGGCTGGCCCTTGCCCTCGTAGTTCCTCTCCATCGTCGTGACCTCTATTTCTTGGGGTTTTGGATGCCTGATTCCAACCTGGAATCAGGCCCCCGGGAGCCACCACGATTCTCTTGCCCCTCCGGGCTACCTCCACTATTCCTGGGACACCCTCGAGGCGCCGTTCCGCCCAGCCTAAGGGAACGACCGATGCGTCACTTTTTCGGCCGCCACATGTGTCACATATTCACCCGGCACTGACACACATGCCGTATCTTGGGGAGTTGCTCGGACAGAGACCGGAGCGCTCCGAAACTGAACCGTGCGAGTGGAGATGTCCGGCAAACAGACCGACAGCGGTGCCACGACCGGCTACGAGGCCGAGTTATGGGCGATGGCCGATACCCTCCGCGGTTCAATGGACGCCGCCGAATACATGCACGTCGTGCTCGGGCTCATCTTCCTAAGGTACATCTCGGACGCATTCGAGGAGCGCCGCGCGGCGGTGCTCGCCAAGTGGGGAGAAGAGGCCGGGGAGGACCGGGACGAGTACATCGCGGAGAACATCTTCTGGGTGCCACCGGACGCCCGCTGGGCGCGCCTGAAGGCCGCAGCGCGGCAGCCGACCGTCGGCCAGACGGTGGACTGGGCCATGACCGCGATCGAGCGGGACAACCCAGCGCTCAAGGAGGTGCTGGCCGAGGACAAGCGCTGGCGCTACGGCGTCCCCCCGAAGGGCAACGCGAACTTTGCGTGGGTGCAGCACATGGTCCATCACCTCGCGCCGAAATGGATCGCGGGATTCGTGCTGGCCAACGGGTCGATGTCGTCGCAGCAGTCGGACGATGGCGAGCCGTTTGAGGCGAAGATGAAGCGATTGGTCGTGGATCTTTGTGAACAACAGGCCGAGGGGGTTCGGCTCGACGCCGCAATCACCGAGAACCTGCATGCGCTGGGGTTGGGAGTCGACTAATGAACTACAGCGAGGAGGAAGTCCGGCGACAAATCCGTCTCGGAGAGGACAGCCTTTGGGAATTCAAGCAAATCAAGATTGCCGGAGGTCGTCTCGAGAGTCCGAAACGCGATGACTTGGCCGACGAGATCGCAGCGTTCGCGAACGCCAAGGGGGGCAAATTGCTGTGCGGTGTCACCGATCAGGGCGACGTGCAGGGCCTATCGCGCGACGAGATTGTCAGGTTGGACTCCATAGTCGTTGAAGTTTCGTCCGACGCCATCAAGCCGGCCGTTCGCATCCATACCTGCCACGTGGAACTGGATGGCAAGCTGCTGCTGGTCGTGGAAGTACCACAGGGCGAATCGCAGCACGATAGCCCAAGCGGGCCCTACCTTCGCGTGGGTGCCTCGAAGCGCAAGATGACCAGCGACGAACGGCTTCGCTTGTCGCAGCGGCGGGGACAAGCACGTTTCAGGTCGTTCGACGAGCAGGCCGTTCCGAACACCGGATACCGTACTCTCGATGAGTCGCTTTGGAAACCTCTGCTGAGTGTCGAGGGTGCTGCGAATACCGATTCGTCGCTCCGCAAGCTGGCCCTCCTAACAGACGACGAATCCGGTTCCAGGCGCGCCACGGTGGCCGGCGGTCCTGCTGTGCACCCGAAGCCCCGAGGAATGGCTCCCCGGCGCGCATATACTGGCTACCTGCTACCGGGGGCCGGATCGTGCCTCCGGCCAGATCGACACACAGAAGATTACCGGCCCGCTAAACCGGCAGATCGCGGAGGCTCTGGCCTTCGCCACGAGGAACATGCAGGTAGCGGCCCGCAAGGACCCGGCCCGCGTGGACCTGCCGCAGTACAGCGATAGGGCGCTGTTCGAGGCGGTAGTCAACGCCGTCGTGCATCGAGACTACTCGATGCGCCGCAGTAAGATTCGTTTGTCGATGTTTTCGGATCGGCTGGAGATCCAATCACCCGGTTCGCTGCCCAACAATTTGACCATCGAAAGCATGGCGGAGCGGCAAGCGACGCGAAACGAAGCGTTGGCCTCCCTGTTGGGACGTATGCCGGTGGGAGACGTTCTTGGTTCGCAGGACCGACGGTACTTCATGGAGCGTCGCGGGTACGGGATTTCCATCATTAGGCGCGAAACCAAGGCTCTAGTCGGCAGGCCGCCGAAGTACCGTCTAATCGATGAGTCCGAGCTTTGCCTGAACATCCCCTCAGCGATACAGGGCCCAAGCCCTGCCCGCACCGTCATCACGGTACGCCATGCTGGTCAGCCGCTACAGAATGCCGATGTGTTGGTCCTGTTTCCCAATAAGACATGGGCGCGATCAACCTCGGACCAGCACGGAGAGGCAAGCCTCAAGCTGCATACGACTCAACTGCCGATGACCGTGTTCGTCGCCGCTCCCGGATATGCTGCACATGCGGAGCGCCAGTGGAGACCGGTTCGCGGTGCCTTGGCCGTGGAACTCGAAGCCCTGCCGGAGGGAGGGGCGGTCGTTTTCCCGGAGGCGACCGGCCACGTGCCTGGGTTGAAGGGCCGATTGAATCCCATCCTCGATACTCATGACCGAAGCTATCTGTACGCTTCCAACATCGCGGTCAACGAGGGGCTCCAGCAGCCAGTCCACTTTTTTCCCGGCGAGGACATGCGTCTAACCGATGCCGAAGGGAGAGAGATGTCTGTTCGGATAGTTGATATCATTGGCCGTTCGGCACTTATCGAATACCGCCCCTACCTGCAGGATCAAGAGTGACCGCCCGAGCCTCACGGCATTTCCATAATGCCAGACGGGCCGTGACGACGGATGCCCCGGCTTCATTGAAGTGACCGAGGCGGCCAAACGATAGAGTCGGTTTGCGACGTGGTTGGGCAGGATCCCCTACATCGTCCGCTCCGCGCAGAGGTAGATCCCTTCGTCCAGCAGCGTCGCGTCCACCTCTACCGCTGTCCGGTCTTCGGCCTCCGGCGACGGTAGAACGTGGCGCGCGCAACCCCCAGCGCATTGCACGCCGCGCGTACACCCACGTGCCCGGCAAGGTCTTCGGCCGCGCTCAGGAGCGCTTGCCGACCCCCGGGGCTCACACCCAGCAGCCCCGCAACTTTTCCCTGGACATCGATGATGATGCGCGCCTTGCGGAGTTCCTCGGCCAAGCCCGCAACCTCCCGCTCCAGCTTCCGCACCTTCTTCGCCTCACGCTTACCGACCGGCGGCCTCGGACCGCGTTTCTTGACCAGCCCCTGCAGCGAACCTTCCCGGGCCGCCTTGCGCCACGCCGACAGGTGCGAACTGTACAGCCCCTCGCGCCGAAGCAGCTCTCCGATCTCGCCCGGAGTCTCGCAGGCGCCTGCCTCCTCCACGATCGAGAGCTTGTAGGCCGCCGTGAAGTGCCGCCTCGTCGCCTTCGCCCTGACCTCCGGATCTCGTGCCGGCGTGGCTGCCGCGACGGTTACCCGGGGACGGTCGTCGCTACGCTCCTCGCGCCCCGGGGCAACCCCCTCCATCTTCATGGAAATCATCCCATTTCTCTCTGCGTCCATCGTTCTCCACCTCCGCCCTCTTCAGTAATCCCAAAGGTAGCGAATGCCTCACCGATGTTGGCAGAGAGGGCTAGGTGCTAGGCGGCCTTAGCGTTTAGTGGCAGAGAATTGGGTTGCCAGAGCACCGACACACGAATCAGAGCCCGAATAAGAACCACTCATCGTAGTGCCAGCCGAATCAACGGTGCCGTTACCATTGAACACTCCGGGGCATGGCTGGCCCTGCTGTACGGTGAAGGCAACTGTTTGGCCAGCGACGGTGCCGATGATCTCTCCTCCCAGGCCTTCTTGCGTTAACAACCACGTTCCGGTGAGCTGCGTCCCGCTCTGGGCCAGCGTCAAGGTGGCGCCATACTCCTCGCTCGTAGATCCCACGACAGTAATAACAGCATCCCAGGTACCAGCTACGTTCGCGTGGTCTGGCTCTGTGGGACCCTTGTCCCCACTGCAGGAGGGAAGTACAAGAAGACACAGGACTAAAGGTAGGAATCTCACGATCTCTCGGCCTGTCTTCGCCGACGGATAAGCGCCGACGTATGAGTATTGTTGGTAACGAGTGAATACCTACGGCCAGACACCCGCCACTGTCAATATGTTGAGATGGCGCTACCACCCCACCCGGCAGATCCTGCCTGCTAGCACGGAGAAAACAATGAATCGCATCGCCTCCTTTCTGGCATTCACGTTCGCCGCCGGTCTCGCGGCCGCGTGCGCCCAAGACGAGGCGGTGTCTTCCGGCGACCTCACCACCACCCGCGACACCGTTGGTGACGTCATCCATGTCACCAACGGCGGCACCGCGCCCTCGGCGCGCCTCGAACTTGTCGCGTCGATCGGGCCCAAAACCCTGACCGACACGAGCTCGCCGGAAGAGTTCGGTCGCGTGAACAGCGTGGCCCTCGGGCCGGACGGGGAAGTCTTCGTGGCCGACGCACGCAACTTCGAGGTGAGGGTCTTCGGTCTGGATGGTGCCCACCGTCGCACTTTCGGCCGACAGGGCGAGGGGCCGGGTGAGTTCCGCAGCCTCTATTCGCTGGCTTGGGCGGGCGACCGCCTCCTGACCTACGATCCCGTCCAGGGCCGTATCGGCGAGTGGTTGGCCGAGGGTCAGTGGCTCGGGCAGCAAGCCACGGAGGGTGGATATTCGGGTCCAGTCAGCAGGGTACGGCTGTACCCTGTAGGCCCCGACGAGTTGTTCCGGCCCGGGTTCGGCGCCAGGTACGAGTCGGAATACGGCTCCGCCTTGAAGTCGCTCTTGATCGGTCTGAACAGCCGCGGCGAGACGGGCGACACGCTGGTGTGGCTGGACAGCCCCCCTGGCGGTCTGCCGTCCGGCATCGTCTGCCAGTCCGAGAGGATGATCAGCTCCTTCACGATTCCCTTCGCCCCGCAGTTCGTTCAGCACCCGGGGCCGGGCGGCATCACGTACTCCGCGCTCACAAGCACCTACCGCATCGCCGTCACCCGTAACGATGGCGCCGACACCCTGCGGGTGATCGAACGTTCATTGCCGGCCGAACCGATCCACGACGACGAGTGGCAGGCCGGCAACCAGGAATATCAGGAGTGGCGCGCCGAGATGGTCGGCGCTTCTTGCGAGCCCTCTGGACCCACACGGTCCGCCACGAAGCCGTTCATCGAGGATCTTTTTGTCGCTCCAGACGGCAAGCTCTGGGTAGAAGTGATGCGCACCGCAGGCAACCGCTGGGAGGTCTTCGACACCGAAGGCAAGCTGCTGGTCAGCTTCCCCGCACCGGCGCGCGGTGAGAGAGTCGTGCCGGCCTTCGGCCCTGACCACCTGCTGACGATCCGCCAGGACAGCCTCGACCTGGACCACATCGACGTCTGGCGCCTAGACTTAGAGCGGAGACGCTGACGCGCCCAGGTCAGGAAGGCCATCCCCGCCGCCGTGTGCATCACGTGGCGGGCCATGCCGGGGAGACCCGGATCTTGCCTCCGGGGTTGTTTTCCGAGTGGCACGGGAGCGTTTCGGAAAATCTATGGTCCGTAGGATCGCCTGAGATCGACGATCTCCGGTCTCCGAGGGGTACGGGCAGGCGGAATGCAGCTTGCGCGCGGAGTGTTGCGGTACGGCAATCACCTGACAGTCCAAAGAAGAGACGGTGGCCAGACCGGCCTCGCCGGGGTTAGTTGAGAAGTGATTCAAACAACTCACTAACCACTGAAGAGGAGAACCAGAATGACCACCGTCCAAGCAGAGAAGATGGCGCGCCGCAAGCTGTCTTTGCTACACTCGCCCAGGAACTCGGTAACGTCTCCAGGGGGCGTGCAGGATAGTGGGCTACAGCCGGCAGCAGTTCTACGAGATCGGCGGAACTTTCAGCTGTACGGCGCCGATGGACTCATCGATCAGCTGCCCCGGGAGCGAGGGGCCGCACCCGAACCGCGTGACCGCGCCGAGTAGCTTGGTCGCTCTAGCACTTGCAGTATCCGTGGCAGGGTTGTTCTGCGTGTTACCGATAGACGCCCGGGCACAGCAGAGCGGTTCAACGACTGATGTGGTTGGGCCGGAGTGCGCGGATTGTGAGATTGTCTCGGTTCCGCTGGTAAGCCTCGGCGACGCCAAGGGCCTGGGGATGCTGGAGAGCGACTACAACATCGTACGCGTCGATCGGCGGGGTCGGTACTTCTTAATCGGCGGCCTTCGGCCCTATTTCTGGGTCTTCGACAGTTCGGGGAAAGTCACGCACCGTATCGGGCGACACGGTGAGGGGCCGGGTGAGTTTAGCGGGATCATGGACTTGGCCATCGACGCCGCCGATTCCGTCTTTGTCTTCGATCACTCCCTGTACCGAGTGACCGTATACACTCCCGATCTGGAGTTCGCCCGAACCTTCCCGTTGAGGTTGAGACTGGATGGATCTGCACTCTTCGTCGGCGCATCGCTCCTGGTCAATACCGGCATCCACACCGAAGACCGAGTTGGCCTGCCGTTTCACTTGCTTGATCGGGATGGGCGCATAAAGCGTTCCTTCGGGTCGGTTGCCGGCGGCGTCTATCGGGCCGACCTGCAGGATATCATAGACCGGCGTCAGCTGGCCCAATCGACAGAAGCCTCGTTCTGGGCGGCGCGGATTAACCAGCTCGTGATCGAGCGGTGGACCGTTGACGGTCGCTTGCTTGGGACGCTGCATTGGGAGCCGCCCTGGTTTCAGGTCTGGTGGCAACCTCAGGCAGATGCTGAGACGCCACCGGTTACTTCCGTCGTCGCCTTGGAGCAGGTCGCCGATACCCTTTGGGTCTTGGTGGCCGTCCCGGGCGAACGGTGGCGGTCAGCGATAGAGCCCGACGGTCGTCTATACCGGGTGACCGATCTCAGCGAATACCAGAACGCTGCGGTAGCGGCCATAGATGTCGGGAGGGGGGTCGC
Source organism: Gemmatimonadota bacterium (assembly GCA_021295785.1). Lineage (GTDB taxonomy): Bacteria > Gemmatimonadota > Gemmatimonadetes > Palauibacterales > Palauibacteraceae > Palauibacter. The sequence goes on from JAGWBR010000009.1 coordinate 52,381, forward strand.
CATCGCCTCTCGGCGCATGCCGCGACTCCTGCAGGGTCTAACGGAAGGAGGATTGGCATTTCACACCGAGGCCGACACGTTCGGAAATCCGGTCGTGCGCGTGTACAGACTGGAGATTCACAGTCCTTCAACACAGGGAGGGTAAGGACATGAACAGCATCATCAAGACTACAGCGATCCTCCCTACCGTTGGAAGCGTGGGGTTCGCAGGACACGAAGCAAACCCCACTGTCGTGCTTCTGGCTGGCTTCTTTCGGCCCGGAGACTTCTTCCGTCTCCCGGCCATGAAAACCTCGTAGGGCGTCCGCACCTTCATCTTGCGGCCGCGGTCGGGCCCGCGGCGGTTGTAGGCCTTCAGGTAAGCGTCCAGGTTCTTCTGCATTTCCGCCGCCGTCTCGTGCCAGGTCGTGCTGCCTTTGATCCTCAGGTACTCTTCGAGGAGCGTGCGGTGGGAACGCTGGATGAAGCTGAAGACTTCGCGCCGCGCCTCGGCCACCAAAAGGGGGGTTGACAGGGAGGCCCTTGCGACTCCATTTTTTCCCGCTGTCGCCGGATCTTATCCGTGCGGCGCAAAACGATCTTTGACAGCTATGCAGCGAGTGAGTGTTTTGGCGCCGAGCGCGCCTGAGGACTTGATTCCGTTTCCCGAAAAAGGAACAGAAATCAAGCAAGTAAGGGCACAAGGTGGATGTCTTGGTACGGACTGGCGAAGAAGGACGTGGCAAGCTGCGATAAGCCGGGGGGAGCTGCACGCGAGCTTTGATCCCTGGATTTCCGAATGGGGGAACCCGGCCGGGGTGATGCCCGGTCATCCCGTGGTTGAACACATGGACCGCGGGAAGCGAACCGAGGGAACTGAAACATCTAAGTACCTCGAGGAAGAGAGAACAACCGTTATTCCCTAAGTAGCGGCGAGCGAACGGGGAACAGCCCAAACCGTCGTGGTGTCAAGGCGGCAGCCGTTGCCGTGACGGGGTAGTAGGAGCAGTTCGCTGGGAGTCTGCCGGCTCCCGGAGTCAGTGTGTCGAGAAGCCGAATACGGCTGGAAAGCCGAGCCACAGAGGGTGATGGCCCCGTAGGCGTAACCGACACACCCAGGCTCAGAACCGTTTCCTGAGTATGCCGGGACACGAGAAATCCCGGTTGAATCTGGCAGGACCACCTGTCAAGGCTAAATACACGTCCGTGACCGATAGTGAACGAGTACCGTGAGGGAAAGATGAAAAGTACGCCGGGAGGCGGGTGAAATAGATCCTGAAACCGTGTGCCTACAAGCAGTGGGAGTCTTGGTGCCTTCTTCGGAAGGACATCGGGATGACCGCGTGCCTTTTGCATTATGATCCGGCGAGTTAGTCCTCTGTAGCAAGGTTAAGCCGTTCAGCGGCGCAGCCGTAGCGAAAGCGAGTCCTAACCGGGCGCACAGTTGCAGGGGCTAGACCCGAAACCAGTGTGATCTATCCATGGCCAGGTTGAAGCGCGGGTAATGCCGCGTGGAGGACCGAACCGTTGTGGGTTGAAAACCGCTCGGATGAGCTGTGGATAGGGGTGAAAGGCCAATCAAACCTGGAGATAGCTGGTTCTCCCCGAAAGATATTTAGGTAAGAGCACTGGAAGCGCTAGGGCCCTCAACCGGGTACCAAACGCTACTAAACTCCGAATGCCCGTTAGTCGGTCTCAGGGAGGAAGTGCACGTGCGATAATGTTCGTGCGCGAGAGGGAAAGAACCCAGACCTTCAGCTAAGGCCCCGAAGTGCTGGCTAAGTGATAAAGGCGGTGGATTTGCGGAGACAACTGGGAGGTTGGCTTAGAGGCAGCCATCCTTGAAAGAGTGCGTAATAGCTCACCAGTCAAGCGGGTCTGCACCGACAATGGTCGGGACTAAAGCCAGCCGCCGAAGCTAAGGCTGTTCTCTGCGCTTGTCGCAGAGGGCGGGGTAGGGGAGCGTTGCCTGAGCTGCGAAGCGGGACCGCGAGGTTCCCCGTGGAGCGCAGGCAAGTGAGAATGCCGGAATGAGTACGCGATAAACAAGGTGAGAACCCTTGTCGCCGTAAGCCCAAGGTTTCCTGAGCCATGTCGATCAGCTCAGGGTTAGTCGGCCCCTAAGGTGAGGTCGAAAGGCGTAGCCGATGGAAAACGGGTCAACATTCCCGTACCACACGTGTTGCGCTTGAGTCCGCGGAGGGACGCAGAAGTGACAGATCCGTCGTCTGAGGAGGACGATGCAAGGAGGTAGGCGTTTCCGGGTAGGCAAATCCGCCTGGTTAAGCCGAGATCCGACGCCGAAGAGGTCTTCGGACCTCGCCAAGGGATCGTAATCATGCTGCCAAGAAAAGCTTCGCGAACGAGCAATCCGTGTGACCGTACCGATAACCGACACAGGTGGGCGAGGCGAGTAGCCTCAGGCGCTCGAGTGATTCTTGGTCAAGGAACTCGGCAAAATGTCCCCGTAACTTCGGGAGAAGGGGAGCCAGGAGTAGGTGAACGCCCTAGCGGCGGGAGCCGAAACAGGCCGCAGAGAATCGGCCCAAGCGACTGTTTAGTAAAAACATAGGTGTCTGCTAAGTCGTCCAGACGACGTATAGGCACTGACGCCTGCCCGGTGCCGGAAGGTTAAGTGGAGGGGTCAGCCGCAAGGCGAAGCTCTGAAATGAAGCCCCGGTAAACGGCGGCCGTAACTATAACGGTCCTAAGGTAGCGAAATTCCTTGTCGGG
>JAGWBR010000026.1:0-745 GCA_021295785.1 Gemmatimonadota bacterium
CGTATTGGCCGCCGGTCCCCGGAAAACGGTGCAGGAACACTGCCCAGACCCCCTCCGGATCCTTGCGGAACGGAGCAGACTCCGCGCACGAGACGGTTGGGGTAGCAATATCGATGAACTGGACCTTACCGAAAGTGAGCCCATCCAGAAACACAGTCTGGTCCGAGTTGTTGTACAACTCGAAGAACATGTGGAAATCGTAGTTAAAGCCGTCTCTGGACGGCGTCGACGGGGCGTACACTTCGCTGATGACCAGCGACCCGGTCTGGTTCGGCACCAACTCCATGGCCTGCTCGGTGCCGCCCGCGCCGCCAGTACCGATACACCGGCCTCCGCGGATTCCACGTCCGTCAGAGGACGATACACCGCCACGCGATAACGGCCGGACACAAGTTGGGGCAGATTGGCCGTGCCACGGGCATCCGTAACCGTCGTCTCCCAGGCGAAGTCGGTCCCGATGCGGTGCACGCGCACTTCGGCACCCGGCACCCCGGCGGCCCAGCCCAGGGCGTGTGCAACGGCGGCCGCCTCGGGGGCAACTCTCACATTGAGCGTAAGCCCCGGCCGCAGGTTACCGCTCCCGTCCGGCGGGGGCTCCGATAACCCCACCTCGCCTGCGCAACCCACCGCGAGGCCGGAGACCACCATGCCAGCGAGAATGAATCGCTTCCGCAAGAACGCCCTAGGCAATTGGCACCGGTCTTTGGTCCCAACCGAAATCGGACCATCGGGACGAGAACCCTCT
>JAGWBR010000026.1:860-7696 GCA_021295785.1 Gemmatimonadota bacterium
CGTCAAGTCCACCGCCGACACATTGGTATCCTGAAGGCGTCCCGCCGCCCCCTCCGAACCCGGCAAACGAATGCGCTGTACAGACAGCGACAGGTCGCTGGGGCTGGGCGGGAATCCCCCTCCCAGCTGGTCGAAACTCCTGTGCACGACGCCGTCGCAGCGTGTGAACTGTTGGTCGAAAAAAGCATCGTCCTGTTCCGTCCATACGACATCTATGAGGTCCGCGGACGGTACCCGGACCATGTCGGTGTCCCCCGCAGGACCGGGCCAGGTGCGCCGCTCCAGACTCGAAACATCCACCTCATTCGCAATGAACAACGAATGGCCGACATAGAAGAGGAGTCCGTGCCCGTGGGGCCAGGGCCGTAGCCCCACTTCGACGAGATTTGGGACGTCTGGATTGTCGACGTCGCTACTCCCGAACAACTCTAAGTCGGCAGCTGACAGGTCCGGCAGTCGAGGGTCCACGACTGAGTGATCGATCGCGTCCAACGCTACGACTACCTCGTTGCCCGGTGCCAGCGCGTATTGGCCCCCGGTCCCCGGGAAACGGTGCAGGAACTCTGCCCAGATGCCCTCCGGGTCCTTGCGGAATGGGGCAGTCCTCACGCAAGGGGCGGACGGTGCCTCAATATCGATGAAATGGGCCCTACCGAAAGTGAGCCCGTCCAGAAACACAGTCTGGTCCGAGTTGTTGTACAACTCGAAGAACATGTGGAAGTTGTAGTCCAATCCCTCGCCAAGGGGCGTTGCCGGGGCGTACACTTCGCTGATGACCAGCGACCCGGTCTGGTTCGGCACCAACTCCATGGCCTGCTCGGTGCCGCCCGCGCCGCCAGTACCGATACACCGGCCTCCGCGGATTCCACGTCCGTCAGAGGACGATACACCGCCACGCGATAACGGCCGGATACAAGTTGGGGCAGATTGGCCGTGCCCCGGGCATCCGTAACCGCCGTCTCCCAGGCGAAGTCGGTCCCGATGCGGTACACGCGCACTTCGGCACCCGGTACCCCGGCGGCCCAGCCCAGGGCGCTCGCAACGGCGGCCGCCTCGGGGGCAACTCTCACATTGAGCGTAAGCCCCGGCCGCAGGTTATCGTTCCCGTCCGGCGGGGGCTCTGACAACCCCACCTCACCTGCGCAACCCACCGCGAGGCCGGAGACCACCATGCCAGCGAGAATGAATCGCTTCCGCAAGAACGCTCCCGATGGCCTTGGGGCCGGCCTACCGACCCTATTCGACCGAGGACCGACCCCGAACGCCTGCTTCTGCGTCACACAACCTCGGATTCGGCTAGTACAGACATATGCGGGCCGCGGTCCATTGGAAGTGGGTGCGGTGAGCAGTCGCCATCCTCAAATTCCTTGGATTTCGAGTGCTACGATCGAGGACTCGTCAAAGCTGCCGACATGGAGCGTCCATACCCTGCGCCCTCTCGCTTCCAGCAACCTCTGATCGTCCGGAAGCCGGATCGAACCAAGAAACCGTCCGGACTGGAGGAATACGTCGTACATGGCTCCCGGTGCCCCGTGCGTCTCGTCTGCACCAGGCAACGGGCGGTCTCGCTGTACCCAGATCCGCCCGTCCGCATCAACGACAATCCGGGAGATGACTGCTGATTCCGACGGCTCACCGAGTTCGCCGATGTCCTTCCGCCACGCGGCAGGCATTCGTGAATCAGCATCCTCCCCGCGCTCGGCGGGCGAGAGCGGAAGCGCCTCCTCCGTATGGCAGAACCGAACGAGTGCCTCTCCATCCTGGTCGAAGACCGTCAGCTCGTACTTCCCATCCGGGTCGGACACGACCCACGTCTCCGCACCGACACCCAGTAACGACCGCGGCCATGCGGCCAGCGTCGCACTCTCCAACACGCGGGTACGTGAACGCACGACCGTATCGTTGACCGCTGTTTCAGGAGACCAACGAACAAAGGCACGCTCCTCCCAACCGTCATCGATTGGGCCAGGGAATTCCAGCCACACCGTCTGATCTGGTTGTAGCGCCACGAATCTCACCTGGCCAGATGCGAACACCGGGAACAGAAACGCCGGATCGACGGCCGTAACGCCGGCCGATCGAGAGACAAATCCGGGATCGACAGACAAGTCCAGTGTGGTCATCCGAAATGTACCGAAATCCAGAACGAGGAGGGTGTTGGCATCTACCCAAGTTACCGCCGCCGGTGCCTGCACTTCACCCGGGCCTTCGCCGCGCGTCACGACCGGCCCCCGCCACTGGCCACCGGGGTCCAGTACGATCACTTCAGCGAGGCCCCAGTCCGCGATGGCGACCGATCCGTCCTGACTTACGGCGACATCAGCTGGCAAAACCAGCTGCTCAGTTTCATCGAGCCCTCCGACACGCCAGATCTCACGCCAGGAGAGATCCGTCGGCCAAGCCCCGACACTCGTGTTTGTTACCGCCTGGCCATTTGCCCCCGTGATTTCACAGGCGGATGATCCTGGCAGGTCGCAACCGCCGGTCACGGCGGCCACCAGGAACACTGCGCCCATTTCAAAGCGCCTGCTGATGCTGTCCGGCTCACGTCGGGTGGACGGAACCCGCCACCAGCTCTGGGACCTTTCGTAGATCAATTCGTTTCAACTCTTCCTTCCGCCGCCACTGGGTCGCGGCCCGGTCGTACCTCCGGGACCGCCCTGCCTTGGCTGGCGTCACCTCTTCAGCGTAGATGTCAAGTCAAGTCAAATCGGGGGCACTATACCGTCTTCACGAAAACAGCATTGGCTCGAACACCTTGTGCAGACCATTGGCGGCGAAGTGACACACTATCGCATAAGGGAGCCCCCAGCGCCAGAAGATCCAACCCAGCACAACACCTGCCACCCCGCTCTTCACAACAACGCCCGACGCGTAGAGCGCGGGAAGCGCCGAGTGAGTGGGCAACGACCGGCCTAGCAGGTGGGGCACGGCGAACAGGAACGCAGAGACGAACAGCGCGGTGAGGAAGACCGTGCGAGCCTTGTTCAGGAGTCGGGCAGCAATCCACGCTACGACACTCATCAGAAAGAGACGGAAAGCGATCTCCTCCACGACGGCGACCGATACCACTCTTTCCCAGGGCAGGGGCTTCGCGAAAAGATGCTCGTGGAGCCCCGCCCGGATGGACGCATCCGCCGCCGCCAATGCGACGTTCGCCCCGAGATTTGCCGCGCCGACCCCGGTGCCAGCCAGGAGTGCCAGGATAGCTAGCTTGGCACGTTGAGCGTTGTTCTGGTCAGAGACTGCCCGGCAACGCGAGGCAGCGAGAAACCCAAGAACGACGAGGGGCAGACCGATCAGCCCGCCCCCAACCAGGGTCTCGAGCCCAACCTCCTGTGCTTCGAGGAAAGGGAAGGCGAACAGGAACAGAACCCACGTCACTCCGACTGTCACCGGATCGAGGCCGGAGGTCCAACCTCGACGCTCACGGTCTTTCACGGGCGAACTAACCACTCGCCCCACTGGGTCCCTCGATCTGCGCTGCGACCTGTATCTCTCCTCGGCTCGTCCGATAATCGATCATGATTCTTCCGCATTCCGGCGATTCCGATCACCCGTTCCGACAAAACGATCACAGATTCCGGAGGATTCCGATCACCTTGGAGGAGAGCGGAGGTCGACAGGGGCGCTGGGGTGGGGTTACGGGTTTGAAGTCTAGGGGTTGGAGGGGGTCGTCGTCGAGTGATGGGACCTTTGGCGGTGTGTTGGCGGGACGGCCGGGGGCCGGTTTTCCCATCGCCGAGGAAGTGCTGTCAGGCCGTTGAAAAACGCACATTTTTCGGGAGCCGCCGGACCCCATCCCCTTGTGACCCTCTGGGTCATTGTCTCGATCCTCCTTCCGCTACCGATCAGGCCCACTGAACCTTGACGGCCCCTGGGCCGAGCCGGTTCAGTCGCCGTCTTCCTCAGCGTGTCGCCGCGCGATCTGCGCAAGCTTCGGCTCGATGGAGGTCATCACCGCCGCGAACAACACCAGCGCCCAACCGACCGAGAGGATCAGGTGTATGCCGACCAGCGTTCGGGCAGCGGCCGAGACCGGGACGATGGCCGCATAATCCTGGGCCAGCGCGGTGAAGAAAGAGAAGGACACCCATTCGGCGAGCCCCGTACCCGCATTGGCGAACGCGCCGGGGCTGAAACGCTCCAGCGTTCCGTAGAAGCCCGCGAAGAGGAATATGATCGTCATGTAGCCGATCGCGAACCCGCCGATGGGGACCCACATGACCCGCAGGTAGGCGACGAGCTGGCCGTACACTTCAAGCCGCGGGCGCAGCCACCTGGCGGCGGCGCGCCCCACGAGGAAACCGACCACCGGAAGCAGAACGAGCGAGAGGGTCATGGTGAACGCGATCCACAGGACATGCCCGACGCCCGACAACCCAACGTCTTCCCGTATTATGCCGAATCCGAAAGCGAAGCCCATCAAGACGGGCAGGGCAAGCGCGCCGAACACCAACAACCGGGGAGGCCGGGCGTCGCCCCATCCCTCGCGGCGCCGGCTGAGGAGGCCGATGAGCAGCGCGGTCCAGGGCATGGCCACGAGCGGGACCGCCGCCACCAGCGGCGCCTGGGAGACATCGCCCGCAATCAGCGCGGGGATGAACCCCACGCTCAACAGGACGGCCAGGATGAACGCCTCCCGGACCACATCCCGATACCCGGAGAGAGACGAGCGGCCGAGACCGTCGATCAAGCCGACCGCCAGAGGGAGAAGGGGCGGAATGATGACGCCCCATCCGACACTCAGCGCTCCCGCCAGGAAAACCGTGACGGCGCCGACCAGCGAGCCGACCAGGATGCCGGTCCACAGGCCGCCGCTCGATCCCCCGCGAAGGCCGACGCCTACGCCGACGGCAACCGCGCACCCCACTCCCAGCAGGACATCGGTGTGGTTCCCGATGATCGCGTAGCCGCAGGTTGCGACGAAGAGGGCTACGGCGGCAGCAATCCGGACCCCCAGCCATATCAATCGGCTCATGGTTCCTCCTCGTGGCGTCTGGCGATCCGCTCCAGCTTCGGACCGATGAAGGACATCACCGCCGCGAAAAGTACCACGGCCCAGCCCGCTGAGAGAATCATGTGAGCGCCGACCAGCAGGCGCGCGCCGTCTCTTCCGGCTGATGTCCCTATGTTGGAGGGGGTCGGCGCAAGACGAACTCCGCTACGTCGTACCAGTTGATCCTGGTCTCCCTGGCATGTGGTAAGCCTTGGGCCCATTCCGGTACAATTCGAGCCATTCGGGGATCTCCTCTTCCGAGCCGACGGGTCGTTCGAACGCGCGATCCGCTTTGCGGATTCCGATGCCGCCCAGCCGCCCTCCGCCGAGAGGGTGCGCCACGGGCGGGAGGGAGGAGCGTTGTTCCTGACACGAAGTCCGGTGGCGAGGTTCAGTCAGGGGGAAGCGTCCGTCAGCACGGGCGACCGCACGGTTTACCAAGTATCGCTCGACGAGGGGGACGAGGCGGTCACGGTTCCGTTCGCCGAGGGTTGGGAGCCACGCCCCGAGCGGCAGGTCACGACGGAGGCACAGGACCCGTCGGACATGTTCGGTATGCTCCGCGACTCGTACGTTTACTTCTCGCCCAGCATGGTGTTCGATGTCGTCCCCGGCGGCGGTGTCGCGTATTCGGATTCCTCCGCGTACGCGGTCAAGATCCAAGTGGCGAATGCCACGCCGCGCGTCGTGGGCCGACCCTTACAGCCTCAACCCGTGACGGAACAACTTCGGGAACGCGCCCGTGCAAGGGCGCTAGGAAACTTAGAGTCGTCCGCCGAGGAGCAGTTCACCCCCTCGTGGTTGGGCGACGACGTTCCAGAGGCGATCCGTGAGCAGATGGCAGCCATGATGGAAGGCATGGCTGCCGGTGTGCGCGACATGGTGGAGAACGCGAGTTTCATGCCTGAGGTGCCCCTTGTCCGGGATCTTCGCACGACTTGGGAGGGGGCAATCTGGGTAGAACGCTGGGGAAGCGACCCGCTGGCGCAAATCGACCCCGCCGCCGGAGGGTCGGACGACCGGAGCCGGGAGGCGGAAGAGGCTGCCCCCGAGGGATGGATCGATGTCCTGGCGCCGGGAGGCGAGTACGTGGGCACGTTCTCGCTGGAGGAGACCCCCATGCCTGGCGCATTTGGACCCGGCGGCCTCGTCGCTTTCGTCGAAACGGACGAACTCGACATCCCGACGATCATCGTGAAACGTCTGCCCGTAGCTGTCCGCTAGAACTAGAGACCCTGTTCACGGGTTTTCGGACTGCGGTCTGCCGAGGCGGTACATCGCTACGGTTTCCACCCCGAGCTCGTCCGATTGAACACCGAGCACATAGTTTCGATCCGCACACGCTCCAGGTGGCAGGAGAAGGTCCCGTCGGGCTCGAACGCAATCCACCTCCGCGGCTCCTCCCCGGGTTTGCGGTAGGGCGCGACCCACAGCCGCCCGTCCGTGCCCAGCATCATTGAGCTGAACGCCGGGAAGACGTCAGCCACCGGCCTGTCGCTGTCGACGATCGCCTCGGCGCTCGGACCCCACCTGTCGGAATCGCGCCCCCCCAGGCTCTCGATGTAGCTGTCGCGCCATGCGCTAACGTCGGCGGCGGTCACCCTCCTGGAGGGCTCGGACCACCGCACGATGCGCTGCAGACGCAACTCATCGTCGAAGAGGCGCACTTCGGGGTCGCGGAAATGACCAACCGCGATGGTGCTTCCGATCGCATCAGCGCTCGCATAGGCGGAGAAGAGCGGCGTGAGCGTGAGGTTCGCGATCTCGGACTTGGCCGTCATCCCCTCGAGCCTGTTCGGGACACGGGCCACCGTGGCGATAAGCTGCCCGTCGGTGT
>JAGWBR010000026.1:7711-8901 GCA_021295785.1 Gemmatimonadota bacterium
TGAAATCGCTGCGGGCGATGTAGGTGGTTCTGGTGTTGATCGAGATGCCGTTGCGGAGCACTCCTCCAGCCCGCGACGGATTGGGGTAGACCGGCGTCATCTGCGCCGCCCGCACGAACTCGCCGTCCCGCGTGAAGACGTTGTAGCGCCAGGGGCGGTAGTCGCCGACCCACAGCGTGTCTCCCGGGAGGACCCAGAGAAACCATGCGCTCCGGAACTCGCCCGGCCCTTCGCCCGCGCGGCCCATGGATACGAGATGACTGCCGTCAGGGCCGAAGATCCGGACCTCCTCGCTGGAGCGGTCGATCGTGGCAACCGAGCCGTCCGACAGGAGCCCCAGCCCCCGGATCGTGCTGAACCACAGATTCTCGTCGGCTCCTGGCGCGTCGCCAATGGTGAGCATCGGTTCCGGGTCGGCCCTGCAGGTTGCGTCGGAGCTGAAGGGATCGCTGGTGACGATCGGGACGCTGGCGCTGTCGGTGGCGGGCGCGGCCGAGTCGCATCCGGCGCAGAGGAGGGCGGCCAGGGCGAGCAGTCCGTGGACAAGCCCCTCCCGATTGCAGCGGGCCGGCGCGATGTCGAGTCCGGCGGTGCGCCGACAGGGTGAGGGGGATCGTGGCGCAGACATTCAAGTCTCCTTGCGAGGGGTACTTGGCCCGTGCCCAGTGGATGTGGCGCTCAGGCTGGCAAGCGCCGGCACGCGCAGGCCTACCGGACGACTCACCGACATGACGTAGTCAAGGCCGATCTGGTTTCCCTGGCCTGTCCAGGACCACGCGCGCGTCCACCGGCACCGCCCGGTCCTCATACACGAACAGCGGCGCAGACTCACTCGATCCAACACCGCTAGTGTATTGCCGTGTAAGTGTAATGGTCATGACGTGAAGGGAGCGTTATTTTTCATGCATGGCCAAGTTACGAAGGATTCGATTGCGACCCGGGGACCGCAAGGTGCTTGAGGGACCTCGCTACAACAAGGTACGGGCCTGTGGTTTCCGCCCGCGGCTTGTTGTGATAGCAGTTGGCCTTGCGGCTAGCAGTTGTGCCGATCCAGATCCCACGGATAGTCCCGCGCAAGGTTCTTCCGTGATCGCTGTAACCGACTCGGGTGATGTACGACTCGTCACGGTGCCGGGTAAATGGCTTGATAGCCTCACGGAATGGACTCTCTCCGATGAGCCGTTGCTTAC
>JAGWBR010000026.1:8937-26281 GCA_021295785.1 Gemmatimonadota bacterium
CAGACTCCCGTCCGGCGACATCGTGATCGTGGAAGAGTTTGGCTTTGAGTTCCGCGTCTTCGGTCCGGACGGGAGGTTTAGTCGGGCTTTTGGCGGAATGGGGGAAGGCCCGGGCGAGTTCAAGTCGGTGTCCCTTCGGAGGCTGCGAGACGGAGGATTCGCTGTAGCGGATGTGGAGCAAAAGAGATTCAGCTTCTACGATGACCAGTACAACCTCCAGGAGACCCGGCCAGGTGCGTGTCTTCCTGGCGACGGGAGGTCCTCACACGATCCGCCTCTTTGCTACTTCGCCGGGCTCACGGGTGAGGGAGCAATCTTCTGGTATGGATCGCGCCGGGAGGCGTCGCCCAGAATGAGAGAGGGTGTGGTTCTTCGCGATCCCGGCGCTATGTACATCGTGGCGCGCGCGACGGGAGACACCGCCGTCGTAATCGATTCCATTCCGAGTTCGCCTCGTGCGACGGTAGTCGGAGGTGATGGATCCGGTCGGCGTTGGATGTGGAGCGTTGAAGAACTCTACGCCCCCAAGGGTAGTTGGGCCTTCGGCCCTAGGATGGTAGCGCTTGGACACTCTGGCCGTTTTGACGTGAGGCTGTATGACTCTCTCGGTGTCCTCCGGTGGATCTTGCGAGTCAACATGCAGCCTGAGAGCGTGACTCGGGAACACCTTGACTCGGTAAGGGCTTGGGTGGTCGATCCAACGACCAATAGCAGCCCCGAAGACCTTGCTTTGCAGTACTTGGACGAGGTGGCATTGGGCGGGCCGATTCCGTATTTCAGTGAACTGCGATTCGACGAAGTCGGGCGCCTTTGGATTTCCGACTACCTTCCTCCGGCTACGTTGGTGACGCGGCAGTTATGGCGGTGGACGATCTTCGGTGAGGATGGGATGCCGTTGGCACGTGCTGTTACCGGTCCCTCAAGCGACATCCTTGAAATCGGGGAAGACTACGTTCTCGTCCGAGATAGGGGCGGACTGGATGTCGAACACTTGGCGGTGTACGGAATTGGCCGGGGTGGCTGAGGGCACGCAACCGTGAATCTCGCAACGCGAGGCCGCCACTGGACCACCGTCCAAGGAGAGAAAGAGAAGTAACGGGGGAAAGCAGTCTGGCTAACATTTGGCCCCAGGGGACGGGGCCCTCTGCATTCTCCAAGGTCCAGAGACGACCCAGATTTCGCGGAGTGCCGGGTTCCCGATTTCTTAGGATTCCAAGATGGCCGACGTACGGGGACCGGGCGGTGGCCACTAACTCCTCGCCCTGCGGGAGGTCGGAACGCGGCTTGCGAAGTCGACGCCTTATATGCCGACTGTCATCAGTTTCGAGTTTCGCAGCGGATCGCCATTCGGCCAAGCCCTCCAGGCCGCTGATGAGGCGACCACGCGGCCCGTTGGGGAGCCCAAGTGTCGAGTGGCGTCCACCGGACTGGCTTGTCTCTTCCATTCTTGGAGATCCCCGCTTGATTTGCATGACCGGGTCACGGGGAAGGCCCGGACTGTTGAGTTCCCTCAGAGGCGAGCGTAGCGAGCCGGAGCGGGCGCCCGATAGGGCCGGTGGTCGGATCGAGGGCTGGGCTGGCCGCAAGGGGCCGTTCGGGTGAACATCTTCGACCGTAACACCGGAGAGGTGGAGCGGGTGGCGGCCTTTCCCGCGCTTGCCGGAATCACGCCCGCGGTGATGGTCGGCGAGGATGTCTGGGTGACGGATTACGAGGTCAGGCGCAGGACATCGCTGACGCGATGGCGTCCAGGTACCGACGAATTCGAGAGCATGGGCGTCTTCCCCGACGAATACCTCGCATCGCTGAACAGCACCAACTGGTCTTACGCAAACCTCTTTCGCTCTGGACGACCGCCGCGGGGCTCGCGGCTGAAATCGAGATCGGCGGGAGTCAATCAGCGGGAATCCGAGCTGCCGAAGATGCAACTACAAGCACCACATGAAGATGCGAATCCACGACCTTCCGCCGGGCCGGGCAGGCATCTCCCCCGGGACCTCAGGGCGCCAACAGGCCCAGCAGCCAGGCACAGGCAGTTGCTCCGTAGATGCCCAGAATATAGCCGGCCACTGCCATGAGGAGCCCGATGGGGGCCATCGCTTTGTTGTAGACGCCCGCTACAACCGGTGCCGAAGCCACACCGCCGATGTTGGCCATGCTACCGGTCGCCACGAAGAAGAACGGGGCGCGAACCAGCCGTGCCACCACGATCAGGATAATCAGGTGGATTGAGATCCACACCACGCCCGCAAGCAGGTAGACCGGCGCGTCCAGCACGGCCCGCAGGTCGGCCGTGGCCCCGATTCCGGCCAGCATCAGGTACAGCGCAACGTAGCCCAGGTGTGAGGCACCAGCGCTTTCCAGCTGCCTGAGCCGCGTCAGCGACAGGGCCAGGCCACCTGTCACCACAATCAAGACCGCCCAAGTCGTGGGGCTGATGATCGTGGGGTCACCCACCGACGGGAGGAGGCCCCCCAGACGCTCGGCCAGCACCGAAAGGGCCAGACCGAACCCGATCATGACCACGGCATCCCTCAGCGTGAGCGGCCGCTTCTCGCTTTGGAAGCCGGCAACCTGCTGGTTGGTCCATTCCACGATTTCGGTGCGGGCGTTCGTTCTTCGGTCGAACCGCTCCTGGAAACCCACCAGTGCAATCAACACACCCATCCACCCGTAGCCGACCACCGTATCGACCACGACCACGGGCCCCAGCGCGTCTGCCGAGGTGCCCACGCTCTCGGCGATTGCCGCCATGTTCGCCGTGCCCCCGATCCAACTACCACTAAGCGCCGCGAACCCCTGCCAGGCGTCGGCCGGGAGCATGCCGCCGAACAGCATGTACGAGATCGGGCCGCCGATGATTATCCCGACGGTCCCCGCAACCACCATCACCAAGGCGACAGGACCAAGGCGGACCACGTTGCGGAGGTCGACCGACACCATCAGCATGAGCAGGGCGAAGAGCAGCAGGTACGGGACAGTCCAGTCGTACAGCGGCGATTCCGACGGGGTGATCCCCGCCGTGGTTGCCAACATCGGGAGGAAGTACACGTAGATCACCGGCGGCACGACCTCGAATAGCTTCTTGAATCGTGGTATCCCCGACACCCAGAACACAGCCGCCACGATTGCCGCCAAGAAAGCGAAGACGCCGGTGGGGTCGGTTATCAGAGCCTGCGGTGTCTGTTCCACTGTGTTCCCTTTCGTAACGGGCGTCCGCCCGGTTCAAACCGCTGTTACCCCTGCAACCCTCGTCGGCGGGCGATCAGGCGCCACACAATGAACGCCGCCCCCGATGCCGCCAGCCCAACCGCGGTCCCGTTCAGAAGGGGGGACTGCACACCGGGCAGGGCCAGCTGGAACGCCGGGAGTGCCAGGAGCCCGGCCAGGACTGCCGCCACGCCCTCTGGACGGCCGACCTTCTTCAGGTGCAGGCCCGCCACCAGCGGCACGAAGAGGGTCACGCTCAGGACGGCATAGAAAATGGTGAGCGACGCGATCACCGTCGTCAGTACCAGCGCCAGGAAAACTGCGATCACGCCCCCGGCGACCGCCGCCAGTCGTGCCACCCGCAGCACCTGCGCGTCGGACGCATCCGGTCGCAGCCAGCCCTTGTAAAGGTCGCGGCTCAGCGAGGTGGAGAGCATGAACAGGCCCGCGTCGGCCGAACTGACCTCCGCCGAGAACACGGCGGCCAGTCCCAGAAGGGCGGCGGCGGGAGGGAGCGCGGCAGTGAATACGACCGGCAGGGCCTGTTCGTGGTTTGCGAGGGCTGGCTCGTAGGCGCGGGCCGCGATTCCCAGAAGCACCGGGACCGCGGCAAACATCATCAGCCCAAGTCCTGCCGCGAGGAGCCCCCGTCGCACGGCCCTTTCGTCTTTGGCTCCGTATGCCTTCTGCAACAGCCCCGGCGATACGAGGAACGCGGGGATGAGCAGCGGCGCGTACAGCCACCCGGATCCTCCGCCGCTGAGGAAGTTCCAGTAGTCGGGAGCTCCTTTCGGCGAGGTGGCCAGCATTGCCTCCCAACCCCCGGCACCGCTTATCGCGATCGGCAGCGCAACGGCGAAGCCCGCAATCAACACGCCCAGCTGAACCAGGTTGACCCAGGCCGACCCGAACAGACCTCCCGCGGCGAAATAGCAGATCACCACCGTCCCGCCCGCGGCCGCACCGAGCCACCGGGGCGCTCCACCGACCACCGCCAGGATCTCGGCCATGGCGATCAGCTGGCCGGCAACAATCGTGAGCGTGGCCAGCCACAACAGCGACGCAATCAAGAGCCGCACCGACCTGCCGTAGCGCAGATCCAGAAAGTCGCCAACCGTGAGGAGTCCGCGTCGTTTGGCCACGGCCCAGATGCGGGGACCGATCCAGACCGCCAGCAGTATCGTGCCCAAACCCGCCGAGCCTACCCACCACCATGCGCTGAGCCCGTCGCGGTAACCCAGCCCCGCCGCCCCCACGGTCGTACCGGCCCCGATATTGGCGGCGAGCACCGTTGCAAACAGCGGGAGTGCCCGCAGGCGACGGCCGGCCACAAAAAAAGTGTCGGCCGCGCTGACTCTGCGGCCCAGCCACGCACCGAAACCCGCCAGTGCCGCACAGTATCCCAGCAGGATCCACACGCCCGATGTCACTTGGGGCAGGCCCCCGCTTCGGTTGCGGAGGGGAGGCCCGCCAATGGTTCGGCCGCGCAAACCGCACGCACGATCGCCGCGGCGACCGCGTCGGCGGCCAGTGCCCCGATCAACCCAATGTCCTGGCCCGACGTTGCTGCTGGTGCGGAATCTCCGCCACCTGCCGTGTGAAGGCCCGTGGCCAGCACGAAAACAATGTCTCCGTCCGCCGGCGTGTGAGCGGGATAAATGGCGCGGGCTATCCCGTCGTGGGCCATTCGCGCTACCCTGGTTGCCTGTGCCTGTGTCAGGCTGGCATTGGTGCCAACAACCGCCAGGGTCGTGTTCTCGCCGGGCCGCTCAACGGGCGAGGTACCCCTCAACCAACCGGAATGCAGCAGCTTGCGGGCATCGGCGAGACCGTCGCCGCCGCGGGCCCCGGCCACGACCTGCCCCGTGGCGGGATCCAACACGTCGCCTACCGCGTTCACGGCAACCAGCGCACCCACGGTCAAGCCGTCCTCCCGCACAAACACTTTGGTGCCGACACCACCCTTCATGGCGGCGTCCAGCCCGAGGAGCTTTCCAATCGACGCACCCGCACCGGCTCCCACGTTCCCTTCCATTTTGACGAAAATGTCGGCGGGGCCCGGCGGACCGGCCGAACGAGCGGCGCGTTCGGCCGCGGCATACCCGCAGTCGGGTCCAGGCCGGTTGCCCGGCCCGGCCACGCTCAGGTCGAACAGGATGGCGCCGGTCACGATGGGCACCAGGTGCGAACCGACCTGGTAGCCGATTTCATGCTCCTCCAGCCAGCGCACCACCCCGGACGCGGCATCCAGGCCGAACGCGCTCCCGCCGGAAAAGACCACCGCGTGCACCCGCCGCACCGAGTTGGCGGGGTCGAGCAGGGCCGTCTCGCGGGTCCCGGGCGCGCCGCCGCGAACATCGACCCCGGCCGTCGCCCCTTTCGTCGTCAGGACCACGGTGCAACCCGTCCGCCCGCCCTCCAGCGTGTGGTGGCCGACCGCGATGCCGTCAATGGCCCCAAGGCCGCCCGGCGTGTCCGGTTGCTGGGAGGCGGCCGGTCCGGCCCACGCCAAGGCGGCAAGAGCCCCCCAGGCCGCCGGCCGCAACCGCGACAGGCGGATGGTTTGCGCCGCGGTCCGGGCAGCGTTCAGTTTTCTCGCCGTCACCCCGCCCCCGGCTCGCCACATTTCATCGGTCGGGAGTGGCGGGCGTGGCGACGGGGACGGCCCGAAACAACAATCTGCGCGAGGCGGAATGAAAGGCTCCAATCGAATTGTCCGTTGTTGTGCGACCCTCTGGGCGCTGTGCCTGAGCTTCCTGTGCGTTTCGTGTGCGCCGGGGTCCGACGCGGGCGGCGTGGCCGTGGACGGGGAGGCAAGCGCCGAGCCGATGCTGCCCGTTTACGCCGACCCGCCGTCGGCGTTTGCACGTTACCCCGGGGTGCGGCACGGCGGCAACTACATGCACAACTACTACATCCCGCCGGCGCCAAGTTCGACGCCCTGGTACCCGGCGTGGTCACCGGACGGGTCTTCGGTGGCGGTCTCCATGGGCGGCTCGATCTGGCGCGTGGACCTGGAGACGGAGCACGCGACCGAACTGACCCGCGGCCCAAGCTACCATTCCTCGCCGGCGTGGTCGCCCGACGGACGGTGGCTCGTTTACACCGCGGACCATGCCGGAAACCGGATTCAGCTTGAAATTCTGGACACGACCACCGGCGAGAGCCGCGCCCTGACCGATGACCTGTTCGTCTACGCCGATCCAGCCTTCTCGCCGGACGGGACACGCCTGGCGTATGTGTCCAGCAGCCCGAACGGATTCTACAACGTCTACGTTCGCGGATTTGCCGACGGTGACTGGGACGGTCCCGAAATCGCCGTGACCCAAGACAACAGCTTCGGCGAAGACCGGCTCTACTTCGGGCCTAACGACATGCACCTGTCGCCGACCTGGTTCCCAAACGGTGAAGAGCTGCTGATCGTGTCCAACAGGGGCATCCCGCTGGGTTCGGGGAACGTACTGCGAGTCCCCGCCGGGGCAAACGGCATTTTGTCGGCCAACACGGTGCTGCGCGAACAGTCCCTTTACCGCACCATGCCCGACGTCTCGATCGAGGGAGCCAGGTTCGTCTACTCCTCGACGTCGGGGGCTGCCGACCAGTTCAACAACCTCTACCTGCAGCCCACCGTGGGCGGTGAACCATACAAGTTGACTTTCTTCCAGCACGACGCGTTCCACCCCAGGTGGTCTCCCGACGGAGAACGGATAGCCTACATCACCAACGAGGGCGGCCTTCCCCGGCTGGAGATAGTCGACACCTACGGCGGAGCGCGGAGGCGAATCAACATCGGCGGGCGAACGTGGAAGGAACCGACAGGGGCACTGGCGGTCACGGTTCGGTCTTCAAGCACCGGCCAGCCGACTCAGGCCAGGGTCACTCTGGTTGCCAGCGACGGGAAGGTTTACGTGCCCGACGATGCCTACGCCCGCATCGGGCAACGCGCCGGGTTCCCTTCGTTCCATACCGACGGGACTTTCCTCGTGCGCGTGCCGCCCGGACCGGTGGACCTGACCATCATGAAGGGATTCGAGACCGAGCCCCAGCGGTGGAGGGTGGAGGCCGTGGCCGACCAGACCCTCGGCCTTGAGGTGGAACTGGAGCGCTTCGCCGACCTGGCCGGCGAGGGTTGGTTCAGCGGGTCGACGCACGTTCACATGAACTACGGCGGCAACCTCCACAACACGCTGGAGAACCTGATGTTCATGTCGCGGGCGGAAGACACGCACGTGGTCAACGAGCAGATCGCCAACAAAGACAACCGCATCCTCGACCACCAGTTCTTCGTCCCCGGCGGAGGGGCCCATCCCGTGTCGGTTCCCGGCCAGGTAGTGATCGTGGGTCAGGAATACCGGCCGCCCTTCTACGGGCACGTGTTCATGCTGGGCCTGCGCGACCACCTCATCTCTCCGTTCGTGACCGGGTACCGGGGGACCGCCATCGAGAGCATCTATCCGTCAAACACCGACATGCTGCGAAAAGCGCAGGCGCAGGGAGCACTTACCGGTTACGTGCACCCATATTTCGGGGACGCCGACCCCCTGACGACCGGCCTCGGGGGCGGCAAGGGTTTCATGGTTGACGCGGTGCTGGGGACATCCGACGCCCTGGAGTGGTCCAGTGTGAACCGGGCCGGGTTCTTCCCCCTTCATGCGGTGTGGAACAACGGCATCAAGGTGACTCCGGTTGGGGGCGAGGACGCAATCAGCAACCTCCATTCCACGCCGTTGTTAGGCGCGCTGCGCACCTACGCCCGCACGGAAAACGGGGAGCTGACCGCCGAAGGGTGGCTTGACGCGGTGAGGGCCGGGAGGACGTTCGTTACGAGCGGGCCGCTGGTGTCGATGACAGTCAACGGCGAGCAACCCGGGACTACGGTCGAACTCGAAGCAGGCGTGCAAACGGTGACGGTGGAGGCCTCCGCAACTTCGATTACGCCGCTTTCGCGAGTCTGGCTAGTGGAGACCGGACGGGACGCCGTTGAGCTGGATCTGTCGGAAGACCGCCGGAGCGCGTCTTTTTCCGGAGACGTGGTGGTTCTGGGCGATGTGGCCGGCGGCGGAAGCGGGTGGATCCACTTGCGGGCCGAGGGCGATCCCGGCGAGCATTACCCGCTGGACGCGGCCTATGCCCAGGCGTTCACCAACGCGGTCTGGTTTGAAGTAGACGGCGTGCCGGTGCGCAGCATTGCCGCCGCCGATTATGCGATTGCCTGGATTGACGAGCTTGAACGCCAGGCCGGGGAGTGGCCCGGCTGGCGGTCCGAGGCGGAGCAGGAGCACGTCTACGCGCAGTTTGAGGAGGCCCGGGCCGAGTACCGTAGGCTGCGCGTCGAGGCGGGCGGCACCGAAGCGGAGGACGACCCTCCGCGGGAGTGAGCCGCCCGCCTGGTCAGGACAGCTGAATCAGGTCAGTCGCAACTCAGGCAGTTGTCGTTGTTGTGGCTGCCCAGGCTCTCCAGGAGCGCGACGGTCTCGGGGAACGGCGAAACCCGCTGGACCGGGCCGTTGGCCATGTCGGCCGTCGTCTGGCCCCTTCGGCTGACCACGGTCACATCGCCTCCCATTTCAACCAGATACATGATCATCTCGTCGTCGCCCCTGGAGGCGGCGTTGTGCATGGCGGTGTAGCCATTGTGGTCGCGGCCGTTGACGTCGGCCCCCAGCTCCTCCACCAAATACCTTACCGCCGGCATCCAGGCGTCGGGGGCATGCCGGTGGGCGTTCCCCGCGAAGCCCTCGCCGTAGCCAACCCCCGAAGCAGCATGAATCGGAAACACTCCCGGCCCCCCCGCCTGAACCGGGGGCAGGCCAGACTGGTCCGGCTGGGCAGCCCGCACCGAATCTGCACGGTCCGCGGCCACAATCAGCTTCTGGCGGGTGTCTTCCGAGAACTTCCGAAGAACCCGGTCGGAGAACTGATCGCGGTCTTCTTCCTGCAAGCTTTCCCTCACGTCCATCAACAACTCCAGCAAGTCAGCCTCTTCGAGTTCGACGTACGACGAGTCGCGCAGCTGATTGAGAGCTTGCTGGCGCAGGAATTCGTCGGGCGACAAGCGCTGCCGGCGCGGCGGTGCACGGGTCGGGATGTCGGGATCCGCCCCGTACGACACCAGCAGCCGCATGGCAGGCACATCGGTGGCGTACGCGGCCCGGAAGAACGCCGTTGCCCCGTTCGTGTCCACAAGCCCGCAGTTACGATTGCCGCAACCCGTGTAGACCATGTACCACGGGTGCCGGTTGATGCGGTGGTTCGGGTCTGCCCCGGCCTTGAGCAGCTGTTCGACCAGATCAAGGTAGCTGTGCTGCTGTCGCATCCTCTGCTGCGGTTGCGGGAACCGGGTGCGCGGTTGCCACCGGGAATTGATCACTGCCCACAGCGGTGAGACGCCGTTGAGCTTCGAGACCAGATTGGGGTCTGCTCCGCGGTTCAGCAGCATCGCCACCAAATCGAATTCCCCGTTGATTGCCGCCATCACCATGGGGGTGGTCCCGTCGGCGTCGCTGGCGCGGTCCGCGTCCGCACCCCCGTCAAGCAGGGCCACCGCTGCTTCACCGTGCCCCTCCCTGACCGCGTGCAGCAGTGGAGTCAGTCCGCCCAGCTGCTCGATGGACGGAGGAGTTGAGTTTCGACGTTCGTCCGCCTCTTCTTCTTCCTCCTCCGGAAGTCCCTCGGTGTAGACCTGCCGGCCTGCCCGCACCGCCGCCTGCAGCTCCGAGGGCGTGGGTTCGCGGTCACCGCCCGTCAGGGCGTCCAGAACGGCTGCCTCGCGGTCCCGGACAGCCCTGTCCAGCTCCGACTGCTTCTCCAGGTTCACGACCCACGAGGCCTCGTCGGGGTCGGCCCCGGCGTCAAGCAGCGCCTGGATCGTTTCAACACGGCCGGCCGCCGCCGCGAACATCAGGGGTGTCTGTCCCCAGGCACTCTCGCGTGCTGACGGCTCGGCCCCGTACGCAAGAAGCACCTCCGTCGCTGCGCCAGAACCCGAGCCGGCCGCAAAATGGAGCGCCGTGGCACCGCTGTTGGAGGTGATGGCGTTGGGGTCCGCCCCTGCGTCGAGCAGCAATTTCAACACGTCCGCGCTGCCCCGCCGGGCCGCCAGGTGAACGGGCGCATAACCACCGATTCGGGTGACCGCCGAGACATTGGCCCCGGCGTGCCGGAGCATCCGAGCCGCCTCCATGTCGCCCCGTTCGGCAGCCCAGTGCAGCGCGGTCATGCCGTCGCCCTGGGCGGCGTTGGCATCTGCGCCGTTCTGGAGCAACTCGCGGAGCTCTTCAGTGTCTCCTCGCATCGCCGCGTCGGCGACCGGGGAATCGGTAGAGTGCCATGCCCCGGCAGCAATCAGCACCGCGACCGGCAGCACCGAGCGCAGGGCACCCCGCAAAAATGCCGCGCCCCGCTGCGTCAACGGCGTGTGCATCAGTGGAGCTGGTCCGCCGACATCGCGCCTGCCGCGTTCAGGGCCAGCTCGCCGGTGCTGTCTCCGAACTGCTGTACATCGTCCAGCCCCAGACCGTGCATCAATGTCAAGAACGCGTTGGCCATCGGAGTGCCGTCGTCGGCCCTGATGTGTGACCCGCCCTCCAGAATGCCGTTGCCGTGGCCAAGGAAGAACAGCGGGCACCGACGGTGGTTGTGGAGGTTGGCATCGGCCATGGGCGACCCCCACATCACCACGCTCTGGTCGAGCAGGCTGGTATCGCCGTGCATCGTGCCCTTCAGCTTGTCGATCAGGTAGGGCAGCTGGCCGACCCGGTACTGGTTGATCTTGTTGAACTCGGCGACGGCTTCCTCGCGGTTGCCGTGGTGCGATGCAGGGTGGAACGGCCGATCGGACTCGCTCTCCGGGAAGACCCGGTTCTGCGCGTCGCGACCCGTCTTGAAGGAAATCACACGCGTCATGCCGGTCTCAAGCGCCAGCACCTGAATGTCGAACATCATCCGCATGTGCTCGCCGAAGGAGTCGGGCACCCCGGCGGGAGCCTCGGGCAGCGCCCGCTCGTCACCGCTGGTGTTGCGCACTTCGACCATCTCAATGCGCCGCTCCAGCTCGCGGATATCCGACAGGTACTTCTCCATCCTGAGGCGGTCCGCGTAACCCAGTTGACGCTGGAAAACCTTCACTTCATCAGAAATCCAGTCCAGGATGCTGCGGCGAGCCGCCCTGCGCTGGGCCCGCTCAACCGGCGATCCGCCCGAACCGAACAGCATGTCGAACGCCACCCTCGGGTCCCGGATCATCGGCAGGGGTTCGGTATCGGAACCCCAGCTCAACGAATCCGTGTAGGCGCAGGAATAGTTGTAGGTGCACCCGCCTGCCTGGTCCAGATTCTCGATGCAGAACTGCATGGAAGGCACGGGCGTGTCTTGCCCGAACCGCTGCGCGTAGACCTGGTCAAGCGAGATTCCGCAATGGATGTCGGAACCCTGGGTCTGCTTGGGCTTGGCCTGGGTCAGGAACACGGCGCTGGAGCGGAAGTGGTCGCCGCCGATCTCTGGCGGAGCGAACGCCTCTGCGTTGCGCACATCGGTGTTGCTGACAATGGTGAGGTGGTCCTGATAGGGTTTCAGCGACACCAGGGCACTCTCGTCCAGGATCTCGAAGTTCCCGCCAGCTTGGGCAGGCGCGAACAGGTGCCGTTCGGCACCCCACTCGTTGCAGCCGGCCAAGCCGTGCACCTCTTCGATACAAATCAGGTTGGGAGCCTCTTTCCCCGACACCGCGCTTCCCATCCCCCGGAGTTTCCCGGCGGGCACCATGGCGTCCAGCATCGGAACCGCCATCGTGGCCCCCAACCCACGGATGAAGACCCGCCTCGGGATGTGTTTGCCGGTAATTACTTGCATGAGCTCTGTCTCCTGGCTACTGGTCCGTGCTGCTCGCGAGCGGTGCCCTCTTCATTCGGAAGGCGTCGCTGCCCACAACTCCCATGACCAAATCGGTAATCGCGTAGTCCGATGCCTCGGCCTGCTGTACGATCTCGCGCAGCGCGGTCTGGTCGTAATACTCAACCCGCCGCCCCAGTGCGTATGCCATCAGGTTCTCGGTGAAGGTCCGCACAAGCGGCAGCGGCCGCTTGAGCAGGACTTCGGCCAGCTCCGACGGCGTCTGAACCGGAGTGCCGTCGTAGAAATCTCCCCGCGTATCCAGGGGAATCCCGTTCTCGCGGACCCGCCATTTGCCCGTCACGTCAAAGTGATCCAGGGCAAGGCCGATCGGATCCATCATCCGGTGGCACGACCTGCACGCCGGACTGGCCCGGTGCAGCTCCATGCGCTCGCGGGTGGTCAGCAGGCGGCCGTCATGAGAGGCCTCGGTCTCGTCCAGATCGGGGACCCCCGGCGGGGGGGGCGGGGGCGGGGTGCCCAGCAACACTTCCATCACCCACTTCCCTCTCAGTACCGGCGACGTGCGGTTGGCGAGGGAGGTCAGTACCAGGACGCTGCCGTGACCCAACAGGCCAGGCCGGTCCTCAACCTGCCGGACCCGCCTGAAAGTCTCGCCTGAAACGCCGGGCAGGCCGTAGTGCCGCGCCAGGCGTTCGTTGACGAAGGTGAAATCGGCCCTGTAGAGGTCTAGCACGCTGCGTTCCTCGCGGAGCAGGCTCTCGAAGAAGAGCTCTGTCTCGGTCTGCATCGCGTCGGCCAGGTTCTCGTCGAAATTCGGGAAGAAATTCGGATCGGGCCGGACCTTGTAGAGATCCTGGAGGCGCAGCCACTGGGCCGCGAACCTGCCAGCCAGCGCGGAGCTCCGGGAGTCGTCCAGCATGCGGGCCGCCACAGCCAGCAACCCTTCCCTGTCATCGAGCGCACCCGACGTGGCATCTCGTCTCAGTTGCTCGTCCGGGGGGGACCCCCACAAGAAGAACGAAAGCCGCGAGGCCAGGTCCATGCCGCTCAGTTCGTAGACCGACCCCGGCTCCACACCCTCCGGCTGGGCTTCCAGGCGAAACACGAACCACGGGCTGGCCAAGATCGCCTCAAGCGCCAGGCGGACACCCTCCTCGAATCCTTCACCCTCGCGGTAGAACCCCATCAGGCCGTCGATCTCGCGCGGCTCGAGCGGACGGCGGTAGGCCCCGCGCGCCAAATCGGTGATGATGGTGCGGCCGCAGAGTTCTTCGTCTTCGGGGGAAGTCGGACGGCACGAGAAAATGCCCGCCCGGACCTCCGTATCGGAGACGCCGGTGGTGTTGTAGGGACCGCCGATGATCAGATCCTGCAGGTGCGGCAGAGTGGTTATGCCGGCCCCGCCCGAACCGCCACCGGCCAGCGACCAGGTGTGCGGCCGGATCAGGTCTTCGTAGGGACCCTCTGATTTCCTGATGAACGCGGCCGCCACGCGGCGCTGCCCGGCGCGCACGAAAACCGGCTCGGTCGTGACCGGTGAGAACCCGCGGTCGTCCGCTCCCCCGCCCCGGCGGGTGTAGTGCATGAACGCGATTCGCTCGCCGTCGACGGAGATGTCGACATCCTCCATCCTGGCGTTGGCGCCGGAGGTGAACACGAGGGAAAAGAGGTATTCGCCGTCGGCCGGGAAGGTATGGTCCACAACCATCCCGCCCCTGGTGCCGAACGGAGCGCCCTCGACGCGGTCCCACGGGTGCTGCGACACATACTGCGAGTTCTTGTAGGTGACGTTGATGGCCCGGGCGTCGTGGTCGCCAATCGCCAAACGGCTCACGTCCGCCGCGGCGTTGAGGTATGCCTCCAGAACCGTGGCGGAGAGCGTCTGGGCGTCGGCGATGTTGTCGAAGTTGGCGCTGAGCGGGTCGTTGGGAAGCCAGTTGGACGCGTCAACCCGCAGGCCCAGCAAGTCGAAGATCGCCTGCTCGTATTCGGGGCGGTTCAGACGCTGGAACGATCTCGTTCCCGGTTCGCCGCCCACTCGGCGGGCCGTGGCGTCCAAAGTCGTTTCGAGGGTCTCCACCAAGGCCAGCAGCGTGTCTGCGCCGGGGCGGCGGGCCCCGGGCGGCGGCATCATGTCTGCCCTCAGCTTGCGGATCATCTTCTCCGCTGTCTCGGCCCGGGCAGTCGCCTCCGATACCAAAAACCCGTCAAGCGACAAGTTGGCCGCCGAGGCCATGCGCCGAGGGTTGTGGCAGCGCACGCACCACTGTGCGACTACCTCATCGAGATATTCGGCGGGAACGGCCGAGACCGGGGCGTGGGCCGGAGCAGATCTGGTGGCGGTGGTCTGGCCTTCGGCGGCTGCGTGCGCCGGGGCCTGAGCCATGACCGGCGAGCTCTCAAGCGTGGCCAGAACAACGACCGGCAGGGCCAAAGCAGCAGTGCCTCGTCCCGGCAGGAACCTGGCACAACTACGTCTCATATGTGCCTCCTGAACATCCTTCATCGGGGAACCCCAGATTCCTTGCATTCTACCCGCTTCCGGCCAGATCGGGCAACTGCTTTGGGCCGCGGGCCTGCCCTCGCCGCCGCACTGTTTCCCTTGTGATTTCGGGCACCGAACAGACCCCCATCAGTGCCATCGTTCGCCGGAACCCCTCCGCAAACCACTTTAACACCAAGTCAACCCCCCGCTCGCCGCCAGCGCCCAGCGCGTAGAAGTGCGCCCGGCCCGCCATGCAGGCCGTGGCGCCCAGAGCCACTGCCTTGGCCAGGTCTGACCCCCGGCGCACGCCTCCGTCCACCAGGATGTCGATGGCGCTACCCACGGCCTCCCGAACCGGTTCGACCAGGTCCAGCGTGGCGGGCGCACCGTCCAACTGACGCCCACCGTGGTTGGAGATGACCAACCCCTCCAGCCCGCACTCCACGGCCCGGCGGGCGTCTTCCACGGACTGCACACCCTTTAGAACCACCGGACCGGACCAGACGTTGCGCAGCCATTCCACATCGCGCCACGTCAGGCTGGCGTCGAACTGATGGTTCACGTACTGCGCCAGGGCGATTGCGTTGACCCCGCCCGCCGATTCGCGGCTCTGGGCGCACGAGAACACGATGGGCTCGTGGGTGATGAAGTCCCAAGTCCACCCGGGATGGCGAATTCCGTCCCACAGCGTGTCCAGTCCAAGCTTGGGAGGAAGCGTAAACCCCAGTCGCACGTCCCGTTCGCGCCGACCCAGGACCGGGGCGTCGGCCGTGAGGCAAATCGCCGAGTAGCCGGATACCGCCGCCCGCTCCAACAGCTCTCTGGCCAGCCCCCGGTCTCGCCACACGTAGAGCTGGAACCAGCGCGGGCCGTCGCTGACCGCCGCCACCTCTTCCAGACTCCAGGTTCCCAGCGTGGACAGGGTGTAGGTGATGCCGGCCCTGGCCGCCGCGCGGGCGACCGCCAGTTCGCCCTGCGAATGCGCGATACGGCTGAACCCGGTGGGCGCCAAGACCAGCGGCACCGGAATTCGTTCGCCCAGCAGCTCGGTGCTGGTGTCGATGTTGGTGACATCGCGGAGCACGCGGGGGCGGAACTCAATTTGCCGGAAGGCGTCGCTGTTGCGTCCCAGCGTGACTTCATCCTCCGCCGCGCCGTCGATATAGCCAAACACGCCTCGCGGGAGGCGGCGGCGGGCAGCCTGGCGCAGATCCTCAACGTTGGCGCACCGCTCCAACCGGCGGGCCGCCGGATTGAGACGAAACCGCCTGAACCTCATCGCCGAACGCAGTGTCTTCAGCACCGCCGACCCCCTCCCGCCCGGCCCCCCCTGTCTTGCCGGGCTCTTGCTTGGTCACCTCCGCCTGGTGAGCTTCGCTGCCCCCCGGCACGGGTTACGGGAGTAACATTAGCCATGAGTCATATCGCGGACCCCGGTTCGATTCGCACCCACCACTTCACCGCGGCGAGACGGTTGCGCTACGCAGTGGTGGGCACGGGACCCGCGGTGTGGTTCGTGCTCCACGGGTTCAACCAGCTGGCACCACGTTTCTTGCGCCGCTTCCTGGCACTGGCGGGTGACGGCAGGCGGACCGTCGTTGCTCCGGAGGGACTGCACCGGCAGTACGTGTCTGGCAGCTACGGGCACGTCGGGGCATCGTGGATGACCAAGGAAGACCGCGAGACCGATATAGGCGACTACGTATGCTACCTGGATTCCCTGGCGGCCACGCTGTTGGGCGAACCGCGGGCGGCGACCGTGCTTGGGTTTTCGCAGGGCGCGCACACGGCGCTGCGCTGGGCGGCACTCGGCAAAACGGCCTTCCGGCGCATTGTCTTGTGGGGCGCGGGGCTTCCGGACGACATGGATCTTGCCGGACACAAACGCGTTCTGGCCGGGTCCGAGATCTGGTTGGTGCGCGGTCTTCGAGACGAGTACTGGAGCGAAACCGCCCACAGCGCCGCGAAGGACCGGTTGGAGGCGGCCGGGCTGGTCGGGAACACCCTGGTCTACGACGGCGGGCACCGGATTGACACCGGCGCGCTGCTCAGTCTGGCCGGGAGTCCTCTCCCCGGTCACCAATCCGAAGGCGACCCCGCCCCGTAACTAGCGGTGCCGCCAGCCCCGCCGTCGTGGCCCCGATCAACGCCATGATGCCGACGGGACCGAAGTTCGAGAACCATGGATACCCGATGTAGGAGTTCATCCACATCGCCAGCAGACCGAAGACCACGCCGCCGACTGCGAAACCGGTCAGGGTCTTGCGAAACAATGGGTTCAAGGACCGGGCCTCCTTTCCGACGTTTTCTTGCGGCGTTAGGTAGACGGGTGAGGCCGCGCGCGTGGGCTGACCGGTCGCGCAGCGAGGACTAAACTTCGGGGTTCGCGCGAACCCCGGCCAGGTGACTGTTGAGGGAGCCAGCCCACGGGGTTTCCGGCTGCATTAGCTGAAGGGAGACCGGGCAGGCCGGTGGAGCGTGCGCGTTTCGGGCAACTGGCGCGTGGTGTTCCGCTTCGAGGAGGGCGAGGCCGTGGATATGGATCTGGTAGATTACCACTGAAGCAAAGGAGGACAGATCATGAACGGCACTGGCGGCGAGCGCGTGGGGGTACGCGATGCGGTCCCTCAGTAGCCCAGTCTCGCTCGATCCGATCGTTGATGGGCACTGTGCCTCTCGGTAGCCAAGGCTGGACAACCGCTGACGGCGCGTGGGAGCGTGAGGCGTTCGACGAGCTCTACCGCCTGGGGGAGGAGTCCGACTTCGAGATGCGGGAGTCGATCCTGCGGGCAGTCG
>JAGWBR010000027.1:0-19184 GCA_021295785.1 Gemmatimonadota bacterium
GCTGAGATCCTTGTGCACCCCCAATTTATCTCATTCAACAAACGCCCGTGGAACGGAACTTTATCCACGGCCTGCTAGGGTCGCGATCGCGGCGCATCCACGACCTTGTCGGAGCACGCCGCACACCAGAAAGAGCCGGAGTGAGCTAACCCCAAAAAAGGGAATTGGTATCAGCGCAGTTCCAATCGTCCGGGCTGCCGATTGGCGCTGTCTGAACAGGTCGAGGTGTTTCCTCCGGACGCCGAACGCGCTGGAACACGACCGTGAGCGGCTCTCCGCCGCGTTCGGCGTCCACACGATACTCGGTTCCCAAGCCACCTGCGAAAGGATCGTCTTGCCGGGCGTCCCTTCCGTTGACTCTGAGTAGGAGGTCACCCGGCTCCAGTCCGGCGTAGTGAGCCGGGGAGCACGGTACTACAGCCCGCACCACAGGCAAACGGCGCTTCT
Organism: Gemmatimonadota bacterium; assembly: GCA_021295785.1. Classification (GTDB taxonomy): domain Bacteria; phylum Gemmatimonadota; class Gemmatimonadetes; order Palauibacterales; family Palauibacteraceae; genus Palauibacter. Next base: position 448 of record JAGWBR010000027.1, read on the forward strand.
CCAGTGGCTCCATCATGGGATCGCGAACGTTCCAACCGATGCCGATCCACGTGTGAATAGTCGTTGAGTCCGTCGGCACTTCGACTGTGAGTTGAGCTTGGGCCGAGGTAGCGGTCACCACCGCGATGGTGGCGACCGCTACGGCCGACGCACGAGGTGCGAAGCTACTCAAAATACTCGATCTCGCCGTCGATTTCGACGCTGGTTGCGGTGCCACCACTGGCCGCCGGATCCCCAACGGCCACATCCCGGACGAACTCGACCGAAGCCGAAGCGGGGCTGGGGGAGAAGTCGGCAAGGGACGCCTCGGCACTCGTGGGCCCAGGAGGCGGAAACGCGAGAGCGATGGCAGCGGCAATCGCTGCGGTACGGTGAGGGAGGACCAGCGCTCAAGGACCAGGATCGAACGATCTCGCTTTCAAAGGGGGAAATTGTAGCCCATCGTTGGGTGACAGCAACGATAACGTCGTCAAATGAACATGTCGAGCCGTTGCCCGGCGTTCCCGCCAGTTGACTCGGTTCTCCCCGCTATTCTGGAATGGTGGAATCCCCCGCGGCTCAACGGCAGGAAACGCAGATCGTGCAGTCCTGTAAGAACTGTCAATGGCCACCGAAAATCTGACACTTCTGGCCATCGAAAATCTGACACTTTGAGGTCCGCCCAGCGGAGCTGGCGTCTTGGGGGGTGCCCGGTCTGACGAGCATGTCGGTTCTGAGCGCGGGCACCATTTCGCACGAACTGGGCCGACATCGCCGACGGCGACGGCAGGAAGGCGTTCAATTTCGCCCTGCCGGTTGGTGTCGGTTGGGAGTCAATCAGCGGTGGCAGTGCTTTCCTGGATGCGGCGGGGGGCGGGGGCCAGGAACCTCTGGCCATCGTGCGCGACCGGTGACTTGGGAGTACGCTCATCTGGTCGCAATCAACAGAATCAACCCGGGCCGGCCGTGTGTCCACTCGTGCTCGCGGTTTGGGCAAAGCCAAAGGCTTTGACGACGCCGCGGACCACTTCCCGCCTGATCTGGTCCGGCGAGGCTTCGACGCCCTCGCTCCGAAGGCTGGTCATGGCCACCCCCGGAATCCCGCAGGGGACAATCGCTTCGAACGCGGCCAGTGGCTCGTCGGTCACGTTCAGGGCAAACCCGTGCCGCGTGATCCACCGGCTCACGTGCACGCCGATGGACGCCAGCTTGCGCAGCCGGTGCTCCCGAACTGCGGGGCCGGCCGCAGTCGCGCCCACGGCGGGGAAGCCGTTTGCCTGCGAGTCCCGCTGCACGGCGTCGGGCAGCACCCCGGCGGCCGCCCGCCAAATGCCCGTGTGCCCTTCGACCCGGCATCCGCCCGTCAAACCGCAGGCCGCCGTCCCTTGGAGCAGCGCTTCCTCCAGACGGCGCAGATACCAGTGCAGGTCACGCCGGTGGGCTGCCAGATCGAACACCGGGTAGCCGACCAACTGACCGGGGCCGTGAAAGGTGATGTCGCCCCCCCGTTCAACCACCACGACCTCCATGCCGCGCCGCTCCAACCAAACGCGGTCCACGATCAGGTCCGAGGCCTGTGAGCCGCGGCCGATCGTGAGCACCGGATCGTGTTCAACCAGAAGAAGAAGGTCGCTGCCGGACCGGTCCGACAGGCGCTCGGCAGCGAGGTCGCGCTGGAGGGCCAGCACCTCGTGGTAGTGGGGGGGGGGGGGGGGGGGGGGGGGGGGGGGGGGGGGGGGGGGGGGGGGGGGGAGCCGCCAGCGCCGCCTCCATTACGGCTTCCGACATGCTCGGGTGGGCATGGGGGTGTTGCACGATCTCGTCCAGCGTGGTCTCCAGGTCGCGGCCAAGGCCGATTTCGGCAACCAGTTCGCTCACGTTGTGGCCGATCATGTGAACGCCCAGCACCTCTCCGAACTGCGCACCCGCCACGATCTTCACGAGCCCCTCGTTGCTCCCGGCGGTCAGCGCGCGGCCGTGTGAAGTGAGCGGGTACGTCCCGGTCACCACTTCGTGCCCCGCCTCGCGCGCGGCTTCCTCCGCAAGACCCACCGAGGCCACCTCGGGGTGGCAGTAACCGACCGAGGGGATGTTGTGTCGGCTCATCGGATGCGGCTCCATGCCCGCCATGTGCTCGGCCGCGATGATCCCCTCGTGGGAACCGGCGTGAGCAAGCATCGGTTGCCCGGCCACGTCGCCGATGGCGTAGACACCCGCCTGCGAAGTGCGCATGAACTGGTCGGTCGCCACGAAGTCGCCGTCCAGTTCGATTCCGTTCTCGTCAAGGCCCATGTCTTCGGTGACGGGCCTGCGCCCGACCGCCATGAACAGAATGTCGGTAGGAATCGGCGCCTCGGCCCCGTTCTTCTTTTCAACCGTAAGGGTCATCGAGTCGCGGTCCAGCGACTTGATCCGCGTGGATGTGAACACCTTGATGCCGCGCTTCTTGAAAGCACGGGCCAGCACCTTACCGATTTCCGGTTCCTCGGTCGGGACGAGCGTGGGCAGGGCCTCGACAACGGTGACCTGCGACCCGAAGGCGGCGAACGTGTCGGCGAACTCGACTCCCACGAACCCGCCGCCGACCACCGCCACGTTGCCGGGCACCTCGGCCAGGCCCAGCCCCTGCCGGCTCCCGATCACCTTGGTACCGTCAAGCTCGAAACCGGGGAACGTCTGCATGACCGAGCCAGTCGCGATCACGATGTTCTTGGCCAGCAGTTGTTCGGTGCCGGAGCTGGCTTCGCTCGCGACCTCAACCTTGCCCGGCCCCGCAATGCGCCCGCGCCCCCGCACGATCTTCACCTTGTTCTTGTTGAGGAGGTACTCGACCCCCCCGGTAAGGCGTTTGGCGATGCCGCGGCTGCGGTCCACGGCCGCTCCGTAGTCGTATTCGACTTCCTTCGCGCGCACGCCGAACTGTTCGGCGTCGGTTCGCATGCGCTGGGCAAGCTTGGCGCTCTCAAGGAGGGCTTTCATGGGAATGCATCCCCAATTCAGGCAGGTGCCCCCGAGTCCTCCCTCGTACGAGCCACTTTCCACCACAACCGTGCTCATTCCCAGCTGCGCGGCGCGAATGGCGCACACATAACCCGCGGGTCCCGCGCCGATGACAACTACGTCGTGTGTATCCGACATTCCGTGTTTATTGTCCTTCCTAACCGAATCGAATCGACCGTCCCGGTGCCGACCTCAAGACCTAGGAGATGAAGTCTCCGGGGTTCTCCAGAATAGCAGCCAGGGTCGCCAGGAACCTCGCACCTTCGGCCCCGTCGATGACCCGGTGATCGCACGACATCGTGATCTTCATCCGCCTGCGAACATGGATGCCGCCCTGATGGGCGACGGGGATTTGGGCGGTGCGACCGATTGCGAGGATGGCCCCCTCCGGGGGGTTGATGATGGCGGAGAATTCGTCGATCCCGAACATCCCGAGGTTGCTCACCGTCAGCGTGGCGCCAAGGTATTCCTCGGGCGTGAGTTTCTTGACGCGGGCCCTCGAAATCAGGTCGGCCGACTGGGCCGCCACCTGGTCGATGCCCAGCGAGTCCGCGCCCCGCAACACGGGTGTCAGCAGCCCCCCGTCGATGCTGACCGCTATCCCGATGTCGGCGCTTCCGTGGTACCGGACCGCCCCGGCTTCGTCCCACGATGAGTTGACCGTGGGATGCCGCGCCAGGGCCTCGGCCGCGGCCTTGAGGAGAAGGGCGTTGACGCCGATCTTGGCTGCGCCCGGCCGCGAGTTCAGTCGTGCCCGGAAGTCGAACAGCTCCTCCATATCGATCTCGCGTCGGAGAAAGAAATGAGGCACCGGGCCGACCGACTCGGTGAGACGCCTGGCAATCACCTTTCGCATGGTGCTCGCCTCTTCCACCCGTGCCTCAAATCCGACACGAGGCGGAACGTCGGCTCCCGGCCGCGCCCGCCGCCCGCGTCCGACTGACTCAAGGACATCCTCAATATCGGCGCGAACCACGCGTCCGCCCGGTCCGGTGCCGGCAATCGTGGCGACGTCGATTCCCGCTTCGGCGGCCAGCCGGCGCGCTACCGGCGAGGCCTTGACCCTCTCGCCGTCGGCCCGGACCGGGGCGGCCGGCGTCGGCCGGCCAATGCCCGCCATACCGGGCACAACACTCGGAACAGCAGCCGAGGGGGCGCCAGGGTCGGGTGCCCCATTTGCAACCTGCGCCCCGGCACCGGTCCGGGCCGCGGCAGGGGCCGACGAAGCGGCGGACGGCGCGGCCGAGCCCGATTCCAGCGAAGCACGAACCTCGTCGGCCAGCGCCAGGAGGTCTTCAATGTCTTCGTCGTCGTCCGCGATAATCCCGATCAGGGTCCCCACGGGTGCCGACTGACCAACCTCCACGACGATCTTGCGAAGCACCCCGGCCCCAAGAGACTCGACGTCCATGTTGGCCTTGTCGGTCTCGATTTCGGCAACCACATCGCCCTGCTCGACCCGGTCACCCTCGGACACCTTCCAGTCCAGGAGCTTCCCTTCCTCCATCGTCGGGCTGAGCTGCGCCATCACGACCTTGGTAGCCACCGACCCCTCCTCAGCTCTGTCCGCGCCGACCGCACACGTGACGAACCGCGGCGATCACCTGATCCGCGTCGGGAACCACGAGTTTCTCCAGGTTGCGGGCATACGGCATGGGGGCATCCAGGCCGCTCACGCGCGCCACGGGGGCGTCGAGATAGTCGAACGCCTCCCGCTGAATGTCATCGACCACCTGCGCGCCAATGTTGCATGCGGGCCAACCCTCTTCGGCGACCACCGCACGATTGGTCTTGCGGACCGAGGCCACGACGGCGTTCACGTCAATTGGCCTGACCGTGCGCAGGTCCACCACTTCGGCGGAAATACCGTCATCGGCCTCCAAACGCTCCGCCGCGGCAAGCACCTGGTGGAGCATCTTCGCGTAGGTGATTACCGTGACATCGCTGCCCGCCCGTTTCACGTCGGCGCGCCCGATCGGCGTCAGGTACTCACCGTCCGGCACATCGTCCTTGACGAGGTTGTACATGATCTCGCTCTCGATGAACACTACCGGATCGTCGTCGCGGATGGCGCTCTTGAGCAGACCTTTTGCATCGCGGGCGGTGGCGGGAGACACGACCTTGAGACCGGGCACGTAGCTGTACCAGGGCTCGGGCGACTGGGAGTGCTGGGCCCCCAGCTGAAGCGCCGTGCCACCCGGTCCGCGGAACACGACGGGCACGTTGAACTGGCCGCCCGACATGCTGTACATCTTGGCGGCGCCGTTCACCACCTCGTCAATCGCCAGCAGCGCGAAGTTCCATGTCATGAACTCGACGATTGGCCGAAGCCCCGCCATCGCCGCCCCCACGCCCAAGCCGCCGAAAGAGAGCTCGGCAATCGGCGCGTCCCGGACCCGCCACTCGCCGAATTCGTGCAGCAGCCCCTGAGAGACCTTATAGGCACCGTTGTACTCGCCGACCTCTTCGCCGATCAGGAAGACCGAGTCGTCGCGCTGCATCTCCTCGCGAAGGGCTTGGTTCAGGGCCTCGCGGTAGGTGATTACCGGCACCTGATCAGACCACCTCTCGCCAGCCGTCGCGCCGGGTCATCGAGTCCGGGTACGGTCCCGAATAGATGTGACGGTAAATGGCGCCTGCGTCGGGGACGGGGCTGGCGTCGGCGAAATCTGCGGAGGCCTCGGCCTCCGCGATGGCCTCGCGGTCCAGGTCTTCGTACTGCTCGTCGGTCAGCCTGCCCGCCTCAACAAGCCTGGCCCGAAACTGGAGAATCGGGTCGTCGGCCCGCCAGCTCTCCACTTCTTCCTTGGTGCGGTAAGTGCCGTGCGCCGGGTCCGCCATCGAGTGTCCCATGTACCTGAAGCAACGGGCCTCGATGAACGACGGGGTCTTGTCGGTCCGTGCACGGTCCAGCGCTTCGTCCATCACTTGCCGGACCGCCAGAACGTCCATGCCATCGACCGAGACCGTGGTCAGCCTGTCGTGAGCCAATCCGCGCTTGGTCAAATCCCGCACGGACGTGACCCGCGAAACCTCGGTGCCCATGCCGTATTTGTTGTTTTCGAGCAGAAAGATGACCGGGAGCCGCCAGCGCGCCGCCATGTTCATGGACTCATGGAACGCGCCGATGTTCACGACCGAGTCGCCAAACACAACCAGCACCGCCTGATCGCCCTCGCGGTACCGGATCGAATAGCCCACTCCGATTGCCAGGGGCAGGTGGCTCCCCACGATCCCGTGCCCCCCCATGAAGCGGAGCGATTTGTCGAACATGTGCATTGAACCGCCCATGCCACCGGAACATCCGTCAACCCGCCCGTAAAGCTCGGCCATTACCGCGCCGGGAGTTATCCCGCGGACGATGGCCTGGGCGTGGTCCCGGTAATGGGTAACGATGTAGTCATCCTCGCGCAGCGGGGTGATCGAACCAACCGCAACTGCTTCCTGACCGGTGTAGAGGTGGCAAAAACCGCCAATCTTGCCGGTCTGGTAGGCCTCTGCCGCTTTCTCCTCGAACCGGCGCGAGACCATCATCTGGCGCAGGAGTTGTGTGCACTCTTCGGCCGAGAGCCCGAGAAAGTCGGTCATCCGGCAAGCGCCGTTTGGGCCATGCGCGCCCGCAATTCCAGGACCTGTTCCCGGGCATGATACGAAGACCGCACAAGCGGCCCGCTTTCAACGTGGAGAAATCCCCGGGCCTCGCCCGCTTCCTTCCAGCGGGCGAACTCGGCGGGCGTCACGTATCGGTCGATGGGCAGGTGGTCGGCCGAGGGGCGCAGGTACTGCCCCAGCGTGAGAATCTGCACGCCGGCCTCCAGCGCGTCGTCCATGAATGCGTCGATGTCGTTGGCCCGTTCCCCCAGGCCCAGCATGATCCCGGTCTTGATCAGTACGTCGTCGTCGAACCGCTTCGCCGCCGAGAGCACGTCGAGCGAACGGCGGTAGCGGCCGCCGGGCCGGGCCGTGGGGTGCAGGCGCAGCACGGTCTCCATGTTGTGGTTGAAGATATCGGGCTTGGCGGCAATCACCGAGGCGATGGCGTGGGTATTGCCCCGGAAATCCGGGGTCAGCACCTCGACCGAACAACCGGGTCGCCGCAGCCTGATTTCGCGGATGACCTCCGCGAAGATCCAGGCGCCCCCGTCGGGCAAGTCATCGCGGTCCACCGAGGTCACAACGCAGTGGTTGAGTTCGAGCTGGGCAACCGCCTCGCCCACTCGCCGAGGTTCGTCCTCGTCAAGCTCTTCGGGCCTTCCGTGGGCGATCGCGCAATACGGGCAGTTCCGGGTGCAGACCTCGCCCATGATCAGAAACGTGGCGGTGCCCGCTTCCCAGCATTCCCCGATGTTGGGGCAATGGGCTTCTTCGCATACCGAGCCCAGCTGCAAACCCCGCATCAATTTCTTGAGGCGCATGTAGTTGGGACCGCCGGGCGCGCGGACCTTGAGCCACCTGGGTTTCCGTGACGGCCAGACGCCGGGATCAGGGGCCGTGGAACCGCCCCGGTCCGGGTCCGCCGCCAACGCCGAGTGGTTTCGGGCGCTGCCGTTCTCGATTACCGCGAGTCGCCTGCTCATGGGGGCAAAAAGATACCCGAGAACCGCGATCCGGGCATCGGGCTTACAGCAACTCCGGTGCTCGAAGTTCGCCACGCTCGTCCGCTCTCCCCTCGCAACCGGCCATTTTCCGCTCGGTTACCGCGACGATATCGTCCATGACCTCTACGACTTGTACACCGATCACCCAGGAATGAGTGTCGCGCGTGACGAAATGAACCACTAGATTCGTGCCGGTTCCGATACCGGCTCGTCGCGACTGGCCCTGTCCCCCGACCGGTTTCGCGTATCGGCGGTCCGTGCAGGCCGATTTCGGACAACACCCGAAGCCAAGCCACCGAAAAAGGGGTTGACACGACGATGACCTTTGACCAGCGCGTCCCATCGTCGGGAGCCGAGCTGCGGCGTCGAACACCACGACGCCCATGAGTGCCGCGGTTGTCGTTACCGTAAGCACCGACTCACCCGGACGGCCTTGATGGTACGTCACATCACGGACCGCGGAAAAGCATCCTGGGACGATTCGTGAGGACGATTCGTCAGGCGGGAGCGGCTTTGTCTTCGTGGCTGGCGGCCGGGTTCCAGGAACCTGTGAAGAACGGCGAACTCGCAGGCGCGGAGTCGCGGAGTGTAGTGTCCGGGCGGGGCGAAATGGCGCTTTGAACGCCCCCCCCCTGCCCTCAGCCTATGTCGACGGCTACGCCAGGGCGCGTGCGCTCGACCGTGAGGCAGCGGACAACTACATCGCGCACACCCGTATCGGCGATCCGGTCATGGACGAGGTCGTGGAGGACTTGGCACCGCTGCCTCAGCGTCGGGTCCACGAGCTGATTCGCGCCGGGATGGACGAGGATCGCGGTGGTCTCCGGAACGCGCCGCAATCCCTGCGCGATTTCTTTTTCGACGCGCCGCAGCCCGATCCGGACTGGCTGGATCACGATGCCTTTCAGCCGGGCATTCGGTCCTTTCAAAGAAACTCCGTCCCGGTCCTCTCGGCCTTCGTGGCGGGCGTGCTGATCGACGGCTTCTCGACGCTGATAAGCAGGTCGTTCGCGCAGACCGGACGGATATTCGACAATGGTGTCTGGCGGCTCAAGCAGAACAACCGCCATCAGCTGGAAATTTTTCTGCCCAGAGGGCTGGAACGGTTCGGCGAAGGGTGGAAGCTGTCGGTCCGCATCCGGTTCGTCCACGCACAGATTCGGAGGCTGCTGGGACGGACGGCGGAATGGGAGTACGACGCGTGTGGCGTACCGATCAGCGCCGCGCACCTGGGCTACGCGGTCGCATGCTTCGCGGCCCGCAGCGTCAAGCACTCGCAGTCGCTGGGCGCTCGGTACAGCGCGGAGGAGCGAGCCGGTTTCCATGACGTGTGGCGTTACGCCGGCTACCTCATGGGCATCCCGGAAACCATCCTCTTCACTGACGAGAAGCACGCGCTGCACCTGTACCGGATCGGCTCCCTTTGCGAGCCTCCTCCGACCGAAGACGCGATCGTCATGACCAATGCGCTGATCAACTCCGCCCCCCTGGTCGCGAACATCGATGATCCGACGGAGCGGCGCAGGCTGGTGAATAAGGTCATCTACCCGGTTTCCCGGGCGCTTGTGGGCAACAGTCTTTCCGACCAGCTGAACTTCCCCAGGAGGGGCATGCCGTTCCCGTTGCTCGCGTACCGGATCGACCAGCGCATGCAGCGGATGAGGGCCTGGACAAGAAAGGGAGGATTCCAGGTTTTTGCGAAACTTCTCGAGGCGTCAGCCTTTGAGGAGGCCGGTCTCAGCTACCGGCTGCCCGACCACGCCTATGACGAACTGTCCGGCAAGTGGTGAACGGCCCGTAGAGGCCATTTCCGGGGCTCGGCCCCCACGGGGCAGGTATCGTTGCTTGCCCCGCCGCGGCGGTCTAATTTCGGCCCCATGACATACATCATCACTCAGCCGTGTATGGACCAGAAAGACGCTTCGTGCGTCGATGTCTGTCCGGTCGATTGCATCTACGAGGCTGACGACCAGTTCTACATCCATCCCGAAGAGTGCATTGATTGCGGCGCTTGCGTCCCGGAATGCCCGGTCGAGGCCATTTTCCCGGACGACGGAGTGCCCGAACAGTGGGAAGAGTTCATCAACAAGAACTACACCCACTTCGACGTTCCGCCTCCATGAGGACGCCCTTCCGGCCGCCCAGGCCGATCAAGGTCAGAGCAGCGCCGTAACCAACCCCGCCCGGATCTTGGGTTCAAACCATGTCGATTTGGGCGGCATCATCTTCCGCTGGCGACACACGGCGATGAACTGATCCATCGTCACGGCCGGCAGCGTTACCGCCAACCCGGCACGGCCCGCGTCCACCTGTTGCTGTAACCAGGCCGCGTCTTTGTTGGCCCCCACGAAAGTCAGTCCGGGGTCGCCTTCCTCTTCGATTCCCAGCCGCGAGAACAAGGTGCGCTGAACCACGGCGTGGTCAATCGACGCGGCTGCGCCGGGCACATCCCAGGCGCTGGCGCTCACGGTGGCTTCCCGCCAACCCGATTCGGACGTGTAGAGCCCGGTCCGGTGCGCCGACTTCGGCTGATACGGCCCGCCTCGGTTCCCGTCCACCAGCCGGAAGTCGTCCCCGAGTGCCGCCTCCACCTGTGCCCAGGCGTCGCCCGCGGGCAGCGAGACGAGCCTGTTGTAGGGCTGAATCGTCTGAGTGGAAGCGGGGAAGTACACGCCAAGAAACTCGGGAGCTCCCAGCATGCATACGGCAGCGCTCCGGTGGTTCCCGTCCGAGACATAGGCCTCGGGCTGCTGGTCCAGGATGGCCCGCAGCTCGCGCCCTTCGCCCTGGGCGAGAATCCAGATCCGGTGGGTCGTGCCCGCGGTTCCGGCGGCTTCGTAATCGGGCGTCCGTCCGTCTGCAAACGAAAGGAGCGCTGCGAGCAGGCGCCCTTCCCGGTCGGGGACCGCCATGTTCACCGCCCCGATGATGGCCTGTGTGGCCTCAATCACCGTCGCCCGGCCCCTGGCCTTGTACTCCCTGACCCCCTCGTTGCGGATCACGGTGCCGTGGGGGTTGTGGTCGGTGGCGATGTGCCCGGTCGGGATCATTCCGCCCAACCCGATCTGACGCACGCCCGGGCGCTGAGGATCCTCGATTTCGTAGACGAGCCGCACATCGTGCATTTCCCGCACGCGGGGCGACCCCCTGAGGCGGGCCATGTTCCGTTTCGCGGCGGCCAGGGCCTCCTCGGAAAGCTCCCGGAGAATCGCGTCCGGAGATTCGACTGCGCAGTGGGCCATGGTTACCGACAGAACGGACTCTGGTTCGGCCCGGATCGCCTCCCAGATTTCGTGGTCTCCCTGGAACTCGTCATAGTTGACCGACGAAATCCGGTCGGCGCATTCGGAATCGAGCGGCACGAGGGCCCGGCGGACGGGATTCAGTTGAATTGGCGGCCTCCCGGGCCCCCGGTCGTGGCCGGGGGAGGTGTCAGTATTCGACCAGTTCGAGTACTGCTTCGGAAATCTCGTCGACTTGCGGCAGCGTGGCCTTTTCGAGCGAAGGCGCGTAGCCGACGAACACATCCGCGGAGGCAACCCGCCGGACCGGCGCGTCCAGCCACTCGAACAATTCGTCCGCCGCGCGGGCCGCGATCTCGGCGCCAAACCCCCACGACCGAGCGTCCTCATAAGCGACCAGCAGGCGGTTGGTGCGCTTCACCGACGCGGCGATGGTGTCCATGTCCAAGGGGTTGAGGGTGCGCAGGTCGATAAGGTCCGCGGTGACGCCGATCCCCTCCCGGTCGAGCCTCCGAAGAGCCTTGCGGCAGCGTTCGACCAGTGCGCCGTAGGTAACGATTGTCACGTCGTCCCCGGTTTCGCACACGTCGGCCCTGCCGAAGGGGATCATGAAGTCCGGCCCCGGGTCGGGCGCCTTGTTGTAGGTCTGCCGGTACAGGTGCTTGTGCTCCAGGAACATGACCGGGTCGTCGCAGCGGATCGCGGTGCGCAACAGCCCGTTGGCATCGAGCGCGTTTGACGGACAAACGACCCATATGCCGGGGGTATGGGTGAACAGAGCCGCCCCGGTCTGCGAGTGATAGGGTCCGCCCCCGGCCAGGTAGCCCCCGTAAGTGACACGCACCACCATGGGGCATTTGAACGCCCCGCCCGAGCGCCACCGGCAGGTCGCGACCTCGTTGCGAAGCTGGTGAAACGCCGGCCAGATGTAGTCGAAAAACTGGATCTCGGCCACGGGCCGGAGGCCACGAAGAGCCAGCCCCAAGGCGCGCCCCACGATGTTGGCCTCGGCCAGTGGCGAGTTGTAGACCCGCACCGAGCCGAATTCCCGCTGCAACCCGAAGGTCACCTTGAACACCCCGCCCTTGCCCTTGACCTCGGTCAGTGCCTCTTCGCGGCTGGCGTCGGCCACGTCTTCTCCGAACACGACAAGGCCGGGGTCGCGGCGCATTTCGTGGCGCAGGCACGAATTGAGCAGGTCCACCATCGTGCCGGGGGTTTTTTCTTCGTATGCGGAGTCCGGCGGGCTGTCGAAGTCCGGGCCGGTGGGGTCGACATCCGGAGAATAGACGTTGGCGAACACTTTGGACCCGTCCGGCTGCGGCCTGGCCAGAGCCGCGTCGGCCGCTTCGTTCACCTCTTCATTCACGGCTGCGTGCATGGCCTTGCGCTCCGCCTCGGCCAGCACTCCTTCCAGGTCCAGGTATTCCGCGAACGTGGTCAGACAATCCAACCTGGCCTCGGCCTCGCGCTCGGCCGGCGGTTTGTACAGGCGTTCGTCGTCCGACAGCGAATGCGAGTAGGGCCGGGTGACCGTGGCGCGGATCAGGCAGGGTGTGCGGCGCTCTCGCATCAGGGCGGCTTCCTCCTTCAACACTCCGTAACTGGCCACCGGGTCGTTGCCATCTACGTTCACCACTCGAAGCCCCGGGATGCCGCTCACCGCACGCGAGATATCGCCGCCGGCGGTGTTCACCTCCACCGGCACGGAAATCGCGTAGCCGTTGTCTTCAACAAGGAACATGACCGGCAGTTGCATGATCGCCGCGCTGTTGAGGGCCTCCCAGAATTCGCCCTCCGAGGTGGTCCCCTCGCCGGAGCAGCACAGCACGATCTCGTCGCCGGCCGCCACGGGGCGGGCGCAGTCGAGGTCTCTGATCTCGAGAAGACTGGCCCGAACGATCCCCTCGGCGCACCCCACGGCCTGGTTGAACTGAGTGCCGGTGGGGCTGGAGGGGGTTACGAGGTTCAGGTCGGGCCGCCCGTAGTGCCCCGGCATCTGCCGTCCCCCGCTGGAGGGGTCGTCTTCCGATCCGGTCGCCTGCAGGAACGTCTCCAGCGGCGACATGCCCAGCGCGAGGCACAGTGCGCGGTCTCTGTAATAGGCGAAGAACCAGTCGTGCCCGCCACGGAGCGCCATGCCCGCGGCGGCGGTCACCGCTTCGTGCCCGGCGCTGGATATCTGGAAGAAGATCTTGTTCTGCCGCTTGAGCAGGATCTCCCGGTCGTCGATCCGACGAGACGTATACATGGTGCGATAGAGCAACACCAGGTCGTCGGCGCTGAGCCCGAACCAGCGATCTTGGGGAGTTGTGGAGGGGTCGGCCGCCCGGGGGCTCGCGCTAGTCGTCATCGATCAGAAAATAAGGCTTGAGCCGCATTTCCGGGCAGAGGGCAAACCCGGCATCAATCGTCGGGAGCATGGCCCTCGCCGTATCATATACCGCGACGCCTTCGGCACGGTGCCCACAGCGGCGCGCTGATCCGCGGTGTTTCCTGTGCGATCGCCTTCACTCCCCGAGACCCCAACCTCGCCAAGCGCCCCCGCGACGATGACCCGAATACTCCACAGGTGTGTTCGATTGCCTGTCCGGCTGTCCGTTCCCCTGATTGCTGTTGCCTTCGGGCTGGTCCCGCTGGCCCTCCAGGCGGACCCGCTGGCGGGGCAGGATGCGGCCCTCAAGGCGGGACAGGCACGTCGGACCGACACCCCGCCCACCATCGACGGGCGGCTGAATGACGCGGCATGGAGCTCCGCACCCGCGATGACCGATTTCGTGCAGCTCGAACCCAACGACGGTCAGCCCGCCTCCGAAGAGACCGAAATACGGATTCTCTTCGATGACGATGCGGTTTACGTGGGTGCGTGGGCCAAGGTGGCGGATCCCGGCACCATCATCCCCGGCGAACAGATCAGAGACGCGGAACTGTCCGAATCCGACGCCATATTGCTGGCGTTCGACACATACAACGACGAACAGAATGCCTTTGTGTTCGCGACCACTCCCGCGGGGATCGAATACGACGGCCAGGTGGCCAACGCGGGGCAGGGCGGGGGCGGGTTTCTCGGAGGCGGCCAGAGGAGGTTCCAGATCGGGGCCGGCGGCGGATTCAACAAGAACTGGGACGGGTCCTGGACCGTCGCCGTAACCCGTGATGACGACGGCTGGTACGCCGAATTCCGCATTCCCTTCAACACGCTGCGTTATGGCGCGAACGACGTTTGGGGGGTGAACATCGGGCGCCGGGTGCGGCACCGGAACGAGCAGGCCACCTGGGCCCCGGTTCCGAGGCAGTTCACGCTTTACAGGCTGGAGTATGCCGGAGACCTGGAAGGGCTCGAGACGCCCTTCAGGCGGTCGGGGACGGTGACGCCGTACATGCTCGCCACACGGGGTCGCAACTGGTCCGAGGGAGACACGGCTTTCGCGGCCCGCCGTGAGTTCGGGGCGGACGCCAAGCTGCAAGTCACATCCGGCCTGACGCTCGACGCCACCTACAACACCGATTTCGCCCAGGTCGAAGCCGATGACCAGCAGGTCAATCTGACGCGCTTCAGCCTTTTCTTCCCGGAGAAGCGCCCGTTCTTCCTGGAGAACGCGGGGTTTTTCACGATCGGCGGCGGGGGTGCGGACCTGTTCTTCAGCAGGCGAATCGGACTCGCCGAGGGTGGCACCGTGCCCATCGTTGGGGGCGGCCGGCTCTCGGGCCGGACCGGCGGGTTCAACGTGGGTCTTCTTCACATCGCCACCGGCTTGGAGGATGGCGTTCAGGACCCCAACCAGTACTCGGTTGCCCGGATAGCCCGGGAGCTGCCGGGGCGTTCGCGATTGGGCGGGGCGTTCATGTACCGAAGGGGCGACGCGGAGGGAGACTACAACCAGACTCTCGCCGTGGACGGGCAACTGGGACTCGGGGAGGCCTGGACCGCCTCGGGGTGGGCCGCCCGGACCGAAACGCCCGACGCGACCGGCGACGAGCATGCCTTCAACGGCACGCTGGGATGGACCACCCGGGAATGGCGGGCCAACGTGCAGTACCAGTATTTCGGCGAGGCCTTCAACCCCGAGATCGGGTTCCTGCCCCGCACCGGCCACCAGTACCTTCAGCTCTTCGCGATGCGGTACATTCGCCCCACTCGCGTTTTCCGCGAAATCAGGCCGCACGTCTCCTATTACACCTACCTCAGCAGGAAGGCGGACGTAGAGGACGGGTTCGAGGAGTCGGGCCGGCTCCACCTGGATGTTCATTGGGAATTCCCCGACGGCATGGAGCTGCACACCGGCTTCAACTGGCTCACCCAGGGTCTGTACGAACCATTTTCAATTTCGGGGACCGACGTCACGGTGCCCGAGGGGACCTACCGCGGCTGGGAATCGCAGGTCCGGTTCTGGACCAATGAGTCGGCGCCGCTTTCGTTCAACGGAGGTTGGAATATCGGGCATTTCCTGACCGGGTCCCGGCGCAGCGTCCAAGGCGCGATCACCGGCCGGGTGAATTCGACCCTTACCGTGTCGGCCCGCCTGGACTACAACAACGTGACGCTTGAGGAAGGCGATTTCGTAACGACCCTGGCGGGGTTGAACCTGGGATATTTCTTCGCGCCCAATGTTTACTTGCAGGCGTTGGTGCAGTCCTCCACCCAGCTGGACATCTGGTCGTCCAACCTCCGGTTCGGCTGGCTGGGCACGGCCGGGACGGGGCTGTTCCTGGTGTACAACGAGGCGCAGGGCATCGGCGACATTTCGGGCGACAACCTGATCAGGTCGCTGGGAATCAAGTACTCCCGCCAGATAAACGTTCTGGGCCTGTGACGTTCCGGACTCGCGAGGGGTCTGGCCAAGAGTGCGGTGTCGGAGGGGAGCACTGATGCCGCGCCGGCGGACAGTAGGTTAGTTTCGTCACGATCATGCGGTCCTGGGGTCGGCCCGGCCGGTCGGGGAACGGTGTGGCGATTGGTTGCTGAATTTCGAGATTCAAGAGGAGAGGCGTTGATGGACAAGGTTCGCTTCGCGGCCCCGGCCAGTGTTCTGGCCCTGTTGGTTTCCGGCGCTGTGTTGACCGGGTGTTTCGGTGACAACAACCCATACGGCCCGCCGTACAGGCTTGACGATTCGGTTCCGGGCGGCTACTGGCCCACGCCCTTGTTGGTTGGCCAGAACTCCAGTCTCGAGGACTTGACCTACCCGCCGGAGGGCGCGGAATTTCGGCTTGCCCTCAGCCGCCGGGGAGGTGCCACCGGCAGGATCCGCATCTCCGACTGGAACGGGCAGGAAATCGACTACCCCTTGAGGGGCGGCTGGGAGATCCCCAACGGGCGCGGGTCGCTGAGAGTCATCTTCGAGGACGATGCCTCGCCGGGCGTGCCCGAACTGGACTTTGACGTCGACTTCATGTCGAGGATCGTCCGGATCCGGGCCAACGTCGAGCTTGGCGGCGAGCTGGTGCGGCTTGACCTTGCCAGGCCGGCGGGGTTTGGTGGCGACGGTGACGACGGAGAGGGGGAGGACGACCCCCGCAACCCCGCCAACTAACCGGTAGCGAGTGCCCCCGACCAAGGGCTCTGCGAGAGGGTCTGGCGCGGCCCGAAAGAAAAAGAAGGCAGCCCGCGCCGCGAAGCAGCACCGCGTGCAGACGGTGCGCGGCCGCGGGTTGGAGTTGGTGGCCTATCAGGTCACGGAAACGCCTCTGGAGATTGTCACCGGGGTGCAGCGGCGGGAATGGATGGACAACCTGCCGGAGCGCTTCGCCTACCGGTGTCTGCCGCTGCTGATTGCCAACCAGGCAGGCTGGGATCTGCTCTGTCCGGGCACTTTTTCGGTCCGCTGGAACGGCCGGCCGGCGAAGGACGCCGTGAAATTCAAATGGGAGGGCGAGCCCGCCTCCTCGGTGTCCAGCCACTTCGGCAGCGGAGTTATCACGTTCAGCCCCGGTTATCTGTTCCGGACCCCGAAAGACCACAACATCTGGGCAAGGGGCTGCCCGAACTATTTCAAGGACGGGGTGATTCCGCTCGACGGGATCATCGAGACGGACTGGGCCCCTTTCACGTTCACCATGAACTGGAAGATCACCCGGCCCAAGACGTGGATCCGGTTCGAAAAGGGAGAGCCGGTCTGCCGCATTTTGCCTTTCCCCCGCCATTATCTGGAACAGGTCCATCCGCGCAAACGCCACCTGATCGACAACCGGAAGCTGGCCAGGCAAACCACCGAGTGGAGCAATTCGCGTCGCGACTTCCTGGAGAACCTGCGGGCCAAGGATGAAGACACGATCAAGGAGGGCTGGCAGCGCGACTACATGCGCGGCACCAACACCACCGGGACCCGCATGACCGACCACCAGACCAAGCTTGACCTGCGCGACTTTCTTGACTTCACCAAATGACCCGCCCGCGGGGGTGACCGAGCGCGCAGGACAGTTCTACATCGGGGGTCAGTGGGTGGCCCCGTCGTCTTCGGCGGGCGATTCGGTGGCGGTCGTGAATCCGGCCACCGAGGAGATCATTACGCGGTTGGCCATGGCCGACGCCGAAGACGTGGACCGGGCGGTGAAAGCCGCCGCCGGCGCTTTCGCTTCCTTTGCGGCGGCCTCGCCCGAGGAACGGTACTTGCTTCTCAAGCAGGTCTGCGACGTTTACAAGGAGCGCTCCGAAGAACTCGCCCGGGCCGTCAGCGAGGAAATGGGGGCTCCGTTGGCCATGTCCCGGCAGCAGCAGGTGACAGCCGGCCTGGGGCATTTCGCCGCCGCCGCCCGTCTGGCGCGCGATTTCGAGTTCGAGACAACGGCGGGCACGACGGTGATCCTGAAGGAACCGATCGGAGTCTGCGCGCTGATCACCCCGTGGAACTGGCCGCTCAACCAGATTGCCTGCAAGGTGGCCCCGGCGCTTGCGGCAGGCTGCACCATGGTGCTGAAACCGTCCGAACTCGCCCCCCTCAGTGCACTGCTGCTGGCGGAGATCCTGGACCAGGCCGGCGTCCCCGCCGGAGTGTTCAACCTGGTGAACGGGACCGGCCCCGTGGCCGGGGCAGCGCTCACGGCGCACCCGCGGGTGGACATGGTGTCTTTTACCGGATCAACCCGGGCCGGGGTGGCGGTGGCTCGGGCCGCTGCGCCCACGGTGAAGCGCGTGGCACAGGAGCTGGGCGGCAAATCTCCCAACATCCTGCTGGACGACGTGGATTTCGGTCGGGAGGTCTCCCGCGGGGTCTACGCGGTCTGCAACAATTCGGGGCAGTCGTGCAACGCCCCGACCCGCATGTTGGTGCCCAACTCCCGCATGGACGAGGCCGCTGCAATCGCGGGGGCCGCCGCCGGAAAGGTCCGCCCGGGACATCCGTCCGACGAGGCCGCCCGGATGGGGCCGGTTGTCTCGCGGGCCCAGTTCGACAAGATCCAGAAGTTGATCAGGGTTGGGGTTGAGGAAGGTGCACGCCTGGTTGCTGGAGGCGAGGGTCGCCCCGAGGGGTTGGAGCGGGGTTACTACGTCCGGCCGACCGTTTTTTCGCAC
The DNA here is from genome assembly GCA_021295785.1 of Gemmatimonadota bacterium. Taxonomy (GTDB): domain Bacteria; phylum Gemmatimonadota; class Gemmatimonadetes; order Palauibacterales; family Palauibacteraceae; genus Palauibacter. The sequence continues at coordinate 18,780 of JAGWBR010000027.1, forward strand.
GTGAGCAACCACATGACCGTGGCCCGCGAGGAGATCTTCGGCCCCGTGCTGGTGCTGGTCGGATACGAAAACGAAGACGATGCGATTGAAATCGCCAACGACACGCCGTACGGTCTGGCGGGTTTCGTGTCTTCGGCCGATCCCGCCCGCGCCTTGTCAGTGGCGCGCCGGATCAGAGCCGGGCAAGTGAATGTGAACGGCGCCTGGCCCGACTTCAACGCCCCGTTCGGGGGCTACAAACAGTCTGGCAACGGCCGCGAATGGGGCCGCTACGGGCTGGAAGAATTCCTTGAAGTCAAAGCCATCCTTGGCGGAGCGCCCGCCCCCTCCAGGTAGGCACCCGCCTCCGCGGAATCATCCGCCTCTGTCAACAAACGCCGGGCCGGGGGGAGCGCCCGCTCCCCC
>JAGWBR010000027.1:19205-25975 GCA_021295785.1 Gemmatimonadota bacterium
CCCAGAGTTGGTGGGTGACCACGTTGGCGTCAACCAGGGTCAGCGGACCGTCGGGCGCGCCCACGAAATCATTTCCGGGAATCGTGGGCGAAGCCATTTCCGAGCCGAAGTTCCCGTCGGCAGCGGTGCCGGGAATCCCCGCACCGGTGGTTATCCGAAGTCCGTACTGAATGTCCAGTCCGTCGAGTTCGAACAGGGCGGAGAACGCCGGCGTCCACTCCATCCAGGATTCGTCCTGATCGCGGACGGTACCCTCGATGTTGTTGGTTTGTTCGAGTGAATAACTGTAGGAACGACCCTCGATTCCGAGCTGGAGCCGCAGCTGGTCCAACTGCTGCTGCATGCCAAGCCGCACCTGAGCGTTGAGGAACGAGAAATCGTTCTCAATCGTCTTGCCGCCTTTGGGAATGAGGAGGATGTCGCCCTCGACTATCACCGCCTCGTCGGCTTCCTGCCAGGTATCGCTCGCAATCGGTTGGAGGGCGATGTCCAGCCCGACCAGCGAGTTGCCGCGTGTCCGGGAAATACCGAACCCGAACTCGTAGGCCATGCTGTTGCCGGGGTCTCGCGGGATGTTCTGGATGTTGTAGTTGGGGATCTTCGGATGAGTCTTCCGGTTTCCGGTCAGTGAAGCGCCGATCCGCCACCCCGGGGCATCCAGCTTGCGGTCCCAGGCAAACTGCATTCCCCATGTTCGGGTCTTGTCGAGATTCGTCTCGACCCGGCTCTCGATGATTGGTTCGCTGAACAGCATGTCGTCGGTCGTGTCCGGCCAAGTCACGTCCACATAGGTGACTTCGTGTTCCATGTCGACGACGCTTCGTATGAGCGACGCCGAAAAATTGTCGCGCTCGCCGGCCCGGTAAACGCCCGCCCGGTAGGTGTTGATCGAACCGGACTGGTCGATCCGGGATGCTCCGCCGTAAAGCAGGTCAACGCCGTCCATCGCCTCCAGGCTGGCCGTGCTGACCCCGACCCCGGCCGACCAGCCGCCGTCGCCCAGGCGAGTCCCGATGAACCCGGACCCGTAAAGATTGCGCGAAGAGACCTCGGACAGGGTCGGCGCGTCACGCCACCCGCTCCACTCGGGGATCACCCATCCCCCGCTCCCGTCCAGGCTATTTCGCACTTCCTGCAGCGCCACGCTAACCCCTCCGAACCATTTTTCGCCCGACAGCAGGGCGGCCAGGGGCAGTGAGAGGCCGTCGCCGGCATTCTGCGACACGCTGTAAGCGGTCGGTGCGCTAAAGACTGCCGATTCCCCCAGGAACACACCCTTGGCGGGATTGGACCACCCATCGGCCACCGAGTCGTCAACGGCGAACCGCAGGCCCGCCATCCCCAGGTTCGACGAGGGGACCAGCAGGAACTGATCTCCCGTCGCCACGGGGATGGTGCGAATCTGAATTTGCTGGCCCACAACTCCGCCGGCCGTGGACAGAACGGCTACGATACCGCCTCCGGCGATCCCGGCGATGAGGGCCGCCCGCCGGGTCAATTGTCCAAGAATATCAGTGATTTCGTACGATGCTGACTTCATGTTTTCCTTCCGGTCAAACCGTTTCCGGGTGCCTGAATGCTCCATCCGGCCTCCGCCCATTACACGCGCAACGGCCCCTTATTGTGACACCGGGGGTCAGCGCAACCCGGCGTCTCCCGTCGAGGTGGCCTCCAGTCGCGAAACGTGCAGATTGAGCCCGTGGTTGACGCGCATGCCGAACACGCCGTCCGCCCCGAGCTCTTCGCGCGGCAGGGTGACGACCTCCGTGTCGTTGACCAGGAAGCGCACCGTCTCGGCCCCGGCCTCCACCACCAGCACGTTCCTGGCCGTGGCGTCGTCGCCCTTGGTGTTCCACCCCACAACTGCGGGATTCGGCGTCCACGGAACCACGGTTGGCGCCTCACCCTGTGCCCACCGTTTCACAATGAACTCGCCGCCGTCCCGGATCAGGAAATAGCTGTAGTCGATGCCTTCGCCGTCCATGTCCCGGCCACCGAAAAACACGCCGAACGACTCGCGCCGGCCCTGCGGATCGAACAGATAGACCTCCATCTCAAGCCGGTACTCGCCGGAGGCCTCCATCCCGGGTCCCCAGTAAACGCCGGCGGGGCCGGATGTCACATGCCAGCCCGGGGGCATACCGACAAACATCTCAAGCTGGTCTTCCGAAGCACCCGGTTGATCAAACCGGACGGTCCACCCTTCGGGGCGTTCAAGGTCTTGTGCGAAGGCCCGCGGCGCGGCGGTGAGCGCGGCAACGAACGCGGCAATCGAAACGAAAGCGGCACGGCGTGGGAATGACATTTTCAAATGACTCCTTGGAGCTGACTCCTTGAGGCGGATCAGCGCGCCGAGACGCGGGATCGGCGAATGCCAAATCTACTCGGACCGCCCCTGGCCAGGCCGTACAGCAGCAAACCCGCCAGAATCAGCCCGGTGGCCGTAACTGCCTCCGCCGGTCGGTCCAGGCCGATGTAGACCAGAGTCCAGGTGGTCATGAGGATGAAGACGAGCGGCGTGACCGGATACCCCCACGTCCGGTAGGGGCGGGGAAGGTCGGGTTCGCGCACGCGCAGCACGAAAACGCCAACCACGGCGCAAAGGCTGTTGAGCCCCAGGGTTAACCCGGTAAAGACGAGAATGGTCTCGAACGCGGCGGTCAGCACAAAGGCCAGGGTCAGCACGCCTTGGGCGAAAATGGCGACCGCGGGGATTCCATTGGCTTTTTTCCGCCCGAGGCGTCCGATGAGGGGGTAGTCCTCCCCCATCACCTGGAGGACGCGGGGGCCGGCAACCACCAAGGCACTGACCGTGGAGACCATCAGGAGCGCCAGGGCAACTCCCATCACCGCTCCGCCCGTCGGGCCGAAAACGTGTGTGGCGGCCACGTGTCCAACTTCGATACGCCCCTCCAGCGCGCTCATCGGGGCCGCGCGCAGGAATGCCCAGTTGAGCCCAACGTACAGCACGGCTACCAACGCGGTGCCGGTGGCGAGGACCCGGGGCACGGTTCGGCGCGGATGTTCCACCTCCTGGGTGATGTAGGTGGCCGTGTTCCATCCGGTATAGGCATACGAGACGTAAATCAGCGACACGGCGAAAGCACTGCCGAACACCGCGCTCGCGTCGCCTGGTTGGGGAAGCAGGGATACCGGTTGCCCCGGATCGGCGAAAAGCGCGGCTGCGACGCAGAAGCCCGCGATGAAGATCACCTTAACCGTGGTGAAGCCGCTCTGCAGAAACGACGAATTGCGGTGGTTCGTGGCGTGAATCGCGGTGGCGATGACCACGAGGCCCGCGCCCAGCCAGGTGGGGGACAGGCCGGGAAACACCGACGCCAGGTACGTCCCGAAGGTGATGGCGGCCAGGGCGGTGGGGGCGGCGAACCCCACCGTCGCCGAGATGAACCCGGACACGAACCCGGCGGCGGGGTGGTAGACGCGGGACAGCATGGAATATTCCCCGCCGGACCGGGGCAGCGCGGCCCCGATCTCGGCGTAGGCCAGCGCCCCGCAGAACGCCGTCGCACCCCCCGCCACCCACAAGAGCAGGAGGGGGAACGTGGACTGGATCTCCACCAACTGGAACCCCAGGCTCGTGAATACTCCCGTTCCGACCATGCTGGCGACGACCACGGAAGTGGCCGCGTAGGGGCTGTAACCCGCCCGGACGCGGCGGGCCGGCTTGTCGCCTGCAGTGCGGCCGCGGTAGTTTCGGGCGTTGGTCACGGGGCCGTAGCTCAGTTGGGAGAGCGCCTGCTTTGCAAGCAGGAGGTCGTCGGTTCGAGCCCGATCGGCTCCATCAACTCTCGGCGAATCTGTCGAATCTGGTCCGGGGGTACGCGGCAGCATCCGCCGATCCCTGTCGCGCCCGCCGCCACCCAGCCTCGGGCCATTTCGGCGAGGCACGCCCCGCCGCCAGCGCTTACGGCTTGCCGGTCCGTGCTCCAGGTCCTGGAACGCGCGTCGTATACCTCGCCCGAGTTCGGGTAAACGAACACCTCGAGCTCTGTCGCGCTCCGGAGTCGGTCTATCAGGGACTGTACGAACTCGGGACGAGTGCAGTTGACGCCCACTGCCACCAGCCCGGGGGCCGTTTCCGCCGCCTGGAGGGCTTCTTCAATCGGCGATCCATCGTTCAGGCTGGCACCGTCCCGGCAGGCGAAGCTGATCCAACTCGGAACGTCCGGTACCTCTGCAAGAAGGGAAGCCAACGCCTCTGTCTCGGGCAGCGACGGGATGGTCTCGCAGGCCAGCATGTCCGCGCCCGACCCGGCCAGAATGGCAATCCGGTCCCGGTGGAAGTCGCGAAGTTCACCGACTGCCAGCCCGTAGTTGCCGGTGTATTCCGACCCGTCGGCCAGCCAGGCCCCGTAAGTCCCCAGCCCGGCCGCGACCAGCGGAAAACGCCGTCCGCCCCGCGGGGAAGAGGGCTCGGGGCCGGAAATGTGAGCCAGCGTTTCCCAGAACTCGTCACGAGCGTCAACCGCCAGGTTCACCGCCAGCCGGAGTAGCGACCGGGACCGCGCAAGGCTCAGCCCTTCGCGCCGGAAACCCTGAAGGGTTGCCTGGTAACCGCAACTCACAATGATGTCGGCGCCGGCTTCCAGAAAGGCCCGGTGCGCCGCCTGAATGGCCGCCGGGCCGCCGCCGAATTCGTGTTGGAATTCGGGCAGGTCGCCAAGCAGGAGCCCGGCCGACCACAACTTGGGATGAAGCCGGCACCCCCTGGCTTCCAGCGTTGTGGCCAGCCCTCCGTCGAGAATCAGCGGGGTGTGGTCCTGGGGTGCCCCCGCCGAAGCCGGCTCTACGCCGAGGCGTCCGGGCAGCTCTGACTCAATGCCGCATTTCAAGGCATGCCGAATATCTCACCCAGGAGGCCCTGACTGAACCCCACGACGAGGCGTGTTCCGATCCTCATCGTGGGCGCCCGGAGTTTGCCGCGCGGAGCAAGGAGGGTGCGGAGTTCGTCATCGCCGCGACCGCCGTCCGGTCTCCCGGCCAGGTCCACCCGGACAATCTTGCGCCCCTTGGCCACCAGCAGTTCGGTGATCCCGTCGAGCGTGCCAAGTACGTCAGCCGCGCGAACCGGGTGCTTCGTGGCGCTTTGGATTTCGAGGGTCTCGGCCCCGATCGTCGCAAGAAACTCCTGCGTTCGTTTGCAGCTGGTTCAACCAGGGCGGTGGTACCGCCAATCAACCACAAGTGCGGGCATGGGTGCCTCCGTCTAGAACACGTAACTGAAGTTCAGCAGCGGGAGTGTCTGTCTGTTCAGCGTCATGGCACCGAAATCCACGCTCAGGCGGTCGCCGAACATTCGCACGGCCACCGAAAGGATCGGCGTCCCGTTATTTCCGGGAACGAAGTAGACTTCCCCGACAAGCTTGATCGTGCGCCCGGTCCGGTAGGAGCCGCTCAGCATCGCCAGGGCTGAGCCCCATTCCCATTTATCGACGGGGCCGAGGCCAGCAGCAGCGGTGAACGACCCACCGTCCCCGGCCCATGTGAGAGCAGCGTAACCCACGCCCTCCAGGTGGGGCCCGTCCGCTCCGGCAGGGGGGGGCCGGTCATCGGCGTCCGGCCCCAGAAAGAGCACATCAGTGCCCGGGTCCAGGGCGAGCATACTGCCGACCGCGACCGAGATTCGCTCCTTCTTGTAGATCCTGGCCTTGACGGCACCGTATGGAAGGGCCGTGACACCGCCGGGCAGAAAATAAAAAATGAAAGGCGTGCCGAAACCGATTGTCAGAGCATCGGAGATTCCGTAGGAAACGACCGGTAAGACGACGAAATACGTCGAAAGGGTCCAGACCCCGGCCGGGAGGGTGTTGCCGGTTGGTCCGAACAGGTTGTTCAGGTGGGTGCGTTCCTCGCGCCAGAATCTGCCCCCGCGCACCACACCTCTGGCCGCACTGATCGACGCCACGTCGGAATAACTCACTTCAAAGGTGCCGCCGTCCGGCAGACGCAGCCGAATCGGGTCCCCGGTGTCTTCCAGGTATCCGTAGAACCGCGACCCCGCCACCAGTCTGACTTCGGCGACGGAATCGGCCGGGATGGCCGCGGCGGCTTCGCGCACCGATTCGGAGGTAACCTGACCGGCCAGTTGGCCCGCCGTTGCCACCGCCGGGTGCCGTAACTGTCTCATCGCATTCTCATTGGTGTTAGGAGTGTCCTCTAGAATGCGTATTTGAAGTTCAACAGCGGGAATGTCTGGCTGTCCACGATGACACCGAAATCCACGCTGAGGCGCTCGCCGAACAGTCGCACGGCCACCGAAGAAATCGGCGTCTTTGGATTTGCGGGACTGAAGTAGAACTCCCCGACAAGCTTGGTCGTGGGCCCAGTCCGGTAGGAGCCGCCCAGCATCGCCAGGGGTAAAGCCAATGCCCTTACATTGTTGGGGCCGAGGCCGACGGCAGCCGTAAACGACCCGCCATCGCCGGTCCACGTAAGGGCAGCATAACCCACGCCCGTTACGTGAGGCCCGGTCGTTCCGGCAGCGGGGCTCCATGCATAGAAGTCCGACCCCAAAGTGAGCAGGCTGCCGACAGCGACCGAGATTCGCTCCTTCTTGTAGATCCTGGCCTTGACGGCACCGTATGGACGGCCGATGTCACGGTAGCCCGACGGGCCCCCAAAAATCAGGGGCATGCCGAAGCCGATTGTCAGAGCATCGGAGACTCCGTAAGAAACGAGCGGAAAAACGATCTCATATGCCGCAAGGGTCCAGACCCCGGCCGGGAGGGTGTTGCCGGTTGGTCCGATCA
>JAGWBR010000010.1 GCA_021295785.1 Gemmatimonadota bacterium
TTCCCGTATCTGGCGAACGACCGGTTCCAGGCCGTGGACCTGCCGTACGGGGGCGGTGCGTTCTCGATGACCGTGCTCATTCCGCGCCAGGGTCTGAGCGTTGACGACCTCGCGGCGTCTCTCGACGCGGCGCAGTGGGAGGAGGTCGTCTCCGGCTTGCACGACACCGGGCTTTCGTTCTTCCTGCCGCGCTTCCAGATGGATTACAAACGCAAGCTCAACGGCGACCTCGAGGCGCTCGGCATGGTCGACGCGTTCGACGATGCCGCGGATTTCACGAGACTCTCGCCCGTGGGCGTTTCCATCTCCGAGGTGAGACAGAAGTCCTGGGTGGAGGTGAACGAAGAGGGCACCGAGGCGGCCGCCGCAACTTTGGTCGTGATAACCGTTAGCGCCCCTCCTCAGGTTCGGGCCGACCGTCCCTTCCTCTTTTTCATCCGAGAGCGCCTCTCGGGCGCCATCCTCTTCGCCGGCAAGATCACGCACCCGGAGGTCGCTCATGGGGCCGGGAGGGCGGAATCGTTCCGGCGGAGGGCCGAGAACGAGAAGTCGAGTTGCGAACACACGCGCCCGTGAGTTGAAGTCCGGCAGGGGTTAGCACTCGCTGGGGCGCAAGTTCCCCAGCGACCTGCGGACGAAGGACAGCCTCGGAGGGCACGGGAAAGACCGCACGCAAACCTGACCTCGGCGGGGCCGGGTGTCAGCGATTACCATACTTGTACATTCAGACTCAAGTCCATCTGCTCCCCTCCCGGATCCCGCCAAGGGAGGACATTTCCAGATCGGTACGACAACACCGTCTGGATAATGGGTTGACAGAAACCGCGTTTCGGCGGCATTTTCGGACCGTGTTGTGCCATTTCGCCATTTGCGGCGAACCGACTCTCGCTGCCCCCCGGTGGCGGAGTCCCCGACCCTCCAATCCAGCCAAGTGACGCCATGGCCGTTCCGAAAAGACGCACTTCAAAGCAGCGCAAACGCAAGCGCCGCACCCATTATCGGGCCGCACCGACTCAAATCCAGGTGTGTGACCGCTGCGGCGATCCCAGGCGCCCTCACCGCGCCTGTCCCACCTGCGGGTTCTACGGCGATCGGCAGGTTGTTGCCGTTGGCGAAGAGTCCTGAGGCGGCGCTGAGGCATTAAGGGGACTGAGCGCAGAGAATGTTCAGAGTAGCGCTGGATCTCCTGGGTGGGGACCACGTTCCGTCGGGTCCGGCCGAAGGAGCCCGGGCCGCGCTGGAGGCCGGGCCGAGCGACCTGAGTTTGTTGCTGGTCGGCCCGGGATCGTACCGGCACAGGATGCTGCGCCGGCTCCCCGCTGACCGGGTAAAGTGGATCGACGCCGAAGAACGCATTGATCCTGCCGACCCTCCTGCCAGGGCAGTCCGTAACCAGCCGAACAGCACCATAGCCCGCGGTCTTGACGCCGTTCGCTCTGGCGAAGCCGACGCGTTCGTTTCCGCCGGTTCAACCGGAGCGATCATGGCCGCGTCGGTCATCAAGTTGGGCGTGCTGCCCGGGATCAAGCGGCCGCCCGTCGGGGCGATGTTCCCGACCATGACCGGTCGCACGCTGGTGCTGGACGTGGGCGCGCATGTCCCCCACAAGCGGGAACGCCACCGGCGGGAGCGGTTCCTGCAACTGGCGCACCTCGGCAAGCTCTACCTGAAGTCCCAGTGGACCGAACCGGGTTCGCCCAGGCGGCGTCCCCGTGTCGGCCTGCTCAACATCGGCGAAGAATCCCGGGCCGGCGGTCCGTTGCACAAGATTCACGAGCTGCTCACGCGGGATTCCCTGATCCGGTTTGTCGGGAACGTTGAAGGGAACGAGATCGTCAACGGCAAGTGCGACGTGCTCCTGTGCGACGGTTTCGTGGGCAACATCCTATTGAAATTCTACGAATCGGCTTTCGGGTTCCTGGAGCAGCAGCTGCGCAGCGAAGGGCTGAAGTACGAGCTTCCCAAGAGGGTCGGCGAGATCATGGATTACACTACATACGGCGGTGTGCCGCTCCTCGGAGTGAACGGCGTAAGCGTCGTATGCCACGGTGCGTCGCCGCCCCGCGCCATCGGGAACGGGATCGCGGCCGCGCACAGGTGTTGCCGGGGCGGAATGGTCCGCCGCATGCGGAAAGGACTCCTCAGGCTCTCCTCCAAAGTGCGTTCCTGACCGAAGGAGTCAGGAAGCTCCGTTGCGAATGTTCGGGCCCACATGAACGCAGCGGCCATTCTGTTGCCGGGGCAGGGGTCTCAGTTTGTCGGCATGGGGCTCGACCTTGCCGAGACGGACGGTGCCATCCGCGACCTCTATCTCCAGGCCGACGATCTCTTGGAAACCAAGCTCAGCCGCCTTTGCTGGGAGGGACCGGAAGAAGAACTTCGGGCTACCGAAAACGCCCAACCGGCGATCCTGCTGCATTCATACGCGGTGTGGCGTCTGATCGGCGATTCCTGCCCGGCGACCGTCCTGTCGGGCCATTCGCTGGGCGAGTTTACCGCCCATCTGCTGGCAGGGACCTTCGACTTTGAGACGGCCCTCGGGATCGTGCGCAGCAGAGGCTGCCTCATGGCCCGGGCCGGGCGAAAACGGCCGGGAACGATGCAGGCCGTGATGGGGATCGATTCGGAAGAAGTGAAGGATCTGTGCGCCGAGGTCACCGCGAGCCTTGGGGGGCCCGTGGTGGTCGCCGCAAACCTGAACGCCCATAACCAGACTGCGATCAGCGGTGACGTGGAGGCGGTTGAGGCAGCGGGGCAGCGGGCCGGGGCGCTCGGAGCGAGGGTCGTGCCGCTGAAAGTGAGCGGGGCATTCCACTCACCGCTCATGGAGGAGACCCGCGACCGTTTTGCCGGCGTCCTGGCCGGCGCGAACATCGCCGATCCCGAGGTGCCGGTTGTCGCCAACGCCACGGCGGATCCGGTGTGGGACGCCGCGACCGCCAAAGACACGCTGGTCCGCCAGTTGACCTCTCCGGTGCGGTGGACCGAGGTGCTGGACCGCATGTCGTCGGGGTGGCGGCCCGAAGCCTGGCTGGAGCTCGGTCCCGGGAAAGTGCTTGCGGGGCTGGCCCGCCGCTGGGACCGCCGCGTCAGAGTGCGATCGATCGGTGACGCCGACGGCATTGACCGGTTTCTGGCCGCCGCATGAGTGAGCTTGCCGGTCAGTCCGCCCTGGTCACCGGCGCGACCCGCGGGATCGGCTTTGCGACCGCGCGTCAGCTGGCCGACGCGGGGGCTCGGGGTTGGGGGGGGGGGCCCCCGGCCCCGCGCCGCGGCGCGGCGGGGGGCGCCCGCCCCCGAAACGCGAGCCCCCGCGTCAGCCAGCTGACGCGCGGTCGCAAGGCCGATCCCGCGGGTCGCCCCGGTGACCAGGGCGGACTGGCCGGAACGCGGGCATCACGCGGGACAACGTCCTCATGAGGTTGTCTGACCAGCAGTGGGAAGAGGTTCTGCGCACGAATCTGTCGGGTGCGTTCTTCCTGATCAGGGCCGTTTCAAGGGGTATGATGAAACGCCGCAGCGGCCGAATCATCAACGTGGGCAGCGTGGTGGGCTTGACCGGGAACCGCGGACAGGCCAACTATGCGGCCGCAAAGGCGGGCTTGGTGGGCCTGACCAAGAGCGTGGCCCAGGAGCTGGCGGGCCGCCACGTACTGGTGAATGCGGTCGCGCCGGGCTTCGTGGAGACGGACATGACCGCCGACCTGCCCGAGGCGGCGCGGAGCAGCCTGGAGGCGTCGATTCCGCTGGGCCGCCTGGGGTCGACGGATGACGTTGCCGCGGTAGTGAAATTCCTGGCCGGTCCGGGTGCTTCGTACATCACCGGCCAGACGTTGGTGGTGGATGGCGGGATGGTAATGCGGTAGTGGGGCAGCAATGCATTAACGGAGCAGTAACCCAGACGCAGTGCAGTGGCGGTAACCAGGCGATTGGCGGTTGATCGGCGATCGACTGGCGACGGACCGGCGATACCATCAGACTGCAACAGATAATTCAGAATCAACCGGAGGGTGGACACATGGCTGACGGAGCGGCAAGGGTTAAGGAGATCATCGCGTCGGAACTGGGAGTTGAGATTGAGAAAGTCACCGACGACGCGAGTTTCGTCGATGACCTGGGTGCCGACTCGCTCGACACGGTCGAGCTGGTGATGACGTTCGAGGAGGAATGGGAAGTCGGCATTCCCGACGCCGATGCCGAGAAGATGCAAACCGTCAGGCAGGCAGTGGAATACCTGCGGGGCGCCGGCTGCTTTGACAACGACGGCTGATGAACCGTCGTGTTGTAATCACAGGCATGGGTCTTGTCACGCCGGTGGGGAACAACACCGAATCGGCGTGGAAGGCCATGCTGGACGGAACCTCCGGCGGCGGCCGCATCACGCAATTCGACACCAGCGATTATGACGTACGGATAGCCTGCGAGGTCAAGGGATTCGATCCGCTCGCGTTCATGGGCCGGAAAGAGTCCCGTCGCACCGACAGGTACCTTCAATTGTCGATCGCGGCGGCCGCCGAGGCCATGCAGAATGCAGGCTTGGAGGGCGGGTTCGAGGGCGAACAGGCTGACCGGGCCGGCGTGATCATGGGTGTGGGCATCGGCGGGCTGCCGCTGCTGGAACGCCAGCACATCCGCCTGCGGGATTTGGGACCGGACCGTGTATCGCCTTTCTTCATCCCGATGTTCATTCCAGACATGACCGCGGGTTTGATTTCCATCCGGTTCAACGCCCGGGGGCCGAATTTCTCGACTGTGTCGGCCTGTGCGTCGAGCGGTCACGCCCTGGGGATGGCGCTCAATTCGATCAGGCACGGCGAAACCGACATCATGATCAGCGGGGGCGCCGAGTCGGTGGTTACGCCGCTTGCGGTGGCCGGTTTCGCCAACATGAAGGCCCTCTCCAGGAGGAACGACGAACCGCTCACGGCGTCCCGGCCGTTCTGCAGGACCCGCAACGGGTTTGTGATCGGCGAAGGGGCCGGGGTCATGGTTCTGGAATCTCTTGAATCGGCCATGGACCGGGGGGCCGAGATTCTGGGCGAGTTGGCCGGGTTTGGCCAGACCGGAGACGCGCACCACATCACCGCCCCGCCGCCGGACGGAGTCGGGGCACAGGGCGCGATGGTGAGGGCGATCAAAGATGCCGGGCTGGCCCACGAAGACATTGACTACATCAACGCGCACGGCACTTCTACGCCTGCCAACGATGTCTCCGAGACCGTCGCGGTCAAGGCGGTCTTCGGCGAACATGCCCGCGACCTCGTGGTCGGTTCCACCAAGTCGATGGTGGGGCACACGCTCGGCGCGGCGGGGGCGATCGAGGGCGGTGTGTGCGTGCTGGCGGCTCGGGACGGGATGATCCCCCCGACCATCAACCTCCACGAGGCTGACCCCGAGTGCGATCTTCAGTACGCTCACGGGGGCGCGATCCAGCGGCCCGTGAGGGCGACCCTTTCCAACTCGTTCGGGTTTGGCGGGCACAATGCCTGCCTGGTATTCAAGCGTTGGGACGAGTGACGACCACGGTGAGACGAGGCTACGCGTGACTGCGGAAAAGACACCACAGAACAAGATCCTGATGTTGATGGGGTCCGAGTCGGACCGCGAAATCATGGAAAAGGGCGCCCAGGTCCTGCGGGGCCACGGCTGCGACGTGACGCTCAAGGTCAGCTCCGCGCACCGCCAACCCGACCGGACGGCGGCATTCGCCAAGGGAGCCGAAGAAGCCGGGTACTCAGTGGTCATCTGCGGGGCCGGGCTGTCCGCCGCCCTGCCGGGAGTGGTTGCGGCGCACACCCACCTGCCGGTGATCGGCGTGCCGATCAGCGCCGGTACCCTTGGCGGTCTGGATGCGCTGCTGGCGTGTGCCCAGATGCCGCCGGGCGTGCCGGTGGCGACGGTCGGCATCGACAACGCCAAGAACGCGGCGCACATCGCCTTGCGGATACTCGGCCTCAGCGGCGGGTAGACCGACACAGGCCGGTTCTCAGCCGGACTTGAGCGGGACTTGAGCGGGATTTGAGCACGGGAGCTTTTCGGACAGGAATCGGGTACGACTCGCACCGTTTCGACGCGGCCAGGAAGCTGCGTCTGGGCGGTGTGACCATCCCGGGTGTGCCGGGACTGGCCGGACACTCCGACGGTGATGCGATCTGCCACGCTGTGACCGATGCCATCCTGGGGGCCGCCGGACTGGGCGACATCGGGGGCATGTTTCCAGACACCGATCCTGCCCACAAGAACGCCGATTCGCTGGAAATGCTACGCGCGGCCCGGGAGAGGCTGGCAGCTGCCGGTTGGCGGGTCGTCAACGTTGACGCGGCCATAGTGGCCGAGCGCCCCAGGATCGCCCCCCACCGGGAGGCGATGATCCGGACCCTGGCCCCGGTCCTGGGCGTTGATCGTTCGGGCATTTCCCTGAAGGGAACGACCAACGAGGGCATGGGGTGGATCGGACGCGGCGAAGGAATCGCCGTCATGGCTGTAGCGACGGTGTCGCGGCCGGTTGACGCGAATTCTCGCGGCTAAGGCATGGACGCAGGTGCCCGGAGAGCGTGAAATGGAGGCGGCGCTCGAGCTGTTGCTCTCGCTGCCGTCGTGGCTGGTTTACTCTGGAATCGGGCTCGGGACGGCCCTCGAAAACGTGTTTCCGCCCGTGCCTTCCGACACGTTTGTGCTGGTGGGCGCGGTCCTGGCTGACCGGGGTTCAACACTCAACGCCGTGGTAATCGTTCTCTCGGCCTGGCTCTGCAACGTGGCCGGCGCCATGTGGGTGTTCAGTGCGGCGCGCCGCAAGGGACCTGCCGCGTTCCGGGGCCGTTTCGGGCGCCGCCTTCTCAGGCGCCACCAGTTCGCCCAGGTCCAGAAGTTTTACGACAAGTACGGCATGGCGGCTGTGTTCGTATCCCGCTTCCTGCCGGTGCTGCGGGTGATCGTGCCGGCGTTCGCGGGCTTCACCGGAATCAGCCCGGTTCGGACCCTCGTCACCGTGAGCGTCGCGTCGCTCCTGTGGATGACCGGAATGGTAATTGCCGGGACCCTGGCCTCCCAGAACGTGGAGCCGGTCGTGGCGGCCCTGCAGCGCACGAATACGAGCCTGTTGGTCGTGGCGGGTGTACTGGCCGCCGCGCTCGCGTGGTGGTGGTTCCGCACCCGCCGCCGAAGCGGCGGACCCCGGTCGGGTGTCCGCGAGTCCCCCTGAATTGACGGCTGACGACCAGTCGGCGCGCCAGTACCGGTTGGAGCAGTTCGCTGACCACGTGCGGCTGGAGCGGGGCCTGTCGGACCGGACGGTGGAGGCGTACGGAAGGGACATGGCCCGGTTCGCGAGGTTCGCGGTCCGCAGCGGGGCAGCCCGGCCCGACGGTGTGGATTACGGGATGCTGCGGGACCACGTGGCGGAGCTGTCGGGCGTTGGCTTGGCGGCGTCCAGTGTTCGGCGAGCCGTTTCCTGCCTGCGCGGTTATTTCAGGTTCTTGGTCGAAGAGGGTCACCTGGACACCGACCCCAGCGAGCCCCTGGAAACCCCGCGGGTGCCCCGCCATCTGCCCGAGGTGCTCTCGCTCGACGAGGTAAACCAACTCTCGGCCGCCGCCGCCCGGGCCAGGTCTCCCCTCGGCGAACGCAACCACGCGCTCCTGGAGACGCTGTACGGATGCGGTCTCCGGGTGTCTGAACTGTGCGGGCTGGACCTGCTCGACCTGCGGCTGCTGGACGAAGGGCTGGTAAGTGTCGAAGGGAAGGGCTCCAAACAGCGTTTCGTCCCGATCGGACCCGGTGCCAATTCAGCGCTCGGGGACTACGTTGAGCACCGGCGGTGCGAGCTTGGCCGGGGGGAGGGAGCTGGCGCGGTGTTTCTCAACCTCAGGGGGAGGCGCCGTCTGGAAGCTGTTAAGGGGTTGGGCGCGGGCGGCAGGAATTGACCGTCGCATCAGCCCGCACACGATGCGGCACACGTTCGCCACGCACCTGCTGGAACGAGGGGCCGATCTGGTTTCGGTACAGGAGATGCTCGGGCACGAGGACATTGCCACAACAGAGATCTACACGCACGTCAGCCTCACCCACATCCGTGAGGAACACCGCCGGTACCATCCGCGCGGGTAGGCCCTCCGCCACCGCGGGAAGGACAGCGGCGCTGGCCATTGCCCTGGTCGCCGCTTCGCCTGCCGCGACGCTCGCTCAGGCGGCGTGGTTTGCGGAGGGGCCGGCCAGTCGCGAACAGGAGCGGCTGCGGGAACTGTTCGAGGCAGGGGACTACGAGCTCTGGACGCAAGACACCGTGCTCGCCGTTACCGACACCGTGGAGACCAACCTCGTCGTGTTGGGAGCTTCGCTGCGCTCGGCCGGGGCGGTGCACGGCGATTTGTTCGTGGTGGACGGTGACTTGTTCCTCAGGGACGGCGCGCGCGTTCGGGGCGACGTGATCGCGCTGGCCAGCGGCTACTACGACAGCGGTCCGGCCGAAGTGGGGGGGGAGGTCGTATACCGGCCTAACGCTTCGCTCCGCGTTCGTCCGTCCAGGGGGGGATTTGAGATCATTAGCCAGGACGAGCCGCGCCGCGCCTGGGACGTTGACGGAATCTGGGGGGTCCGCGCGCCGCAATATCAGCGGGCCGATGGGCTGGTTCCCGAGATTGGCGGACTGTACCGCGCTTGGGGCGTGCCCGGGAACCCGGAAATCGAGGCAATCGGCCGCGTCCGCATCGCGGATTCGGGGCTGGACGGGTATCTGCGGGCATCGGTCCACCCGACCGCCCAGGTGCGTATGGGGGTTTTCGCGGAGCGCGGAACCTTCACGATCGATGACTGGATACGCCCGGCCCCGTACAACAGCCTCGCCTACCTGTTCGCGGGCCGCGGACAGGACGCATTTGACTATTTCGTCGCCGCACAAGTTGGTATTGACGGCGAGATCGTCTCGGCCCGTCCGCCCGTCTGGGAAGAGGACGCGCCGACTTGGCGGCTGTTCTTCTCGGCCGGACTGGAGGAGATCTCCCCGGCCGGCGACGTCGCCCCGTTCACGTTATCTGGCAACACGGAGCTTGAGGGTACCTGGTCCCGCTGGTATTCCGGGACCGCCAGCCCCTTGCGGGCTGCGTTTGTGGTGCGGGCGGGGTTTGAGTGGGACCGGACCCGCCGCACCGGGTGGGCAGCGTTCGGAATTGGCCTCGAGCAAGGCTGGCTGCCTGAGAATGCGGACGCCCCGGAGGTGCATCCCGCCAACAACCACTTGTTCGTGGAGGCCAGGGCCAATTTCAGCACGCTCGCCAGCTGGGGGCATACCCTGTCGGGTCATGCCATCGGCCGGGCCCACCTGCAGGGTGACCCGGCTGCCCAGCGGGTGTCCGCGCTGGGCGGTGTGGGCAATCTCCCCAACATTCCCCGGGGCTCGGTCAGGGGAGGGGACATGGCGTATGCGGAGGCCACCTACGGGGTGCCCCTGTTGGGGTCGCTCGACGTTGGTGGGGTGGACGCATTCGCCAGGGTCAGCGCCGCCACTGTCGAAGCCAACACGGCGGGGCGGGGGGCGGTGTCGGGCGGCCTGTCGTTACGTTTCTGGGGATGGCGGGCGGAGTTCGGGGCGGCCGCGGGCCAGACTCTCAGGGGGTACCGGCCGGACATGACCCCTGACGCGGCGCTTCTCGACTCGTCTCCCGACCTCGGCACCTCGCCCGTTGTTTTCTTCGAGATCGCCACGCGGCGCGCGGTGCGGCCGTCACGCCATTCGCGTCCCTCGCGCAGCCTTCCCTGATTCACCCGTGTTGATTTTCCTTCCTTGATTTGCGTGCTGCCGGCCCGGATGGAGAGCACGCGGCTGCCCGGAAAACCGCTCAAGATGATTGCGGGGCGAACCCTGATAGAACGCTCCTGGCACCGGGCCGTGAAGGCGTTCGGCCCGCAGCCCGGCAGCACCGTGGTGGTGGCCACCGATTCGCGGCAAATAGCCCGTGCGGCGCGCCGGTTCGGTGCCGACGTGGTGATGACATCGGCGCACCACGGCTGCGGCACGGAACGGGTGGAAGAAGCGGCTGCGCTGTTGCGGGCCGGCCCCGGCGACGTAATCGTGAATTTTCAGGGAGACGAACCGTTCGCTGACGCCCCCGCCGTGTTGCGTGCCGCCGAGCGGGTTGGCAAACAGCTGGAACGCTCCCCGGATCCCGCCAAGGAGCTGATCGTTGCCACGGTGGCGGCCCCCCTGCGCGACGAAGAAGAGAGGTGGTCGCCAAGTCTGGTCAAGGTGTGGCCGGGGCGGGAGGGTCGGGGGGGGGGGGGGGGGGGGGGGGATGCGCCACGTGGGGATCTACGCCTATTCGCGGGCGGCCCTCCGGAAATGGGTCTCGGCCCCTCCAAGCGCCGCCGAACAAGCGGCGAACCTGGAGCAGCTCAGGGCAATGGAGGCCGGCATCCCCGTTTACGTTGAAGCCGGTCCGTGGACCCCGCCCGGCGTCGATCTTCCCGAAGACCTGGCACGTGCCGAAGCGCACCTGGCGTTATCTTCCGTCCCCGGACAGGCATTTGGCGGCACTCTGAGGCAAGACCGCCAAGAAACGCTTACCGGGGGGCGCGGGTGACCAGCGGGGAATCGTCTGCGAAGTACGTTTTCATTACCGGCGGCGTGGTCTCGTCGCTGGGCAAGGGGATTGCGGCGGCGTCGATCGGACGCTTGCTGAGGGAGCGCGGCCTCCGCGTGACCATCCAGAAGTTCGATCCGTATCTGAACGTCGACCCCGGCACCATGTCGCCGTTCCAGCACGGCGAGGTCTTCGTGACCGACGACGGTGCCGAAACCGATCTCGACCTCGGCCACTACGAGCGGTTCATTGACGAATCCCTCTCGCAGCCGAACAACATCACCTCGGGGATGGTCTATCAGGACATCATCGCCCGCGAGCGGCGTGGCGATTTTCTCGGCGCCACTGTCCAGGTCGTTCCTCACGTTACCGACGCGATCAAGAACGCCATTACAAGGCTGGCCGGAGAGTACGATGTAGTAATCACCGAGATCGGCGGTACCGTCGGCGATATCGAATCACTCCCGTTCATGGAGGCGATCAGGCAGTTCCGGCAGGATGTGGGGCGGCGCGAATCGCTCTTCATCCATCTGACCCTGGTCCCGTATATCGCGGCAGCCGGCGAGCTGAAGACCAAGCCCACGCAGCACTCCGTGCGCGAGCTGCTCGGCATCGGAATCCAGCCCGACATCCTCATTTGCCGGGCCGAACAGCGGGTGGGCGAAGAAATAAGAAAGAAAATCGCCCGCTTCTGCAACGTGGACGTCAGCAAGGTTATCGAATCGCGCGACGTCGACACGATCTACGAGCTCCCGCTCTCGTACCGCGCCCAGCAACTCGATGACCGTATCTGCGAGCATCTGGGGCTTGGAGGCTGGCCGCCCGATCTGTCCGAGTGGACCGCGATGGTGAACACGATCAAGAACCCCCCCAGGGGCCGCGTGAAGGTCGCCGTGGTAGGGAAGTACACCGAGTTGCAAGACGCCTACAAATCCATTGCCGAGGCGCTGACGCACGGGGGAATAGCCAACGAGGTCGGCGTGGACGTGGACTGGCTTTCGTCCGAGTGGGTGGACAACCGGGGCGCGGACTTTGCAAACGAATACCACGGGGTGCTGTTGCCCGGCGGATTCGGGCTTCGCGGGGTTTCCGGCAAGGTCGAGGCAGTGCGGCAGATCCGCGAGAAGAAAATTCCGTATTTCGGTATCTGTCTGGGACTTCAGTGCGCCATTATAGAATTTGCACGAAATGTGTGTGGGCTTGCGAATTCCAATTCGGCCGAATTTGACGGAGATACCGAGGACCCGGTGATCTCGTTGCTGGATTCACAGCAGAGGGTCGTTGACATGGGGGGCACGATGAGGCTTGGGGCCTACGCGTGCCGCCTTGACCAGGGGTCGCTGGCGCGGGAGATCTACGGCGAGGAAGAAATCAGCGAGAGGCACCGGCACCGTTACGAAGTCAACCCGACCTACACCGGCGCACTGGAAGACGGCGGGATGCGTTTCAGCGGCAAGTCTCCCGATGGCAACTTGGTGGAAGTGCTGGAACTTCCCGGGCATCCCTTCTTCATTGCGACCCAGTTCCACCCGGAGCTAAAGTCGCGGCCCACCCGTCCCCATCCGCTTTTCGAGGCGTTTGTGGGAGCGGCGGCCATTCGGCGCGACCAGCCGGCCGCCTGACGGGCCTGGCGGAACGGTTCTGAGAGGATCCGAGTACCACAAACAGTGTCAGGACTGTTCGGGAGGGACGGGTTTTTTCTTGTCGCCGGGCCGTGCGCGCTGGAGGGAGACGAACTCAATCTGATAGTGGCCGACCGAATCGCAGCGACCGCGGACCGGCTGGGGATCCGGGCGGTTTTCAAGGGTTCGTTCGACAAGGCCAACCGCACGTCGGCCTCGTCACACCGGGGACCCGGGCTCGCGGCGGGCCTCCGGGCGCTGCGGCGCGTCAGGGAATGCACGGGGCTGCCGGTGCTCACCGACATCCATGTTCACGGCCAGGCGGCGGATGTCGCGGAGACGGTGGACGCGATCCAGATTCCCGCCTTTCTGTGCAGGCAGACCGACCTGCTGGTGGCGGCGGCCGAAACGGGCCTTCCCGTCAACGTGAAAAAGGGGCAGTGGATGGCCCCGGAAGACATGGCGGGCCCGGTCGACAAGCTCGAACGAGCTGGTTGCGGCGAAGTGGTGGTAACCGAACGGGGGACGGCATTTGGCTACGGCCGGTGGATCACCGACATGCGAAGTTTCCGCATCATGAGAGAAGTGACTGGATGCGCCACGGTTTTTGATGCCACGCACTCGGTGCAGTTGCCGGCAGCGGGCGACGGGGCCAGCGGCGGGGAACCCCGGTTCGTGGAAACATTGGCCCTGTCCGCGGTGGCCGCGGGTGCCGACGGACTCTTCGTGGAGGCCCACCCGGACCCGGCCGGGGCGCCCAGCGACGGGAACAACATGTTACCGCTGGACCGTCTTCCCGGCCTGGTTGAAGCCTGCATCCGGGTGCGGGAGGCCCGTCAGTGACGGTCGCGCGTGATTTGGCGGCCGGCGGCCCGATGATTGCCGAAATTGACCCGCAAGTGGCGGCGGCGGTCAAAGTGGTGTCGCTGGACGTTGACGGGGTCATGACCGATGGCACGTTCTGGGCGCCGCCGGATTCCGCGGCGCAGGCGAACTGGCGGTCTGACGGATCCCGCTTCCACGCGCGCGACGGGCTGGGCATCAAGCTGATGCAGCGGGCGGGGCTGAAGGTGGTTCTGGTAAGCGGCCGCCGGTCGGGCTCGGCACGGCAGCGCGCCAAGCAGCTCGGTATTGATGCGGTGTCACTTGGAGACGAGAGAGGAAAGGCGGTTGCACTTGCGGAAATACTTCGGAACTGGGAACTCGATTTTGGAGATGCCGCGCACCTGGGGGACGATCTGATCGACATGCCGTTGCTGGGTCGTGTGGGACTGCCGGCCGCGGTGGCCGATTCGGCCCCACGGGTGCTGGAGATGGCCGCCTGGGTAAGCGCGTCGCCAGGCGGGCGCGGAGCCGTCCGGGAGTTTGCCGAGGCGCTGTTGTCGGCGCGAGGCGAGCTGGACCAGATCGTGGAGGAGTACCGAGGGTGAATACTTGGGCCGTGGGCCGGACAGCAGTCTCTTGCGCCGCCATGGTCGTGCTGGTTGCCATGGCCGCGGGGTGCGCAACCGACGAGAGCGCCCCGGCTCAACCCGATGCGCTGCCCGAAGGCATCGATCAGGTCATGTACGGCGTCAGAACTCACATAACCCGCGACGGAATCCGCCGCGCGCGGGTGGAGGCCGATACGGCCGAGTTCGTTACCGACGATGAAATCCACATGCGCCCTGTAACCATGCACTTTTTTGACGAGAAGGGTGTCGCCACCACGCGCCTGGAAGCGACACTCGGGATTTTTCACGCCGTCGAACAGGACATGGATATCGAAGGGTCGGTGGTCATGTGGAACCTCCTCCGCGACGAACGGCTCGAAACCGAACGCATGCGCTATGTGCACGAAGAGAACCGGATGTACTGCCAAACTGCCTGGACCCTTTACCGCGACGGCGGCGGCAGCGTGATGCGGGGCGACACCTGCAGCTCGGATCCCGCC
The DNA here is from genome assembly GCA_021295785.1 of Gemmatimonadota bacterium. GTDB lineage: Bacteria > Gemmatimonadota > Gemmatimonadetes > Palauibacterales > Palauibacteraceae > Palauibacter. Next base: position 14,130 of record JAGWBR010000010.1, read on the forward strand.
ATGGATTCGCTCCGGGCCAACGTGCCGCTGGGCGACATCCGCAGCGGCGAACCGGGCACGGCGGCACCTCATCTGGCGGCCCCGGGTACAGCGGCCCGAGACACCGCGGAAGTCGGCGCGGCAGCGCCAGACACAGTGGGACCAGACACCGCCGCCCCCGACACGACCGGGACCGATGCCTCGTAGCGTGCGCCCGACCGCGGTTTCCGCGGCGGCGCTTGCCTCGCTCGTAGCTCTGGCGGTCCCGCTTGCCGCGCAGACTCCGCCGGACAGCGTTCAGGCTGCCCCGGATTCGGCAGCGGCGGACTCGGCGGCAGCCGACTCCATTGAACTCGTGACACCGGTGGTCCACGACCGTACCCAGTGCGACCTGGGTTTTCGGCCGTTGGAGGAAGGCACCCAGAGCCTGAGCATACGCGAGGGCGACGGGGAATACCGCACCTACATCAGCGGCCGCTACCTGTGGGAGTGCGGGGGAGCAGAGATGGAGGCCGACAGCACGGTCAAGCTGGACCGGCTCCAACAGGTGCAACTGCTTGACAACGTGTTCTACCGCGATTCGATCCGTACGATGACGGCCGCCGAGCTCTACTACTACCAGTCGATGGACCAGGTCATTGCGCTGGACGATGTCCGTTTGACCAGAACCGAAGACGGCGCCCTGCTGGAAGCTCCCCGCGTCGAATTTCAGAGCGCCCTGCGCGGCCCCGAGCAGAGGACAATCGCCACCGGGCGGCCCCGGGTGACCTATTTCCCGCAGGGGGGGCGGGGGACACCCATGGTGCTGGACGCCGACATGGTGCAGCTGATCGGCCCGGAGGAGACGTGGTTGTTTGGCGATGTCACCATGGTGCGCGGAGAAATCACCGGCGGCAGCGACGGAGCCCGGTTGATGTCCGAGACCCAGATGGGCGTCGCCTGGGGGAACCCGTGGGCGGAAAACCAGGGAAGGCGCCTTGAGGCCGACAGTATTTGGTTCAGGTCTAACGCGGACTCGGCCGTGACCGAGGTTTGGGGAACCGGCAACGCCCGCGTGACCGGCGAAGACGTCGAGATGACGGGGGCGCGGATCGACCTCGTGGTGGAGGGAGAGCTCCTTACCGCGGTCTGGGCGACCGGGGACGCACGGGCGGTTGGGGAGCGGTTTTCGGTGGAAGGTCCCAGGATAGACCTTGATCTGGAGGAAACCTCCGAGGGGTCAGTGGTTCGCCAGGCCAGGGCGCACGGGGGGCGCGAGAGCGTTGCCCGGTCAGGGAACCAGACGGTATACGGAGATTCGCTTACGTTTATTCTGGCCGACGGCGAGATCGACGCGATCATTGCGTTTGGCGACGCCGCGGCGGTCACACCCAACCCGGGTGCGGCGGACAGTCTAATTGCCGCCCGGATTGACAGCCTTGTCGCGATTTCGCTTGACAGCCTGATCGCGGGAGCCGGGGCGCGGCCCTCCGCGCTCCCGGGCGATTCGCTCGCGCCTGCCGGCGGTGAACCGGACGCTGCCGGGGACTCGGCCGCTACTCTCGATTCGGCTGGCCTGGCGGTGCCAGGAGAGGCCGGCGGCGAGGCGGGTGTTGCCGCGGAGTCCGCGGCAGCGGCGGTCGAAACCGCCGCAGCTGCTGACTCCGCGGCTGCCCCACCCAGTGCGCCCGAACCTGGCCCAGTCGAACCCCCGCTCGACTCCGCCCAAGTGGCGGCCCCTGACTCTGCCCGGGCGATTGACCCGGCCGCGGCCCAAGATTCCGCCCAAGCGGCAGAACCCCCGGCGGCCGCTGCCGACAGTGCCTCGGCACTGGATTCGCTTGTCGCCCCCGATTCCACCGTCGCCCCCGATTCCACCGTCGCCCCCGATTCCACCGTCGCCCCCGATTCCACCGTCACCGCCGATTCGCTCGTGACCGCGCCCGACTCGGTAGCGGCGGCCCCGACGCCCGCCGACGGCAGCAGGCTGTATCAGCTCGTAGCGATGGGCGATGCGAGGGGGCTTCACAGCGAAACCATGGACCCCTTCACCCTCTCCAGAGTGGGCAGGACCTACATGCTGGCCCGCCGGATCGACATCTTTTTCGAGAACGGTGCTCCGGCCGAGATCACCAGCGCGACGGCACGGGGAGTGCGCCTGCAACCCCAGGGCGGCACCCCTGCCGAAATCGCAGCCGGGCAGTACGCAGAGATGATGACTCTCGACTCCCTCATGGCCGCTGACACAGCGTATGCCGATTCCGTCGCACTGGCGGATTCAGTCGCGCTCGCCGATTCTCTGGCTGTGGCGGATTCCATCGCAGTTGCTGATTCGATCGCCCGTGCGGCCAACCCTGACTCGGCAGCGGCAGCCGACAGCGTCGCGTTGGAGGCGGCCGAGAGGGCCCGCGCGCGCGCGGAGCGTTTGCCGCTGGACGGATCGGCAAGTTGGATTGTGGGGGACACGCTCATCGCCCTGTTCGATCTGGGTACCCCGAGGCCGCCTCCGATGAGCCTTCTACCCCCGCCCGCGGTTGAATCGGGTACCGCCGCCGCGGATTCCGCGGCGGTGCCCCCTGACTCGGTGGGGGTCCCACCGCCCGATTCGACCGATGTGCCGCCAGATTCAACCGAAGTGCCTCCCGACTCGGCGGGGGTCCCACCGCCCGATTCGACCGATGTGCCGCCAGATTCAACCGAAGTGCCTCCCGACACGGTGGCCGTCCCGCCAGATTCGGCAGGCGCGCCCCCGGACACGACGACCGCGCCCCCGGATTCGACGGCGGCACCGCCCCCAGATTCCGCGCCGGTATCGCCAGACTCAATTCCACCGGACCGAGTTGTTACGCCCCGCGAGGCTGCGACCCGGTCGAGGCACCGCCAACCCCCACGATGAACGAGCCTGTGCAAGTAAACGAGCAGACCCAGGTCACGATACCGGAGGGCGGCCCGGACCCGTCGGCCGATTGGCGCCCCGGGGGCGAGGGCAGCGTGTTCAGGGCCGAAGGCCTCGTGCGCGCGTTCAAGAAACGCCGGGTGGTCGACAAGGTGGACCTGGAAGTCCGTCAGGGCGAGATAGTCGGCCTTCTGGGCCCAAACGGCGCCGGAAAAACCACGACCTTCTACATGATGGTGGGCCTGATCAAGGCCGATGAGGGACGTGTCTTCATCAACGACGATGAGGTCACGAAGTGGCCGATGTTCAGACGGGCGAGGGCGGGGGTCGGATATCTGCCCCAGGAGGCATCGGTCTTCCAGAAACTGACCGTGGAGCAAAACGTGATGGCCATCCTGGAGACGCTTCCGTACTCCAGGGAAGAGCGCCGCGAGCGTTGCCAAAAACTCCTTCGGAGCCTCTCGATCAGTCATTTGGCCAGTCACCGGGCCTATTCGCTGTCAGGAGGTGAGCGGCGGCGGCTGGAGATCTGCCGTGCCCTCGTGACCCGGCCCAAATTTCTGCTCCTCGACGAGCCGTTTACCGGCGTGGACCCAATCGCCATTGATGACATCCAGCGCATCGTCAAGGGACTCCGCGACCGGGGGCTGGGCGTGCTTATCACGGACCACAATGTGCGCGAAACACTGACCATCACGGACAGGACCTATCTCCTTTACGACGGCCACATTCTGGTCGAGGGCGACAGCGAGGAGATCACCCGGGATCCATGGGCTCGCAAGGTATACCTGGGCAGCGACTTCCGGCTCTAGGCGCGGCCGCTGCACTGGAGCAGAGGCAGGAGCTTCGTACAGACCCCCGCCTCTACCAGGCGATGGAGTTGATGTACCTGCCCCTGCCCGCCCTCCAGGCCCGGATCGAGGACGAGATCCTGACCAACCCCTACTTGCAATGGGACGACGATGTCCGCGATCAACCCGACGACCAGGGCGACCAGCCCGACGCACGGGAGCCGGTCGAGTTCGATTGGCGGGAAGCGGCGCTGGTTGACACCGATTCCGGTTGGTACGAAGAGGGCGCGGGCCGGAGTCTCCCGTCGGATGGCTCGCCGGTACCCGACGCGGACGACCTCTGGGACCGGCTCAGGCAGCAACTCGCGCTGATCCGTCTTGGCGAACGCCAGAGAGCGATCGGTGAAGAGATAATCGGCAACATCAACTCCGAAGGGTACCTGACCTGCGCGGTGGCCGAAATCGCCGCCGGGGCACCTGTCGAAGGTGTGACGGAAAAGGAAGTCGAGACCGTGCTCCGCGAGGTGCAGCAGTTCGACCCCGCCGGCGTGGCGGCCCGGAACCTGCAGGAATGCCTGTTGATCCAACTGCGGGAACAGGGAAGGGCAGCGAGCCTTGCGGCCCGCATCCTGCGCGACGGCCTGGAAGCACTCGCGCGGCGCGACTGGACGTCTCTGGCGAACAAGCTCGGCGTGTCGGCGGCGGAGGTAGAGGCGGCCGCCGATGAGATTTCACGGCTCGATCCGCGACCCGGGTTGGTCCACGCAGACCTCGGCGATTCCTATGTGACCCCGGAACTGAGGGTGACCGAAGAAGACGGCGTTCGGAGCGTCGTGTATTCTTCGTGGGCCGCGCCGCGAGTTCGGGTTGCGGCCCACGGCTATCCCGGCGACACCGCCAACAAGTCTCTCAGCGAGGCCCGCGGGCGCGCCCGGTGGTTGGTCAGGGCCATGGAACAGCGGCGCATGACCTTGCTTCAAATCGCCGGTGTAATAGTGGAGAAGCAGCGCGGGTTCTTCGAGAAGGGCGAAATCGGCCTTGCACCGCTGACGCGGAGAGAAGTGGCCCACCGGTTGGGGGTCAACGAATCCACGGTGTCGAGGGCCGTCCACGGGAAATACATCGAAACGCCGCGCGGCACCCGGCCGCTTCAGTTCTTTTTCTCGGCAGGCGTGCCGGGAGAGGGGGGCAGCGCCGTGTCCGCGACCGCGGTCAGGGCGAGGATCAGGGCACTGATCGCGCGCGAGGACCCCGCCGTGCCGCTCAGCGACGCATCCATCCAGGAGAACCTGGAGGAGGAAGGCGTGAAGGTCGCTCGGCGCACGGTGGCGAAATACAGGTCCGAATTGCGGATCCCCCCGGCCCGGGAACGCCGCCGCGCGGTAGGGCCGGCGCCGCGTGGCCCCGCGGAAAAAAACAGCCTTCCGGGCGGAAGTCCGTGACCGGTGCAGGCCACGTGCGGGCGGAGGCCGACGGGGGTGCGGGGCTGGTGGTGCTCCCGACCTATAACGAGGCGGATTCGCTGGAGCGGGTCGTCGGCAAAGTCCTTGACGCCGACGGGCGGCTGTCGGTGCTGGTGGTGGACGACGGATCGCCCGACGGCACCGGAGACATCGCTCACCGCCTGGCCCGGGCCGATTCCCGCGTCAGCGTGCTGCGCCGCGCCGGCAAGCTGGGGCTCGGTTCAGCATACCTGGAGGGATTCAGGTGGGCCCTGGAGCGCGATTTCGCCTGGATCATTGAGATGGACGCCGACGGGTCGCACGATTCGGCGTACCTGCCGGGACTCTTGAAAAAGGTCGAAGACGCCGATGTAGTGGTCGGATCGCGGTACTTGGGGGGTGTAAACGTGGTCAACTGGCCGATTTCACGACTGCTCCTCAGTTATTTTGCGAACCGATATGCTCGTATAGTCAGCGGACTTGAACTGACAGATCTTACAAGTGGCTTTAAGCTCTTCAGGCGGGAAGTGCTCCAAGCGGTGGACCTGGACCGGGTCGAGTCCACAGGGTACGCGTTCCAGATTGAGATGACGTTCCGGGCCGTGCGGGCCGGTTTCCGCGTGGCGGAAATCCCCATAGTGTTCACCGATCGGCTCCAGGGAACCAGCAAGATGTCGGCGGCAATTGTGCGTGAAGCGGCGTGGCGAGTGTGGAGCCTGCGACTGCGGGCGCTCGTGGGTCGCCTGTAGGGCATCCAGCGCGCTGCCGGCCATACTAGACAACCGACTACCAAACCAACCAACGGATTGCGGCGAAATGAGCGGAATCGAGAATCACGGCGTGAACCTCGCCGACCTCAGGGCAAGAGTTGACGAACTCCGGAGGTACCTTTGAAATCCCCGACCGACTAGACCGGCTGGCCCGTCTGGAGCAACAAATGGCCGGTCTTGGATTCTGGGACGACCAGGATTCGGCCCAGCGGGCCATAGCCGAATCCAACACGATCAAAAGCTGGACCGAACCGTGGGCCGCGGCTGACAGCGACGTGGCCGACCTGGCGGACCTGCTTGAGATGCTGAAGGAATCCCCGGACGAGGAGATCGAAAACGAACTGGCCCGGGCAATCGTCCGCGCCCGTTCCGCCGTGCAGGATCTGGAACTGCGCAACATGCTCCGCGGCGAGGATGCCCACCGGAGCGCCATTGTCACCATCAACCCCGGCGCGGGCGGCAGAGAATCGCAGGACTGGGCCGAGATGTTAATGCGGATGTACACCCGTTGGGGGGAGCGCCGGGGCTACCGGGTCTCGATCATGGACGTCCTCCACTCCGAGGAGGCGGGGATCAAGTCGGCCACGCTTGAGATCGACGGCGAGTTTGCCTACGGGTACCTGTCGGCCGAACGCGGGGTGCACCGGCTGGTGCGGATCTCCCCCTTTGACTCGCAGGGCAGGCGGCACACCTCGTTCGCGTCAGTGTTTGTCTATCCGGTGGTGGACGAAGACATCACGGTCGACATCCAGGACGAAGACCTGCGAATTGACACCTACCGGGCCTCGGGCGCGGGAGGCCAGCACGTGAACAAGACCGATTCGGCCGTGCGGATAACCCATGTGCCCTCGGGCATCGTGGTCTCCTGCCAGCAGGAGCGGAGCCAGTTCAAGAACCGCAGCAAGGCGATGAAAATGCTCCAGGCGGCCCTCTACCAGAAAGCGCAGGAAGAAAGAGAAGCCGAGCGTGCTGTCCTGGAGGGATCCAAAGAGAAGATCGAATGGGGATCCCAGATTCGCTCTTACGTGTTGCAGCCGTACAAAATGGTCAAGGACCACCGCACCAAGCTGGACGTGGGCAACGCCGACGCGGTGCTTGACGGCGATATCGACCCGTTCATCGAGGCGTTTCTCCGCGAGGCAGGCACGCGGGCGCGCGCAGGGCGGGGGAACTAGACCTTGCCCGGCGGATCGCGCCGCTCCGAATCAAGCTGTTCCGGATGCGGGCACGCGCGCCTCGGCCTCCGCGACGGCCTCTGCCGCCGGTGCTGGCTCGCCGCGCCCGAACGGCCGAAGCCAGTCCGCGACCGGGTGGGCAAGCTCGCAGCGCTGCGGGACGCGGGAATCGACCCCTTCGCCCATTCGTTCTCACGAACTCACACGCTCGCTGCGGCACGAGAGCTGTTCGAGAAACAGCAGTCGCGCACCCGGGCGACCGACATTGAACAGGGCGGCGAACAACAGACCGTATCCGTTGCCGGCCGCCTGGTCTCATACCGCGACCTCGGCGGCAGCGCCTTCGCCCATATTGACGACGGCGGCGCAGAGCTCCAGATACACCTCAGGCGCAACAAACTGGACGCGGACTCTAAGGCCACGCAGCCACTGCTGGATCTGGGCGACTGGGTGGGGGTCGAGGGCGAACTCTTCCGCACCCGCCGGGGCGAAATCACCGTTCGCGTGGCCACTGTCCGCCTGCTTTCCAAAAGCCTGAGGCCGCTTCCGCTGGGCAAGCGTGTTTCGGGCGGGGCGAGCGATGAGGGGGGCACCGGAAAGGCCTGGGGAACCCTGACCGACCCCGAAACCCGCTACCGGCAGCGGTACGCCGATCTGGCCGTGAACCCGGAAGTGAGGGAACTGTTCAAGACCCGGACCCGGACCGTCACCGCCATGCGCCAGTTTCTGGACGAGCGGGGGTACCTGGAAGTCGAAACGCCGGTTCTCCAGCCCGTCTACGGCGGCGCGGCCGCACGGCCGTTCGTTACCGAACACAACCAGCTCAAGCGCACCATGTACCTGCGCATCGCGGACGAGCTTTACCTGAAGCGGCTCGTCGTCGGGGGTCTCGACAGGGTTTATGAAATCGGGCATGACTTCCGCAACGAGGGGATCGACCGCACCCACAACCCCGAGTTCACCATGCTCGAGTTGTACTGTGCGTTTGCCGACTACAGCGACATGATGGACCTGGTCGAAGAGCTCGTGACCACGGCGGCCCGGGCTGCGGCGGGCGGGACCACATGCGAGTACGATGGCCGCATCGTGGATCTGGGCACCCCGTGGAAACGGGTCCGGTGGGCGGACGCGTTTCGAGGTGCGGTCCGGGCCGACCCGGCCCGGATATCCGTCGAAGACCTCCGCGCCGCACTCAAGAAGCGGGGAAGGGAAGACGCGGCGAACCTGTCGCGTGTTCAACTGCTGGACGCCCTGTTCGCCGATCTGGTCGAGTCGCAGGTAACCGATCCAGTGATCTTCTACGACCACCCCATCGAGATGAGCCCTCTTGCCAAGCCGTGCCGCGACGACCCCCGCTACGCCGAGCGTTTCGAGGTATTGGTGGCCGGGTTCGAGCTGGCGAATGCGTTCAGCGAACTGAATGACCCGATCGACCAGTTTGACCGGTTTGCCCGTCAGGCGGCTCTGCGCGCGGAGGGCGACGACGAGGCGATGGTGGTTGACGAGGACTACCTGCGGGCCCTGGAATTCGGCCTGCCGCCGACCGGCGGGCTGGGGCTGGGGGTGGACCGGCTCCTGATGTTGCTGACCGGGAAAACGTCGATCAGGGAAGTCGTGCTCTTCCCGATGCTAAGGGCATAGGCCAAGCCAACTTGTCGGTGGAGCGATTTGTAGCCGCCCGGTACCTGCTGGGCCGCGGGCGGGCCGACGGTTCCCGGCCGGTGGTCGTCCTTACCGGCATCGCGGCCGCGGGGGTCGCGGTTGGGGTGGCCGCGTTGATCGTGGTAATCGGAGTGCTGCAGGGCCTGCAAACCAGCCTGCGCGACCGCATTCTGGCGGGAGGCCCCGACGCCCACGTCGTCCAGCTCGACAACGAGTTCGCGCTGGACGACTGGCAGGGCGTGATCGACGTGGTTCAGCGGGACGAGGCCGTGTTGGCTGCGTCTCCCGTGGTCATAACCGACGCGATCCTCAGGGCCGGCGACCAATACAACCAGACCGTGATGCTGCGCGGGATTGCGCCGGGCGAAGAGGCAGACCAGATGTCCGGGCTGCGCGAGAGCCTCCAGACGGGAGGCGGCCCGTACAGTGAGACCGAATCCGGCGACCCCGGGGTGGTGGTGGGAGTGGGGTTGTCGCGGAGTCTCGGGTTGCGGACGGGGTCGTCGGTGGTGGTGGCGTCTCTCCAGAACGCGCCGCTGTCGCATTTCGGGTTTTCCCCCGCCTTGGCCCGGTTTGAGGTGACGGGGATCTTCGAGACGGGGCTCTACCAGTACGACGACCAGTTGGCCCTTGTCCCGGTTGTGGACGCCCAGAGGCTAACCGGCCTGGGGACCTCGGTGACCGCCGTCGAGTTGGACGCCGTTGACCCGTGGGAAGTCGAGGCCCTGGCCGAGCGGCTTCGCGACCGGCTCGGTTTCCCCTATCACATCGACACGTGGCAAGACCTGAACGGGAGCCTCTTTTCGGCGCTCAGGCTGGAGAAATTCGGCATGGGCGTGGTCCTGACCCTGATCGTGATCGTGGCCTCGTTCAACATCGCATCGACCCTGGTCATGCTTGCGGCGGACCGGACGGGCGAGGTGGGCATCCTGCGGGCAACGGGCTTCACAACCAAGTCGGTTTCGAGGGTCTTCAGGTGGGCCGGGCTGTGTATCGGCGCGGCCGGGACCCTGGCGGGGCTTGCTCTTGGCGGGGCGGCGGCGTGGACGCTGGGCCGGTACGAGATCATCTCGCTGCCCAGCGACGTGTACTTCCTTGACCGGTTGCCGGTGTCGGTCAGCGGATGGGACGTGGCCTGGATTGTTACGGGGTCGATGTTGATTTCGTGGGTCTCGACCATTTATCCCGCACGCCGGGCTGCCCGCATGAACCCGATCGACGCGATCAGGCACGAATGAACGTCCGCGCGGCCGCCCCCGTTGTTTCGGCGAGAGGGCTGCACAGGCAGTTTGCCCGGCCCGGTGGCGGATCGCTGGAGGTATTGCGCGGTGTGGACCTGGAAATCCGGCCGGCCGAATCGGTGGCCGTCGTCGGCGCCAGCGGCTGCGGAAAATCCACTCTTCTGCACCTGTTGGGCGCTCTGGACAGGCCCAGCTCGGGTCAGGTGTTGCTGGGCGGGAAGGACACACGGACCACGGCCGACGGCGAGTTGACCAGGCTGCGCCGGCAGCACGTCGGGTTCGTGTTCCAGTTCCACCACCTGCTGCGCGATTTTTCGGCCCTGGAGAACGTGTTGCTGCCCCAGCTCAGCGTGAACGGGGTCACCAAAGCGCAGGCCACGGACCGTGCCCGCGAACTGCTTGATGCGGTGGAACTTAAGGACCGCGCGGCGCACCGGCCGGCCCAGCTCTCCGGCGGGGAACAGCAGCGAGTGGCTGTTGCCCGGGCGCTCGCCAACCGTCCGACGCTCCTCCTGGCCGACGAGCCGTCGGGCAATCTGGACGACGAATCCACCGAGCCTCTCCACGACCTCTTGTTCTCGTTGCTGGTGGACCAGGGGAGCGCCCTCGCCGTGGTAACGCACGACAAACGCCTGGCCGACCGAGCGGACCGGACAATGAAACTCAGGGGCGGAGTCCTGCACCCGGCCTGACCCCGGCCAGGAGAGCCGCATCCCCGTTCGGCTGGCGGGTGGCACGGATGTTGCATCCCGGACTGCACCCCCCCCCGCCATCCGCCGCCACCGGGAAAAGGCCCGCCCCAAGTGGCCCGCCGGAACCGCCGCATGCGCAAAGAGTGAGCCTGCCACGTTAGATTACGACCATGGACCGTGTACCAACGATTATGGGCACTCTCTGGTGCCGAAACCGACGCCGCGCCGTCTGACGTGATCGCGGGAGAAAAATCGGGCGACCCGGGTTCTGATCCCCAGGAAAATCCCGAATCGACCGCCGATGCCGTCACCGAACGAGACGGCGGCGCCCCCGAGACCGACGCGGACGCGCGGGACGAGACCAGCGTCTGCGAGTACTGCCGCACCGGAACGACCTACATGCGTTCCAGCGGACGGCTCGGGTGCCCGCAGTGTTATGCCCAGTTTGCCGACCGGGTAAGGCCGATCCTCGCCAGGGTCCAGGGTGACTGCCAGCACGTCGGGAAGTCGTATCTCAGTGCAGCGGCGGGCGCGGCTCCTGCTGAACGGATCCAGCTGTCGGCTCTGCGCCGCCGCCTTGCCAGGGCCATCGAAATCGAAGACTATGAAACCGCGGCCGGGATCCGGGACCAGATACATGAATTGCGGGCCGGGCTCCAACCGGCCGATGTCGAACTCCCAAAGCCATCGCCGGCACCCGAGTTCGGGGGGCGGGGCCTGGAATGGCTCTCGGTTTCCGGCCCGGAGCAAGACATAGTCATCTCCAGCCGGGTGCGGCTGGCCCGCAACGTGCAGGGGTTCGCGTTTTCCGCCAGGCTGGCCGAAGAAGAAGGCCAGGCCGTTCTCCAGCTGATTGGGGACGCGGCCAGCGGGAACCGCCTGCTGGGCCGTATCGACGCCTGGGAGATGGCCAACCTCTCCCTGCGTCAGCGGAGGCTCCTGGTCGAACGCCGTCTGGCCAGCCCGGAGCTGGTCTCGGCAAGGGGAGACAGGGGCGCCCGTCCCGGAGCGGCGATAATGCTGGGCGGCAACGGAATGCTAAGCGTAATGGTCAATGAAGAGGATCATCTGCGCCTTCAGAGCTTCCGGCCGGGTCTCCAGATTGAGGAGGCATGGCGAGAGGCGGAACAGCTTGACGAAGAGCTGGGGACGCGGCTCCCGTTCGCATTCCATCAGGAGTTCGGGTTCCTGACTTCCTGCCTCACCAATGCGGGGACCGGGCTGCGGGCTTCCGTGCTGATTCACCTGCCGGGGCTTGCCCTGACCCGCCAGCTGGCGCGGGCCCTCAGGGGACTTGAGCAGATGGGAGTGACGTGTCGCGGCCTCTACGGAGAACGCAGCGCGGTCGTGGGCAATTTGTTCCAGCTCTCCAACCAAACCACGATGGGCAAGAGCGAGGGAGCGCTGGTGCGCGGGTTCGCCGCGTTGGTTGACCGGGTGATTTCGTGCGAACGACAAGCCCGCGGCGCGCTGCTGAACGAGGCCTCCGGGGCGCTGGAAGACAAAGTGTGGCGGGCGACGGGCCTGCTGAGCGAGGCCCGCATACTGCCGCTTAGGGAGATGTTGAACTTGCTGTCGGCGATCCGGCTTGGGGTATCGCTGAAACTGATTGCCGGGCCGGGCCTGGGCCAAATCACGCGCGCCGTGGTGGAAGCTCAACCTGCCCACCTGGAGCGACGGATTGGCCGACAGTTAAACCGATATGACAGCAACAAGATCAGAGCAGATTACGTGCGCGAATTAATGAAACCGACTACCGGGGCAGGACCCGTGGGGCGGGAGGAGTCGCCCGCGCCAACCGCCGCGGCTGCGGGAAGCAGTGCATTAGGGGGCGGAGAGAGTCCATGAGCAACTACAAGTTCACAGACCGGGTCAGAAATGTCCTGAAGGCGGCGCGGGCGGTTGCCAAGAAACTCGACCATGATTTTGTGCGCACGGAGCACCTGCTGCTGGCGCTTCTCATGGACGAGAGCGAGGGCGGTGGAGTAGCGCAGCAGGTGTTGAAGATGATGGTGGGCGACATGGCCCCGCTGCGCAGCGCCGCGGAGGATCTGGTCCACCACGGCAAGAGCTCTTCGCTGCTTGAGTCAGCGCCCGAATACTCGTCCCGTGCCAAGAAGGTCATTGAGTACGCGATGAGCGAGGCGTCAAACCTCAACCACACCTACGTCGGGACCGAGCACCTGCTGTTGGGACTGCTGCGCGAGAAACAGGGCGCGGCGGCCAAGGTGCTGGCGGAACACGCAGTGGATTTCGAGGAAGCCAGGGGACAGATCCTCCACATGCTTCTCAAGCAGAAGCTGCCGCCCGAGGCGCTGTCGGCCGCGGCGGCCACCAAAGGGGGCGGTGGGTCCGCTCAGAAAAGCACCAAGAGCGGGAAGAAATCCCGTACACCGGCGCTCGACCATTTCTGCCGGGATCTCACGGCCCTGGCGGCTTCTGACGAGCTCGACCCGATAATCGGGCGCCACGCCGAGATTGAGCGTGTGGTCGAGGTGCTGTCGCGCCGGAAGAAAAACAACCCCGTGCTGGTGGGCGAACCCGGTGTTGGCAAGACCGCCATTGTCGAGGGTTTGGCCCAGGCCATCCACAACAAGGACGTGCCGGCCAGCCTGGAGAGCCACCGGGTACTGGCGCTGGACATGGCCGCGGTCGTGGCCGGCACCAAGTACCGGGGTCAGTTCGAGGAGCGGCTCAAGGCCATCGTCAGCGAGGTTTCCAAGCACCGCGGCGTGATCCTGTTCATCGACGAGTTGCACACGCTGGTCGGCGCGGGTGCCGCGGAGGGTGCGATTGACGCGTCCAACATGCTCAAGCCGGCCCTGGCCCGGGGCGAACTGCAGTGCCTGGGTGCATCGACCCTCAACGAATACCGCCGGCACATCGAGAAAGACGGTGCCCTGGAGCGCAGGTTCCAGACCGTTATGGTGGAGCCGCCGACGGTCGATGAAACCGTCGAGATCCTGAAGGGTCTCCGCAAGCACTATGCCGAGCACCACAGGGTGGACATCCCCGATTCGTCGCTGGAGGCCGCGGCGCGGCTATCGGACCGCTACATCGCGGACCGGTTCATGCCCGACAAGGCCATCGACGTTATCGACGAGGCGGGGGCACGGGTCCGTCTGCTCTCTCAGAAGAATCCGCCGAAGGAGCCCCAGCTCCAGGACGATCTCAACGATCTGCTGAAACGCAAGGAAGCCGCAATCCGCGAGCAGGACTACGAAACGGCGGCGCAACTGCGCGACGAAGAAAAGACCCTTCGCGAGAAGATCAAGCAGCAGCGCGAAGCCTGGGAGAAGAGCCTGGAAGAATTCCGTCCGTCGGTCAGCGACGACGAAATAGCGTTCATTGTGGCTCGTTGGACGGGTGTGCCGGTGACCCGCCTGCAAGAGGCCGAAACCGACCGCCTGCTCAGGATGGAAGAGGAGCTGCACGAGTCGGTGGTTGGCCAGGACGAGGCCATTCAGGCCGTCAGCAGGGCCATCCGGCGGGGCAGGGCCGGCCTCAAGAACCCCGACCGCCCCATCGGAAGCTTCATTTTCTGCGGCCCCACCGGAGTCGGGAAGACCGAGCTTGCCAGGACCCTCGCCAGATTCCTGTTCGCGGACGAGAGCGCGCTGATTCGTGTCGATATGTCCGAATACATGGAGAAATTCACGGTGAGCCGCCTGATCGGGGCACCGCCGGGATACGTCGGTTACGAAGACTCCGGGTCACTGACCAAAGCCGTGAGGCGTCGCCCGTATTCGGTGGTGCTGCTGGACGAGATCGAAAAGGCTCACCCGGATGTCTTTAACATCCTGTTACAGGTGCTCGACGAGGGTCGTCTAACCGACAACTACGGACGGGTCATCGACTTCAAGAACACTGTGCTGATCATGACGTCCAACGCCGGTACGCGCGACCTGTCATCCACCGGGGCCCTGGGTTTTGGAGGCAACGAGACGGCCGGGCCCATGGACTACGAGCGGGTGAAGCAGAAGCTCCAAGACGAGGTGGACCGGATCTTCTCGCCGGAGTTCCTGAACAGGGTGGACGAGACCATCGTTTTCCACGCGTTGTCCAAGAAGGAACTGGGCGAGATCGTGCACATCCAGCTGCGGCAGGTGCGAGCACGTCTGGAAGAAGACGACATCTCGCTCACGCTGACCGACGAGGCGGTGGAATTCCTGGTTGAAAAGGGCTACGACGAGAAATTCGGTGCCCGTCCGCTGCGGCGCGTGATTCAGCGGTATCTGGAGGATCCGCTTTCCGAGCGAATGCTGACGGCCGAGATAGGTCCCGGCGACCAGGTCTCTGCCGGCGTGGACGAGGCGAAGGAGGCCCTGACAATCGGGACGCTGACGCCCTCGCCCGCTTGACGACTCCCCTCACCTGACGCCCGCGTGATGAACCGACCGGCCGCACCAGGACGTGGTGCCGCGGCGGCCCTCGCATCCCTGGCCGTGTTGTTGTTGCTGGCGGGTGCCGGGCCCGCCTTAGCCCAAGACGAGGATCCGACGCAGCGTCTGGCCAGCCTGTCGGTGCGGGTCGATTCGATCGCCGTAATCGGCAACGATCGCCACGTTTCCGACGTGATCATCACCCGGAGCGGGCTCAGAGTTGGCAATGTTGTGCGTGGGGCCCAGATCCAGCAGGCCGTCAAGAACCTGTTTTCGTCCGGTGACTTCAGCGACGTGCGCATCGGCGTTGTTGACGACGACGACCCCGAACGCGGTGTTTTTTATATCCTCGTCGAGGAACGGCCCTACGTAAGCAGCTATGAGTTCACCGGGTTGACCGTGGTCGACGAAGGGATGATCCGCGACACTATCGGACTGGCGCGGTCCAGTCCGCTTGACCCCGACCGGATTGCACGCACGCGCGGCACCTTGCTGGACATGTTGTCGGACGAAGGATTTCCCACGGCGCAGGTGGACACTCTGGTCCGCGAGGACCCGGAGATTCCGTCGCAGTTCCTGGTGGTGTTTGCGGTGGACGAAGGGCCGCGGATGGGTGTGGCGGAGGTGGTCTTCGAGGGCAACGAGCGGTTCACCGACGACCAACTCCTGGAACACCTCGCGCTGAACGAAGAGGGGTTCTTGTGGACCCGCTCCGGCCAACTAAGGCGCAACGAGTACCGGCGAGACCTGGTTGAGCGTCTGCCAGAGCTTTACCGGTCCTGGGGGTACCTGGATTTCGCGGTTCTGGGCGACACGGTTATTGCCGACCGGCAAACCGGCAAGGGCAGGGTCATCATCCACGTCTCGGAAGGTCCCGAGTACGTGCTGGAATCGCTGCGTGTATCGGGCAACCGCAACTTCCCGCTGGAGGTCGTGGAACCGATTGCCCGGAAGGGACAGAGGGAGCCTCAAGTCGGGGAAGAGTACCCCCCTTTCAATTTCACGTCTTTCTACGCTGCTCCCGGCGAGCTTGCCGACCTGTACCGGGACGCGGGGTACCTTCGGGCCCAGGCGATCCCCGAAATACGGCGGGTCGAAACCGGGCCCGGCGAACGGCCCAGGCTCGCCGCGACCATGGTGATTCTCGAGAACCAGGCGAGCTATATCCGCGAGATCAGCATCGAGGGCAACACCTACACGCACGACCGGGTAATCCGCAGCCGCCTGTTCGTATTTCCCGGCGACGTCTACTCGCAGCAGAGGCTGGTTTCATCGTTCCAGGCCATTCAGGGGCTCAATTTCTTCGACCCCTTGCCTCCCGACGAGGCCATCAACATCCGGGAGCGGCCCGACGGGGACATCGACATCGCCCTCAGAGTGCAAGAAAAGAACACCGGCATGATGAATTTCGGGGTGACAGCTTCGGGATATACCGGGCTGGCCGGGTTCATCGGGTATACGCAGCCCAACCTTTTTGGCCTGGCCAAGAGCGGCAGTTTCAGGTGGATTTTCGGGCGGCGTCAGCAGGATCTTGATCTGACCTATTCCGACCCCGAAATCAGGGGCTCGCTCTATTCGGGGAACATCTCGCTGCGAGACTCCCGGGATCAGTTCACTGGCTTCAGTCTGGGTGACCGGCGCCAGCGAGGCGGTTTGGTGGAGTTCGGCATACCGGTGCTGGGGCTTCGGCAGACCCGGGCCTTCATCGGGTATTCGCTGTTTGCGGACCGGGTGAGCGGTCTGGACACGACCGATGTGGTCGGACAAAGGTTCTCGTTGTTCAACGGAACCCGGTCGGCCGTGTCGGTGCGACTGGTGCAGGACGGCCGCAACAACCCGGTGTTCCCAACCGCCGGCTCGCGCAACCAACTGTTGATCAGGCACACGGGCGGCGGCCTGGGCGGCGACGGCAACTACCGGCGGCTCGACCTGACCAGCGAGTGGTTCGTCCCGGTCGGAGAGATCGGCGGTGGCCCCGGTGCGGCGGCTCCCGCGGAGATCACCTTTGGACTGGCGTTCCAGGCGGGTGCGCTGATTGGGGATAATCCGTTCTTTACCGAGCGGTATTACGTCGGGGGCACCCAGGCCGGAATTCAGCTACGAGGTTACGACGAGGCGTCGGTCACGCCGCAGGGCCACGTTCCGGGCGAGTCGCAGTTCAGCGATTTGGACCGCGTCGGGGAGGCGTTTTTCCGGGCCGGGGCCACGCTGGGGCTCAAACTGACTTCGAGCGTATTCTTCAGTACGTTCATGGATGCGGGTAACGTGTGGCTTGACTGGCGGCAGCTCAACCCCAGCGACCTCTTGGTCGGCGCGGGGGTGGGAGCGTCGCTGGTGACCCCGTTTGGCCCGCTCGGGCTTGATTACGCATACGGGTTCCAGCGGCGCGATGCAGTGGGCCGTCCAGACCCCGGCTGGCAGCTCCACTTCAAATTTGGAAGGGTGTACTGAGCAAGAAATGATGACAAACGTTTCCCGGCAGTTGCAAGCAACCCGGCGGATGCGGGGCCGGGGTGCTGCCCTCGCAGGGTCGCTCCTGGCCGTTTGCGTGCCTGCCGCGAGCTTGGCGCAGGACCCCTCCGCCGGAGCGCCCGGGCCGCAGCCCCTGCCCGCTGCCGGATCGCCGATTGTGTTCGTGAACTCGGCGTTGATCCTGCCGGTAGCGCCCGGTGCCGATTCGGCCGACGCCGCGCTGCAGCAAGTCGGCCTGAACTTCCAGGAAGAACTCGCAGCCGAGGCAGCGGCCATCGATTCGATGATTGCGGCCTACCAGCAACAGCAGGCGTTGATGGCACCCGCCGCCCGTCAGCAGCGCGAGCAGGAAATTGCCAATCGTCGTGATGCGGCCATCCAGCGCCAACAAGCGTTGAACGTTGAGTTCGACAATCAGCGAGCACAGTTGCTGGCTCCCATCCTGGACCGGGTGAACCTCGTGATCGAGGAGATCCGCGCCGAGCAGGGGTATGCGGTAGTGTTGGACGCTGCCCAGGCGGGCTTCATCGCCGCCGATCCAACGCTTGACATGACCGAACATGTTCTGGTGCGCCTCGGAGTGGACCTGGCCGCGTTGGCTGCGCCGCCGGCGACCCCCGCTCCGGGAGCCCCGCCCCCGGGGGATTGACCGGCCTCCCAGTGGGCCGACCGTAGAGTGAGCGCCGCCCGCAGTCCCGAGCGGCACGCCGCCGGTACCGCCCCGGGGGGTGGTGCCGCAGGCAGGACGGCGGGCGAGCTGGCCCGTCTGGTCGGCGCCGAGGTTGACGGGGACGCGGGTGTTCTGCTGCTCGGCGTGGCCCCTCTTGAAGATGCCGGACGTGCTGACCTGAGCTTCGTGGACCTTGTCCCGGCGCGGCGGCAAGCTGTTTCCGGGAACGGGCGGGCCGATTCGGCTGGCCCGGTGGACACAGGGGCCGGGGCGCTGTTGGCCCCGACGGGTTTCGTCAGGAACGGCTACCAGGGTGTGGTCCTCCGGTCCGAAGACCCGCGACTGGCTTTCGCCCGTGCGGTGCCGATTTTCGTTCCAGAGCCGCCGGTTCGGGCCGGAATCCATCACTCGGCGGTGCTCGGGCGGGGTGTTCGGCTGGCCCCGGGCGTTTCGGTCGGACCGTTCGCCGTGCTGGACGGCGGAGCCTCGGTTGGAGCCGGGTCGGTGATCGGGCCGGGCGTGACCATCGGCGAGAGATGTGTGCTCGGGTCCGAATGTCGCCTGGACGACGGGGCCAGCCTGGGTAGGGGCGTGCGCATGGGCGACCGGGTGCGCGTGCAGGCCGGGGCGCGGCTCGGGGCAGAGGGCTTTGGGTATGTCGCGTCGCCCCGCGGGCCGGTGAAGTTCCCCCAGATCGGCGGCTGTGTGATTGGGGACGACGTCGAGATCGGCGCCAACTGCACCATCGACCGCGGAACGTTCGGCAACACCGAAATCGGCCCCCGGACCAAGCTCGACAACCTCGTGCACATCGGCCACAACGTGCGAATTGGCGCCGACTGTTTCATTGTGGCCCAGACGGGGATCGCCGGGAGCGTGACCGTTGGCCGGGGGGCCATGTTAGGGGGGCAGACGGGAATCTCGGACCACGTGACCATCGGCCCGGGGGCGAGAGTGGCCGCGCAGTCGGGCGTAATCGGCGACATACCGGCCGGAGCGCTCTACGGGGGGTATCCGGCCAGGCCGCACCGCGAGTGGCTCCGTTCGGTGGCTGCCGCGATGTCTATTCCCCGGTTGAAGCGGCGTTTGAAGCGGTTGGAACGCGTCGCGGGCGAGGCGCTGTCCAGGGACAGAGACCGCGCTGACTAAGGTGGCGGGACCAAGGACGCTGGCCGCCCCCGTGACTCATTCGGGCCGGGGCCTGCACACCGGTGAACCCGCTTTGGCGACGGTCCGGCCGGCGGCCCCCGGCGCCGGGATCCGGTTTCGGCGCACCGACGCGGAAGTGGACATCCCGGCGCTGCCGCGGTACGCAGGCGAGTCCGGCTGGGGTACCGTTCTGTCCCGGGACGGCGTGAAAATTCGAACGGTCGAACACGTCTTGGCGGCCCTGCACGGTGCGGGCATCGACAACGCTCTCGTGGAGGTGACCGGTCCCGAAGTGCCCGCCCTGGACGGGAGCGCGTTCCAATGGATCAGTCAGATTAACCGGGTCGGCGTGCGGGAGGAGCCGGGCGCAGTCCCCAGCGTGGCCCTCGGCCGGACGGTTCAGGTGGCGTCGGGAGACTCGCGTTACTGGGCCCTGCCAGTGTCCCTGTCGGGGCAGAAGGGGCTGCGGCTCACCGCATCCATTGATTTCTCCCATCCCCACATCGGCAAGCAGTTTGCGTGTACCGAAGTCACGCCGGGCGAATTTGCCCGCGAGATCGCGCCCGCACGCACTTTCGGGCTTCTGGAATGGCGGGAGGAACTGGCTGCCAGCGGGCTCGGCCTAGGGGTGGATCTCGGCAACACCGTCGTATTCGGTCCCGACGGGCCGTTGACGGACGAGCGCGGCGCCGCGGGGGGCCTGCGCTTCTCGAACGAGCCGGTGCGCCACAAGTTGCTGGACCTGGTTGGGGACCTGGCTCTGGTAGGCGCACGCCTCCAGGCCCATATCGTTGCAGACAAGCCCGGACACCGGGGCAACGTAGAACTCGCGCGCCGTCTGAGGCGCGCCATGACCGGAGAGCCGGAGATGGCCATGGACATTGGACAGGTGATGCGGGCACTGCCGCACAGGTACCCGATGCTGCTCGTGGACCGCGTGCTGGGGATGGAAGCCGGCAAACGGATAGCGGCTTTAAAAAACGTCACTATCAACGAGCCGTTCTTCGGGGGCCATTTCCCCGACCACCCGATCATGCCGGGCGTGCTGATAATCGAAGCGCTGGCTCAGTGTTGCGGGTTGCTCCTGATGGAGGGGATTGATAAACCGGAAGACCACGTTGTCTACTTCGTTTCGGTGGACGGCGTGAAGTTCCGCCGTCCGGTCGTGCCGGGCGACCAGCTTTATCTGGAAGCCGAGCTCATCCAGGGCCGGGGGACCCGCGGCAAGCTGCGCGCGGTGGCGACCGTGGAAGGCAGGGTGGTCGCCGAGGCGACAATAGTCGGGCAGATCCGCAAGAAGTGACCCCCCGGACACACTCAACCGCAATCATTGACCCCTCGGCCACGGTGGCACCCGGAGTGACGATTGGTCCCTACGCCGTGATCGGACCGGGCGTCGAACTCGGGGAGGGTGTGGCGGTCGGCCCCCATGCAGTCATCGCCAAAGACACTATCGTCGGGTCCGGTTCGGTGATTTCGCAGGGGGCAGCGGTCGGATCCGACCCCCAGGACCTCAAGTACGGGGGGGAGAAGTCCTACCTGAGACTCGGGGCGCGCGTGCAAATCCGCGAGTTCAGTACCGTGAACAGAGGCACCGCCGGTGGCAGCACGGTGATTGAGGATGGCGCCCTCGTCATGGCCTACGTCCATGTTGCACACGACTGCCGGGTGGGGCGGGGGGCGGTGCTGGTCAACGGCGTGACGCTGGCCGGGCACGTTGATGTTGGCGACTGGGCGCTGATCGGCGGCCTGACCCCGGTCATCCAGTTTGCCCGCATTGGGGAGTACGCCATGGTCGGCGGGGCTTCGCGGATGGACCGGGATGTGGCGCCGTTCACGATCGCGTCGGGCAGTCCGCCTTTTACTTCTTCGATCAACCGCGTTGGGCTTGAACGGAGGGGGTTCGGCGCGGATGCAATCGAGGCTCTCCAGACGGCCTTCCGGGAGATCTTCCGCTCTGGTCGTCCCGTGCGCGAAGCCGCCGCCGGAGTGGTCGACGGGGCCGCGACCGGAGAGGTGCGGCGACTGGCCGAGTTTGTGAGCCAGAGCCGGCGCGGGGTGCCGCCTCCGGCCGGTCTGAACTCGCGGTCCGGTCCCGATGACCCGGGGGTGCACTCCTCGTGAAGGTCGGCGTAGTGGGGGCGGGCCGGATGGGCGCCGAGCGTGCCCGGGTCTTTGCCGACAACCATGACTTCGAGCTGGTGGCGGTGCAAGATGCCTCGCGGGAGAGGGCTTTGGCGGTGGCGGGGCGGTACGGCGGTCGGGCAGCGGATGACCTTGATGACCTGTTGGCGAGTGTGGGCGCGGTAGTAGTGGCCATTCCCGCCTCCGAGCACCATGCCGTCGCCAGCCGGGCGTTGGAAGCGGGTTGCCACGTGCTGGTCGAGAAACCGCTCGCCGCCAAGCTCGGCGACGCCCGCGAACTGTGCTCGGCGGCGCGGAAACGCGGGCTGGTCCTGGGCGTCGGACATGCAGAACGCTTCAACGGAGCCATCACCGCCGCACTGCAGGTCTTCACTCCGGCGTCGCCGCGCTACTTCGAGGGGAAGCGGCTGGCGCGGTTTCAGGCCAGGGGCACCGACGTGAGCGTGATCTTCGACCTGATGATCCACGACATTGACCTGGTGTGCTTCCTGTCGGGCTCGCCGGTCGAAGAAGCCCTTGCCGTGGGGACGCCGCTGGTAACGGAGGGCGTGGACATGGCGAACGCTCGCCTGAGACTGGCCGACGGCTCGGTGGCTAACTTGACGGCCAGCCGCGTGTCTTCCCGAAACATGAGGGAAATGAGGGTGTTCCAGCCGACCGGCTACTTCAGCCTCAACCTTGCGCGGCAGGACGGGGTGTACAGGCCCCGCGAAGGCCGGAAGGTGGACTTGGAGCAGCCGCCGGGTGAGCCTCTGGCCAGGGAGACGGAGGCTTTTGCGGCGGCGCTGGCGGGCCGGCCGTCATTGATGGCAACTGGTGAAGATGGTGTCCGGTCGCTTGAGATCGCCACGGCGATAACCGAAGAGATCGAGAGGTTCCGAAGTGTCGCTTATCAAGATTCGTGAAGAACGGAAGGAGCTAGGGGGAGCGGTGAAGCGCGGGCCGCGCACCGTCCTCCTGCTGATCCTGCTGACGGTTGTGATAGCCCTGATCGCCTGGCTGGACCGGTTCTGACCCCATATCCCCCCGGCGTGTTCATCGGGGCGGGCGAGGCTTCCGGCGACCGCTGCGGCGCACGAGCGGCCGAAGCTATCCGGCGGAGAGTCCCGGATGTGCGACTCCTGGGGTTTGGAGGTGCGGCAATGCGGGACGCGGGCGTGCAGCTGATCGCCGATTTTCGCCATCTCGCCGTGATGGGGGCTGTGGAGGCGGTCAGGCGGCTGCCCACTTTTCTGGCTCTTGAGCGCCGGACGCGTCGGCTCTGGAAGGAACAGGGCGTGCAAGTGTTTCTCCCGGTTGATTTTCCCGGGCTGAACATGCGGCTTGCCGGAGCGGCGAGGCGGCGCGGAATGCGAGTGTTGTACTACATCGCCCCCCAGGTATGGGCCTGGAGACAGCGGCGCGCCAAAAAATTGGCCCGGCGGTGCGACAGGGTGCTTACCGTGTTGCCGTTCGAAGCCCCGGTACTGGGCGACTGGGGAGTGGATGCCCGTTACGTGGGGCACCCGCTCCTGGACGAGGTCGGCCGGTCGGATTCGCCGCGGGCGAAGGAACCTGATGCCGTAGCCGGCCCGGAGAGGGCCCGGCCTCGGGGCGAGACACTCGGGATCTTCCCGGGTTCGCGGGCGCAGGAAGTCGGGCGCATCCTGCCGGTATTCGCCGATGCCGCCCGGCACCTGCAAGGAACGCACCCCGGCGTGCGGTGCGTGGTTGCCCGGGCGCCGCATCTTCCCGGATCCCTGTTTGCCGGCTGCGGGTTACCGCTGGCCTCTACCGGGGAAGTGATCGCGCAGGCCACGGCCGCCCTGACCAAATCCGGCACCATTACCCTGGAACTGGCCCTGGCTCGGATCCCGATGGTGGTGGGGTACGCCATGAGCCCGCTCGAGTGGGGTGTGGTCCGGTCAATGGTCAAGGTGGACGCAGTGGCACTTCCGAACCTTCTGGCCGGGCGTGAGGTGATCCCGGAGCTGTTGCAGGGCCGTCTGACGCCATCCGCCGCCGCGGCCGCGGTCGCTCCGCTCCTGGACCGGGACTCGCCCCGGCGCCGCCAGATGGTAGAGGATCTGGGGGAGGTTGCCGGGCGGCTCGGCGGACCGGGGTGCGCGGACCGGGTGGCTGCTCACTGCGAGGAGTTTTTGGCGTGAAGCGGGTGGCCGCCGCCGCCGCGGTCTCCGCTGCCCTGCGTTCAGCGCTGACCTGGCGGCTGGATGTGCGGTCCGCGGGCGGACCGCAATGCGGCGAGCCAGCCGTTTACGTGGGATGGCACGAGCACATGGTGCTGCTGGCGTGGTTGTTCCGCCGCACAAGAGCGGCGCGGGCACGCGGAGGGATTACCCTGGTCAGCAAGAGCAAGGACGGGGCCATCGCGGCCCGGGTGCTGCGGGGGCTGGGTTTCCGGGTCGTTCAAGGGTCAAGCGCTCAAGGCGGATCGGCCGGATTCCGCGAGTTGGTTCGCTGCGCCGAAGACTCTGGCAGACCGGTGGTGCTCTCGGTCGACGGCTCCCGGGGTCCCAGGCGGGAACCCAAAATGGGGGCGGCGCGGCTTGCCCGGCTTTCCGGCCGCGTGGTGCGCCCCGTCGGCCTTGCGGTTGAGTCGGGGTGGCGACTGTCCTCTTGGGACCGGGTGCTGATTCCCGCCCCCGGGTCCCGAGTGTGTGCGGTGCTGGGTCCGCCGTCCGCGCCGGACTGCGCCCTCGGGCTCCGCGAAGCGATGGAACAGGCCGAATTGTCGGCTGGGGCTGAGCTGCGGGACCGTCTCGGCGGGGCGTCGTTCCGCCACCCGGTCGAGACGTGGGTCAGACGCAGTTGGACCGTGCCCCGGCCCCCGGCGCTTCTGGCTGCCGCGTCGGTTGGATATCGCCTCGGGGCACGGTTGCACCGGGCGGCCGCCAGGGTCCGCCGGAGCCGGCGGAGCAGGCTGCCGGTCGGAAGCCTGGCGGACCTCCCCCCGGTCACCGTGATTGGTGTGGGCGGACTTACGGTTGGCGGTTGCGGTAAGACGCCGATTGCTGCGTGGGCAGCGCAGCAGTTGTCTCGCGCGGGGTCCAAGACGTGCCTGATCACTCGCGGCTACGGCGATGAACTGGCCCAGCACCGGGCTCAGCTGCCCCATGTGACGGTGTGCGGCGGAAAGGACCGCGCCGCCCTGATCCGGAAGGCCGCCGCGGAAGGTGCCCGGGTCGTTGTTCTCGACGACTCGTACCAGAACTACCGGGTACGGCCTGACTTGACCATTCTCGCGGTCGACAGGGATGCGCTCGGTCGAACCAGCGGCCGGGTCTTCCCCGCCGGCCCTTTCCGCGAAGAGTGGCCCCGGGATGCCACCCGCGCCGATTGGATCGTATTCACCGGGCGCGAGCCGCGCGGCGCCCGAACCATGCGCCTTGACGCCCAGCTCCGGGAACGCGCGGCTCGCGCCCTCCCCAAAGCGCGTACGGCCAGCCTCTGGTTCGAACCGGGGGAACCGGTTCCGGCCAGCACCGCCGCCAGGGCCGCGACCCGGCCCGACCCCAGATTGGCCGTCGCCGGGGTCATGAAACCGAACTTGTTTTTTGAGGCGGCCCGCGCTGTTTTCCCCGGCCTCGAAGTCTGCCTTCCGCTTTCCGACCACGGACTTCCCCCGCGGCGCAACCACGAGGGGCTTCGCGCCGCCGCGGGATCCGGCGTGGCAATTACACCCAAGGACCTGCAGCGACTCGGTCCCGTGTTCGGGGATGAAGTCCCCGTCTGGGTGGTCCCCGAACGACTCCGGTGGACCCGGGGCGAGAAGGCCCTGGCGACGGCCCTGATCGATGCTGCTGCCGCGCCCGGTTCCCGTGGGTCGGTCCCGGTGCCGATGCACCGGCCGGCCACACCCCGCCCCCCCGCCCCCGCGAAGGTCGATGCGGCGTGAAGGTCTGCGTTGCGGCGGTAGGCCGTCTGAAGCCCGGCAGCGGTCTGGCAGCCGCGATTCGCGACTATGAAGACCGCCTGCACCGATGTTTTCGGTTCACCACCGTCGAAGTTGCTCCGGCCGGGCTGCCGGATTCCCAGGCGGAGCGTGCCCGCAAGGAAGAGGGCAGGGCGCTGGCCCGCGGAATCCCAGACGAACTGGAACTGGTGGCGTTGACCCGAAAAGGGGCACTCTGGAGCACGGACCGTCTGGCCCGCTACCTCCAGGACCTTGGAGACCGGGGCAGGCCCGGCGCGGCCTTCGCCATCGGGGGAGCGCACGGGCTATCGGGGGAGTTCATGGGGCGGAGCACACACCGGGTGTCCGTCTCCGCCATGACCCTGCCGCACGAAATGGCCCGGCTCGTCCTCTCTGAACAACTGTACCGGGCCGCCATGATCCACCGGAATCACCCGTACCACAAGGGGAAATGACCCAAGGCAGCGGGGCTGCGCCGGGGGAGTGGTTTCGCGAGTGGTTTGGCGAAGCATACTTGCGGCTTTACCCTCACCGCGACGAGCGGGAAGCAGCCCAAGCCGTCGAACTTTACCTGACGCACGCGAAGATTGGCCCGGGGCGGCGGGTACTGGATCTGGCCTGCGGGGCAGGGCGGCACCTGCAGGTGCTCTTGCGGGAGCGACTGGCGGTGTACGGCATGGACTTGTCCGCGCCGCTCCTCCACAAGGCCCTCCCGGACGGCCGCGGCCGGCTAACGAGGGGAGACATGCGGAAATTGCCGTACCGTTCGGGCGCGTTCGAAGGCCTGGTCAGTTTTTTCACCTCGTTTGGGTATTTCATGACGCCCGAAGAAGACCGGGACGTGCTGTCCGAGGCCCGCCGCGTGCTCGCCAGGGGGTCATGGATTCTGCTGGACTACTTGAACGAGCAACTGGTCCGGTCCACACTCGCCCCCCAAGACGAACAACGGGTAGGCGATAACCTGGTCCGGCAGCGCCGGTGGATCGAGAACGAACAAGTCTTCAAGCAGATCGACGTGGGCGCGCCCGACGGCGGTGTCCGTACCTATCACGAGCGGGTCAGGTTGTATCAGCCCTCGTCGCTCAAGGCGTTGTTCCGGGAGTGCGGGTTCACGCCAAGGTTGGAGTTCGGCCACTACGACGGGAGTAATTTCGGCTCGTCCTCACCCCGGTTCATTCTTATGGCGACCGCGGAATGAGCACAGCCCGGCCCGTCCGTCTGCCGTTGGTCGAACCGCGTCCCGTGGCTCAACCGGGCTCGCTGGCCGCGGAGGCCCTGCAACCCGGGGGACCGCTGTCTCTTGGCCCGCCTCTCCAGTCGAGCCGGGTGACGATGCGGCGCGGAGAGCTCCGAGACCCCGTGGCGTTCGGCGTCTCCGGCCCCAAAGCGAAGCAGCGCCTGGAGGCCGTACTGGCCGGAAAGGGATGGGTCGTGAGCACCGGCCAGGCGCCCGGCCTGTTCTTGGGGCCGCTGTACGTGATCTATAAAATTCTGACAGCTATCTCTTTAGCAGATCATATTGAAATCAGTTTCGATATTCCGACGCTTCCGTTGTTCTGGATTGCCTCCGACGACCACGATTGGGAGGAGGCGGCCACCACCCTGATCATGGACGGTCAACACCCCGCCGACATCCGCAAGCTGTTTCTGGAGCTCCCCCCCGGACTCGAGGGCCGTGCGGTTGGACCGCTGGCGCTCCCCGACAGCATCGCCGAACTCGCTGGCGAACTGTCGCGATCTCTGGCAGGCGAATACCGGGGCGACTACTGGCGGCAGTGCCTTGCCGACCTCTGGAAACCGGGTGTCCGGTTCTCGGAGGCCTTCGCCGAAACACTGAGCATGGCGCTCGGCGACCGGGGATTTGCATGGCTGGATGCCGCCTCTCCGCCTGTGAAAGCGGCCTCCACCGGGTTCTTCGCCAGGCTTCTGCAGGACCCGGCGCTCGCCCTTCAAGCCTGCCGGACAGGTGCCGAGGTCGTGACCGCGGCGGGGTTTGAACCGGCGATCAACATCCTGCCCGATACCCTGCCGTTGTTCTTTGACGGGGGTTCGGGCCGGCGCCGGGTCGTGGCACCAGAGGCGGGACCCATGCTGGACCGCCTGCACCAGAACCCGGCCGCGTTTTCCCCCAACGTCGAGACCCGGCCGGTGCTGGAGTCGCACCTGCTTTCGGTCCGTGCTACCGTGCTTGGACCCGGAGAGGCGGCGTACTGGACTCAGCTGCCGCCGCTGTTCGACGCCCTGGGCGTGCCGCGGCCCGGCATTCTGCCGCGTGCCTCTTTCGCACTGGTCGAACCACGGGTCAGGCGGTGGCTGGAAAGAACGGAAGCTTCGGTGGAGGCTCTGGCGGCAGGCCCGGAGCAGCAGGAGGGGCGCCTGATCGCGGAGGGCCGGCCGACGGCTCTGAACAACGAGATCGCGGCCCTTCGCGATGAAACGCGCCGCCGGTGGCAAGCGATAGAAGAACTCGGCAGGGAATCGGCCCCCGGCTCGGCGTCGGCCGCCCGCAAGGCCGGCAAGCGGGTGGAGGGGGCGCTCACCGACTACGAGCGCCAGGTGGACCGCGAGGTCCGACAGCGCCTGGGCACACGCCTGGGGCAACTTCGGGCAGCGGCTGCGCAACTGTTTCCGGGGCGCCGCCCGCAGGAGCGGGTGCTGGGCCCGATACCGTTTCTTGCGCGTTACGGGCCGGAATTGTTGGATGCCCTGGCCAGGGCCACTGACCGCTACGTTGACGACCACATGACGGCACAGTGCCCCGATGCAGGGGAAACAGCATAGGAATAATTTCCGGCATGGACCCGACAGGTGTGCACCGCGGAGTTCTGCGTCGCGGAGGGAGGCCAGGCGGATGACGTTCCTCTTCGGCCTGATAATTGGTGCGATTATCCTCGTCACGGTGACCGCGCTCTTTCTTGATTCGCCACTCTCCACGGCCCTGGCCAAGCGCATCTCGCGGTCTGCACCGCCTCCGGACGCGCGCCTGGAGGCCATGCAGGCCGAAATCGACGCGCTGAACGCCTCCGTAAGCAGACTGGAAGAAGAAAGCGACTTCGTGCGGACGCTTCTGGAAGATTCGGTGTCGAAGGCGGGTCCGGGCGCGCTGCCGCCCGGAGGACGGGACTGAGCTCCAGGAAACCTGAAGCGCCTGCGGCCGGAGGAGAGGTAAGAGCCGGAGGCGGCATCCTCACAAGCCGGGTCACGGGTCTTGCGCGGGATGTTGTTCTGGGCGCGTTTTTCGGCCTCTCGCCGGCGATGGACGCCTACGTGTTTGCGCTGCGCCTGCCCAATTTCTTCCGCAACCTCATGGCCGAAGGCGCCCTCTCCGCGAGCCTGACACCCATCCTGGCCGCCCTGGTCGGAGCAAAGAACACAAAGGACGTGCAACGAGTCGCCCGGGGTTCGCTGGCGCTGGTGGGAATCGCCGCCCTGGGCCTGAGCATCGCGGGAATGCTGGCGGCACCGTGGCTCGCCCGGTTTGTGGCACCGGGGTTCGACTCCGATCAGCAGCTTCTTGCCAGTCGGCTGGTCCAGATCACGTTCCCGATGGCCGGGATGATGATCCTGGGAGCGTGGTGCATGTCGGTGCTCAACAGCCACCGGTGGTTCTTCGTCCCGCAGGCCGCCCCCGCCCTGTGGAACCTCGCCCAGATTGCCGGGGTCCTGGTCGGGGCGCGAATGGGGTGGGAGCCGCTGGTCGTGGTGCTGGCGTGGAGCACTCTGGTCGGCAGTGCGCTGCAGCTCCTGGTGCAGTTTGTGCCCGCCCGGCGTCTGCTGGGGTGGATTCGACCCAGGATCGAACGGGGTTACCAACCCATTCAGGAGGCCGTGCGCAGGGCCGGTCCGGCGGCCGCCGGCCAGGGCCTGTACCAGGTGTCCGGGCTTGTCGACGCGGCCCTGGCGTCGTTCCTGCTGTCGGGAGCCCTCAGCGCGCTGTATTTCGCCCAGAGGATCGCGCAGCTTCCGCTGGCGGTGGTCGGGGCCGCGGTGACCCAGGCCGCGCTCACCGAAATGTCTCGCGAGAAGGATCCCGCCAAGCTGGCCTCCCACCTCGAGGGGGCTTCCCAAAAAATTCTGTGGTTCACCATCCCGGCGGCCGCGGCGGTAATCGCCGGCGGAGACCTGATCGCCTCGGCGATCTTCCAGCGCGGGGCGTTCACCTCTTCAGACGCCCGGGATGTGCATGTGATCCTGGCGGCCTCGGCGCTCAGTATTCTGGCCGGTCCGATGGCCAAGCTGCTTGCGGCGAGCTTTCACTCCCAGGGCAACACGGCCATCCCGCTGCGCTGCGCGGCCTGGGGGCTGGGCACGGGTGTCGCGGTTGGGGCGTCGTTGATGTTCTTCCTTGAATCGGCCGGTTGGGGCGTGCGAGCCGCGGCCGGATTGGTGGGTGGCGGGGGAGTGGGTGCTTCGGTCCAGGTGGCTCTCCTGGCGCGAACCCTCAAGTCGCGGGAGTTCCCCTCGTGGCGGCCGCGCGGCCAGACCGTGCTCCGCATGGCCCTGGCGGCGGTGTGCCTCGGGGCGGTGTTCTGGTTTACCGGCACCGTGCTTGGTGCGGTGGCGGACACCGGGTGGGAGAGAGTCGCTTTGGTGGCCATGGCGGGTGTGGTTGGAGGTGGTGTGTATGTGGGCATTGCGGGGACACGAGTCCCGAAGGCTCTCCTCCGCGGAGAGCACTTGGCTGGCGGACCCGCACGGGGGCCGAACGGTGCGGACGGGGCCGCCGACGACCAGGACGGCAAACGCCGTGGCGGCCCTCCCCGTCGCGGCGGCCGACGTCACCAGGGCTCGGGTGGTCCGGCCCCCATGCCCAAACGGAAACGGCGCCGTGTACGAGCGCGGTGGACGAAATGAAGGAACCAGTTCAGAACCGACTCCAGGGGCTTCGGGACAAGGCGAAGGATCTGCCCCGGTCGCCGGGAGTGTACATGTTCCGCGATGACCGCGGCGAGCCGCTCTACGTGGGGAAGGCGCATTCGCTGCGGTCGCGCGTGGGCTCTTATTTCGGGAAACCGGCGCTGCGCTCGGTCAAGGGAAAACGACTGGCAGGCCGAATCCGGGAGATTGAAACCTTCCCAGTTGAGGGAGACGCCGAGGGGCTGCTCCTGGAATGGAACCTGATCCGGGAATTCGCCCCGCCTTTCAACATTCAGCTCCGCGACGACAAGAGTTTCCCCTACGTCAAGGTGACGGTCAACGAACCGTTCCCCAGGGTCTTCGTCACCCGCTGGCTCGAAGAGGACGGGGCCCGCTACTTCGGCCCGTTCACCGATGTGGGGGCCATGCGAAGGGCTCTACGCATGGTCAAACGCATGTACACGGTCCGGTCGTGCCGGTACCGCATGCCGGCCGAAATGCCGCCCAGGCCCTGCCTCGACTACCATATCGGGCGGTGTAAGGCTCCGTGCGCCGGGCTCCAGACCCAAGAAGAGTACAGGGCCATGGTGGACGAGATCCTGCTGATCCTGTCCGGGCGGACCGGTGCGCTCAGACGTCAAGTCACGCAGAAGATGCAGGGTGCCGCGGAGGCCATGGAATACGAAGAGGCGGGCCGGCTGCGCGACGTGTTGCGGGGCCTCGACAGTATCGAAACACGGCAGCGGGCCGTCGGACCAAGGGCGGATGACTGCGACGCGATCGGCTTGGCCCGGGAGGGCAGTACCGCCTGCGGAGCGGTCTTGAAGGTGCGCGAGGGACGCCTGATCGGACGCCACGTCCGGTACTTCGGCAATGCTTCGCAACAGGAAGATGATGTAGTGTTGGAGACTGCGGTCAAGGGTTTCTATCTGCGCAAGGGTGTGAGGCCGCCCCGGGTCGTTCTCCTGCCGCGCGGGTTCGGCGGTCAGGACCTGCTCAGGGAATGTCTGGAGTCAACCCGCGGGGAACCGTGCGAGCTGGTGGTGCCGGCTCGCGGGTACAAGGCAGATTTGGTGCTAATGGCTGGCAAGCACGCGCAGCATATTCTGGCGCAGGACGGCTTGAGCACAGTAAGTCATATACCAACAGGAATTTCTGAGGAGGGGAACGCAGGTGCCGTGGCCGCACCGGGTGCGGCCTCGCTTGAGCGCGAACTGGGCCTTGATCGACCCCCTGGGACCGTGGTCTGTTTCGATATTTCCACGCTCGGAGGCTCGGAATCGGTTGGCAGCTGCGTGTGGTCCACCGAGACCGGCACCGACAAGTCGGAATACCGAAGGTTCAGGATCCGTGAGGCGGAATCCGGGATGCCCGACGACTACGCCATGATGCAGGAGGTTGTTCGTCGGTACTTTGAGCGCCGGGTGCTGGAGGGGCGTCCCCTGCCTGACCTTGTCGTGGTGGACGGGGGCAAGGGACAGTTGTCCTCGGCCCGCCAGGCGATGGAGGCGGCGGGAGTGTCC
The DNA here is from genome assembly GCA_021295785.1 of Gemmatimonadota bacterium. Lineage (GTDB taxonomy): Bacteria > Gemmatimonadota > Gemmatimonadetes > Palauibacterales > Palauibacteraceae > Palauibacter. Next base: position 45,868 of record JAGWBR010000010.1, read on the forward strand.
GATCTGCCCGTCGCGGCGCTGGCCAAGCGCGACGAGGAGGTTTTCGTTCCAGACAAATCCGATCCGATCCGGCTGAGCAGGTCTGACCCGGGTCTTCGCTGGCTCCAGCGGGCCCGGGACGAGGCGCACCGGTTTGCCCTCGACTACAACCGGTCGCTCAGGCGCCGCCGCACTCTGAGGTCTCGTCTGGGCGATGTACCGGGCGTCGGCCCGGCCCGGGAGCAGGCCCTGCTGACCCGCTTCGGGAGTCTGGACGCGGTTCGGAGGTCCAGCGCCCAACAGCTCTGCTCGGCGCCGGGAATTGGTCTGTCGACCGCGCAGGCCATATTGAGCGCACTTCGTGCGGACCACCCCGGTAATGGTGCGGAGTGACCGGGCCGGGCCGCGCGGCCCGAGGTCTCTGCGGAGTTTGCCGCCACGGGCGGACCGTGACGAGCGACCGCGGGTCGGAGTTTCTGTTTTGCGAAATGTCGAGGGTCGATGATCGCTTCCGGCGTTATCCTGGTCTGCCCGTCATGACCTGCGACGGTTTTTCTGTCGTTCGGACGCGGTTCGCGCCGAGCCCCACGGGATCGCTGCACCTGGGTAACGCCCGCGCGGCCGCCCTGAACTGGCTGTTTGCGCGCAACCAACGTGGGGCGTTCGTCCTGCGGATAGACGATACCGACCAAGAGCGTAACGTGCCCTCGGGCGAAGCCGACATCATCGAGGCGCTGCAGTGGCTCGGTCTTGACCACGACGAGGGGCCAGACCGCGGGGGCGCGTTCGGGCCGTACCGCCAGTCCGAGCGGATTGAACGTCACCGCGAGCTGGCCCGCCAGCTTCTGGAATCGGGGCACGCCTTCCTGTGTTACTGCACGCGGGATGAGCTGCAGGCCCACCGAGCGGCGGCGATCGCAGCCGACCAACCGCCCGGCCACAGTCCTCACCGCGACCTGTCTGACGAGCGGCGCCGCCGGTTTGAGGCGGAGGGCCGGAGCCCGGCGATCCGCCTGCGCGCCCCGGGCGGACCGATTGAGTACAGAGACCGGCTCAAGGGAGTGCTCTCCATCGATGGCGATGACCTGGGCGACCCGACCATCCTCCGGGCCGACGGGACGCCCACCTACAACTTTGCGTCCACGGCCGACGATATCGACATGCGAATCAGCCATGTCATCCGGGGCGTGGGACATCTGCCCAACACCCCCAAGCAGGTACTCATCTGCCGGGCCTTGGGCGCACAGCCGCCGGAGTTCGTGCACGTTCCGACCGTGCTGGCCCCGGGCGGCGGAAAACTGTCCAAGCGCCGTGGCGCGGCGTCGGTGCTTGACTACCGGGACCGGGGATTTCATCCGGCCGGCGTGCTCAACTACCTGTCGTTGTTGTCGTGGTCCGCGGCAGACGGGACCGAGGTCATGGCCCCCGGGGAACTCATCGCCGGGATTGATCTGGACCGGCTCGGCGCGCATGACCCCGAACTGGACGAAAACAAGCTCGGGTGGCTGTCGGGCCAACACATTCGCCAGGAGGCACCGGAGGCTCTCGCCGCGATGTGGCGCGGTTTCGGCGGTCTGGATGACCTGGGACTGGACGAAGATGACCTGCTGCGCGCCGCCGAGGTTTTTGCCCGGCGGACCCGTCTTCTGACCGAGGCCGGGCCGGAGCTGGAGGCCGTGTTTGGGGCGGGTTCGGCAGGTTGCCCCGATTCCGCCGGGGAACGCGAGGTTCTGCAACTGGTTGCGGATGCCTGGGCAGAAGCTCCCTGGCGTCCCGCCGAGCTCAAGCAAGCCATGCGAACAGCCATGAAGGCTTCCCCGGTAAGGGGCCGCGGGTTCTTCGGTCCGCTGCGCCGGGCACTCACGGGCCGTGACGAAGGCCCCGACCTGGCCGAAGTTGCCTATGCCCTGGGCAGGAGCCGGACCCTGCGCAGACTGACCGGGAAGCGCAGCTAGTGACCTGGGCGCTGGAGTGCGGAGCCTGCGGGCGCGGCGCCGACCTGCACCTGGCCACGCTCTGTCCGGAATGCGCCAAGCCGCTGCTGGCCATCTATCCCCTGGCCAAGCTCGACGGGGCCGGGCTGCGCCGGCGCTGGGAAACCCGGGCTCCGGGTCCGTGGCGGTACCGCGAGATCATGCCGATCAGGGAACACGAACAGCCGGTTACCCTGGGCGAGGGGGCCACGCCCTTGATTCCCGTGGAACCCGGCGGGGAACTGGCTGGACTCGACGTGCTGGTCAAAGACGAGGGCATGAACCCGACCGGCAGCTTCAAGGACAGGGGCATGGGCGCCGCGGTAACGCGCGCGTCGCTGGACGGCGTGGACCACTTCACGGCCCCCAGCGCCGGAAACGCGGGAGCGGCGCTCGCGGCCTTCGCCGCTCGCGCCGTCGCCAAAGCCCACGTGTTCGTGCCCAGCGATATCCCCGAGGGTGTGCTGCGCCGGTGCCGGCACTACGGCGCGACCTGGGACGCGGTGGACGGCCTCATCGATGAGTGCGGCCGCCGGTCCGCCGAGTATTCCGCCGAAACGGGTGCATTCAACGTCTCGACCCTCAAGGAGCCCTACCGGATCGAGGGGAAGAAGACGATGATGCTTGAAATTGCCCAGGCCCTGGGCTGGCGGCTCCCCGACGCCGTCGTTTACCCGACTGGAGGCGGAACAGGGCTGATCGGCAGCCACAAGGCCGCCAGTGAACTGCGCGCGCTGGGGCTCGTATCGGGCAATTGCCGGCTTTACTCGGTCCAGGCCGCCGGGTGCGCTCCCATAGTTGATGCCTGGAACGCGGGAGCCTCCGCGGCCTCCGCCTGGGCAGACGCTCACACGGAGGCCTGGGGTCTCCGAGTGCCATCGGCCATCGGCGATTTCTTGATACTGCGGGCGATCAGGGAGTCCGGGGGCGGGGCCATTGCGGTGGACGACGGGTCCATGCGCGAAGGGGCGAGGGAACTGGGCAGCCTGGGAGTCGGCGCGGCCATCGAGGGAGGCGCAGCGATGGTTGCGGCCCGCCGGCTGGCCGCCCGGGGAGAACTGAAAACAGGGGAGACCGTCGTGCTGTTCAACACGGCTCACCTTCTTACATACTGAACAGGTGCCAGCAACATGATAACGACGGGATCCAGCGGGACGTCGCCCCGGGGCGGCACGGCCGGGGGGGCGGGGCAGGACCACTATGAAGGCGTTTTTCCCAACTCCCGGCGCGTGTTTCAGGACGGTCCGGGGGGGATATGCGTCCCGATGCGGGAGATCGTGCTCTCCGGCGGCGAGCCTCCGCTCCGCGTGTATGACACTTCGGGCCCGAGGGGACCAGACCTGGATGGTGGCCTGCCTCGGCTCAGGGAAACGTGGGTAGCCGGGCGCCAGTCCCGCCGCGAAGGGCCGCCCGTCAACGGTTCGAGGCCGGTTACCCAGCTCCAGTGGGCCAGGCTGGGCAAAATCACCTCGGAGATGCACTTCGTGGCTATCCGGGAGGGAGTTGAACCGGAGTTCGTGCGTTCGGAGGTCGCCCGGGGGCGGGCGATCATCCCGGCCAACACCCGTCATCCGGAGTCCGAGCCGATGATCATCGGCCGCAATTTCGCGGTCAAGATCAACGCCAACATCGGCAACTCGGCGGTTTCTTCCTCAATCGAAGAAGAAGTGGCCAAGCTGAGGTGGGCCACCCTCTGGGGCGCCGACACGGTAATGGACCTGTCGACCGGCAAGCGCATCCGCGAGACCCGCGAGTGGATCCTGCGTAACTCACCCGTCCCGATAGGGACGGTACCGATCTACGAGGCCCTGGAGAAGGTCGGAGGCGACCCGGCCGATCTCACCTGGGAGGCTTACCGCGATACCCTGATCGAGCAGGCGGAACAAGGGGTGGACTACTTCACGATCCATGCCGGCGTGCTTCTGCGGTACGTGCCGCTGACGGCCCGGCGCGTCACTGGGATCGTGTCACGCGGCGGGTCGATCATCGCGCATTGGTGTCTGGCGCACCACCAGGAGAACTTCCTCTACACGCATTTCCCGGAGATTTGCGAGATCATGGCCGCCTACGACGTCTCGTTCTCGCTGGGCGACGGACTCAGGCCCGGCTCAATAGCGGACGCCAACGACGAAGCCCAGTTCGCCGAACTCCGCACCCAGGGAGAACTGACCAAGATCGCGTGGGACCACGGGGTCCAGGTCATGTGCGAGGGGCCGGGTCATGTGCCGATGCACATGATTCGCGAGAACATGGACAAGCAGTTGGAGTGGTGTCATGAGGCACCGTTCTACACGCTGGGCCCGCTGACGACCGACGTTGCGCCCGGTTACGACCACATCACCAGCGCAATCGGAGCTGCGCAGATCGGGTGGTACGGCACGGCGATGCTGTGTTACGTAACTCCGAAGGAGCACCTTGGCCTGCCCAACCGCGATGACGTGCGCACCGGCGTAATCACCTACAAGATCGCGGCGCACGCGGCCGACTTGGCCAAGGGGCATTCCAGGGCACGGGAGTGGGACGACGCGCTGTCCAAAGCGCGGTTCGAATTCCGCTGGGAGGACCAGTTCAACCTGGCGCTGGATCCTGTCACCGCGCGCGAGTATCATGACGAAACACTGCCCGCCAAGGGAGCCAAGCTGGCACACTTCTGCTCGATGTGCGGCCCGAAGTTCTGTTCAATGCGAATCACCGACGACATCCGCAAGTACGCCGCGGAGCACGGCTACCCCGAGGCCGAGGACCTGGTCCGCGAGGGCATGGCCGACAAGGCTCGCGAATTCAGGGCCGCTCAACCCCCCGGGTAACCGACACGCTTAAGAGACCCAACCCCGGACTCGCCCTGGCGTTCCTGGCCACCGCCATCGCTGCCGCGCTGCCCGCACAGGCGCAGCGAGGCGCCCAAGGCGGACAGTGGCGCTACTACGGAGGAGATGCGGGAAGCACGCGTTACGCCCCGCTCGACCAGATCAGCCACGAGAACGTCGCCGACCTTGAAATTGTCTGGCGCTGGAAAGCCGACAACTATGGCCCCGCGCCCGAGTTCAACTACCGTACCACGCCCCTCATGGCAGACGGGGTCTTGTATGCCACGGCGGGCTACCGGCGCGCCGTTGTGGCCATCGACCCGGGGACCGGCGAAACGCTTTGGATGTACCGTTTGGACGAGGGCGACCGCTCGGCCCCGCGCCGCAACTCGGGCCGCGGCGTGGCTTACTGGGATCCGCCCGGTGAGGGCGACGGCCCGCGCATCTTCGTGGTGAGCCCCGGGTTCCAGTTGGTGGCGCTGGACGCCGCGACGGGAATTCCGGTGGACGGGTTCGGAGATGCGGGAGTCGTGGAACTGCGCCGCGGACTGGGCCGCGAACTTGACCTCGTCGCCGCCCCGATCGGGTCGAGTTCGCCCCCGATCGTTGTCGGCGACGTTGTAGTGGTGGGGTCGGCGCTCCCGTCGGGCAGTGCCCCCCGCACCCTGGACATGCCGCCGGGGCACGTGCGCGGCTACGACGCCGCAACCGGTGAACTGCTCTGGACTTTTCACACAATCCCACGGGCCGGCGAGTTCGGTAACGACACGTGGGAAGACCGATCCTGGGAAAATGCCGGCAACGTGGCCGTGTGGACCGCGCTCAGCGCCGACCCCGAACTCGGTCACGTTTACCTGCCGGTCGAACTGGGCACGGGCGACTACTACGGAGGGCACCGCCCGGGCGACAATCTGTTTTCCCAGAGCCTGGTTGCGCTTGATGCGTCAACCGGAGAGAGGGTTTGGCACTTCCAGACCGTGCATCACGGCATCTGGGACTATGACCTGCCGGCCGCGCCCGTCGTGGCGGACTTGGTGGTGGACGGTCGCGAGATCCCCGCGGTGGCACAGATCACGAAACAGACATTCACCTTTGTGTTCGACCGCCGCACCGGCGAGCCGGTATGGCCGATTGAAGAGCTTCCCGTGCCCCAAACCGATGTCCCCGGCGAGCGGACTGCGCCCACTCAACCGTTTCCCACCAGGCCACCCCCTTACGACCGGCAGGGCGTGGATCCGGACGAGCTCATCGACTTCACGCCGGAGCTGCGCGCCGAGGCGCTCGACATCGTGGCGCGGTTGCGCGTCGGCCCGCTCTATACCCCTCCTTCGGTTCTTGTCGAAGGCGGTACCCAGGGCACACTGATGGTGCCGGGAATGCTGGGTGGCGCCAACTGGCCGGGGGGCGCGTTCGATCCCGAGACGGGCATTCTCTACGTGCAGTCGGCGACCGATCCAAGCGTGGTCGGGGTGGCTCCGGCACCGGAGATCTCCGAGATGGACTACATCCTCAGCCCAGGGCGCCTGCGCCTGACCGAGGGGGGAGGGCCCCGGGGTCTTCCCTTGTTCAAACCGCCGTGGGGGCGCATCACGGCGATCGACCTGAACGCCGGGGAACTGGTGTGGCAGGTCCCCAACGGGGACGCGCCGGACTACGTGAAGAACCACCCGGCCCTTGAAGGCGTGGACGTGGGCCGTACCGGAAGACCCGACCGGGGAGGGATGCTGGCAACCAGCACGCTGCTGTTCGCGGGGGAGGGCGGCGGGATGTACGCCGGTTACGAGTCGGGCGGGAACAGGTTTCGCGCGCACGACAAGGCCACGGGAGAGATAGTGGCCGAGATTGAGCTACCGGCCAACCAGACCGGCCTGCCGATGACCTACATGCACGAGGGGCGGCAGTTCATCGTGTTGGCCGTGGGTGCGAGGGGCCACCCGGGCGAGTTGGTTGCGCTGGCACTGCCTCGGTTCTGACACCTTCCGCGACCGGTGTCTCTTCCCGTGGTTGACGTGCGAGCAGTATCCGACCTACCTTGCCGAATGCACCGCTCGATCGCCCTTGTTGTATTTCTGGCCCTTTCGTGGTCCCAACTGGTTGCATTGCGTTGTGACATGGGAGAGGGTATGGCCGGTCATTTTGCGGCCCGTGCGGACGCTCATCACCCCGCTCCCGCGGGCGACACCCCCCACACCCCCCACCCCTCCAACCACGGCGGCAGCCACGGCTGCCTGATGATCATGGCCTGCGGTTTCGCCCCGGTTCGGGAAGCCCGCCCGCCCGCCATCATCAGCCTCCCCGCCGTCTTCTTCCCGGCGGCTTTCCCCACCCCGCCCACCCCCGTCGCTGCCGACCTGGCAGTCGAGACACCCCCTCCCCGCCACACGGTGTGACCCCCCGCGTCCCGTCCGGGGCGCACCACACACCTGAAGGTCACCCGAGCAGGCCCCCTCCCGTCGGGAGACGGCCGCTCCGTCGGTGAACCATCCATGGCGAGGAGAACATGTCCATCCTGCGAACCCTGGCGGTCGCCTCCGCGATCGCCGTTTCGGCATACATCACCCCACCGCGCGCAGCGGCGCAGTCGCCGTCCTATGCGACCCACGGCGATGCGACCCTGGCCGCATTCATCAACGAAGCGCTGGAAGGGAACCCGCGCGTGCGCGCCGCGCTTCTGGAGACTCGGGCGGCCGAGTCGCGCACGGCGCAGGCCGCGACCCTGCCCGATCCCGTGCTTTCCTTCACCCAACACATGCTCGGGCCTCAGACCCGGGTCGGCCCTCAGTTCTCGAGCGTCTCGGTCACCCAGTCGCTCCCCTGGTTCGGCACGCTGTCAGACCGCCGGGCGATCGCGGCGGCGGCGGCGGCCATGCAGAGCGAGTCGTACCAGGAACAGCGCGCCGAAGTCGTCCGCCAGGTCAAGCTGGCCTACTACGACCTCGCGTACTTCGACGAGGCGCTCCGGATCACGGGGGAGGAGGAGCAACTCCTGCTTCACTACGAAGCGCTGGCCCGGGCCCGCTACTCGCAGGGATTCGGGCAACAGCAGGAGGTCGTCAAGCTCCAGGCCGGGGTCACCCGGGTCCTGAACCGGCGGCAGGAGCTGCTCCGGCAGCGCACCGACTTCGAAGCCCTGCTCAATGTGCTGGCGGACCGTCCGGTGAATACGCCAGTGCCGCCGGTGACGATCGGCGAGCTGCCGGCGGTCGCCCTGGACGACGAGCAACTCCACGCGACCGGGCTGGGTGAGCGGCCCGAGGTGCGGTCGGCCCGGCTCCGGATCGAGCGCGACGAACACGGAGTGAGCCTGGCGCGGCGGCGGTACCGCCCCGGCCTGGCGGTCGGCGTCGCCTGGGGCAACGTGCTTGGCCGCCGTGACGACCCGGGCCGCGAGAATCCACCGCCGGGCAACGGCCGCGACACCTGGAGCCTCACACTCGGAGCCAGCCTCCCCGTCTTCCGGGGCAGCTACGACGCGGGGGTCCGGGAGGCGGCCGCGCGGGTGTCCGCTGCCGAGGAGGCATACCGCGACGCGGTCAACGGCGTGGCGCTGGCGGTTCGTTCGACCGCGTTCCGCATCATGACGATCGAGGGGCAGCTGGCTCTCTTCGAGCGCGCCCTTCTCCCACAGGCCGAACAGGCGCTGCGAGCCACCGAGGAGGCTTATTCGGGTGGAGTAACCGGGGTGCTGGAGCTGCTGGACAGCGAAGAGATGCTGCTCAACGTGCGTCTCGGCCTCGCGCGGTTGCGGGCCGACTACATGAAGGCGCTGGCCGAGATGGAACGGGCCATCGGCTCGCCGTTTCCGGAGGAGGAGGGATCGTGACCGGCACGAGGAACATCCACAAGCTCCTGTCCGTGGCGATCGGCGTGGCGATCGGTGCGGGCGGAACGGTGCTGCTGGTACGGTGCGGTGCGAACGGCACCCCGGGGACGGCGGGGGATCACGGCGCCCGGGAGGGGATGGCCATCCCCGGAGAGTCGGACCCACCCGCCGAAGCCTCCGGGGAGCGCGAGGTCCTCTACTGGCGCGCCCCGATGGATCCCAACTACACCTCTGACCGTCCCGGCAAGTCCCCCATGGGGATGGACCTCGTCCCCGTTTACGCGGACGACGCCACCACGGATGGTGGCATCCGGGTCAGCCGGAGCTTCCTGCAGAACTTCGCGGTCCGCACCGCCAGGGTGCACCGCGGCAACCTTCCCGTATCCATCCGCACCGTCGGGATCCTGGCGCACAACGAGGAGCGGGTTGTTTCGGTGCAGACCAAGTACGAGGGATGGATCGAACGGGCCAGCGTCAACAACGTCGGCGAGACGGTCGAGCGGGGCGACGTGCTCTTCGAGATATACAGCCCGCAGCTGGTCACCACGCAGCGCGAGTTCCTGGGCGCGATGGAGTACGTGGGGCGACTGCGGGACGGCGGCGCCTACGCGCAAGCGATCGAACGGGCGCAGTCGCTACTGGAGGCGGCCCGGGAAAGGCTCCTCTACTGGGACATGACCGAGGGGCAGATCGACGCGCTTGCCGAGTCGGGCAGTGTTACGCGAACGGTAACGGTTTTCGCGCCGGCCACGGGCTTCATCGTCGACAAGATCGGCGACTCGATGGAAGGGATGAAGCTCAGTCCCGGAATGACCGTCCTCAAGATTGCCGACCACTCCACCCTCTGGGCCGAGACCGAGTTCTACGAGGACGATCTGCGGCATGTGCGCGAGAGGCAGGCGGTCGTGGTCGATGCCGACGCCTTTCCGGGACGGGAGTGGAGCGGCCGGATTCTTTTCTTCCGCCCGGCCGTGAACCCGCAGACCAGGACGCTTACCGCCTTCGTCGAGGTTGCCAATCCCGACCTGCGGCTCAGGCCGATGATGTACGTGAACGTGGCCGTGCGCACCACCGGGGCGGCGGATGTGGTGATGGCGCCCGCCGAGGCGGTACTGCACAGCGGGACCCGCACGGTCGTGATCGTGGCGAAGGGGGGTGGGGTGTTCGAGCCGCGCGAAGTGATGCTCGGCGTCGAGAGCGAGGGGATGGTGGAGATCGCTTCGGGGATTGCCGAGGGTGAGACCGTCGTGGTTTCGTCGCAATTCCTGATCGATTCCGAAGCGAATCTGAGAGCGGCGATTTCGCAGGTGCTGGGCGGTGCGGAAGAGGGGGACTCCCCGAGGGCGGGCGACTCCGCGGCAGCGGACGCCCACCGGCACCACCACTGAGGGAGGTCCGCCCATGTTCGCGCACATCATAGACTGGTCGATCCGGAACCGTTTCCTCGTCATCTTCGGCACGCTCTTCATCGTTGCGGGGGGCACCTTCTCGCTTACCCGCACGCCCATCGATGCCATCCCCGACCTGTCCGACGTCCAGGTCATAATCCAGACCGAGTATCCCGGGCAGGCCCCTCGCATCGTCGAGGACCAGGTCACCTATCCCCTCACGACACAGATGCTGTCGGCGCCCTTCGCGCAGGTGGTGCGCGGGTACTCGTTCTTCGGCGTGTCCTTCGTGTACGTCATCTTCGAGGACGGGACCGACCTCTACTGGGCCCGCAGCCGCGTGCTCGAATACCTGAACTCGATCGCCGGCCAGCTGCCGCCCGGCGTAACCCCCGAACTCGGTCCCGACGCTACGGGCGTGGGCTGGGCCTTCATGTACGCGCTCCACTCCGACCGGCACGACCTCGGCGAGCTGCGTTCGATCCAGGACTGGTTCCTCAAGTACGAACTGACGGCGGTACCGGGGGTGTCGGAGGTGGCCAGCGTGGGGGGGTTCGTGCGCCAGTACCAGGTGACGGTAGACCCGAACCGGCTGCGCGCCTTCGACCTGCCGATATCCGCGATCCGCACCGCCATCCGGGAGAGCAACCGCGACGTGGGGGGCGGACTGATCGAGGTGGCCGAGAAGGAGTTCATGATCCGGGGGCTGGGGTACATCCGGTCGGTGGACGACATTCGCCGGATCGGCCTCGGGGTGGGGCGGGGCGGGACTCCGATTCTGCTGGAGGATGTGGCGCGGGTGAGCCTGGGGCCGGAGAGCCGGCGTGGGCTGGCCGAGTGGAACGGGGAGGGTGAGACGGTCGGTGGGATTGTCGTGGTGCGGCCCGGGGCGGATACCCGGCGCGTGATCCGGGACGTGAAGGTCAGGCTGGACGAGATCGCGCCGGGGCTGCCGGAGGGCGTCCGGATCGAGGTCGCGTACGACCGCACCTCGCTGATCGACCGCGCGGTGGGAAGCATCCGCATGAGCCTGGCGCAGCAGCTGCTGATCGTGGGGCTGGTGTGCCTGGTCTTCCTGTTCCACCTGCGGAGCGGGTTGGTGGCGGTGATCGCGCTGCCGGTGGGCATTCTGCTCGCGATGATCGTGGTGCACCTGCAGGGGCTGACGCTCAACATCATGTCGCTGGGCGGGATCGCGGTCGCGATCGGGACCATGGTGGACGCCGGGATCGTGATGGTCGAGAACGCGCACAGGCACCTGGCGCGGAACGGGGGGCGCAGACCGCACTGGGAGATCATCGCGCGTGCGGCGAGGGAGGTCGGCCCGTCTCTCTTCTTCGCGCTGTTGGTGATCACGGTGTCGTTCATGCCGGTGTTCACGCTGGAGGCGCAGGAGGGGAGGCTCTTCAAGCCGCTCGCGTTTACCAAGACGTACGCGATGGCGGCGGCGGCGCTGTTGTCGGTGACGCTGGTGCCGGTGCTGGTGGGGTACTGGGTGCGGGGCAGGATCCGGCCCGCGACGAGTACGCCGGTGGGGCGACTGTTGGGTGGGGTGTACCGGCCGGTGCTGGGGTTCGTGTTGAAGCGGCGCAGGTGGGTGATGGTGGGGGCAGTGGTGGGGCTGGGGGTGACGCTGGTGCCTCTGTCACGCCTGGGGTCGGAGTTCATGCCGCCGCTCTGGGAGGGCGACCTGCTCTACATGCCCACGACGCTCCCGGGCGTGTCGATCACCGAGGCCCGCGAGATTCTGCAGCAGACGGATCGCATCATCTACACGTTTCCGGAGGTGCGGCACGTGTTCGGGAAGGTGGGACGGGCGAACTCGGCGACCGATCCCGCGCCTCTGTCAATGATCGAGACGACGATCGCGCTCAAGCCACGCGGCGAATGGCGGCCCGGGATGACGCCGGAGAGGCTGATCGAGGAGCTGGACGCGGCGCTGCGAATCCCCGGCCTGACGAACGCGTGGACCATGCCGATCCGTGCCCGCATCGACATGCTGTCCACCGGGATCCGCACGCCGGTGGGGATCAAGCTCGCGGGACCGGATCTGGCGGAACTGGAACGGCTGGGGCGCGAAGTGGAGGCCGTCGTGCGGAACGTTCCGGGCACCGCCAGCGTGTACGCGGACCGGGTGATGGGCGGCAACTACCTCGACTTCGCGATCGACCGGGTGGCCATTGCGCGGCACGGCCTGACCATACGCGACGTGCAGGAGGTCATCCAGACGGCGATCGGCGGGTTGAACGTGACGACCACGGTCGAGGGGCTCGAACGCTACCCGGTCAATCTGCGCTACAGCCGCGAACTGCGCGACGATCTTCCCGCGCTGAGGTCGGTCCTGGTCGCCACGCCCGAAGGCCACCAGGTGCCGCTCGGGCGACTGGCCGACATGAAGTACGTGGTCGGCCCGCCGAGCATCAAGAGCGAGGGGGCGAAGCCGAACGCGTGGGTCTACATCGACATCCGCGACATTGATGTGGGCAGTTACGTGCAGGCGGCCCGGGAGAGGGTGGCGGCGGTCGATCTGCCGCCCGGTTATACGCTCTCGTGGAGCGGCCAGTACGAATACCTGGAACGGGCAGAGCGGCGACTGACCTACGTCATCCCCCTCACCCTGCTCCTGATCTTCGTCCTCATCTTCCTGACCACCCGTTCCGTCATCGAGACCGTCCTGGTGCTGCTGGGCGTCCCCTTCGCGGTCGCCGGATCGTTCTGGTTCCTGCACATCCTGGGCTACGACCTGAGCATCGCGGTTTGGGTGGGGATCATCGCGCTGGCCGGTCTCTACGCCGAGACCGCGATCGTCTTCCTCCTGTACCTGAACGTCTCCACGGACGACTACCGCGACCGCGGCCTCCTCACCGGACGGAGCGCGCTCAGGCAGGCGATCCGGCGCGGCGCGGTCCAGCGCGTCCGTCCCATCATGATGACGATCGCCACCGATGTGATCGGGCTGCTGCCGATCATGTGGAGCGCGGGCGCTGGGGCCGATGTGATGAAGCGCATCGCGGCGCCGCTGATGGGTGGGGTGGTGACGTCGGGGGTGGTGGTGCTGGTGTTGTTTCCGGTGGCGTTCTATGTGTGGAAGGGGCGGGGGTTGGCTCGAGGCGCCAAACCCTGACGTAACGGCGACGATCTCAGCCGGGTGTTCCCGGAAGTGGCGCTGGCGCTCGGCAAGCTTCCCTGGCGCGGCTATTGGAGCTGTTGGGAGGCTAGCGCACCGGCAAACGGTCCGAGGTGCCCAGCTCATGCGGCATGCCGGGGCTGTGCGAGTGCCTGAGCCGTCATGATAATGTATTATCGTTTGTAATACGACCTGACTACGGGCGATCGAGCCTCTCGATTCCCGGGACCCAGGAGGAGATGGCGGAGAGGGCGAGAACGGACCACTGACGTGCTCTCGCATAGCCGGAAGGAGATCAGATGAGCTTCACCCTCGGTGGGCCGCGTTTGCGGCCAATCTGTGCTTG
>JAGWBR010000011.1 GCA_021295785.1 Gemmatimonadota bacterium
GGCCGGTCTGCGAGTCCACGCCGCGCTGGACACGAGGCCCTATCCTACGGGCGTGAAGGTGACCGAGGCGGAGATGGATGCGATCAGCTTGGTGCGCAACGAATTTCACGGCGACTAGCAACTAGCACTAGCGATAGCGGAACTCGCGCATGGCGATCCAAGAACCGCTGCGGCAACCAGGCGACCGGTCCAGGCCCGTGGTCCGCTGCTACCAGCAGGCAGACCGTAGTCGCCTTGGGCGAGCTCTCGCGGAGCGTCGCAGGGCTGGCCATGAGTCTATTTGGTGAGCATGATGGGTGAACATGCTCCACCCGGATTCCGTAAATTCGGGCGGGCGCTTAGCTCAGTTGGTTCAGAGCGCCTGCCTTACAAGCAGGAGGTCGGCGGTTCGAATCCGTCAGCGCCCATTCCCGTCAGCCCCTCCCCCCGCGGTCCACTGTGGCCGCCTTGGGGAACCAGGGCTAGGTTTGCGGACGGGACGGGGTGCGGGGCGGGGTGTTGACGCGAGGAACGAGCAAAGGAGCTGGTTAAGGTGACGCTTTCTCGATCCACCCTTGGGGTGTTGACAGTCCTCGTCATTCTTGGGGGTCTGACCGTCGGTGTCTGGTGGCGGATCCGTCCCGATGTGGAGGAAACAGACGGAGACTCCGACATGTCGGAGGCCGAGGCCGAGGTGGCCGAATCGGTGGTCCAGCAGTTCAACACCGAAGTGGCCGTCCCGGTGACTGGAGTGGTTGTGGTCCGCGACACGCTCCGCATCTCCGCTACAGCCAAGGCTCGCGCGGAGGCGCTGCGCGAGGCCAGGATTTCGGCGCAGGTGTCCGGCATCGTACAGTCCGTCCGCGTGCGGGAAAACCAGACTGTGGCGGGCGGCCAGGTGTTGATCCAGATCGACACCACCGAGTACGCCCTCGACCTGGCGACGAGCCGGGCCGCTCTCGGGCGGGCGCAGGTGGAGTACGAAGTCCGGCTCCTGCAGGACGAGCGTATTGAGGATCCCGAGGTCCGGGCAAGGCGGGCGGAACGCGCGCGGTTCCTGACGGGGTTTTCGCAGGCAGAGGTTGACTTGCGTCGCGCCGAGCTCCAGATGGAAAAGACACAGGTAGTGGCGCCGTTCGGCGGTCGTATCGCCGATCTGAGGGTCGTTGAGGGCCAATACGTGGCGGCGGGCGAAGAACTTCTCACCGTGGTCACCATTGACCCGATCAAGGTGTCGGTGGGCGTATTAGAGACGCTGCTGGTCGACCTGGAAGAGGGCCGGCTGGTATCCTTGGTTTTTGCGGCGCTGCCGGACACCACGTTCGTGGGCCGTGTCGAAACGATCAACCCCAAGACCGATCTGCAAACCCAGACGACTCGGGTTACGGTGCTGCTGGACAATCCGGGCGGGAGAATTCGGCCCGGCATGTACGCTAACGCGCAGGTCGAAGCCCGCCAGATTCCCAACGCGATTATCGTGCCTCGGTCATCGATCCGCGAGACCGAAGACCGGCGAACCCACGTCTTGGTGCTTGAAGACGGCAGGGCCAAGTGGGTTTACGTTCCCCTGGGGGAGATGAACGACGAGGTGGTGCAACTGCTCGGCGAACCCGGAAGCCAGTTCTGGGTGGAGCCCGGATCGATCGTCTTGACCGACGGGCACCAATCGATCATTCACGACGCGGCGGTCGAGCTGGTGGAGGACGTTGCCGGGGCCGGTGGCAGGCCGACCCGGTGAGGGCTGCTTTAGCGGCGGCGGTCTGCACCCTGGGCCCCACAATGGCGGCGGCGGGCTCGGCGGAAGCACTCCGGAGCGGTTCCGCGGTTCAGGCGCGGATCACGCAGGCCGCGGAGCCCGAGGGGCCCGTCACGGTACTTTCGCTGGACGAGGCAATCCGACTCGCCACCGAACACAACCCGCAGTATCGCCAGGCCGTGAACCGGCTGGACTTGACCGGCGCACGGTTGCGGCAAGGCTGGGCGGCCTTCCTCCCCACCGTAAACGTCGGATACACCACCGGGCAGAACTACCAGAGGCAGCCCACCTATCTCGACCTGGAGGGACGGCCCACGGAGAGCACCAATCCAACGTGGGTGGGCTCTTCAAGTGCCAACCTCGGGGTCTCGGCGAACTTCACCATTTTCGACGGTGGCGCCACCTTGCGAGAGCGCCATCAGATCCAGGCCGAGGTGCGATCAACCAGGCTGGGTGTGCAGGAGCAGATGGACGGCATCATCGCCTCGGTGGAGACGCAGTACCGCTCGGCGCAGCGGCAAAAGGCGCAGCTGGCTCTTGAGGTTGACCTGTTGGCAGCCCAGGAGCAGGACCTGGAGGTAGTGAAAGACCGGTTTGAATACGCCCTGGTGCGCCGCCACGACGTTCTGGAGGCGGAGTTCCTGGTCGAACAGCAGCGCGCAGCCGTCCGGGAATCCCGGGGGGCGGTCGAAACCGCGCTCATTGCTCTGAGGGTGGCCGTGGGGGACCCGGCGCTCGGGCGGGTGGATGTGGACGAGAGCGTGCCCGAACCCCGCGACCCGGCAACACTCTCTCTGCAGGACCTCCTGGACCGGGCGATGCAGGCCAATCCCGCCGTGGGGACCCGCCGGGCCCAGGTACAAACGAGCGAAGCGGCCGTGAGGGCCGTGGACGCTCAGTGGTGGCCGAGAATCTCGGGCAGGTTCAGCTTGGGGCGGTATGATTACCGCACCGGCACAAGCGCGCTGTTTGACCTGCAGCCGGGCAACAGCTCGAGCGGTACGGCCAGCTGGGATTTCAATTTGTCGATTCCAGTTTTCGATGGGTTCCAGCGCTCCTACAACGCCGCCAGCGCACGGGTGGACCTGCGGAATGCGCATGAAGACCTGCGCCAGGCGGAACTTCAGCTTGAGCTGGACGTCCGCACCCGGTTCGCCGACCTGACCACCGCCTGGGAGAACCTGCGCCAGCGGGACCGGGCCCTGGAGATCGCAGCCGAGCGGCTGGAGTTGGTGCGCGAGGAATACCAGCTGGGCAACGTGGACATCCAGCAGCTCCGGTCCGCCATCACCGACGAAGCGCGCGCCCGCCGGGATGCCCTGGACCAGCGTTTTGAATGTGCGCTGGCCTTGTTGGACCTGTATCAGGCGGCGGGAATCGTGGGCGAGGAAGCGGGCGTCCGGGCCACAAGAATCCCCGGTTGATTGCGGGCTGACGGTGCGTGCGTCGGTCTCCCGAGTATGTACGAAGCGGCCAGTCGCGGTGGCCATGCTCATTCTGGCGGTGGTGCTCCTCGGGGGCATCTCCTACACCCGCCTGCCGATTGACCTGCTCCCCGAAATCAGCTTCCCGCGCCTCATTGTCTACACGAGCTATCCCGATGTAGCACCCGCGGAGATTGAGCGGTTGGTGACCGAGCCGATTGAGCAACAGGCCGCGGCCGTCGCAGGCATCCAGCGGGTCACCTCGGTTTCGCAGGACGGAGTGAGCCTCGTAACGCTCCGGTTCGCGTGGGGCACCGACATGGACTTTGCCGCGCTCAGCGTGCGGGAGCGGCTGGACAACATCCAGTACAACCTGCCCGAAACGGCGGAACGTCCCATCATCCTGAGAGTCGATCCCCAGTCGGATCCGGTCATGACGGTGGCGCTGACGGGTGGCAGCGGCCTGCTCAACAACAAGCAGATTGCGGAGCGGGTTTTCCGGCGCCGCCTCGAACAACTTGACGGCGTGGCGCAGGTCTCCGTGACCGGAGGGCTGGACCGGGAAATTCACGTTGAGTACGACCCGGCGTTGCTCAATGCCTACGACGTGCGCGCCGCGGACCTGGTGGAAGCCATCGGCGCCGCCAACCATGCGTCGCGCGGGGGTACGATTCTGCAGGGCCGGTACAGATATCCCGTGCGCACGCTGGGCGAGTTCCAGAACGTGGACGAGATCGGCGACGTGGTGGTGGGGCGGCAGCAGTTCGACGCCGCCGACCCGTCCGGCCAGGCCCGTGATGACCCCGGTTTCCGCCAGATCCGCGTTCGCGACGTTGCCACCGTGATCGACGGTTTCGGCGACCGCCAGGAGATCGCCCGCTACAACGGCTTCGAATCGGTGGGCCTGCTCGTATTCAAGGAATCCGGGGCCAATACCGTAGGGGTGTCGGAGCAGGTCAGGGCGACACTCGAGCTCCTCGCGGAACAGTACCCGGAGTTTACGGCAGAAGTTGCCTACGACCAGGCGATCTTCATCGACGAGTCAATCAGCAACGTGGCCCAGGCACTGTTGTTGGGGGGACTGCTGGCGTTTGTGGTTCTGTTCCTGTTCCTCAGGGACCCGCGCTACCCGGTGGCCGTCGCCCTCGCCATCCCCATTTCGGTGATCGGTGCGTTCGGCCTCATGGACGCGTTCGGCGTGTCGCTCAACATCATGAGCCTGGGCGGGCTGGCCCTTGGCGTGGGCATGCTGGTGGACAACTCCATCATCGTGCTGGAGAACATCTTCAGGCACCGCCAGGCCGGGTTGGGGGCGCTTGAGGCCGCGGCCCGCGGGGCCGAAGAAGTACAGGGAGCGATTACCGCCTCAACCCTTACCACGATCTCGGTTTTCGGCCCGATCATCTACGTGCAGGGTGTGGCGGGCGAGCTGTTCGGCGCGCTGTCGCTGGCTGTGGCGTTTTCGCTGCTCGCGAGCCTGGCCGTGGCGCTCACGCTGCTTCCCACGGTGGCAGCCCGTTTTGGCGGGACCAGCGTGAGCGGACAGGCGCGGGACGCTCAGCACGGCGTGACCGCAAGCGAAGGCGTGGCCGGGGATGATCGACCCGGCCCCCCCGAGTCCGGCCTCCTTCGCGTGCTCTACCGGGTGGCCCACGGAATCAACCAGGCCGTCCGCTGGGCGCTGATGGTTCCTTACCTGGCAATCAAACTGCCGGGGTCAGTGGTAATTCAGCTGGTCCGTTACTGGACCGGGCTCCTCGGGCGGGTGCTGTCGTTCTTGTTCTCGCCGCTGCTGGGAATCTTCGACCAATCGTTCGAGGCTTTCGCACGCTGGTACCACGGGGTACTGGACAAGGCTCTTGACCGCAGGGGTGTCGTCCTGACCGTGGCGGGGGGGACCCTGGCGGGATGTGTTGCGCTGGCCCTGACCCTTCAGCGGGACCTGCTACCCGATGTAGACCAGGGCGCCTTCGCCGTCCAGATGGAACTGGACCGGTCCACTCACCTTGAGGCCACTGCCGATGCCGCTACAGCGCTGGAGAGCAGACTGCTCGGCGACGAGGCAGTGGTCGCCGTATTCGCTCACGTCGGGCGGGACGTGCAGGCGCTCCGCGACGACGGATCCACCTCGGGGCTCCACACGGCTACCCTGCAGGTACGCCTGGACGACCGGGCGCGCACAGACGAAGTGGTTGGCAGGTTGCAGGATGCCGCCGCGGCATCAACGCCCGGGGATCTTTCGTTCGAGACCGGGCAGGCGACGGCGCTGGGCAGGTTGCTCGGGGGCAGCGAGGCCGACATCGCAGTGCGTGTGATGGGCCCCGATCTACAGCAGGCACACGCCTTTGCCCAGACCGTCCGGGACCGGCTTTCGGGCGTCACCGAAATCCGCAACGTGCGAGTGGGGTCCGAACGGGGCCGGCCCCAGTTCCAAGTCGAAATCGACACGGAAGCGGCGGCCAGGTTCCAGCTGGCGTCGCGACAAGTGGCGACCACCATCCAGACTGCCATGCTCGGGGCCCGGGCCACGGAGTTCATCGAATTCGACCGCAAGATTCCCGTGATGGTGCGACTGCCGCAGCACCTGCGCCAGGATCCCGCCACGCTGCGTGAACTGCGAGTCGGGGCGGTGCCCCTTGCCGACCTGTCATCCGTCGAAGAGACGCTGGGTCCGGCAGAGATCCACCGCGAGGAGCAGGGCCGTGTCGTGACGGTGTACGCCGATGTGGCCCGCGGTGGGCTTGGCGCCGCCATATCCGCAGTGGAGGGGGCGCTCGCCGATCTGACCCCGCCGTTCGGCCACCGAATCGAAGTGGGCGGCGAGAACGAAGAGATGGCCCGGTCGTTCAGGGATCTGGCTTTTGCGTTCGCCCTGGCGCTCCTTCTGGTTTACATGATCCTGGCGGCCCAGTTCGAGTCGTTCATGCACCCGGCGACCATACTCGTGGCCGTTCCGCTGGCCGTGGTGGGCGCGGTACTGGCGTTGGCGATTACCGGGGCGGGTCTCAACACGATGAGTCTCATCGGCGTGGTCATCCTGGTTGGAATCGTGGTCAACGATGCCATCGTCAAGGTCGATTTCATCAACCAGCGGCGCGCAAAGGGGCTCGCCGTGCGGGCGGCGATTCTGGAAGCGGGCCAGGTGCGGCTGCGGCCCATCCTGATGACCACGGTGACCACGGTGCTGGGCCTGTTTCCCATGGCGCTGGGGATCGGGCGGGGGGCTGACCTGCGCGCACCAATGGCGATTTCGGTAATCGGCGGCCTGATTGTTGCGACCGCGCTCACCCTGATAGTTGTGCCGGTTGTTTACTCCGTGGTCGAGGACCTGCGTCTGGGGTGGCGGAGGCACCGCCCGCAAGGGGCCGCTGGGCCCGAACCGGTCAAGGCACCGTGATTCGCACCGCCTACCGGAGACCGGTGGCGGTGGCCATGGCGTACGTGGCCGTTGCTCTGTTGGGCCTGCGTGCCTGGACAGACATACCGATCGAGCGCTTCCCGGACGTTTCGCTGCCCCGCCTGGACATCACCGCCAGCTGGCGCGGGGCGTCTCCCGAAGCCATGGAGGCCTTCCTCACCTCGCCGGTCGAAGCGACTGTCCAGCTCGTCAGGGGCGTCCAGCGCGTCTCCTCTGAGTCGTCAGAGAACCTGGCCCGCATCACGGCCTACTTCGGGCGCGACACCCACATGGACTTCGCACGCCTGGAACTCTCCGAGCGTCTGAGGGTTTTCGAGGAAACCGACATGCCTCCCGGCGCGCGCGTTACCGTGAGCGACTACGTGCCCGAGGAATTCCGCCAGCAGAGCCTGTTGGGCTACACCTTCACCGGGCCGCTGACGCTGGGGGCGCTGCGCGAGCACCTGGATGAGGTGGTGGTGCCCGAACTCAGCCGGGTGGAGGGGGTGGGCCTCGTCCAGGCGAGCGGGGGCCGGGAACGCGTTCTGGAGATCGAGATCGACCGAGAAGCCGCGGCGGCGTTCGGGGTGTCTGCCGCCGAGGTGAACGCGGTTCTCGGGTCGCTGGACCTTCGCGGCGTGGCGGGAGCCGTGCGCCAGGGCGACAGCGAGTGGACGGTGACCATTCTCAACCGTCCCACCTCGGCCCAGGAGGTAGCCAGCGCCATCGTCAGGGCCAGCTCCGACCGGGTCATTCGCATCTCCAACATCGGCACCGTGCGCGATACGTGGGAAGACATCACCAGCCACTACCGGATCAACGGCAGGCCGGCCGTCAGTCTGGAAGTCCTCAAGGAGGCCGGGGCCAACGCGGTGAGGGTGGCCGACGCGGTCAAAGAGCGAATGACGGTGCTGGAAGCGCGCAACCCTCCGAATACCCGGTTCATTCTGGACCGGGACGGCAGCGAGGTGATCCGCGAGGAAATGGCCGACCTGCGCAGCCGCGTGTTCATTGCCGTGATGGTGATTTTCGCGGTGCTTCTGGTTTTTCTGGGTTCGGTCCGGCCCGCCCTGATGGTGTTCGCCACGATCGCGTTTTCCGTGCTGATCGCCCTCAATTTCATCTACTTTGCCGGTTTTTCTCTGAACCTGCTTACGATGATGGGGCTGGCAATGGGGTTCGGCCTCCTGGTCGACAACTCCATCGTGGTCCTGGAGAACATCTACCGGCGCTGGCAGCGGGGCGGATCGCGCGAAGAAGCGGCGACGGGCGGCGCGTCCAGGGTGCTTCTTCCCATCATGGCGGCAACGGGAACCAACCTCATCGTGCTGGTCCCGTTCGTATACCTCCAAGACGATTTGCGGCTCTACTATTTCCCGCTGGCGATTGCCATGGGGCTGAGTCTGATGGCCTCGCTGATGGTGGCCTTCAGCTTCATCCCGGCCGTCGCGGGCCGGCTGTTACCGGTCAGGTCGGCGGGCGGCGCGGCCGCGGCCGCCACGGCGCCTTTGTACGAGAGGTTCTACCGCAGGCTGGTTTCGGGCACCTTGCGCTGGCCGTGGCTGACCCTGGCCCTTCCGATCGCGGCTCTGGCGGTGTCCGGCTATCTGTTCAACACCTACGTCGACCGGGGTTTTCGCTGGGGCGGCTTCGGAGGTTCCGACACCTGGATCAGCATTTCGATCCGGCTTCCCGACGGCACCGACATTGAGCGCACCGACGAGTTCACTCGGTTCTTCGAAGACCGGCTGAGCACAATGCCCGAGGTGCGTCGTTTCGTGACGACGGTGGCGGAGACCTCCAGCAGGATCCACGTCACCTTCCCCCCGGAGATAGAACGAACCCACGTCCCCGTGGGGATCAAGGACCAGCTCTTCGCCTATTCGCTGGGATTTTCAATGGTGGACGTGTACGTGACGGGGTACGGCCCCTCGTTCTACGGAGGGGGAGGGGGGGGCGCGCCGAACTACCGGATCGAGGTTCTGGGCTACAACTATTTGAGGGTGCGCGACATCGCCGAAGACCTGGGTGGTCGTCTGGAGCGCATGCCGCGTGTTCGCGAGGTCAACACGAATGCCTCCATGCGCTGGTTTGCCCGGGAGAGATCGACCGAATTTACGGTTGTAATTCGCCGGGACGTTCTTGCCAACCAAGACCTTACCGCCCGGCAACTGGTGGCGGAGGTGCAGGCGGCGGTGCGCGGCCAGACCAGCGATGCCTTCATCAAGCTTGGCGGGGACGAACTGCGCTTCCAGGTCAAAGTGGAGGGGAACAGGGATATCGACCTCTTCGCGCTGGGCGAACGGTTGGTGACCACACCCGGCGGGGAGCCGGTCCGCCTCGGCAGCCTGGTAGACATTGAGCCGCGCGACGTGTTGGCCACGATCCACCGGGAAGACCAGCAGTACGCGCGGGCGATCGGATACGAGTTCCGCGGTCCGCCCCGGTACGGCAACTTGGTGCACACAGCGGTGATCGATGCCACTTCCGTGCCGCCGGGCTACGAAGTCAGAGGGGGCAGGGGATACTGGCTGACCGACGAAGAACGGTCGCAGATCTACCTGGTGCTGGGCGCTTCGATCATTCTGGTGTACATGCTCACGGCGGCCCTGTTCGAGTCACTCCTGCTGCCGCTCTGTGTGTTGCTCACGGTGCCCATGGCGTTGATCGGCGTGTTCATGATCTTCTTCTACACCGACGCGACGTTTACGCGGGAGGCCTACATCGGCGTGATCATGATGGGGGGGATCGTGGTGAACAACGCGATTCTCCTTGTTGACCACGTGAACCGCTTGCGACGGGAAGAGGGCGAGTCCCTGCACGGAGGAGTGGTGCGGGGAACCGTCGAGCGCGTCCGCCCCATTCTCATGACCACGGCCACGACCATCCTGGGCTTGCTCCCCCTGGTGCTTTTCACGGAGTCGGCCAACGCCACGATCTGGAACGCGCTTGCTTTCGTGCTGATCGGGGGGCTGGCGTCGTCTTCGGTCCTGGTGCTTACGGTCACGCCGGCGCTCTACTTCCTGCTTGAGCGGGCCAGAGGCCGGCGCGCCGTGGCCTAACTGACCGGGCGCCGCCGCCGCAGCACGAACAACCCCTCCTGCATGCTGGTCACGATAACCGTTCCGCTCTCGAAGTAGGGGTATACGCTCCAGGCCCCCCCGAACCCCGGTCCCTCCGCGTAGGGGGCGGTGTCGAAGGCTCCCACCTCGCGCGGATTGAGCGGGTCGGAGATGTCGAGCACGTGGAGCCCGTAGCGGTAGTTGGCCTGGTAAACGAAGCCGTCTTTGATGTAGAGGTTGTGCGCGCTGGCCGGCAATGACCCCATGTACTCCCTGGCCAGGACCGGGTCCTCGATGTCGCTCAGGTCCCAGATCAGGGTGCGCGTGGTCTCGACCGCGCCCGCGATCACGTCGGCCTCGTCGTCCTGGTAGAAGTAACGGTGGTCCGGGGTGAGCCAGCCCTGGTGGATGTAGGCGGCGTTTGGCGAGGTGGCACGCGAGACGTGAACCGGGTTCTCCTTGTCGGTCACGTCCGCAATCTCGAAGAAACGACCGTTGGAGTTCAGGCAGAGCTCGCGCCCCTGGTAGCGTTCGTCGGGGCCGCGGTAAACGACGCACTGCGAGTCGTGGGTGCCGCTCTCGTCCCGGTAGCACCCGGCGAACACCGGTTCTTGCGGGGCGCGGATGTCGATCATGTGCAGACCGCCGCCGCACGATTCGCGACCGGCCCGGCTGCCCACGGCATATGCGAAACCCGTCTCCTCGTTGATCACGATGTTGTGCGAGCTGGCGACTCCCCGGTAGTGCACGTCGGGCTCAAAAAGCAGGGGCATGTCGTCGGGTGAGGCCTCCCGCAAACGGGCCAGGTCGAACACCTGCATGCCGTGGTCGCCGGCCCCGTCCGCCACGATGAAGGCGTGGTCCCTGTAGGTCTTGATATCCCGCCAGAGTTGTGACGGCGGAGTGCCCCCGGGCTTGGGAAGATCCCCGACCAACACCGGGTTGGCGGGGTCGGTGATGTCTACGAACGAGGTGCCGTCGTTCCGCCCGACAAGAGCGTACTCGCGCCCGGTGGTCGAGTCGGTCCATCCCCAGTTGTCGTTGGCCCGCACGCCGCGTGCGCTGCCGGCGGCCTTGAGGATCGACCCGGGAACGTACGAAAGAAGTTCAACTTCGTCGCAGTCGAAGGGGCCAATCTTGCCATCGTCGCAGCGGTGCTCTTCCCCCAGGATCGGGGCGATCGCATCGGGCGCGGACACCAGTGTCTCGGCCATCGCCCAGGTGCCGTTCTGGTCGGGCTCAAACAGGTGCACCGATCCGGACCGGTGGTGCATGCCCGGCGCGGACACAGCAACCGCTTCGCCCGTTCCGGCAACCAGGCCCCCGAAGCGGTCTCTTTCGACGGTCTCGTTTTCGGCCAGCGCGAATCGGGTCGGGTTGCCGGTGGGTTCGCCGTCGGCCAACGGATAGACCCAAATGGAACCGGTTTCCTCTTCCCGCTCGGTCGGGGACCCCACCCAGAGGTTGTGGCCGACTATGGCCAGCGAGGCTCCGAAGCGGTCGCCTTCCATGCCCCCCGGCGGATCCAGCCTGCGCGGGCTCCCTGGCCCGTCCTCGTGAAACGCGTAGCGAAACACGGCACCTTGGCCCTCGTCCATCCCCGGCGCACCGGCGTAGAACCCGCCTTCGTCCATGGCGAGGGCAGCACCGAGGTCTGCATTGACCGCGGGGGTGCTCTCTATGGAAGAGGGGGGATCCCACGTGTCGCCCCCGAACGCGGTGTAGTAAATCCGGCCCGCTCCGGAGATTTCGCCTCCGGCACTCCAGCCCGGGGCGGAAACAATCAAGCGGTTCTCAAACGCGGCCATGGCGGCACCGAAGCGATCTCCGGCCTCGCCGTCTTCGGGCCCGAGCTCGGTGTGGTGAACCCATCCGCCGGCTGTGTTGCGGTAAACGTGCACCGCGCCCCGCGGGGGCTCCTCGTCGCCTGCCGGGCCCGCTCCCGCCGAGGGTCCCGGAGCGCCCACCATCAGCCACCGGCCGCTGGCCGCCAGCGTGATCCCGAAGTCGGTGCCGCAGTACCCGTCAAAGCTGCACGACGGCGAGGATCCGGCCACCCGGGCGTCGGCGATTTGGGCCACGTGCGACCACGATCCGGCCGAGCGCCCGAAGATGTGGACCGGGCCTCCGCGCTGGCCCACAAACAGATGGTTGTCCGACATGGCGAGCACAGTCCCGAAACCGTCGGCGATCTCTGGCTCCGGGGCGTTCAGCACCTGGGCCACGTCCCACTCCCCGTCCGACTTTCGGTATACGTAAACGGTACCCGGTCGGAAGTTCGTTGTCGGTTCGGCGACGACTATCTCCCCGTCCGCGACCACCACCGAGTGTCCAAACGATCCGGATTGGGCAGTTACCGGAACGGCGAAGATGGCCGCTGTCGCGCCGGCAAAGAAAGCCGCGGCAGCGAGGCCGCGGCCAAGCGGTGCCGCGTGGATCAAGAAGGAGTGGGATGCGGGGGTTCCGGCGGCGGTTCGGTTCATGATCATGCTCGCATGCTGGTCAACGGTTTGAAGGCCCGGACGTGGCGGCCACTTCCGAACCTAGGCTGATCTGGCTTGGCCTGGCGGCGGCGGGTCAGGGGACGCGCCCCATTTGGGCGGTTAGATTGCTGAAATGTCCCCCATCCTTCGCCTGCTCTTGAAGCGCCGCGTCCCCCGCGCGGTCGCGATTCATGCCGAGGCATTCCTGGGCGGCCGCCGAGTTCGTGGCGTTTGCCGTGAACGAGTTCCGTTTCTCCCCGCACCTTGCCCTTGGTGGCCCACCCACTCCTGAAGGAAGACGACAAACGATGAGACCGTTGCAATCAGCAAACCGGGATGCAGGGACGGTTTCCCTCATCACCGCGACGACTCTGCTGGTGGTGTTGGCACTTGGCGCCAGAGCCGATGCCGCATCAGCCCAGGACTCCTACATCATCCGCGACAGCGCGGGCGTTCTCATCGTCGAAAACAGCGGTCAGGGCTGGTCCCCTGGGCAAGAATGGCGCATTGAGCCGCATCCCGTTCTGCGGGTCGGAACGGTCGACGGCGATCCGAACTACATGTTCGAACAGGTTCGTGGTGCTACGCGCATGGACGACGGGACAATCGTGGTCCTGGAGGGCGGTACGAATGAACTCCGGCTGTTCGACGGCAACGGCGGTTTCGTCCGAACCCTCGGCGGAACCGGAGAGGGACCCGGGGAGTTTCGTTTTCTGACGGAGATGTGGGTGAGCGGCGATACCATTTTCGGGTTCTGCAGCCTGCAGAAACGGATTTCGGTCTTTGGGCGGAGCGGAGATATTCTCGAGACGATTCGAGTCGATGCGGCGCCGGGAGTGGGTAACCCGGCGGCGGAGTCTCAGTTCGGCGATGGTACACTCCTGGTTCTCAGCGCGCCCAGCAGGGGACTCGCCTTCACTCTTGGCATCATCCAGGGGAACACCTGGCGGATCGACCGGTTTTCGCGCGCCGGAGCGTTCATGAACGAGATTGCCTTCGTGAAGGAGTCGAATCGCTGGGGACACGACATTTCCGGCATCCCATCTTTCCCGTATCTCCCGTTGTCCCTGGGGATCAGTCCCTACGCGGCGAGCGGCGACCATGTCCATGCGGGAGATCCGGCTGAAGGGAGCATCCAACGCTGGAGCGTCGGCGGCGACCTGGTGCGCGTGATTCGCTGGCCGACCCCGGAAGTCCGTGTGACTGACCGGGACAGGAGCCGCTATCGCGAGGCTCGCTCTGAGCCACCTCGGGGCATCGATCGTGCGGCCTGGAACCGCTACCTGCGCGACACGCCGTTTCCAGAGGGAATGCCCGCATACCGGAGATTGTTGGTCGATTCCCTCGGGAATCTCTGGGCCGAGCGCTTCCGGCCACCCTGGGCCGAAGAGGAGCCCTCGTGGTACGTCTTCGACGAACAGGGAGCGTGGCTTGGCGAAATCACGACTCCGAGGGGTCTATGGGTTTTCGAGATCGGCGCCGACTACGTCCTCGGCTTGGAGCGGGACCAACTCCATGTTCCATTCGTTGTCATGATCCCGCTGGCGCGTGAAGAGTGACGCGCTTCCACTCCGAAGGGAGTTCACCATGAACATTGCACAGCGCACCCGGGGCGTACCAGACGGGAGACTGAAATATTCGTGACCCAAGACGGGATCGCCACGCTTGCGGGATGGGGGGGGCGGTGGGTGGTAACCGCTGGCGTGGCCATCTGCGCGGGCGCGGTGACCTTCCAGATGTTCATCCTGCCGCGGGTGAATTTCGGACCTGTGCCCGCGGCCCAAGTCCGGAGGCAGCTCACGACGCGGGCAACCCGGTTGGGCGGAACCGGCGCAGTCTTGGTAGTTGTGGGTGCCGGCCTGCGTCTGTGGGAACAGGCCCGGACGTTTGCGGACCCTTATGAACCGCTCGCGGACGAGATGTCGCTCTTGGTATTCGGAACATCCTGGGGGTTTGGGTGGATCGGCCAGATCGCGGCGGGGGCGTTGGCGGCAGGTGCGTTCTGGCTGGCGCGGCGGGAGTCGGCCATACGGGCCGAGACCGGCTGGTTTCTGGCGCTCCTCGCCGTGGTGGCGCTCGCGTTCGCCCCGGCCATGGTGTCGCATGCTCTGGTTTCGGAGCATTTCGTAGTGCCGGGGGTGGTCGCGCATGTGATTCATGTGGTGGCGGCGTCGGTCTGGATCGGCAGTTTGGCGGTGATCGGCTGGGTGGCCACGGACCTCGGAAAGTGGCCCGGTCGCCGGCTCCCCGTCGGGTGGCTAGTCAGCACGGTGGCTGCGTTTTCGCCGCTGGCGCTGGGCTGCGCGGTAGTATTGGCCGCAACGGGGGCATTCGCGTCCTGGCTGCACGTCCGCGAGCCGGCCCTTTTGTTTTCGGACCCCTACGGGCAGCGCCTTTTGGCCAAGCTGGCCCTGGTTTGCGTCATGGCCGGTTTCGGGTTCTGGAACTGGCGGCGTGCCCGCGGGCGAATCGCCGAGTCCGGACGACTGCCGCGGCAGGTATGGGTGGAACTGGGGCTGGCGCTGGCCATACTGGGAGTCACCGCTTCGCTGGTTGTGACCCCCCCGCCGGCCCACTAGGGGCTTGACTCCGGACAAGCCGCGGGGAGGATCGTCAGGCCCGCTGACTCGCGGTCACCCGGAGGGGCCCGGGGGCACTCCGAAGGCGGCAGTTTGGACGCTGGCGGGCTAGATTCGCGCCGCTCGCCCCGGGGGCCAGGCTCTATAGAGAATTTTCCGGGAGAAACACAGTAAGAACCGAGGCAAGTAGATGATTCGACCGTCCATCCGCCAGTTCCTTCCAGCGGGAATCGCCGGCAGGGGCACCTTCCGCCGTTCCGCGGCCGCCAGGTTCGCGTTTGCAGCCGCCGTGATTGGCCACCCCTTGTCGGCCGCGTGCGCTCCCCAGGGGGCCATGCCCGACGAAAACGGCACATACCAGACCGTGCATCACGACTACAGGGTGGTGACGGTGGCCGACGGCCTCATGAACCCGTGGTCGATCGCGTTTGTGCCGGGCGGAGACATTCTGGTCACCGAACGCCCGGGCCGGCTGAGGGTGGTCAGGGACGGCATGCTTCTGCCAGATCCCGTGGCAGGGGTCCCCGAGGTCTACGCCAGGGGGCAGGGCGGACTGCTGGACGTAGTACTCCATCCGGACTTTGAATCGAACAACCTCATCTACCTCAGCTACGCCAAACCGCGGGAGGACGGAGGGTCCACCACCCAGGTTGTGCGGGGCACCTTTGACGGGTCCGCCTTCACCCAGACCGACGTCATATTTGAGGCAGTGTCCAGCGGACGCGGCCACTACGGCTGCCGGCTGGCCTTCGATGGCGACGGTTATCTGTTTCTCAGCATCGGCGACCGGCAAGCCCCTCCGAGAGGGGACCTTGCCGCCCACCCCGCGCAGGACCTGAGCAACCACCATGGGGTAATCGCGAGGCTTCACGAAGACGGAAGCATACCCCAAGACAACCCCTTCGTGGGAGTCGAAGGCGCGCTGCCCGAGATCTGGAGCTACGGCCACCGCAACCCGCAGGGTGTGGCGGTCCACCCCGAGACGGGTGCCGTGTGGCTGACCGAGCACGGACCCCAGGGCGGTGACGAAGTCAACGTGGCCAAACCAGGACTCAATTACGGTTGGCCGGTCATTGGCTACGGAGTCAACTACGGAAGCGGCACGCCGATCCACGCCACCACCTTCCAGGACGGGATGGAACAGCCGGTGCATTACTGGGTGCCGTCGATCGGCGCCTCGGGATTGCTGTTCTACACGGGCGACCAGTTCCCGGGGTGGAAAGGGAAGCTTCTGGCCGGTGGACTGGCCCTGAGGCGGGTGGACTTGCTGACCCTGGACGGTGAGACGGTCACCGCCAGTGAAACCGTGGTCAGCGGGATTGGCCGGGTCCGCGACGTCAGGCAGGGGCCCGACGGTTTTGTCTACCTGGCCATCGACAGCCGGTCGGAAGAGGCCACCACCATCGTCCGTCTCGAACCCACCGAGTGAGCGCGGCCCCCGTGACGGCCCCGGCGCAGCGAGATACCGCTGCGTGGCAGCAAGCCGACCGGCGTCACCACGTCCATCCGTTCGTCGATCCGGCGATCCTCAAGGAAAAGGGCCCTCGGGTAGTAAAGGGAGCGGAGGGCTGTTACCTCATCGACAGCGATGGGCGGCGCATCCTGGACGGGATGGCCGGGCTCTGGTGCGTTAACGTGGGCTACGGCAGGCGGGAACTTGTAGAGGCGGCCCGCAAGCAGATGGAGGAGCTACCCTATTACAATACGTTCTTCCGTTCGGCCCCGACCACCACGATCCGGTTGACCGAGCGGCTCAGCGAGCTGGCCCCCGGCAACCTCCGGCACGTGTTTTTCTCGTCGTCCGGTTCAGAGGCCAACGATACCGTGGTGAGGTTGATCAGGCGTTACTGGGACCTGAAGGGACGGCCGGAGAAGACCACGTTCATCAGCAGGACCTATGCCTACCACGGCAGCACCATGGCCGCCGCGAGTCTGGGTGGTTTCGATGCGATGCACGCAGTGGGCGGGCTTCCCCTGCCCGGGTTCGCTCACATCATGCCCCCTTATTGGTTTGTCTTTGCCGAGGAGGGCGAGACCCCGGACCAGCTCGGGATGCGCGCCGCAACCGCACTGGAGGCGAAGATCGATGAACTCGGGCCCGACAAGGTGGCCGCGTTCATCGGCGAGCCGGTGCAGGGGGCCGGCGGCGTCATTCCCCCGCCCGCGGGTTACTGGGCGGAAGTCCAGAGGATCTGTCGCGAGCGTGACATCCTGCTGGTTGCCGACGAAGTGATTACCGGGTTTGGGCGGACGGGGCGCTGGTTCGGGTCGGAGACCTTCGACATCCAGCCCGACGTGATGACCACCGCCAAGGGCCTGAGCTCCGGCTACTGCCCGATCTCGGGTGTGATTCTGAGCGACCCGATTTTCGCGGCACTGGAAGACGGCGGGGCCATTCCGCACGGCTACACCTATTCCGGGCACCCGGTGTCGGCGGCCGTGGCCCTGGAGAACCTGCGGATCATTGAAGAAGAGAAGCTTCCCGAGCGCGTGAGGGACGATATCGGTCCCTACTTCCACCGGCGGGCCGCGGAACTGCGCGACCACCCGTTGGTCGGGGAGGTGCGGGGATGCGGCATGCTGTTGGCCGTGGAACTCTCACCGGACCGGGAGTCGCGGGCGCTGTTCGATCCCCAGGGAACGGTGGCGGCGCTCTGCCACGAGCTCTGCTGGGAAGAGGGCGTGGTGATCCGCAACATGCGCGATGTGATGTGTGCGGCGCCCCCCCTCACGATTTCGCGCGCGGAGGTTGACGAGTTGTTTGAGAAGTTCCGCGGGGCGCTGGACAGGACCGCGGCGGAGGCAGGCCGGGGCTAATCGCTCTGGCCGGCCGGGGAGTTTTCTGGTCGGCTAGGAAGCTAGATGTCTCCCTGGCTGGCGAAACGGGCGATGTGTTCACCGGCCCGGAACGCCAGGGCCATGATGGTCATGGTGGGTTGACCCCGGCTGGACGAGACCATGCTTGACCCGTCGCAGATGAACAGGTTCGGCACATCGTGCGCCCGGTGGTACCGATCCACCACCGAGGCCGCGGGGTCGTCGCCCATGCGGCACGTGCCCAGCAGGTGCGCGGTGCTGGTCTGGGGCCGGACAGGCTGTTTCCACACTCGCCTGGCCCCGGCGGCTTCCAGCACCTCCGCCCCCCGGTCGCGCAGAAACCGCATGGTTGCCAGGTCGTCATCATGGTCGCGGTAGGTGATGCGGATCCCCGGCCGGCCGTATACGTCCTTGTGCGTCGGGTCGAGCGTGACATTGTTGGAGGCGACGGGCAGCGACGTGGCGTGCGTGGTCATGTCCATGGTGTAGTTGAAGTACTCGCCCAGCATGCGCTTGTACCGGGCACCCCACCGCGGAGCATCCGGCGGCAGCCCACCCAGGCCGAACGTGACCGGGAAGTCGATCCATCGTCCGTCGATGCCTCCTCCTCCGTAGAACCCTCGCTCCGGATCGGTCTCGTAGAAGTCCATCGCGATGCGGGTAACCTGCACGCTCTTGAACTCGTTGAGCGGTTCGTCGAAAACCGCCCTCGCCGACGAGCCCCCGTTGAACATGAGGTACTTCCCGACAAGACCGCTGGAGTTGGCCAGGCCGTGGGGGAATCGGGATGACTCCGACATCAGCAACAGCCGGGAAGTCTCGGCGCCGTTGGCCGACAGCACTACCGCCCGGGCACGCTGCAGGTGTTCGCGCCCGTCAGAGTCGAAGTAGGCGACGCCCGTTACCCGCCCGTCGTCATCGGTTGGGACCCGGCAAGCAGTGGCGCCGGTGCGGATCTCGCACCGCCCGGTGGCCTCGGCTTCGGGGATCGTGGTGAACAGAGTGGACGACTTGGCCCCAAACTCGCACCCGAACCCGAGGCAGAACCCGCAGTGGTAACACCGCCTGCGCCCGTTGTAGTTGCGCGACAGAATGGCCATCGGGGCAGCCTGCGGGTGAAGGCCCAGGGCCCGGCAGCCTTTCTCAAACAGAACGCCGGATGACTTGACGGGGAGGGGGGGCAGGGGATAGGGCCGCGATCTTGGCGGGTCAAAAGGCCCCGGCTCGCCCGACACCCCAATCTCCCAGTCGACCTTCGTGTAATACGGCTCGAGTTCCTGGTAGGCGATCGGCCAGTCGGCGAAACCGGTCCCCGGAATGTCTCCCAGAAGGCTGCGCTCCTTGAAATCGAGGGGCCGGAGTCTCCAGAAATTGCCGGTGAAATGGGCGCTGCTCCCGCCCACGGTGCGCGCGTAGTTGGCGACCGGCCCTCCCGTGGCCTTCGCGGCAACCTCGTGTTCCGATGCGCGGAAGGTCTGGGGGTCATCGTCCAGCGAACCCGTCAGGGCGCGGTCAGGCGTCTTGACCATCGTGGCGAAATCGTCATGGTGTTCGAAGTCCTCCGCCCGCCGGTAGAGTCCCTGTTCAAGGACGACGACAGAAAACCCGGCCACGGAGAGTTCGCGGGCCAGAATACCGCCGGCCGATCCCGAGCCGACGATCACAAAATCAACTTCTTGACGCCGTTGGTAACGCACGCCCCCGTGCCGGCCCGGGGCCAGTGAGAGCGGCACCGGCTTACCCACCTTCGGTTTCCCCGTCGTAGGCACCGAACGGCGGCACCCAGGTGTGCCGGTCGTCGAACCCCAGGATCCGCCAGCCGATCTGGTCCTGATTCCCTCCGTAGGAGGGGAGGGCGAACGTGCCGACCACCGTCAGCCACCGGACAAGCTCGAAAAACTCGCTCCCCTCAATGCGGCTCAGCAGATCGTCCTGGCGCTGTTGGGAAAGCTCCGAAAACAGCGGGGCGTTGTTGCCGCCAGGGTCGGTCGTGTCCGCTCCGGCGGGTTCGCCGGCGCTGCCCGCGGCTGCGACGAGCGCCTGCAGCTCGGAAAGCCCCCGCCGGGCCGCCGGCAGGTCCGGGGCGCGGAACGAGGCGAACGCCTGGTCGATGAAACGACCGATTCCAGCCTCGCGCGCACCGGGGGTATCGGTCTCAGGGATGATGCGGGCCGCAATGGCTTCCAGTTCGGTGAATTCGTGAGAGGTCAGGGATGCCAGTGGGCTGCCCGATGCCGCAGCCTCGCGTGCCTGGAGGGCGGCCGCCCTGAAAACGGGGGCCTGCAAAGCGAGCCACGCCCCGCCCGCGCCCGCTGCTCCGGCCCCAAGGAACCACCGTCTCGAATGAGTCAACCCGTCCCTGCTTTTCATTGGCGGGGCAAAGATGCCGGAAGAGGCGCCGGCGGCGCAAACCTCCGGGAATCAGATGGTTTCGGCGGTGTCGGCAGGGATCCAGCCCACCTGCCCGTCTTCCAGCACGATCTCAAGCCACCCGTCGGCCCTGCGGTCGATACGCACCACCGCGCCCTCGTGGATGGTGAACAGGCGCAGCGCGGGATCGTCCGAAGGCGCGCTCTGAACGGGAACCGACTCCGCGAGGAGCACGGCCCGTTCGGTCTGTGCCATGCCCAGTTCTCTGACCGCCAGGTTGGCTCCCGTCAGTGCGGCGGCCGCCAAAGCTGTTGCGGCAAGGGGACGTACCCACCGCCCCGCCCGGCGTGCCAAGAGGACCACGGCAAAAAGAACGCAGGCCGCGGCATACCCTCCTAGCGCGCCTCCAATCAAGAGGGGTCTCGGCGCGAGGTTAACGACCCAGCGGACGGCCTGGACTACCCAGAACTCGGGCAGCGGAATGATGTCATCCGCGGTGAGAGAACGGGCCAGCACCAGGTTCGCGCGGATGTTCTCGTCGCCGGGCGCCGCGCGGCGAGCCCGCTCGTAGTGCAGGATGGCGCTCCCCAACTTGCCCAGCCTGAAGTGGGCGTTGCCGATGTTGTAGTCGAGTGCGGGGCTGGAGAGTCCGGTGACTTGCACGGCCAGGTAGGCGCTCAGCGCCCCGGAGTAGTCTTCGGCCTGATAGAGCCGGTTCCCTTCGTGAAACAGGGCTTCCGCGTTGTCCTGGCCGAGCGCCGGGGGCTGCTCCTGGCCGAGAGGGTCCGGCTGGGCGCTGCTCGCCGGGGGGGCGAGTCCCGCTAAGGCGGCCCAGGTGAGGGCGAGCCCGAACGCCCGGCTCACCGGCGCGTCTCCCGCTCAAGGTCGGACAGCACCTTCCGGCAGTCGCGGAGAACGTCCTGCTGCCGTGACGTGCCAGGCGTGCCGGGGGCAAAACGCTGCCGGTCGCACTCTTCCAGAAGTGCAACGAACCGGTCGGTCGTTGCGCCGGATGCCCCGCGCCCGCGCAGCTGATCGGGGAGCTTTGACCGAACCAGACCGGCCACGGCCACATCCAGTTTGTCTGCCGCGAACCCCTCCAGCGCCGCCGAAGCCTCGGCAAAGCAACCGCGCGAATCGGTTTCCTTGATGAGCGCATGGGCTCTGGCGAGCCGCTGTCGGGCTCTTCTGGAGGCCCTGCGGTCGCGGTGGGCGGCGCGGTCGGCACCCAGCCGGTCGCGCCGCCGCCTGAGTCCAGCCGCACCCGCGACCACCGCGGCGGGGGCAAGCAGGGCGGCCCAGAGCACAGCGCCGCCAACGGGCGAATCGCCGGGCCCGCGAAACCGTCCGGTCTGCAGGCTGATGAACCTGATGTCGTCCCTCAGGGTTTCGATGGAGGTCCGGGTCCGCCCTTCACCCCCGCCTGCCGCACCCGCGGCGCCACCCGTCACGACCAGCCGTGATGCGGGCGCCCGGGCGACCCGGTATTCGTCGGCATCGGGGTCGTAATAACCCATTTGAACGGCCGGGATCGTGATCAACCCCGGTTCCCGGGGGACCAGCACGAACTCGAATCGCCTGGAACCGGAAAGGCCACGCTCGCCACCGATCAGGGTTTCGGATGTCTCCGGGGGGAACGCCTCAACGGTGGCGGGGAAGTTGATAGACGGGGCAGGGAGGCCGCGCATGTTACCCCGGCCCTGCACGCGCACCGTCAGGGTGACGGCCTCGTTGGCGGCCACGCTGTCACGGTCGAGTTCGGCCGCGACAGCGAGGTCGCCAACGAGGCCCGTGAAATCGGGCGGCCGCCCGGCTTCGGGGAGCGGCAGCACGTCGATCTCCACCGGAGGCGTGGCTACCCCCACCGGCGCGGTGCGGCTGAACAGCGAGCTGCCGAAAGAACCCAGGCCCCCGAAGGGATTGCTGGAATCCTTCACCCTGGCTTCCATGGAGAGTGGTTCGAGAGTTTTGCGTCCGGTGCTTGTCGGGAAGAGCACGGTCCTCCGCACCACGGCCGATGCGTACTGAATGCCGCCGCGCTGAACCCTCTCTACCTGAAGCGGGCCGGCGAGATCCAGTTCCTCTACCCAGAATCCGGTGTAGGGGGGCAGGTCGGTGAAGTTGTAGCTGTCCACGTCGCGTCGGGTGAACAACCGGTACTCCAACAGCACGGGTTCGTTGACGAGCACCTGCGTGCGAGCCGGTTCGGCAAGCATGAACAGTTCTGGCAGGCCCTCCCCGTCGCCGCCCGGCGCAGCTCCAACGGCGGGCTGACCACCGGCGGCACCGGGGCCCGCGGCCGAACCGCTGCTTGGCGGAGCGGCTTGGGCCAGAACCGAAAACTCAACCGGATCCGTGGACAACGCCTGCCCGCCAGCGCGCATTTGAAGGGACCCAATCTCAAACGTGCCCTCCCGAATGGCCTGGTACCGGAAGCGGACTTCGACCGACATCATTGTGACGCCGCCAGACATTTGAAACGAAGTCGAGCTGCTGCTGCCCCGGTAGCTGGCATGGGGAGAGAGGTCCGGTGCCGCGGGCCACTCCTCCAGACTTTGTACGCCGGAAACGTTCACGATCACCGAGAACAGATCGCCCGGGCGCGCCCGGGCCGGGTCGGTGTATGCGTAGGCAGACACGTCCTGGGCCCACGCACCCGTCGCGCCGGCAAGGCTGGCACCCAGCGAAATCGCAAGGCATGCGAGGCGGACGGCTCCCGGCCCGGACGCAGAAATCATTCGCTACCAGTCTTTGCGGGGGCGCACCCCGCGGGCGTCGGTCCGGGGGCGACGGTTCACTTCGTCCTGGTCTTCTTCAATTGCATCCAGGAGCCGCTCGGCCTCTTCGGGCGTCATCTCGCCTTCGCGGGGCTGGGGCGAGTCCTGGTCTTCCCGCGGGTCTTCCTGCTCCGGCGGCTGCTGCTGGCCCGACTGCTGGTCCCGCTGAAGGTGTTCGTCAGATTCTGACTGTTCGGGCTGTTGTTGCTGCCGGGAGTCTTGCTGGTCCTGCTGTCCCCGTTGGTCTTCCTTTTCTTCTTGATCCTGCTCCTGCTCCCCCTGCTGCTGATCTTGCTGCCGCGGAGGTTGTCGCTGGAGCATGGCCAGCACGCGTTCCAGGTTGTGCTTGGCGTCGGCGTGCGACGGATTTACGCGCAGGGCCTGTTTGTAGGCTTCCGCGCTCTCGGCCAGCTGACCGGAGTGGTACAGGGCACTCCCAGCGTTGTACCAGGCGTCGCTCGCCAGTTCCGGATCTTCCGAGGCAACCGCCTCGCCCCATGCCTCAAGGGCCGATTCGTAATCTCCCTGGCGGTAGAGGGCCGCGCCGTTGTTGAACCGGACGACGTCCGACTGGGGGGCCTCGCGCAGCGCGTCCAGATACCGGGCCTGCGCTTCGTCAAAACGGCCTTCGCCGTAGAGCCGGTTGCCTTCTTCGTTGGCGGCGCGACCCGCCTGCCCGGCGACCGCCGCGGGCACTGGGCCCGAAAGCACCACGGCGGACACGACCGCCGCCCCCAGCACCCTCCGGTAAGCGGGCAGGGAGTCGCCACGCGAGCGATCTCGCTCAGCCCCGGTCCCGCGACCCGTGCGAATCATGCAAACCTCCTCCCCATTCTTCGTGATCCTGTCTTGAGCACCGCCTGTCGGGAACCACTCCCTCCACCATCAACATCAACAGGGCAAATCCCAAGAACACTTGAAACTGCTCCTCGAACACGGTCACTCGCCGTTCGTCGTCCTCACCAGCTCGAAGGCCCTGGATCGTTTCCAACAACTCGGTCAGCTGCGTTCCGTCCGCTCCGCTCCGGTACACGCGTCCGCCCGTTGGCACAGCCAGCGATTCAAGCATGCCCGGATTGACGCGGGTCGTTACCACCGCACCCGACTCGTCGCGTTTGAACCCGCGCCTGCTGCCGGAAGCCGCGAACTCCGGGATCGGCAGCCCCGATTCCGTGCCGATGGCGACGGCGTGAATCTCTACCCCGGCTGCCCGGGCCATCGCCGCGGCCTGGTCCACGCCTCCCTCGTGGTCCTCACCGTCTGTAATGAGGACAATGACCCTCTGCGCTTGGTTCGCCGGGCTGGTCGAGGCGCCCTGACCCCCCTGCCGGGAGGCGTTTCGAAGCGCCTCCAGAGCCAGTTGCACGGCAGCGCCTATGTCGGTTCCCTGCACGGGCATCAGATCGGTATCCATCGCCCCCAGGAACAACCGGGCCGCGGCGTAGTCCGAGGTCAGGGGACTCTGCACGAACGCCTGCCCGCCAAAAGCCACAAGGCCGGCGCGGTCTCCGTCAAGAGCGCCGAGAATTCTCTGAATTTCGAGTTTCGCACGCCCGAGTCTGTTTGGCGATACGTCTTCGGCCAACATCGAAACCGAGAGATCCAGGGCAATCATGATGTCGGCACCCTCGCGCCGGACGGTTTCCACTCGCGTCCCGAACTGGGGCTGGGCGGCGGCCAGACCCGCGAGGGCACCCGCGCAGACTACGAGAGCCCTCCGAACCAGCCGGACCCGGGGATTGAGCGTCCCGGTCAGCCGGGCAACCAACTGCGAGTCCGCAAACTTCTCCAGCGCCCGCCGCCGGCCGGCTGCACCGCGCCAGTAGAGCAGTGCGAACAAAGGCGCCAGCGCAACCGCGGCCAGCCAGACGGGGGACGCGAAACGGAACACGCTAATCTGCCCTGCTCACGGAAGCCGTCGCAAAAAGGTCTGACCCAGCAAAACCGCCCCAGTCAGCAAGAAAAGACCTGCCGCCAGCGGGAAGTGGAAGAGCTCGGCGTAGACCGTGTAGATTTCGGTATCGGCCTCCGAGGTCTCAAGTTGATCGATCTCTGCGTAGATGCGGGCAAGGCTCTGGTTGTCGGTGGCCCTGAAGTACCGCCCTCCGGTGATTTCGGCCACGTCGCGCAGGGTTTCTTCGTCTATCTGGAAATTGCCGGTTACGTACCGCCGACCGAACACCGGGTCATCGACGGGGATGCGTGCCGGCCCGTCGGACCCCGCGCCGATGGTGTATACGCGCACCCCGAGGGCTTGTGCTGCCTGTGCGGCGGTCCGCGGGTCGATCTCCCCCCGGTTATTCTGGCCGTCGGTCAGCAGCAAGACCAGCCTCGACTCGCCGGTGCTGTTCTCGAGCCGCTTGAGGGCGGTCGCAAGCCCGAGGCCGATGGCGGTCCCGTCGGGAGCCATGGAAACGTCAAGTTCCGCCAGCAGAAACTCCAGCGCGTTCTGGTCCAGAGTCGGTGGGGCCTGGGTAAACGCTTCGCCGCCGAACACGACCAGGCCGATACGGTCGTCAGGCCTGGCCCGAACGAACGACGACGCCACTTGCTTGGCGGCTTCCAGACGGTTGGGCGACAGATCCTCGGCCAGCATCGAACTGGAAATGTCCATCGCCAGAATGATGTCGACACCTTCGGTACGGACGGAGTAATTCGACGCCCCGCTCTGGGGCCGGGCCATGGCCGCCACAAGGGCAACAACGGCCGTGAGCCGCATCGCGAGCAAAAGGTGTCGGCGCCGGCCCGTCTTCTCGGCACCAGCCCTCCGAAGCAGGTCGAACCCGCTGTACCTGACGGCACCCCCCGGCCTGAGCGAACGAGACACGGGCCTCAGTGCAAGCAGCACCGCGGGTACCAGCAGGAGCAGGAACCAGGGGTCTTCGAATCGAAGTATGGTCATGCCGCGGCTGCCTCTCCGGCCACCTCGTCGGCCGTCTCTTCCGTGGGGGGAGGGGGCGCCGTGGCCAGTACCAGCTGCCTGGCCTGCACCAGCCTCTCTCCGCAGGCTGCGGCCCCGGGGCGGTGCCTGGCGAACTTCACCAGATCGCACGACTGCAGAAACGACCGGATGCGGTGGTGTTCGTCCTGGAGGCGGTTCACCCGGCGGCCCCCGGCCCGGCGCAACCGATCCATGACCTCGCCCGTGGTCATTTCCAGCGCGCCCACGTCGAAGCCGTCCTCCATGTACTGGCGGAAAATCTGGGACACTTCGATGTGAAACTCCTTGATCCGCCCCCGCTGGACGAGCGGCGACTGCTCCAACCGGTCCAGAGCCGAGAGCGCCGCCTCGTGGGCGGGGACGGCCGGCGCAAAAGGGCCGCGGGCGCCGTTTGCCGAGCGGTGCCGGAGAAGCCAGCGTCTCAGGAACAGGCCCCCCCCCACCACCGCAAGCAGAAGCAGGGCCCACGGCCACGCCAAAAGCCAGTTTCGGGCTATCGACCGCGGACCGCGCACATCGCGGAGGGTGTCTCCGGCATCCAGGCCGACGCTCATCACGCCGATCCCGACAGCGCCCGAAACCAAGCGTATGGTGTCGGGGGAATCCACGACCAGCACCTCGACCGGTGGGAATTCCAGTTCCCCCAGCTCGAAGGCGGTCACGGTGATCCGCGCCTCGGTCCGGTCTGGCGCGACGGGCCGGAACGCCACGTGTGCAACCTCGAACGGTGCCACGCCGAACGTGTCGGGCCACAGCACTTCGGCACCGGGAGGATGGTCCACCAGGAAGCTCAGAATCAGCTGATCCCCAAGGTGCATCGCGGTGGTATCGGCCCGAACGGTAATCGCGGGTTCCGCGGCTTGAGACGAAGGCTCCGCGGCTTGCCCGGCCACGCCGGGGGCCAGAGCACCGGCCAACGCGGTCAGCGCCGCCAGCGCGTCGCCACCGGCCGGCATCACGCGCGCGCCGCCCGTTCGCGGAAAAACCGCATAAGGGGCCGGACGTAGGGCTCACCCGGACTCAGATCGACCAAATCCACGCCCGACCGTTTGAACACCTCGTCGGTCTCGGCCCGCGCAAGCGCGACCGTCTGTTCAAACGCCCGCCGAAACCGTTTGCCGGACGTGTCAACCCACATCTGGTCGCCCGTTTCGGCATCCAGCAATTCCAGCATCCCAACATTGGGCAGCGTGCGTTCGTGACGATCGGTCACCCGGAAAGCGATCACGTCGTGCCGCCGGGCAGCGGCCGCCAGGGCCCGGTCGAACGGTGCCGAAGCGAAATCCGAGACCAGAAAAACCACGGCCCGGCGTTTCAGCACCTTGGACAAGTACTCCAGCGCGGTCCTGATGTCGGTTCCCCGGCCCGCGGGCTTGTGGTAGAGCATCTCCCTGAGCACTCGCAGCGCGTGGCGACGGCCCTTGCGGGGCGGCACAAACTTCTCGGGGGTCTCGCTGAATATCAGCAGGCCGACCTTGTCGTTATTCTTGATCGCGCTGAACGCCAGGAGCGAGCAAACCTCGACCGCCAGCTCTCCCTTCACGCGTTCCCGCGTGCCGAAGCTGCCCGAGGCGCTGACGTCCACCGCCAGCACTACGGTGAGCTCGCGCTCTTCCTCGAACACCTTCACATGAGGGGCGCCGGTCCGGGCGGTGACGTTCCAGTCGATACTGCGGATGTCGTCGCCGTGGGTGTACTCGCGGACCTCGGCGAAGCTCATCCCGCGCCCCTTGAAGACCGAGTGGTACTCCCCGGAGAACACATCGTTGACCAGTCCGCGGGTCCTGATCTCGATGCGGCGAACGTGTCGAAGAATCTCGCGCGCAATCACGCCACCACCGTCGATGGCCTAGGGAACCTCGATCGTGTCAAGGATGCGACCCACCAGGTCGTCGCTCGAAATCTCTTCCGCTTCGGCCTCGTAGGTGACCAGCACGCGGTGCCGAAGCACGTCGGGGGCCACCGACCGGACATCCTCCGGGGTCACGTAACCCCGGCGGCGCAGGAACGCGTGTGCCCGGGCCGCCCGCGCCAGGCAAATGCTGGCCCGGGGAGACGCCCCGTATGCGATCAGGTCGGTCAGGTCGGCCAGACCGTGTCCGGCCGGTTCACGCGACGAAAACACCAGTTCGACGATATAACGCTCCACCTGCGCGTCCATGTAAATCAGGTTGGCGGCCCGGCGGGCGCTGAGGATCTCGTCGGAAGTCGCGACGGGTTTCGCAGACGGCACGCTTCCGCCGGACATGCGCCGCAGGATTGACAGCTCTTCGCGTTTGTTCGGATAGTCCACCCGCAGCTTCAGCATGAATCGGTCGACCTGCGCCTCGGGCAGCGGGTAGGTGCCCTCCTGCTCGATGGGGTTCTGGGTGGCCAGGACCAGAAAGGGCTCTTCCAGCGGGTATGTGGCGTCTCCGATGGTGACGGTTCGCTCCTGCATGGCCTCCAGCAGGGCCGACTGCACCTTGGCCGGCGAGCGGTTGATCTCGTCGGCCAGGATGATGTTCGAGAAGATCGGCCCCTTCTTCGTCTTGAAGTCGCCGCCCCGGGGATCGTAGATCAACGTCCCGATCAGGTCGGCGGGCAGCAGGTCGGGCGTAAACTGGATACGCTGAAAACCGGTACTGAGCGCGCCGGCCAGCGTTCGCACGGTCAGCGTCTTGGCCAGCCCCGGCACGCCTTCCATCAGAACGTGCCCTCCCGCCAGCATCCCGATCAGCAGCCGCTCGACCATATGACTCTGGCCCACGATCACACCGGCTATCTCGGACAGGAGGCGCTCCACGAAAGCGCTCTCCTGCTCGATTCTTGCCTGGATTACTTCGATGTCGCCGCTCATTGTCCTACCGCGGAACCCCCCTCACGATCAAACTCAATTCATGGTGATCTGCCGCGTGATATGACAGGTTTTTCGCCCGGTCGGTTGCCCGGGACTAGTTGGCGACAGTGATCGTGACCGTGTCCGCCACGGGCGGGTCCAGCGGGATGTGCGCCGGATTCGCCACAACGGCGATGAGCCGGTGTTCGCCGGGCTCCAGTCCCTCCAAGAGGTGCTCTGATGTGCCGTCACCCTTGTGGATGATCATGGG
Source organism: Gemmatimonadota bacterium (assembly GCA_021295785.1). Taxonomy (GTDB): domain Bacteria; phylum Gemmatimonadota; class Gemmatimonadetes; order Palauibacterales; family Palauibacteraceae; genus Palauibacter. The sequence continues at coordinate 28,675 of JAGWBR010000011.1, forward strand.
GTTGTCGGAGGGGATCACCCTGTTCCAGGCGGCAACATCTTCGTCCACGTAGATGTGATGATGCCCCGTTCCGGGAACCGGCGGCGTGATCGAGAGGATCTCGATACCCTCGGTTTCAAGGACAACCCGAACATCGGGGCCGGTGTTGGCACCGTCCGCGGGCTCCGCGAACCAGACCCTGACTCCGCCCCCGGCGGCCCCGCCTTCGGCCATGGTCATTTCCTCCCCGGCCATGGCTTCGTCAGTCGCTTCTCCTTCCTCGGCTTCTTCACCACCGCCACAGGACCATCCCAGCACAGCCGCCAACAGAACCGCCCCTGCATAGTGTCCGCCACGCATTTCCGTCTCCCGGGTTCGCGAAGAGGTTGACCGTGTAACCCAAGCGGGCAATATAAGGTTCAACGTCAGGTCCTCCCCAACCGTTGATTCGGCATGAACAACAAACTCCTCCCCGGCTCGCGGGGCGCGGTTGGAACGCTGGCGCCGGGTGCCCTTATTCTCTCCGCTCTTCTGTTCCGAGCGGCGGTCGGTCAGGCGCAGGAATCTCCGGCGGCGCCGGGCCCCGAACGGACGGCGGGCGGACAGACCGATGTGGTACAGGCCGAACCTCTGGCGGACGGCGAGCGGATTCGGCTGGACGGGGTCCTGGACGAACCGGCATGGGGCCGGGCGCTTGCGATTTCCGGGTTCAGCCAGCAGGAACCAGTTGAGGGCGGGACCCCTTCGCAGCTCACCGAGGTTTGGGTCGCCTACAGCAGCAGGAACCTCTACATCGCCGCCATCATTCACGATGATCCGCGGGAGGTGCTTGCCCACCAGCGCGAGCGCGACGCGTGGTTGTTCACCGACGACAGATTCGCATGGGTGCTCGATACTTTCCGTGACGGGCGGACCGGGTATTTCTTCGAGACCAACGCGGCCGGTGTCCTGAGCGACGGAATTATCGGAGGCGGCGGAGGCAGGGGCGGCGGCGGTTTTGGCGGCGTCAACCGCAGCTGGGACGGGATTTGGGAAGTCCGCACCTCCCGCGGCGAATACGGATGGTCTCTGGAGGCGGCGGTCCCGTTCAGGACGCTCAATTTCGATCCGGCGAGCGATACCTGGGGAATCAACTTCCAACGGTCAATTCGCAGGCACAACGAAGAGATTCTGTGGCGCGGGTGGCGGCGCAACGAAGGGCTAACCCGGCTCGTTTTCGCGGGCAGCCTGACCGGCCTTGCGGGGATGTCGCAGGGAGTGGGCATGGAGGCGCGACTGTCGGGCATCGGCAGTTGGCGGAACCAGGTCGACTCGGATCCCGTTGACACTTATCCGGGCGACGCCAGCCTTGATCTGAGTTACAGCATCACGCCGGGGCTGCGGGCCTCGCTCAGCCTGAACACCGATTTTGCCGAGGTTGAGAGCGATCAGCGGCGGGTCAACCTCACCCGGTTTCCGCTGCGGTTTCCCGAGAGACGGAGTTTCTTCCTGGAGGGTTCGGGGGTGTTCAGCTTTGCGCCCAGAAGTGGTCCCTCGCCCTTCTTTTCCCGCAGAATCGGCATCTCCGGGGGCGAGCAGATTCCCATCAACTACGGACTGCGCCTGACGGGGCAGGTGGAGGGCGCGGACCTGGGGTTCTACCAGATGGGCACGGGGAGCCACACGCTTGCGGAGGACCAAGGCACGGTGGAACGCGAGGCGTTTTCGGTAGCCCGGGTCCGGGTTCCGATCCTGGAACAGTCGGCGGTCGGAGCCATTTACACACGGCGCGCGACCGCGGCCGATTCGCTGGGGGTGGTCCCGGCCGACCGGCACACGGCGGGAATGGACATCGATTTCAAGACATCCAACTTTCCGGGTGGCAACAACTTCGAAATCGAGGCGTTCTACGTGTGGAACTCCAACCACGACTCCGAAGACGAGAAAACGCTCGGGGATCTGACGGCGCGGGGTTTCCGGTTCAATTTCCCCAACGACATCTGGCAGTGGCACCTTTCGTACCGTGAGTTCGGCGACGACTACAGCCCGGCCGTGGGGTTTGTTACGCGGAACGATTTCCGGCGGGTCGAGCCGCGATTCGCGTGGGCACCGCGGCCCGCGGTCAGCTGGCTCCGGCAACTGCAATTCTCGGCCCAGTACAGGCGGCTGTGGGGCTTGGGGAGCGGGGTTGTGGAAGAAGAAACCTGGGACCTTGGCCTGCTGGAATTCGATTTTGAGAGCGGCGACAACATCTCGGTCGAGGCGAGCAGAGTGTACGAGTATCTGGATAACGGATTCGAGGTCAGCGACGGCGTCGACATCGAAGGCGGGGAGTACACCAACTGGGAGGTTCAACTTCGCGCCCGGACGGCGAGTCGCCGCGCGGTTTCGCTCCGGGCCGGCGTAAACCGCGGCGGGTTCTGGAACGGCGAACGGACCCGGATGGACGCCAACGTCACCTTCAGGCCGTATCCCGGGATCACCGTCGAGACGAGCTTCGAGCACAACAACGTTGATCTGCCCCAGGGCGATTTTCGCACGAACCTGGCCCGGCTCGAAGGCGGCTGGAATCTTTCTCCCTGGGTTAGCGCGACCAACCAGTTGCAATACGACGACGTGAGCCGGCTGGTGGGGTTGTTCGCCCGGTTCCGCTGGATCCTCCGCCCGGGGAACGATATCTACCTGGTTTACACCCACAACTGGCAGCGCCTGGATTCGGGCCTGCTGGACGATGACGACGAAATGACCGTCGACGGTTTCCGTACCCTCTCGCGCGGCGGGTCGGTCAAGCTCAACTACACCTACCGGTTCTAACTTCGCTATAATGCGAGTCGGGCATTTTTTGAGGGAATCCCAAAATTCCCGCACCGCCCCGTGTCGCCAACCGCCTAACCGATCGATGCCCAGGAGACATTCAATGGCAATGACCGCCGATGTTACCCGCCGCCGTTTCATGGGAAGTGCCGCCGCTGCGCTGGCCGCCATCGGGCTCAAGCCCGATAGCAAGGTGTGGGCGCAACCGGGGCGCGCCCCCACCTTCCCGATGAGTCGCGATGATGAGTACGATTCGCTGATCAAGCTTGCGTCCAACGAGAACCCCTGGGGCCCGTCGGAGGCCATGATGGAGGCCATGAACTCGGCCTGGAAGTATTCAAACCGTTACGGTTACCCCGATGGCAACGTGCGCGAAGTGATCGCCGAACATCACGGGGTGCGGCCCGAGAACATTCTCCTGCATGCGGGATCGGCGGAGACACTCAGGGTGGCGGGGCTCACTTTTCTGGGCCACGACGAAAAGGTGGTCGGGGTTGAACCCACTTTCACCACGGTTTATCAGGCTGCTTCGGGAATAGACGCGGATGTGGTCGCGCTGCCGTTGAACGACGACGCCACGCAGAACATCGACGAGATGATTCGCGTGACGCGGCGGAACTACCGCGATGTCGGGATGGTTTATCTCTGCAACCCCAATAACCCGACCGGCATCACCGTCTCTTCCCACGACGTGCAGAAACTGCTTGACGGTATCCCGGAGGATATCCCCGTTCTGATCGACGAGGCGTATCACCACTTCATCATGGACCCGTCGTATGCCACCGCGGTGCCCTACGTGAAGGAGGGCCGCAAGGTCCTGGTGACGCGCACCTTCTCGAAGATCTACGGGATGGCCGGCATGCGGCTGGGCTACGGGATCGCTCCGCGCGACATGATCTCCGACATGCGGCGCTACACCACCGGCACCGTGAACGCTCTCGCCAAGTGGGGCGGCGTGGCGGCTCTGGCCGACACCGAGACCGAGCACTGGGTGCGCGACGAGACGATCCGCGTTCGCGAGGAGACGAGGGAAGCCCTCATCGAGATGGGCTTCAAGGTCCTTCCCAGCGACACCAATTTCTTCATGGTCCACACGGGTCGCATGGCTTCGGAGGTCCGGGGGGAGTTCCGCCGCCGCAACATCGCGGTGGGACGCGACTTCCCGCCGATGCTCGACTACCTGCGGGTTTCGATCAGCACCGAAGAAGACATGGACAAGTTCATGGAGGCCTGGCAGGAGATTTTCCCCGACGGTATGACTGCCGACGCGGGGACAAGAGGGAACTGACCGCCTCACCGGCGCGACGCGCCGCCGCCGCGGTTGCGGCGGCGCTCGGCGCCCTGTTTGCCGCCGCGGCGTTCTTGGGGCCGACCCCGGTTTCGGCCCAGGAGGTTGAGGTCGGTTTCAAGGGGGGCGCGAATTTCAACGATGCACGGGTCCCCAGGGCCGGGATGCGCCGGGGGTTGTCGGTGGGCGCGTTCGTAAACGTCCGTGGCCTGGAGTGGCTGGGGGTGCAGGTCGAGACCGTGTATTCGCGCCGCGGCGCGGGGCTGCGGTCCGCCCGGCAATCAGGTGATATCAGGATTGACTATATGGACATCCCGGTCATGATGCGCGGCTCGGTGACCGATCCCCGTCGCCGGTTCAGGTTTTCGCTGATGGGCGGTTGGTACTACGGAGTGGAGGTGGGCTGCGGACTGACGGAACCTCCCGAAGACCCCGAAGGCGCCGTCTGCGATGCCGCGCTTCCCAACCGTGGTTCCACGGACACGGGGCCCGTGGGGGCATTGGTGTTCGATGTCGGGCTGACCGGCCGTTACTACTTCACGGTTGATTTGCGCTACAGCCGGGGCCTCCTCACCGAATGGGATGAGGAGGGAGGTGATCCCAGCTCCCGCAATTTCGCGCTCATGGCGGGCATCGGAATCCTGCTGGGGATCTAGCCCCCGAGGCTTCAGCGGACGCCGGGCGACGAGGCATTGGTGGTGGGCGCGCATCGAGATGGCCGTCGATCTTGACGTGAGGATCGACGGAGCCCGGCAGACGCTGGCTTCAGATAGGCTTGGCGAAACGGGGCGCCGTCACGACCCGCCCGCTTGCCGCCGATAGGCCCGCGCCGGCGGCACCCGCAGATCCCACACCAGCCTCATTTTCTCCAACCCCTTCAACACATGGTGCGTGACGTCCAATTCCCACCAGTAGAACCCCTGCCGCTCCGAAGTCGGATAGCGGTGGTGGTTGTTGTGCCACCCTTCGCCCAGGGTCAGCAACGCGACCCACCAGTTGTTGCGCGAATGGTCCTTCGTGGCGTAGCGCCGGCGTCCCCACATGTGGGTAACCGAGTTGACCAGGAAAGTCACGTGGTATAGCAGGACGGTGCTGACGAACAGTCCCCAACCCAGCATCTGCCAGCGCGTGGTGCCGAGTCCGGGAAACGCCACCTCGAACCACCAGCCGAGCCCGAAGAGGACGATGGCGACGCTGAGCGGTGCCAGCATGTGTAGCCGATCAAGCAGGCGCAGTTCGGGGAACCGACGCAGATCCCGCACCAGGGATGTATCGTAGCCGTCGTAGCGACGCGACATGATCCAGCCGGCGTGCGCCCACCAGAACCCCTTGAGTCCCGGTGGATGGATGTCGTCCTCGGTGTCGGCGTGGCGGTGGTGAAGCCGGTGGTGCGACACCCACCAGAGCGGCCCGTTCTGTCCGGCACTCGCGCCGAGCCAAGCCAGCGCGAACTGGAATGGACGGCTCGTCTTGAACGACTGGTGCGCGAAGTAGCGGTGATAACCGGCGGTGATCCCGAAGAGGCGCACCCAGAAGGTGATCAGGCAGACGAGCAACGCCGGGATGCTCAACCCGGTGAACAGGAAGGCGAACGCCAGGATGTGCATGCCCACGAACGCATAGCTGCACAGAAAATCGATCCGGTCAGTCGGCGCAAGTGAATCGGTATCGACGTGGTCGCGTGCGGCGGTCTCTATCATCAGGCAGGCTTTCTGAATCGATGGTGTGAAACCCCCCACTCCCGACCGCCGCCGTAGGCGAAGGTCTCGGCTACCGCCAGGAAGAACAGTCGCCAGCGCTGCACCCAGCGGGCGGAGGACGCGGGACCATAGGTCTCGGCGAAGATCGACGCCACCCCGCCTCGCTCTCTGTCCAGGTTGGCGAGCCAGGCTTCCGAGGTGCGTGCGTAGTGCGTTCCCGGCACGAACCAATCGTCCTCGGGCTCGAGTTCACTCCGGAACTTCGGCACCAGCGTCGGACTTGGCATGAGGCCGCCGGTGAAGAACTCTCGCGCCATCCAGTCCCCCGGCCCCTCGCGGCAGAAGCGGTAGGCGCGGGCGTGATGGCAGAACACGTGAACGAAGAGCCGGGCCCGGGGCCGCATCCAGTTTGCAATTCTCTTCAAAAGGAGGGCATGGTTGTTCATGTGCTCGAACATCTCGACCGATACGACGCGGTCGAATCGCTCGCTCGCGAAATGAAGGTCTGAGACGTCCGCCGTGACGACGAGGACGTTGTCCAGTCCCCGCCGTCGCGCCCGCGCCCCGATATGGCGGCGCTGCGAGGCCGAGTGGGAAACCGCGACGATGCGGCTGCCCGGATAGCGTTCGGCGGCGAAGAGGGTGAGCGCGCCCCAGCCGCAGCCGAGATCGAGGATATCCTGTCCATCGGAGAGCCCGGCACGCGCGCACGTGACCTCGAGCATGGCGAGTTCGGCATCGGCGAGGGTGAGTTCGCGGTCGCCATCCGGCCACAGGCAGCAGGAGTACTTGTGCCAGGGTCCCAGAACCAGTTCGAAGAACGCAGCGGGGACCTCGTAGTGTTGCTCGTTCGCCTCGCGCGGGGCTGGAGCGATGGGGCCGGTGCGCAGCGTGTCCTCGTCGAGGGGCGGTTCGGTGGCCAGGGAACGCAGCCGTCCCCGCAGCAGGGCCCGGATCCCGGCCCGAACGGCGAAGTCGGGGACCCGGCCCGACTCGGCGGCCGCCAGGGCACCCCGCACGACCGCTCCGGCAATGCTCATGGGTCGCGCCGCGGGAACCAGGGGATGAACGCGTTCGTGGTTCGCTGGTAGCGGCGGTATTCCTCGCCGCGCCGCTCGACCGACCGCCGCTCGATGGGCGGGATGCCCGTCACGAACCGGATCGAGAACAACAGCAGAACCGGTGCGAAGAGGATGGCCCACGGGGGAGCGTGGCCATGCGCGACCGGCACGTACGCCAGCCACTGCAGCCACTCGAAAAAGTAGTTGGGATGCCGCGAATATCGCCACAGGCCCACCCTGCACACCCGTTGCTCGTTGCCGGGTGTAGCCCGGAAGCGCCGCAACTGGCGGTCCGCGACAGACTCGCCGACCAGTGAAACAAACCAGATCGCCACCCCCACGAGGTCCATCGCACGCAGCGACGGATCCGGCGACCGCATGGCGAGCAGGAAGTGCACCGAAAGCACGATCACCAGCGCAGCCTGGACCTGGAAGAAGACGAAGAACCTGACCGGTGCACCGCGTCCCCACTTCACCCGCAGGTCCCGGTAGCGCCCATCCTCGCTCGGCGACCTGACCCGTCGGAGCAGGTGCGCGGCCAGGCGCAGCGACCACAACCCCGCCATCGCGGCCACCATCCAGCGCCGCCACCCCATCCCCACCGGCACCGCCGCCGCGTAGAACACCGCCGCGCCACCCAGACCCACCGTCCACGCCAGGTCCACCACGTCGGCCTCGCGGGTGCGCAGTTGCCGGTACCACAGCAGGACCATGACCGGTATGATCGTCACGGCCACCGTCGCGACCGCGAATGGAGCGCTCATGTCATCCTCTCCGTTCCAGCACGAGCTGCCAGTCGGCTACATGGCGGGTTCGGAACGCTGCCTCACAGTACGCAAAGTAGAACTCCCACCTCCGCAAGAATGCCTCGTCGAACCCCAGGTCGAACAGGGCGTTCCGCCGTTCCAGCAACCGCCGTCTCCACATGACCAGCGTAAGAGCGTAGTGGGCGGCGACATCCTCGCGGTCCCTGATTCGGAGGGCCGTCGGGCTCAGCGCGCGGGTCAGCGCCCCCAGCGAAGGAAGGTGCGCGCCGGGAAAGATGAAGCGCTGGATGTAGTCGGGGCGAAGCCGGTAGCGGAGGTAGCGGCTGTCAGGAATCGTGATCACCTGGATGACCGCGCGCCCGCCGGGCGCGAGCACGCCGTCACACTTGCGGAAGTACGCCGGCAGGAACCGGTGACCCACCGCTTCGAGCATCTCGATCGATACGACGGAATCGTACATGCCCGTGATCTCGCGATAATCCATTAGCTCGATCGAGACCCTGTCCGCGAGCCCCGCGCGGGCCATGCGCTCACGCGCGTAGGCCGCCTGCTCGCGCGAAATCGTCACTCCGGTCACTCGGCACCCGAATTCCGACGCCGCGACCTCGGCGAACCCGCCCCACCCACAGCCGATCTCCAGGACGTGCGAACCGGGGCGGAGGCCGACTTTGGTCGCCAGCAACCGGTATTTCGTCAACTGGGCGCGGTGCAGGGCCTGCATGTCGACCATGGACGGGGCCGAATCCCCGCCAGCCCCACGTGCCGAGGTCGGCGTCGCGCCTGCATCGGCCTCCAGCCGCTCCTCGTCAAAGTATGCGCACGAATACGTCATTGACGGATCGAGAAAGAGGGCGAAAAACTCGTTACCCAAATCGTAATGATCGCGGATGTTACGGCGTGATCCCGACACCGTGTTCGATCGGAACTTGTGCGCCATCCACGCCGCCCCCGCCGCCGGCCACAGTAGGGGCGCCAGAGGCCTCGGAAAGCGGCGGTTCAGAATGCCCAGACGCACCGCGTCCATCGCCGAATCCGCCGACCACTCACCCCGCATGTACGCCTCCCCGGCCCCGACCTCTCCGTCCGCCAGCATTCGCCGGAAGAAACGGGGATGGTGCACGCTGATCGTGGCCTCAGGCCCAGGCTGGAGGCCTCCGAATCGATACACCGTGCCATCGGGGGTACGGATCCGCAGGCACCCCCTCTTGAGGCGGCGCAGGGAACCGAGAACGACCGCGCGCCCGATACGGTCCACCATGCCGGAAGCCAGTCCGGCTGAGCTCACCTGCCGCCGCTGCGCGCCGTTCATCGCATCCCCCGCCTTCCCCGCCGCCAACCCCCAAGCCCATTGTCCGGCGGCTCGGGCTTGCGAAAGAACGGAACACGCTTGGCCCACAGCTTCGCGGCCTGCAAGTGGATCAGGAAGATTGTCCGCGCCGTCAGGTGCGGATTGCTGAGCATCGCCCGGGCGAGGCTTGCGGTGGTAAGGGGCTGGCGGACCAGGTTCAACGTCGCGTCGAAGTACTTCTCGTCCCCCTCGAACTCGTCGATGTGGATGGTGAGACGGTCGCCGGGCGGCGTCACGATCCATTCGTAGTGGACCCCGTCGATCTGCATGAACGGCGAGACGTGGAACCGCTTGTCCACACGTGAACGGACCGCCTGCCCCCCCACCGGATCGCTGCCGTCGAGCAGATAGCAGTATGCCTCGCCGAAGGTGTTGGAGACCTCGGCCACCGTGAAGCGGAGCCCGCCCGCACCGTCCAGAAAAAAGAAGTAAGACACCGGGTTGAAAACGTAGCCGAGAACGCGGGGGTTAGTGAGCAGCATGACCCGCGAGTCACCCAGGTCGCGTCCCTGCGCGCGCAGCCAGCGAGCGAGCTTGTCTCGCAACGGTTCGTCCGTGCCCCCCATATGGTCCCGGTCGTGAAACGAGATGAGTCCGGCGCGGTTATAGCCGAAGAACCCGATCTCGCGATCGAGCGCCGCAAGTTCGGAGAGGTCCAGGAGCAACTGGTAGACCCTGTACTGGAACGAGTTATGACGAGGCACGCGGCGCCGGTGCCGGACCGTGCCCAAGTAGAGCCCGGAGCGAAGCGGATTGCTCATTCGAACCTCCCGCCGAGTTGTTCGGCAGCCACGACCGCCGATCGCAACCCGTCCTCGTGGAAGCCGAAGCCGAGGTAGGCGCCGCAGAAATACGTGCCACGCCGGCCGTTGAGCGCGGAAATGGCCGACTGGGTGGAGGCCGACGCCACCGTATAGACCGGATGGGTATAGCTGACGCGATCGTGGGCGTGGTTCGGGGGCCGCGGAGGGTTCAAGGTGACGAGAAAGGGCGTGGCCGGATCGAGGCCTTGAAGACGGTTGAGGTTGTACGTCATGGTAGTTGCCGGGGAGGGGTTCCGACAATCGCCAACATGATAGTTCCAGGAGGCCCGCGCCGCCGCGCGCGAGGGCAGGTACCCGGGATCGGAGTGGATCCAGGTATCGTTGGTCGCGTACCGCCATGCGCCCAGTAATTCCCGTTCGGTGTCGGAGGGTTCCCGCAGGAGGGCGAGGGCCTCGTCGGCGTGCGTGGCCAGGATGACCCGGTCGAACTCCTGGCTGGCGCCGTCCGCGAAGTGCAGCCGGCAAGCCGTCTCCCCGCGAACCACTGAACTGACCGGGAGGCCCGTGTGGACACGCCCCTCTAGCCGACCCAGCATCGCTTCCACGTAGGTCCTGCTTCCCCCGGGGATCGACCGCCACTGGAGCCGCCCGCGTAACTGGAAGAGTCCGTGACGGCGAAAGAAGTCGACGAACCTCGCGGCCGGAAACCCGGTCACGGTTGGAATCCCCGTCGACCACAGCGCCGAAGCCAAGGGATAGGCATAGTGACGCCCAAGCACCTCCGAACCGGCCTGTGCGACGAGATCACGCAACGTCCGACCATCCCAGGTGGCGCCGCCCCGCCGGCCGGCGGCGTGAAATCGCCGGATCTGCGCCAGGAATCTCAGAAATCCCGGTCGAAACGCATTATGCGGATCGGCGAAGACCCCCTTCACACCCAACCCGCTGTACACCACCCGGCATCGCTCGCACTCGAAAGAGAACGACATGTCGCTCGGTCTGGAGCGCACCCCGAGCGCCGCAAAGAGTCTCGCCAAGAGGGGATAGGTCTCCTCGTTGTAGACGATGAACCCGGAGTCGACCGCGATGGAGCCCCAGGGTCCGGCGACCCGGTGGGTGTGGGTGTGGCCGCCGATTCGCGTCTCGCGCTCGAAGACGTGCAGGTCATGTTTCGGGGCGAGCAGCCAGGCCGCTCCGAGACCCGAGATACCGGTTCCGACAACAGCTATCCTCATTTCCAGAACATAGTCGATATTACGGTGAGTCCCGCCGCTCTTCCCGCCGCCCCGTCAGCCCGGTCTCGCGCCCGTCGGGGGTCCACAGCCACAGGTTGTGGTCCCGGATGAACACCCACCGCCACCTCGGTCCCCCCGGCGACCGAACTGCGGTACCAGAACAGCCCCGGCCGCATATTGGGGCTGTTACCGGAAAGTGCGATTTTCGTGAACTTCTTGCGGGCGGCAGTGAATCCGCGGGAAACTGTCATGGGACCCGGTCCATTTGGGAGGAATGCGGCAATAATGAAAGTGGTTCTGATGAGCGGCCCGGACGCCGAAACGCTGCGTCGCCTGGGCCGGCAACTGGTGGAGGAAAGGCTCGCGGCCTGTGTGACCGTTCTGCCGGAGGCTGTGTCGGTCTACCGGTGGGAGGGCGAATTGCGTGAAGAGGACGAAGCGATGGCGATCGCCAAGACCGCCCACCCGGACCGTCTGGTCCAAAGAGCCGCGGAGCTCCATCCGTATGACACCCCCGAGGTCCTGGTACTGCCCGTGGAGTCGGGGCTCGACCGCTATATCGACTGGGTGCGGTCAGCGGGAGGTTGAAAACAACGGTTTCTTGCCTCCGGCGGGTCCGTCGCGGTCTGTCTGGTACCACCGCCAAAAACACACACCGGTCGCGGTCCACAGAACAATACCGCCCCCGATCCGCATCAACAGACCGGCCATCCGCTGGTCTTCCGCCGACGAAAGCGGGCCGACGGGCGGGGCCAGTTCGTAGGTGGCGTAGAACGGGAGTTCGGCGAAAGTGAGGAAGATGTAGGGGAGCGTCAGCAGAACCGTGCTCGCCAGCAGATAGACGGCCTGCATTCCGAAGTGCATGGGCCGCGCCGGGCGCACGAGAGGTGCCCAGAACGCCAGCCCGGCCGCCAACCACACGATGTCAAACGCGAACGACCCCGTTTGGGTGGCCATCATCCCGTCCACGATCGCCGGCCAGTGCGTGGCGACCACCACCGTGTGGAACACGGCGAGGCCGACTCCGGGTCGCACCGGAAGGCGCACCCGGGCCGGCAGCCCGGTCAGCAGCAGGGGCGGAGCGACAAGGGCGATCAGCAGGAACTGCACCATGTGGACCCAGGCCAGATAACCGGATCCCAGCGCGCCAACAGGCCAGTCCAGGGCGATCCAGAGGGTCAGAACGCCCAGACCGAAACTCGCTTTCCGTAGCAGCCACCGCGGCCCGGCGTCGTACCAAGGGCGGGCCGCGGCGAGCCAGTAGCTGCCGGCGAGGGCTCCGACGAACAGCCAGACGCCGGGATATGCCTGCCACTGCCAAGACCACGCAGCGCCCTGGGCGGCGCACCACCACCTCACCCTCCGTTGCCGTCGCCAGCCGCCCGGGAGATCATGATCGGCAAGTCATGCCGCCAGTCGGTTTGACGCACGCCCATGGGATACATCGCACGCACCGAGTCTCCGTAGACCGCGACCACCGGGGTGGCGTGACCGGGCTCGCCCCCGGGCGACATGACCGAAGGCGGCAGCCCCAGCGCCACCTGAACTGCGTTGACGGAGTCCAGATCATCACGAAGGCCGATGAACCGCCGGTCAAAGGTGTCGAGCCACTGCCGGATCTGCTCGGGCGTGTCGCGCTCCGGGTCGACGCTGGCGAACACCACCCGCACCCGGGACCGCTCAGCGTGCGACAGGTTAGACAACGCCTGGCTCAATACCGCCATTTGGACGGGGCAAATGTCGGGGCAGTTGGTGAACCCGAAGAAAAACAGCGCGAGCTTGTCGGAGACGTCATCGGGAAAGTCGAACGCCACAGGCTCGGTCCCGGTCAGCTCGATGCCGGTCAGGGTGAATGGTTCCACGGGCAGCGGCCTGTCAAGCTCAAGCCCCCTCAGCCCGGCCCGTCCTTCGGTGCGATCGAATCCGCCGCCCACCGCTTCCGAGTCGGACTCGGAGGCCGGCCCGCAGGCGGAAGCCGCGACCGCCGCCACAAGTGCAAACAGGGCCGCCATCACCCGGGGGAAACGAACCTGCCTCGGTGTCTTCAAGGGAAGAGCCTCCCGCCATAGTTCATGAGCACCACCATGCCTCCCGCCGCCGCTCCGATCACGTACCCCAGGCGGACGATGATCTGAAGCTCGCTTCGGCCCAACCCGTGGATCAGGGATCCGAGTTTGTCGGGGGGTAGGGCATTCACGTTGTCGGCAATCCGGTCGGCCACCTGAATCCGTTGGGCAATGCGCGGTACCTGCGTGGCTACCCACTCCCAGGCGCCGGGCCCGATCGACTCGGCTGCCCTGAAGGCGGCTTCCGGCCCCACGTACCGGTCCAAACGCCCGATGGGTTTGCTGAGGAAACTGTCAACCAGATTCACCGCCGCGGTCTGGGAAAGCGCCCTGGCGGTTCCAGAGTTGAGCAGCGCTGCCAGCCAGCCGGCTATCCTGTCGGGTGGCACCAGATGAAGCATCTCCGTCCACCCCGATTTCGGAGACTTGCCGGCGGCCGACCGAAGCCACTCCACGAGAGCCTGCCTCGAGGCCGCGTCCCTGGCCTGGGCGGTCTCCTTCAATTGGACCACCGCGGCATCGCGACCCTTTGCAAGCAGATTGACCAGCACAAACCTGACCTCTTGGAGAGCCGGTTCGGGGATGATCTCTGCCAGAGGGGGATGCGACTCCGAAACGAGGTCGGACATCATTTCGCGCAGCCGCGCCAGGAACTCCTCCTCCAACCCGCGGAGCTCGTCCTTGATGTCAGAAGACGTCAGCAGTGAACCGCTCACCGTATTCCCGATGGAGGCCGCCAACCGGTCCTGGTTCTTGGGAATTGCGCCCTGGAGCCATTTCACTTCCCGCCCGAAGATCCGGGGGGGAACGCTGGGCTTGAACAGCATGGTTACCGCAATCCGGTTGGTTACGCCCCCGGTCAGCGAGGCCGCCAGGATGGTGATGCCGGCGGTGAGCCAGTCAAATTCCACGCACGCCCCTCAAGTGCGGTGCCACGCGGTTCTCACGGCAGCGCCAGTCCGGCGGTAAGTCCGCGCACCGCAAAGTCCGCGCCGTCCGCGTCCACTCGTACCGTGCCCCGCAGGGCAGCCAGGCCCGGTCCGCCCCCGGTGCCCCCGGTCCGCCCCTGGCCGTCTAGCTGCAGCTCGCCCGACAATCCGATTTCGGGAAAGGAGAAGGTCCATTGATCGGGCCCGCCGGCCAGTTCGATTTCCGCTGCCTCTGTCTCGGTGCCGGCAAAGAAGGCGTGCCCGGTGGAAGGGGCCCGGCCGAGCCCTTCGTAAAGGATAATCGAACGGTCCTCCCCTGCCGTGAGCAGGAACACGCGTGCGACCGACCGGCTTCGCGGCAGGTCAAGCTGCTGGGCTCCCCTTCGGAAGAACGCCAACCCGGAAAACACCTCGCCGGCGTGCTCCAGGCTGGCGCTGGCCAACCACTCTCCCTGCCCCGTGGGGCTGGGCCAGGTGCCCAGGCGGCTCAGAAAGGTCAACCGGACTCCCCCGCCCGGAGCATCCGTGCGAAGCGCGGCCAGCGACCCGTCTCCTTCCACTCCGACCGCCAGGCCCTGGGAAGGGAGGATCCGCCAGGCGGCCCGGGAAGCGGGAAGCGTGTCGGATACGCCCAAGGTCTGCTGCCAGATACCACCAAGGCGCGTCCAGGCAGCGTAGTCGGTAGCGAGCACGCCACCGGAGACGGACTGATCGAAAACGCCCAAAAAAGCGGGTCCTTCGGGAGCCACGAACATCAGGTGGGCCAAGTACCGTGATGCGGGTTCTGCAACGGCGACACGCTCTTCCTGGTTGTTGTCTGGATTCCCGGGCGCGCCGTCGGCATCGCCGCCGCAACCGGCTGCCACTACAAAGGCGACCCGCGCGGCACCCCGCGCCGTCCGGCGTACGGGGCCGCGCCCGGGCTGCCCGTGCGCGGCAATCACCAAAGGCGCATTACGCGCTGACCCGCCGGTCAAGATTCGCCAAGAAGGCCTTAACCAGCCGGGCGGAGTGTTCGGGGCGCGGCTTCATCGTGGCGGTTGCGGTCGCGGTCACTTGGGTAAGGCCGTTGTGGTCCAGCGAAACGCGAACCCGCACATCGTTCTTGTTCTTCCCCCGGAGTCCTGTCGCGCGGGTGGCCCAGATTTCCCCCACTTCCTCGTCTGCCTGCACCAGCTCCCAGCGGCGTTTCGAGGCGATGTGGTCGAGCACCGCATCCCAGACGGATGCGAACGAAATCAGGTAGACTCTTGTCAGGCCTGCGCCCGCCCCGGAACTTGGTTCGATCATGCAGGCCATTATACCGCTAGCGGGCAAGGGCACAAGAGTCCGGCCACATACCCACTCCCGGGCGAAACCCCTGCTGAGGGTGGCGAATCGCCCGGTCCTGTCCTACATAATCGAACAGCTTCGGGCGGAGGGCGTGGACGAGGTGATCGCCGTCACCGGTCACCTCGGCGGGCAGGTCGAGCAGTGGCTTCGGGCGCAGTTCCCGAACCTTCTGGTCCGTGTCGTCCCCCAGGCAGAGCAGAGGGGCACGGCCGACGCCATTGCGGTTGCCGAACCGTGGGTGACGGGGCCGAGTTTCATCGCGTTCGCCGATACGCTATTCGACGCCGATTTTTCCGCCGTGCGCCGGTTCAGGGGTGCCGATGCGATATTCTGGACCCGCGAAACCGATGACTGGAGCAGTTTCGGTGTTGCGGTTGCCGACGCGGGGGGACGCATCCGGAGGCTCGTCGAGAAACCGACCGAGCTTGTGTCGCGGCTGGTCACGATTGGGCTGTTCCTGGTATCGGACCATCGGCTCATGTTTGAGGGTGTGCACGACGTACTGTCGCGTCCTCCGAATCGGGGGGAATATTATTTGACCGACGCCTTCCAGTACATGATAGACCAGGGCGCTGACATTCGGACCGCCCCCGCCCGGGGATGGCATGACTGCGGCACGGTCGGGGGACTTCTTGACACGAACAGGATCATGCTCGACCGGGGGCATGGGATCCTGCGGCAAGACGGGCCCCCGCTGGTCGCTCTGGCGGAAGGCGTGGAGACCAGCGGGTCCCGGATGGGTCCTTACGTCAGCGTGGCGGAAAACACCCGGGTGCGGGGGTCGCGGCTGCAAAACACCATCGTCGGTTCGGACTGCGTGATTGAGGACTGCGACCTCAGGGACTCGGTGATTGGTGACCACGTGAAGCTCCGGGGGGTCTCGGGCACGACCAACATCGGTGATCACGGGGAAGTCTCCTGACCGCTCCGAAGGAGATTTCCGGCCCGTCCGACCTGATCCACGACTGGAACCGGGAGGGGGGCGGTTTTGACTACTCGTCGGCCGCGGTGGAACTCAACGACGAGACGCTGAGAGACGGTCTCCAGAGCCCGTCGGTCCGGGACCCCGGCATCGAAGAAAAGAAGGCCCTGTTGCACTGCATGGACGGGCTCGGCATTGAGGCCGCCGACATCGGCCTGCCGGGCGCCGGGCCCCGGGCCAACGAGGCGGCCCGCACGCTGGCCGTGGAAATCGCGCGGACGAACTTGTCCATCAAGCCGAACTGCGCCGCTCGCACGGTGATCAGCGACATCGAGCCGATCGCGCGCATCCAGCAGGCGGCGGGGATACCGCTGGAGGTAGCCACATTCATCGGCAGTTCCCCGGTCCGTCAGTACGCCGAGGACTGGAACATCGACCAGATCCTCCAACACACGCACCGGGCCGTGTCGTACGCGGCGGGCGAGGGGCTGGACGTGATGTACGTGACGGAAGACACCACCCGTTCGCGACCCCGCACCCTTGACAAGCTGTTTCGGACGGCGATCGAGGCGGGCGCCAAGCGCATTTGTCTGGCCGACACGGTGGGGCACGCAACGCCCCGGGGGGTGCGGCAGCTGGTGCGGTTCGCCCGGGGCGTGGCGGCGGCAACGGAAGAACCCGTGCTGGTGGACTGGCACGGACACCGCGATCGGGGCCTGGGCCTGGCAAACGCGCTGGCGGCGATTGAGGAAGGCGTGAGCCGCGTGCACGCCACGGCGCTGGGCATTGGCGAGCGGGTGGGTAACACCGAGATGGACCTGATGCTGGTGAACCTGTATCTGCTCGGGGTGCGCTCGCGGCCGCTGACCCGGCTCGACGAGTACTGCCGGCTGGCTTCGGAGATGTGCGGAGTCGAAATCGGTCCGGCCTATCCCGTGGTGGGAAGAGATGCGTTCCGGACGGGCACCGGCGTCCACGCCGCGGCGATCATCAAGGCGATGAAGAAGGGAGATTCGTGGCTCCAGGATTTGGTGTACAGCGGCGTGCCGGCGTCGCTTGTCGGCAGGGAACAGCAGGTTGAGGTGTCGCCGGTGTCTGGTCTTAGCAACGTGCGGTTCTGGCTGGAAGTGAACGGATACGATTCTGACGATGACCATCTCTGCCAGGCGGTTTTCGGATTGGCCAAGCGGACGGACCACGCGCTGACCGACGAGGAAATCGAGGCCGAACTGGCGGCCGTGGGCGCGGAACCGTCCGAGTGAAGACGGTGACCCGTCACATCGGCAGTCACTTCGTGGCGCTCGTGGTCACTCTGCCCTTCGCCATTTGGATTTCTCGCGTGGCGACCACCGACGTGTTGCAGCCGGGTGCGTGGGCGCTTCCGCTTGTGGCGGCCTATTACCTGGGAATGCGCATTGGCGGAGAACTGATGAAGGGCTACGCCCGCTGGCGGACCGCCGACCGGCGCGACCGGTTCAGTCCCGGACGCGGGCGAAACGAAGGCAACGGCGATGACGACGGCGACCAGGAACCCAAATTGAGGATGAGATGGCGTTCGAAGGAGTAGACTACTTTCGGCTGGATGATCTGCTGGACGATGAAGAAGTCGCTGTTCGGGACCTGGTGCGCGAGTGGGTGGAAGACCAGGTCATGCCGGTCATCGCCAAGCACTACGTCAACAAGACCTTCCCCAGGGATCTGATTCCCCAGATGGGAGAGATGGGGTTTCTGGGGGCCACACTTCCCGAGGAGTACGGCTGCGCCGGACTGAACTCGGTGGCTTACGGCCTGATCATGCAAGAGCTGGAGCGGGCCGATTCGGGGCTGCGCTCGTTCGCATCGGTTCAGGGGGCACTGGTCATGTACCCCGTTTGGGCGTTCGGGTCGGAAGAACAACGGCGGAACTGGCTGCCCCGGCTGGCCTCCGGCGAGGCGATTGGCTGCTTCGGGCTCACCGAGCCCGACTTTGGTTCCAACCCCGGCGGAATGATCACCCGCGCGGCCCGCACGGACGGCGGCTGGCTCCTCAACGGCGCGAAGATGTGGATCACCAACGGGTCGATGGCCGATGTGGCCGTGGTGTGGGCGAAGACCGGCGAGCTGGACGACGCCAGTTCGATCCGCGGGTTCCTGGTGGAAACCGGTACGCCGGGATTCTCGGCGAAAGACCAGGAAGGGAAGTTGTCGCTGCTGGCGTCCGACACCTCCGAGCTCGTTCTGAGCGATGTTGAGGTGCCCGAGGACGCGATCCTGCCCGAGAGCAAAGGACTGAAGAGCCCCCTTATGTGCCTGACGCAGGCCCGCTACGGGATTGCGTGGGGGGCGATCGGCGCGGCCATGGCCTGTTACTGCGAAGCTCTGGACTATGCCGGGAACAGGGTGCAGTTCGGCGACCGGCCCATCGCCGGAAAACAGATCCAGCAGGTTCGGTTGGCCGAAATGCTCACCGAGATCACCAAGGCCCAGCTGTTGGCGCTGCGCCTGGGACGCATGAAGGACGCGGGGACGATGCGGCCGCAGCATGTGTCGATGGCCAAACGCAACAACGTCCATATCGCGTGCGAGTGCGCCCGGGAGGCCCGCCGGCTGCTGGGGGCCAACGGGATTCTGGCCGAGTACGGTGCGATGCGGCACATGGCCAACCTCGAATCCGTTTACACCTACGAAGGTACGCACGACATCCATGCCCTTGTGCTGGGCCAGGATGTCACGGGGTTGCCGGCCTACTGACTCCGCGGGGGCGCCCCACCGGGGCACTGGCTGTTCTGCGCCTCTCTCACATCGGCGATGTGTGCATGACCGTGCCGGCCGTGCGAAGGGCCGCGGCGGTGGGGCGCGCCCCCGAGACCACCTGGATCATCGGGTCGGTTGAGGCGGCACTGCTGCGCCACTTGAGCGAGTTCGACCTGGTTGAAGTGGACCGGTCGGCGGGTCGGCGGGGTATCCAGGCGGCCCACGGGCGTTTGCGGGGGAGGCGGTACGGCACACTTCTGCACATGCACCCCTCGTTTCGGGCCAATCTGGTCAGCCTCGGCGTGAGGGCGCGCCGGCGTGTCGGCGTCCCAAAGGCACGGTCGAAAGACCTGCACCGGGCCTTTGTCCACGAGCGCGTTCCGCGGGGCCAGTCCCCCGCGAGGGTTCACTTCGCTGCCGAGATGCTGCGTTTTGTACGGGCTCTGGGAGCGAATGAACCGCCCGGAGGCCCCGCGCGGGCGCACGCAGACGGCCCGGCGCTCCCGCACCGAATTCCGATTCCCGAGGAGCAGCGCGACCGGGCGCGCCAGACGCGGGTCGATCTGGACGCCCGGTCAGCCCGTTCGCCAGCGGCGGCCCCGCTGACGAACGGGCTTGGCCCCTGGAGCGCTACGCCGCTGTGGCCCGGACCGCGGCACGGAAACACGGGGCCGTGGTTGCCATCACCGGCTCACCGGCCCCCTGGCAGACAAACGCCGCCCGCCGCCTGTCAGAAATGAGCGGCGCCTCCAACCTGTGCGGACAAACTTCGCTGGTTCAGCTCCTGGGCCTCTGCGCGGAGGCCGATGCCGTGGTCGCCCCCGACTCCGGAACCGCCCACGTGTGTGCGGCGGCGGGCGGCCGCGTGGTTGGCCTGTACGCGGCGACGAGCCCGGGGCATACGGGGCCTCTGGGGGAGGGACACGTGATCGTGGATCGTCACGCCGACGCCCTGAACATGACCGGCGGCAAAGGAACTTGGGGGCGGCGAATCCGGCAGCCCGGCGCAATGGATCTGATATCCGTTGAGGAGGTAACCAGGGCCCTGGACGCGGTTATCGCGGACACTGCGTGGAACCGGGCGGCACGGAAGGTTGCGCAGTGGCGGGCGGGCGGTGACGGAATCGTGTTAACCAACGGGTGCTTTGACCTGCTCCACCCCGGCCATCGAGCGGCGCTGAAACAGGCCGCCGCCCACGGCGACCGTCTGGTGGTGGGTCTGAACACCGACGCTTCGGTGCGGGGGCTGAAAGGGCCGGGGCGACCCGTACAGCCACTCGCCCCGCGCGCGGAGGCGCTCGAACAGCTTCCGGAGGTGGACCGGGTGGTTCCGTTCGACCAGGCGGACCCGGCGGAGCTCATCCGCTTCCTGCGCCCCGACGTGCTCGCCAAGGGGGCCGACTACAGCCGGGGCGACCTTCCCGGGGCCTGGGACGTGGAAAGTCGCGGCGGCGAGGTAGTGTTCACGGAGATCGTGCCCGGTTACAGCACAACTGCTTTGCTGGAGGCCGGGGCCGTTAAGCGCTGATCCGGCTGCGTGCCCTCCCGGCACCGCCGGACTGGCCGGGCCTCGTCTGGTTGGTGGAGGGGGGCTCTTCCCGCCGGAGTGACATCAGGTGCGCCGAGACCGCCACGGCCACGAGCAGCAGAAGCGCCAGGATCCACAACTGCCGGGCGAACAGGACGGCAGACAACCCGATCGAGACCCACAACACCATGAGCGCTCCGCGGCGCACCCGGTACGAGATCACGCCCCGTTCACGGTAGGCACTGAGGTACCGGCCGAACAACCGGTTACGGTACAGCCAGGCCTCGGCCCGTGGCGAACTCCGGGCGAAACACCATCCGGCCAGGAGCAGGAAACAGGTCGTCGGCCAGAGCGGAACCACAATACCAATGATTCCCGCCGCCACGCTGGCCCCGCCCACGATCCGAAACAACAGCCGGCGCGCCGGCCCCGGAATGGACGAAGCAGCCCGTTCGGCGCCTTCGTGGTTGATCGGGCAACTGCCCGGGTTTTTCTGGTTCATCGATTCCGTCGCGGGGGCTCCCTCGGTATTCGCGCCGAGGCGGTAACTACTTGCTCCACCCGCGTAACGCTACCCGGAAACGGCAACTTGGCGCAATGCAACATGCGCCCGGGATCCGGCTACCGCAGTTTGAAAGCCGATTCCCGGACGAGGTCCACGGTTCCGCGGAGGCCTCGAACACCGAATACGAGAGAGGGAACGTGAATAATCAATTACCTGTGGGTTCAGGCCCCGGCCAGGCAGTGTACCGAACTGCTTTTCTTGCGGCGGCCGTGCTGGGCGCCGTCGTCAGCCCCGGCGTTGCCAGAGCGCAGGTCGAGGCGGATCCGGCCGATGTCGAGTCCATAGACGGCATTGTCGCGGCACTGTACGACGTCATCTCCGGCGAAGCGGGAGAAGCCAGAGACTGGGGGAGGTTCGAGTCCCTGTTCGTTTCCGATGGCCGGCTGATGCCCACGTGGTCTCAGGAATCGCGCGCGCAACGGCTTTCGTGGGGGCCGGCCGAATACGGCGAAGCGGTGACCGAATCGCTCGAACGAAGCGGTTTTTTCGAGACCGAACTCCACAGAGAGGTGCAGCAGTTCGGCCAGGTGGCGCATGTCTTTTCCACCTACGAATCGCGGAACAGCCCGGAGGACGAAACTCCGTTTGCCCGCGGCATCAACTCCATCCAGCTGTTCCATGACGGCACCAGGTGGTGGATCGTGACCGTTTTCTGGGCGAGCGAGCGGCCAGATTTGCCCGTCCCGGCCGAGTACCTGCCCGGGGACGGCGGCTGACCCAGCCGGCGCCCCCGGCTTTGCGGGTCGTGGCGGTGGTCGCTGCCGCGGCGGCCGCCGCATGCGGGTCCGAGCCTTCCCGACCCGGGCCCTGGGTTCAGGAAGACGGCTACCGGTGGAGGTCG
Source organism: Gemmatimonadota bacterium (assembly GCA_021295785.1). Taxonomy (GTDB): domain Bacteria; phylum Gemmatimonadota; class Gemmatimonadetes; order Palauibacterales; family Palauibacteraceae; genus Palauibacter. Next base: position 50,526 of record JAGWBR010000011.1, read on the forward strand.
TTGCCACGTCCGCGGGGCGGGGGGGAAGACGCGGGGTTTTCTTCGGTTGCGCCGTTCGATTTCGTCAACACGCTTTCTGAATCGGCACTGTTGGAGAACGAGCTCCTGGCCAACGGTTCGGGGGTTGCGATTGGTGACGCCGATGGTGACGGACTCCCCGACATCTACCTGTGCCGTCTGACGGGTCCGAACATCCTCTACCGGAACCTGGGCGGCTGGCGCTTCGAGGCGGCCGAATCGGGAGCGGCCATGGAGGGTCGGATGTCGCGGGGGGCCGTGTTCGCCGACCTCGACGGCGACTCCGATTTGGACCTCTTGGTGACTACACACGGCGACGGCGATTACTTGTTTCTCAACGACGGCCGCGGCACGTTCACCGAGACGGCCATGCTCGGCCCGCCGGGTGCCAGCACGACGCCCACGCTGGCCGACACCGACGGTGACGGAGACCTGGACCTGTTTGTGACGCGGTACAAGGAGCGGTGGGTTCGCGATCTGTTCGCGCCCGCCGAGCGGACAATGGACCGGACGGTTGAGACGACGGACGCCGGGCCGGTGGTTCGACCTGAATTCCGGGAACACTTTCGCATGATCCGCGAACACGGCGAGTGGATGCGGTACGAGTTCGGCGAGAGCGATGTCTTCTACGTGAACGAGTCGGGTGGCGTGCCAGGCGAGGCGGTGATCTTCCGCCCGGTCACGCCCGAAGACGGTTTGTTCCGCGACGAGGCCGGGGTGCCGGTGACGGACATGCCCGACGACTGGGGGCTTGCCGCGCGCTTCCGCGATTTCGATTTGGACGGCGACCCTGACTTGTGGGTGGCCAACGACATCAACAGCCCGGACCGAATCTGGTTGAACCACGACGGCGTTTTTCATGCGGCGCCGCCCGAAGTGATTCGCACCATTAGCGCCTCGGCCATGTCGGTCGATTTTTCGGACCTCAATCAAGACGGGTACCCAGAGGTTTTTGTGGCGGAGATGCTGGGGATGGACTCCCGCACGCGGAAGACGCAGGTCCCCGAGCGGCAGCCGGAGCTCCAGGCGCCCGGCGACATCGACAGCCGACCCCAGGTTGACCGCAACACCCTGCAGCTTAACAGAGGCGACGGCACGTTCGCGGAGATTGGCCAGTATTCCGGGCTTGAGGCGTCCGGGTGGACTTGGGGAGTGATGTTCATGGACGTGGACCTTGACGGTCTCGACGACCTGTTGGCCGCGAACGGGAACATCCTCGACATTCTGGACGGCGACACGAGCGAGAGGATAGCCGCGGCGCCGGCCGGCGCGGAGTGGCGACGCGCCCGGCTTCAGTTCGGCGCGCTGCAAACGCCGAACGCCGCGTTCCGCAATCTGGGTGGGCTCAAGTTCGCGCCGGCCGGCAATGAATGGCGATTCGCCGGGGAAGCGGACATTTCGCACGGCATCGCCGCGGGGGACCTCGACGGCGACGGTGATCTGGACGTCGTCGTGACTCGCCTGAACCGTCCAGCTCTGGTACTGGAGAACTTGGCCACCGAGCCGCGGTTGGCCGTGCGCCTGGTGGGCGCCCCGCCCAACACCAGCGCGGTCGGGGCCAGGGTGACCCTGCGCGGGGGCCCGGCGGCCCTTCAGACCAGGGAGGTGTCGGCAGGAGGGCTCTACCTGTCGCATTCCGACCACCAGATGACCTTCGCCGCTGCCGGCGAGGAACTGGCTCTGGAGGTTGACTGGCCGGGAGGTACGCGCACCGAAATCGCCGGTGTGCTGCCGGGCCGTCTCTACGAGATAAACCGGTCCTCCTCGCGGCTGGTGTCCGGAACGGAGGCCGCCTGGAACGGGGCGCGGTCAGGCCAACAGCCCGCTGCCGGAACCCTGTTCGACGAGGTGGTGTCCGGGGCCGTTCACACGGACCTGGTCTTCAACGATTTCACTCGGCAGCCCATGTTGCCGGTCAGACTGTCGCAGCTGGGGCCGGGCGTCAGTTGGCTGGACGTGGACTCGGACGGAGATCCCGACCTGGTGCAGCCGACCGGGGCCGGCGGGCGTCTGACCTGGCTGCGCAACGACGGGGGATCGTTCACGCTCGCCGACATGGGGCCGGCGGCCGCGGCCACGCTTGACCAGACTGCCGCGGTGGCGCTGCCCAGACCCGCTGGACCTCCGGCGATCCTTATTGGACAGTCGAACCAACAGGCCCCCGATCCCGAGTCGGCCCGGTCGGCCGCCTCTGTGCTGAGCTTCTCCACGGGGGCGCGGGCGGCAGAGGCCGCCGCCGGAAATGCAAGTACGACGGGGCCGCTCGCCCTTGCCGACGTTGACATGGACGGCGACCTGGACCTGTTCGTGGGGGGTCGGTCAATTCCCGCGGCCTACCCGGTTCCGGCGTCGTCCAGGGTGTTCTTGAACGACGACGGGGAATTGTCGCCGGACGAGTCCAACAACGCCGCGCTCCAATCGACGGGCATGGTGTCGGGGGCCGTGTTCACCGATTTCGATGGTGACGGGGATCCCGACCTGGTCCTGGCCGTGGACTGGGGGCCGGTGTCGGTGTTCGAGAACCGACGGGGCCGGCTTGTCGATGCGACCGCCGCGCTGGGCCTTGCCGGGCACACTGGCCGGTGGAACGGTGTGGCCAGCGGCGATTTCAACGAGGACGGCCGCCCGGACTTGATCGCCACCAACTGGGGGGAAAACACCGCCGCCGGCCCCGGTCGGAACGCCCCGCTGCAGCTGGTGTACGGAGACTTTGACCGAAACGGCTTCCTGGACCTGTTGGAGGCCAGACACGACGATCGACTCGGGGCCGTGGCCCCCGTGCGCCCGCTCGCACAACTGGTCGGCGGATTGCCCTACCTCCGCGGGATAACACCCACCCACGGCCGGTTTGCGGACGCCACGATGGAACAGTTGCTCCGGGGGTTCGGGGCCGACGCGCGGGTCAAGGAAGCCGCGACACTTTCGCACCACGTGTTCATCAACACTCCCGACGGATTCGAGCCACGCCCGCTCCCGCGGGTGACGCAGTTTGCGCCGGCCACGGCGGCGGTGGTCGCCGACGCCGACGGTGACGGACACGAAGACGTTTTCATTGGTCAAAACTTCTTCGCGCTTGATTTGGACACGCCCCGCCAGGACGCCGGGAGGGGCGTGTGGTTGCGGGGCGACGGAGCCGGGGGTTTTGAACCGATGGCGGCACACCGGTCCGGCGTGGCGGTTTACGGCGAAGCTCGCGGCGCGGCCAGTGCCGATTTTGATGGCGATGGACGGATTGACCTGGCCGTGGCGCAAAACGGTGCCGCGCTGAAGCTTTACCGCAACGTGGGGGCCGCCCCGGGATTGCTCGTGACTCTTCGGGGAGGGCCGCTCAACCCCGGTGCCACGGGAGCCAAGTTGCGCGTGCGATATGCTGACGGCACACTGGGTCCCCTCCGCGAGGTTCAGGGGGGAAGCGGATACTGGTCTCACAACGGCGCTGAACAGGTGCTGGGCCTGGCCGGGCAGCCGACGGGGCTCACGGTCTGGTGGCCGGGCGGGCAGGTGCGCACCTACGAGGTTTCGGGGCCGGGCCGGGTAGAGTTGACACCCGATGGCGGAAGGGAGTCCGCCGCCGATCCGCGATAGTACCCGCCCCGTCGCCCGGCTCCTCGTGGCCACCGCACTGACCGGCGCCGCTGCCTGCGGTGACGCACGCCCCGGCGAGTGGATGGAAGAGGACGGGCACCGCTGGCGGGAGCTGTCGCGGGCGTCCGGGGCCGCCGGCGGGGGATACAGCAGGCTCGACGCCGCGGCGCGGGGCATCGATTTCGTCTACGCCGTTTCCGTGGAGGACCGGACAAGCAATCGCATCCTCGCGGAAGGGCAGGGGGCGGCGGTCGGAGACGTAAACGGGGACGGGCTGGCGGACATCGTGCTGGCCGGCTTCCAACAGCCCGTTCGGCTCTACATCAACCAGGGCGATTGGCGTTTCTCGAAAGCTCCAGGCGGTACGCTGCCGGAGGTGGCCATGGCCCGGGGGGTCACTCTGGCCGACGCCAACGGTGACGGGCACCTGGACATGTTCCTGGCCGTACACGGAGCCCCGAACCGTCTGCTCTCGGGCGACGGGACCGGATCGTTTACCGACGGTGGCCCGCTTGGCTCCCACTCCCGGGGTTCGGTCACATTCGCAGTCGCGGACATTGACTCCGATGGCGACCTGGACGCCTACGCCTCCAACTACAAGACCGCCAGGGTGGACGACCAGTTTCCGCCCGAGATGCTGGACATCGGCCTGGTGACCCGCGACGGAGACACGGTGTCGGTGCCGGAACGCCTGCAAGAGGTCTACGACCAGCACTACAGGATCGAGTTTGACGGGCGGTTTGTGCGGCGGTTTGAGCTGGGAGAGGCCGACGAGCTTTACATCAACCAGGGCGGCGGGATGTTCCGGGCTGTCGACCCGCTGGAGGTGTTGGAAGGGGAGCCACTGTCCGGGGACCCGGCGTGGGGGCTGGCCGCGAAGTTCGCCGACTGGAACGGAGACGGAAACGCGGATCTGTATGTGGCCAACGACTTCGCCACGCCGGACCGGATCTGGCTGGGCCGCGGCGACGGAAGTTTCGAGGAAGCTCCTTGGCAAGCAGTGCGCACGACCAGCCTGTCTTCGATGGCAGTGGCCGCGGCTGATCTGGACCGGGACGGCCACGTGGACCTGCTGACCACCGACATGCTGGCCCGGGAGCCCGATGAGCGGCGTACTCAGACCCACGGTTTTGAGGCCCTTCCAGACCCTCCGGGCCAGATCCGCGAGCGGGTCCAGGTGAATCGAAACACTCTGCAGCTCAACCGGGGCGACGGGACTTTTTCCGAGGCCGCTTACCAAATGGGGTTGCCGGCGTCGGGTTGGTCATGGGCTGCCCTCGCTCTTGATGCCGACTTGGATGGGTGGCAGGACATCCTGATCGCCACCGGCCACCTCTGGAATCAACTGGACGGAGACGCCAGCGCCCGCATCTCCCAGATCCCGAATCCGCCCGCGCGGCAGGCTCTGGCGATGCTGCCGGCGCTGCGCCAGGAAAATGTGGCGTTTCTCGGCGGTCCCGGCGGGTTCCGGCCCGCTGCCCCCGAGTGGGGGTGGGGCGGGGAGGAAGACATCACCCACGGGTTGGCGGCAGGGGATCTGGATCAGGACGGGGACCTGGACGTGATCGCGACCCGGTTCGGCGAGCCTCCGGTGCTTTACCGAAACGAATCCTCCTCGCCCAGGATCCTGGTAAGGCTGGCCGGCCGCCCGCCCAACACACGCGGTATCGGCGCCCGGATCACGCTGACCGGCCCCGACTCGGTGGTCCAGCTTCGCCTGATCAGCGCCGGCGGGGACTATCTTTCCTCGTCCGATCCGGTCGCGAGCCTGGCGGCCCTGGCGGAAGAGTCGCGCCTGCGCGTGATCTGGCCCGGCGGTGCGGTGACCGAGCTCGGCGGCATCCGCGCAAATCGTGAATACGAACTGCACCAGCCCCCTCCGGGTCCCACGCCTCCCGCCGGCTCCAAGGGCCATCTGGATTCGCGGTCGCCCCTGGCGGACCCGTGGTTCGAGGATGTGTCGGCGCTCCTGGGGCACGTCCATACAGACACGACGCATCACCGGCGGTCCCTTCAACCGTTGTTGCCGCTGGCGCTGGACCGGTTGGGCCCGGGCGTGACGTGGGCCGATCCGGACTCTGACGGCGATGCGGACCTGGTTGTCGGCGCAGGAGCGGGCGGCGTGGTCGTGATGATTCCCAACCGGCACGGTGAACCGGCCGGTGGCGGATTCGGGGCGGAAATCCCGCTGACGGAAGTGCTCGAAGTTGACGCTGCGACCCTGTTGCCCCTGCCGCGAGACGGTGCCGGCGAACCCGGGTTCCCGGTTCGTTTCGGTGCCGGGTTGACCATGGGAATCGGTTCGCGGGAAACGGGAGGCGTATCCGCGGGACCGATGTCGGCGGCGGACATAGACCTGGACGGAGTACTGGACCTGTTCGTCGGGGGCCGCGAAATGCCCGGCCGCTACCCGCGGGCGGCCGATTCGTACATCCTGCGAAGCGGTTCCCGGCCGGATCCGCGGCTCTCCGAGCCGTTCCGCTCGCTGGGGCTGGTGTCGGGTTCGCTGTTCACCGACATCGACCTGGACGGCGACCCGGACTTGGCCCTGGCTCTGGAGTGGGGTCCGCCGACAGTGTTTCTGAACGACGGCGCGGGAGGGTTCACCGACGCAACCGAGCGCCTCGGTCTGGCGGGGCTTTCGGGGCGGTGGAACGGCATCGCCGCAGCGGATTTCAACGGCGACGGACGGCAAGACCTCGCCCTGTCGGCCTGGGGCAACAACCTTGACCTGCCCAGCACATACTCCGTGGTGCACGGCGATTTCAACCGCGACGGAGTCTGGGATGTGGTCGAGGTTGACCCGGGGGGTTACCCGCTCCGCGGGCGGGACGCGCTGGTACGGCCCTGGCCGCTGGGGGAGGCAGGACCGGGCCTGCCCGAGCTCGTCACCGTGTCGTACGCGGATTTCGCGGCCCGCCCCCTGGCGCAGTCCCTGCCGGCCGCCGCGTCGGCACAGCGCCTGACGGCGTCCACTCTGCTGCACACGGTCCTGTTGGCGGAAACCGGCCAGGGGGGTGAACTGCGATTCCGGGCCGTGCCCCTGCCAGCCGGGGCGCAGCGGTCTCCGGCATTCGGGATAGCGGCGGCCGACCTTGACGGTGACGGAAACGAAGACCTCCTACTGGCACAGAATTCTTACGGCGGACGCCCCGGCACCCCCAGGTATGATGGGGGGCGCAGCTTGTGGCTGCGAGGCGACGGGCGCGGGAACTTCGAAGCGGTCGAGAATGCCGGGATTGCCGTCTACGGCGATGCCCGGGCGGTAGCTCTGGCCGACTACGGCCAAGACGGCCGAGTAGATGTTGCGATCGGCGTAAACGGGGGCGCGACCCGGCTCTACCGCAACCTGCGGGCTCGTCCGGGACTAAGGGTGTCGCCTCCCGTGCGACCCGGGGCCGCCGCTCTGGCGGTGGGTACCCGGCTCCGTGTGATTTACGACGACGGGCGGCTCGGCCCAGCCCGGGAAATCCGGATGGGCGAGGGCTACCGGGCCGTGAACGAGGTCGCCCAGACCTTGGGCCTGGGCGGTGGCGTGCCTGCAGCGCTGCAGGTCACATGGCCGGGCGGTGTGGTAGACACCCTAACGGTGACGCCGGGACAGCCGGAGCTGGTTCTGCCGGAGCCCCCGGGCTAACCCGGGGGAGGGGTTTACAGGAGAGGGTACGCTACCTGATCCCCAGCCCGAACCCCACGGCGATGTCGGTCTGCCGATCGATCCCGTCGGGACCGTCCCTGAAGGCCATCATCCCCCGCACCTCGGTGCGGAGCCACACGCCGGTCCTCACCCTGACCCGCATGCCACCGGCCAACACCGCCGAGGGGTCAAGCGCGGCCTCGACCACATCCGCGGCGGCGGGGCTGAAGTCGATCTGCCGGGCACCTCCACCAATTGAGATGTACGGCTCGATTCCCGAGGCGGTACCCGAATCGGGAATCCGAAAAGTGAGCGCGGCGCTCGCGGCCATGTAGTCCACTCCACCAAAATCGGTCACCACGCCGTCGGTGCGCGCCACGCCGGTGAGTTCCGCGGGAGCGTAGCTGCCGTTGATCTCGATGCCCACGTGGCTGCCAACCCAGTACATCACCTGCCCCGCAAAGATCACGTCGGGGCTGAGCACGGCCCCGGGGTCGGGCGAGTTGGCCAGGTTGGTGAGAGGCATGAGGAGCCCCACGAAAGTGCCCAGCTCAATGCCCTGGCCAGCCACATCGGCCTCTTCGGTCTCCGTCGCCGACATCGAGACCTGGGCCCGCGCCTCCGGTGCCGCTCCGAAAAAAGCCGTCCCGGCAAGAACCAGGCCTGCGAGCGCCATACCCCTGGCGCGGCTCCCCCTCCACATGGAATCCGTCATCTAATCCTCGTGATTGTGATCTGTGTCCGGTCCAGGCCCGCGGGCGTCCCGGTTTCGTCAATTCCGACAGACAACGCCAGGGCCGGCGACTCTGGCTCCAGTGCCAACCGGAAGAAAGCCGCCCCGGAAGGGTGTACGTCGAAATGCCAGGCCGAAGCTTCAAGTGTCACCGGCGAGGGCCGGAGCGGATAGCTGGCACCAAATCCGAGGACCGCTTCGCCGAGCCGGGGTTCAAGCTGTTCAAACACTCCTGGCAAGTCCCACGTTGGAGCGGGAACGCCCTCGGGACCCGGATCCGATGGCCGAGAGAACGGCCGGTTCGACACCGAGTCCTCCGGGTTCGCGGGTTCTGAAAGGCCAGCGAGTGAGGCCGCGAGCCCTCCCATCAACTCCGCCCAAGTCCGGTTCGAGACCCGCTCCAGGTTGGCTACGCCGCGCGTCAACCTCTGCCCCCCCAACGCCAACGACCTGAACAGCACCCGTTCGTCGCCGCCCACGGTGTCGGCCATCCACCGCACCGTCAGCCACCCAAAACCGCGCGGCCCCAGGGCATCGACTCCAACCGGGATTTCCTCCCCTCCGCGCCCCGCTCCCGGGTCGGCCAGGTAGGCCCCAACCTGGGCAAACAACGGGCGCAAGTAGGCATCGAAGGTGGCCAGAGCCGGCGCCGGCGCGCTGCTCAGATCAAGCCCGGTTGTGCCGGGGCGCAAGCCGAGAACGGCCCGCCCAGCGGCCTCCTGAGCCACCGCCGACAGAGCTTCCTCCAGCCATGTTTCGTCCAGCACGCCGAAGCCCCCGCCCGGCGCGGAGAGCCTCCGCCCGGTCGAAATCAGGTGCTGGAGTTCGTGCGCGGCGACCCGGCGGGAGGCCTGCAATGCATCTTCCACCGACCACACGGGCCCGTCTGCTCCGCGCGGGTCGGGCGACCTCACGTAGATGATCTCCGCCTCATTGCCGGCCGGGCACAACTGCACACCCTCCGACTCATCTTCGCCGTCGACCGAAGCGACCGGCCTGGCGGCAGCCAGGTCCAGCGGCAAAAAGAACCCCTCCGGCCGCCACTCGTTGGTTGCAAGGCGGTTCACGCGTGGCGTGAACAACAGAACCACGCGGCGGTTGCCGTCCAGGTCTCCCGGCTCCCCGAAATACGCCATCACGGCGGGCAGGGCCGTGTTGTCCAGTTCGTTGCCCAGCGCGGTCCATTGTTCGGGCGACGGACTGGTTGTCAGGGCCGCGGTATCCTCCGCAAGTATGATGTTCCTGCCCGCCCACCTGACTACGCTGCGCACCGGGGCCACGGCCGCCTCGCAGTTGATTGAAGGCCCGGGTCCGACCGGGAAAAAGTGCCTCAGGGTGTCGCCGGGCAGGGGAGGTCGAAATAGCGAGTTGGACGCTGCGGTCGACCCTCCGGCAACCCGGCTCCCCGCCGCCGGTTCGCCGGGGAGGTCCCGGTCGGCGGGATCGCCCGAAAGCCCCTCATCTCGCGGCCGGGCGGGGGAAGCACGTCTCCGCAGCAACTCGTCGACCGCCATCCGGCGCAATACGGCGTTCCCCGGGTCATATTGCAGCAGCGCACGAGCGGCCTCCGCCGAGAGGGTCTCGGAGAGTCTTTCGATACGCCTGGAGGCATCCGGCGCAGTTTCTCCGGCCGCTGCAGTCCCCGTCGCGGCCACGGCATGGGGCAAACCGTCACCCGGCGCGCGGGCAGCGCCCGGAAGCGCCGAAAGGTTGTAGGCGACGTCCTCGCCGTCGGCCAGGCTTGTGTTCCCGACTGCAATCAAGAACTGTCTGGCGTTGGCCGAAGCAGAAATCTGGAGGCACGCAGCCGCCTCGCCGGCGAGGGTTGCCGACTGCCCGACTTCCAGGTCCACCGGGGTCTCGACCGGTTCGAGAAGGGCGAACTCACCGTTGCTGAGCTCACCGCCGTTAATCACCCGCACGCCCACCGACCGGGCAGGCTCGCAGCCCCCCTCAAACGCCGGCACCCGAATCAACAGGTCGCGCGGCGAGGCACCGAGCACGGCAGCCTGCCGACCACCGATCCACACCCTGTTGTCGCTGGCTATCGGGCTGAACCCGCTCCCGAAGAGCACTGTCTGGCCACCCGCCGGCAGCCGGGAGGCACGCACGGAGTCCAGTCGTACCGATCCGACGAACAGAGGGAGGACGATCGCGGGAATCCGGACCGTGTCGGAGGCCGACACCCCCTCCGCGAAGGCCTCGACAACGATCTGGCCGGTCTCGGAGCCGAGCCGGAGAACCGTGCGGGCCTGGCCGTCGCTCCCGGTCAAACCGGTGCCCCGCGTCAGGCTCGGGGCAATAAAGACCGGCTCGTCTCCCGCATCTTCGGCCTCGCCCGGATCGCCGTTCGACGCGGCACCGGCGGCGGTCTCGCTTTCCGGGTCCTGCTCGCGCGGAGCAATACGGAAACGAATCGCGACACCGCCCGCCGGGGAGCCGTAGACGGTCTCCGCCGCCACCACCAACGGCAGCGGAAGCTCGCTGGCGGTCTCGGCACTCTGTTCGGCACCGGAAACGATGGTGAGCACCACCGAATCCGCGGGCTCGATCCGGACCGGCAGCACCAGCGGCACGACGGCCGGGGCGCTGGGAATGTCGACCGTGATCTCGGCGAGGCCGGGCGTGGGCCCTGCCCGGAACGCTGCCTGTGCCACACCGTTGGGACCGGTGACGGCGACGCCGGTTTCGATCAAACCCTCACCCTGGGTACGGACGAACCTGACCGGGACCCCTTCCAGCGGTCGACCGGAGGCAGCCGTGACCAAGGCAACCAGAGGAGGATCGGTCAATCCACCGGTGACGGCGAAATACTCGCCCTCATATGCCGCCGACACATTGGACGGCGACAAACCGGGAATGGACGTCGTGACGGCGTCTTCGCAGGCGCCGGCGAGGGTGATGGACAGCAGCAGCGTAACGGCGGGCCAAATGAAATTACTGCGGACTTTGGCGTGTGGCATACGGATTACGGACGTTGGCTTTCCTCCGTCGGAGCCTCAGGTTGCCTACTACTCATCAATCCGACACTGAACATAGATTTGGGGGAGCGCTTCAACAAGGTTGCAGCCGAAAGGTTGTAACCAACGCAGGCCCGAAGGATGGTGAAGTCTGGCCCCGAGAGGCCGGACCAGGGTCGAGCGCCTGCGGATAACAGACCGAGACCGGTCCCATCGGAGGGAGAGGAGGTCGCGGACGGGTGCCTTGCGGCGCGCCGTTCGAGGAAAGTCCGGGCTTCACAGGGCACGGCGCCGGGTAACTCCCGGGCGTCGAGAGGCGACGGAAAGTGCAACAGAGAACAGACCGCCGATGGCGCGTGTTTGCCCTCCGGGGCGGCGGCGCACAGGCAAGGGTGAAACGGTGGGGTAAGAGCCCACCGCGTTTCCTGGAAACAGGGACGGCATGGTAAACCCCGCCGGAAGCAAGGCCAAGCAGGAACCAGTGGCGGCCCGCCGCGCACGAGTTCCGGGTAGGCCGCAAGAGGCCTCGGGAGACCGAGGTCCCAGACAGATGACCTCGGGCCGGCGCGAGCCGGTCAACAGAACCCGGCTTATCTCCCTCCATGCCGGTCGGGTCAGGGGAAGGAAAAACCGTTGCGGTTAGATATCCGCTGTAGTCGGCTGGACAACGGTCTTCGAGTCGTGCTCCAGCCAGATGATTCTGTTCCGCTGGTGGCGGTACACGTCATGTACCACGTGGGTTCCAGGAACGAACCGCCCGGCCGGACTGGGTTCGCGCACCTCTTCGAACACCTGCTTTTCCAGGGATCGGAGAACGTGCCGCGCGAAGGCCACTTCAAATACATCCAGGACGCGGGCGGCACCCTTAACGGGACAACCTGGTTTGACCGCACCAATTATTTCGAGACCGTCCCGGCGAATGAGCTCGACCTGGCCCTGTGGCTCGAGTCGGACCGCATGGGCTTCTTCAAGACGGGTATCACGCAGGAGAAACTGGACAACCAGCGGGAGGTCGTGAAGAACGAGCGCCGGCAGTCCTACGAGAACCGTCCCTACGGGATGGCTTTCGAGACGCTTCTCCACAACGCCTTTCCGAAGGGTCACCCGTACCGCCATCCCACGATCGGCTACATGGAGGACCTGGAAGCCGCGACCCTCGACGATGTGAGAGGGTTTTTCGACACCTACTACGCCCCAAGCAACGCCGTCGTGGTTCTGTGCGGCCGCTTTGATCCGGTGGAGGCCATGAACCGGGTCAACGCCTGGTTCGGCCCCGTTCCGCGGCGGACGACCCCGGGTCGCCCCGACATTCCGAAGATGACGCTCGAGCCGTCGCGCGAGGTGTTGGAGGACCGGGTTCAGTCGCCGCGCGTGTATCTGATGTTCCATTCTCCGGCCTTCACCGACCCCCGATTCGAGGCCACGGATGCGCTGATGGCGCTGCTCAGCGAGGGCGCCAGCACACCCCTCAACCGCGACCTTGTTTACGAACAGCAGATTGCAGCGGGGGTGTCGACTTTCACCTGGCCAACCGAGGACGCCGGGATGTGCTTCGCCGTGGCGACGGGTCGCCCGGGCGGGTGCGCCGACGAGCTGGAGGACGCCCTCCGCAGGTCAATCGCGAACTCCGTCGAAAGCGGCGTTACAAAAGAGGCGACCGCGGGCGCAGTGAACAGAACGCGCCTGGCGTTGGTGAACCGGGTGGCGGACGTGGGCGAACGGGCGGACGCTCTGGCCCACGCCGCTATCCTGCGGCAGGATCCCTATTACGTGAACGACAGCTTCGGCCGGTACGAGAGCCTGACTCGCACGGACCTTTTGGAGGCCGCGGCGGTACTAGACCTTGACCGAGCCAACGTTGTTCAGGTCATTCCGGGGAAGTCAGGGCGGGAGACCGAGCAGGAGACCGAGTGAGCGAAGACCCCATGGCCGAAGAGCCCGAAAACGCCGAAGGGTCCGAAGACGCGGAAGAGCCCGAAGACGGTGCGGAGCGCGGTCCGATGTTCTCCGGCCAGCCGCTGGCCGCCCACAAACTGCTACCGCTGGAGAAGATCCCCCCGGTGGACAGGACCCGCCGGCCGCCGCCGAGCCCGCCGCTGGGCCTCACGGTTCCCGAGTTCCAGGAGAGGTGCCTGGGCAACGGGGTCATTATCGAATGCGCCCACCGGCCGAACATCCCGGAGGTCGCCATTCAGATGATTCTTGAGGCGGGTGCCGAGTCCGAGGATTCGGGGTCCGCGGGTCTTGCGGAACTCACTGCCTCGCTCGTCACGGAGGGGTCGGGCGAGATGGGGGCGATGGAGATGGCCGAGCGGCTGGACTACCTGGGAGCCGATTTCCGCGTGGGTGCCGATTACGCCGTCACCTCGGCCAGCCTGCACTGTTTGCCCGACATGTTGCGCGACGCCCTGAATTTCATGGGCGATTGCGTAATCCATCCCTCCTTCCCGCCGAGCGAGTTCACCCGAGTCAGGCAGGAACACCTCGACGGGATCGCCATGCGGCTGGACGACCCCGCCTCTGCCGCGATGATCTCGCTGCTGCCGGCCATCTATGGCACCGGCAGGTACGCAATCAGTGTGCAGGGTGCTGCCGCCTCGGTCGGAGCGCTGACCCGCGACGACGCAGAGAGGTTCCACCGAGGCCGGTACTCCCCGTCGGGTGCACGGATTGTGGCATGTGGGGGGGTTGAGCCCGAGAAGCTTCTGGATCTCATGGAGGAGCGGTTCGGGGACTGGACGGGCGAAGACCTAGCCCCGGCCCCACCGCCGGTGTCGCCAGACCCGGTGCGGCGAGAAGGGGTCATCCTGCTGGAGCGGCCGGGCGCCGCCCAGGCCGAGGTGCGGATCGGCGCGGTGGGAGTCGCCTACGGCACCGACGATCATTTCGCGTTGGTTCTGGCAAACGCCCTGTTGGGGGGCCTCTTCAACTCGCGCATCAATATGAATCTGCGCGAAGAGAAGGGCTGGACCTACGGAGCCAGGACCTCGTTCAGCTTTCGGCGAGGCCCCGGGCCCTTCCTGGCGGCCGCGGCGGTCGAATCGCGCTTTGCCGGACCCGCCCTGGAGGAGATGCTGGGCGAGATCCACCGCATGGCCTCCGAACCGGTTCCGGACGACGAACTGACCCTTGCCCGCAACGCCCTCACGCTGTCGCTGCCGCGGACGTTCGAGACAGCGGGGCAGATGGTAGCGGCAGTGTCCAGGCAGCGTGTTTTCGGGTTGTCGCCGGACTACTGGACGGACTATAGTGACCAAATGGAATCCGTCACGCCGGAGCAGGTCATGGACGCCGTCCGCGGGCGCCTCGACCCCAAGGCACTTGTGCTGTTGGTGGCGGGCGACCCGGCCTCCACCGGCGGACTGGGCCAGCTTGGACCGGTGACGCGACTGATGCCGGACTGCGCGGACTTTGGTGCGGCCGGTGCAGCGCCGCCGGCGTTTGGGAAAGAGAGTTGAGGGGAGCTTTGGAATCTTCGAGGGACCAGCTCCAGGTGGTGCAAGGGCGGGGAGGTGCCGCCAAGGCAGCCCTGGCCTCGATGAGCGACGAGGACCTGGTCAAGCAGAGTCTGGCAGGCGTCAATCAGGCGTTCACCGAATTGGCGCAACGGTACCACAGCCGGCTGATCAACTTCGTCTACCGCACGATCGGCGATGTAGACCGGGCCGAAGATCTCGCGCAGGAGACTTTTGTCCGGGTCTTCAGGCACCTCAAACGATTCGACCAACGCAAGAAGTTCTCAACTTGGATCTACACCATCGCCAGTAACCTGTCGAAGAACGAGATTCGCAACCGCTTGAGCAGCCCTCTTGTTCTTTTTCAGTCGTTGCGCAAGCACTGGGATGCCGATCACCACGACATGGAGTTCGAAGATAATTCGAACCGACCCGACTACCTGTTCCGCTCGCGCGACCTGACGGAAACCGTCGAACAGGCGGTCCGGGAACTGCCTCACCACCACCGCGTGGTGTTTGTGCTCCGCGAGATGGAGGGACTCACTTATGAAGAAATCGCCAGCGTCACCGGAATTACAATTGGGACGGTCAAGTCCCGTTTGAACCGGGCCCGGACAAGATTCGCCCAGGCCATCGCCCCGATGGTCGGATAATCAGATGAGAGAACGCGGACGGTCAGGGAACCGCGGTCAGGCTGTTGAACTTTTTTCGGGGCAGAGGGGTAACCGGAGTACAGAATGACTTGCGCTGAGTTTTTGCGAAATTACACCGAATACACGGATGGTAGCCTGTCGAACACCGACCGGCTGCGTTTGGCGGCCCACGCTCAAGATTGCCCAAATTGCCAGCGGTTTGAGCGGGCGCTGACCGAGGGCGTACGCACATACCGGGAGGCCCCGAGGCCGGAGCCGTCGGGCGATTTCATGCGCCGCCTCGAACACCGGCTCTACCACGTGCAGGACGGACGGTGGCTCAACCGCGCGGGAGGTGTGTGGGCGGCGGGCGTATTCGGAGCTGCCGCAGTCGCTGTTTTGGCGGTCGGTTGGTCTTCGTTCGCCGCTTCCTGGTCTGGGAGCAACGGTCAGATTCTTTTTGACGATGGCACCGGTGCGGGTGAGGCAATGACCGCCGGCGGTCCGCCAGGCGACGGGTCCGGGTCCGGCGGGGCCAACCCGGAGGCGGACTGTGAGGAGGGGGAGGGCCTGGACTGCCTCACGTCGCGCGACTGGCGCGCCGTGCTTCGCGTCGATCCGGGCTCCGGCTCCGGGAGTGCCTCCGCGGCGGACCCGGTGGCTGATTCGCTGGTACCGGGCGACCCGGACATGATCTTCTTGCCTGTTCCTTTAATTGGGGGCAACCCGTTGACTGACGGACTGCGTCTCTACCGTGAAGGGACGGTTTGGGGTGATTCCGCCGCAGCCGCGGGGGCCACCGGCGGTGCAGGCCCTCCCGACTCGGTTCCTGGTTCTTCCGGCGCGGGCTCTGATCCCCCTGAACCCGGTTCGGGCCCCCGCGACAGCTTGACGCCCCTCTGAACCCTCCCGGGCCACGCGGCGGCTCCGGGCGAGGCCGGCCAGCCATTGCCGGGGCGGAGCAGGCACTCTCTCGCGCCCTTCGCGAGGATCCGGCCCCGGGTGTGTGGCTCATGCACGGCGCGGCGTCGCGACTCCGGGACGAGGCTGCCCGGCGGTTGGCCGGGGCCGCGCTCTCGCCCAGTCTGCGCGACTTCAATTTTGACCAGGTTGAAGGGAAGCGGCTGACCGACGAGCAGCTGGGGACGATCTTGGCGATGCCTCCGATGATGGCGGATCTCCGGGTGCTTCTGTTGCGGGATGCCCAGCACCTGAAGCCCCGTGGCCGCAAACGTCTGCTGGACGCCATGCGGTCGCCGCCGCCCCAGCTGCTCCTGATAGTCACCCTTCAAGTTCCGGCGGGATCGCGCGCAGCTTACTACCGCGATTTGAAGAGCGCCGCGGGACCGCGCGCAATTGAGTGGAGCCAGCCGCGCGAGAACGATGTTCCGGGGTGGTTGCTGGAGCGTGCCCGACTTCGGTGGGAAATCGACCTGCCGCGGGACTTGGCCCCGAAGATCGCAAACGCGGTCGGGTCTGACCCTTCGCGCCTGGACGCGGAGCTCGAAAAGATCTCCCTGCTCGCCGGGGAAGACCGCACCGAGGAGAAGATCCTCTCGATGATGCCGCGGTCCCGCGGACTGGACCGCTGGCGGTGGATGGATCTTGTGGCCGGCCGGAAGTTTGCGGCGGCGCTGAAGCATCTGGAGGGCGTATTGGTCTCGGAACGGGGCACATCGCTTGTATCGGGGCTGACCGACCACTTTCTGTTTCTCGGGATTGCTCTGGGAGGACAGCAAGAGGTGAGGCGGTCCCTGTCGGAGTTGGGGCGGCACTACCTGGGTTGGAAGGCGCCCGCCTATGCGAGGCAGGCGAGGGCCTGGAGCGAGCCGGAGCTGGAGCATGCGGTGGGGGCGTTGTACCGGGCAGACCGGCTTCTCAAGTCCGGGGGGCGTGACCAGCCGGTGCTGGAGGAAATGCTGCTGTCCATGGCCCAGGCGCGGCTGCAGGCAGCTTGACCCCGGTCGCCCCGCGGCTGCGGCTTCGGTGAGCCCCCGGCGGAGCGCCCGGTCGCGCCGGGCGGTGGCGGGCAGCACGCCGCTCATCGAACAGTACCGCGAAATCAAGGCTCGGCACGCGGATTCGATGCTGTTCTTCAGGGTGGGCGACTTCTACGAGATGTTTTTCGAGGATGCCGAAGAGGCCAGCGGGCTGCTCGGGATCGCCCTGGCCTCGCGCAACAACGGCCCGATCGAGGTCCCTCTGGCGGGGGTCCCGGCGAAGGCGCTCAACGAATACCTGCCGCGTCTGATTGAGGCAGGCCGGCGCGTGGCGATCTGCGAACAGCTCGAAGAGGTTGCCGAAGCCGACGGAATTGTGCGCCGCGACGTGGTGGAGATTGTAACCCCCGGCACGGTAGTTGACCCGGACCAACTCACCCGCGGACGCAACAACTTCGTGGTCGCCGTGGCCGCCCCGGCGCGGAGCACCGGGGCCGCTGAGTTCGGACTGGCCGTGGCGGATCTCTCAACGGGCGAGTTTGAACTGCGCGGCTGTGGCGACCCGGATGCGCTGCGCGACGACCTCTCGCGTTTGGACCCCGCCGAGGTGTTGCTTCCCCAGCGCCTGACGGTCCCCGCCGACCCCGCGGAAACACTGGACGCCGCCATCACCGGCTCCCAGACCTGGGTAACGACTTCCCGCCCTGACTGGCTGTTCGATCCCGCGACGGGGGAAGAAAGACTTCAGTCCCGGTTCGGAGTCCACTCGGCTGCCGGATTCGGCATCGACCCCAGGCGCGACCAACCGCTGCTGGCGGCGGCATCCGCCCTGCTGGCCTACCTCGACGAAGTACGCCCCGGAGGCGTCAAGCACCTGCGCCCGCCCAGAGTGGACCGGACCGGCCGCGTCATGCACCTGGATGAGATGACCCGCCGCAACCTCGAACTTGTCGAACCGCTGCGGCCCGGCGAGGGCGTCACGCTCCTCAGCCTGCTGGACCAGACCAAGACCCCCATGGGGGCCCGGCTGATGCGCCGGCGCGTGCTCCGACCGCTGCTGGGCCAGGAAGAGATCGAAACCCGCCTGGACGCTGTGGCCGACCTGGTGGCGCAGTCCGCGCCGCGGCGAGCGATCCGCGAGCACCTCTCGCGTGTTCGGGACCTGGAGCGGGCGGCGGCGCATGTCTCGGGCGGAAAGTGCGAGCCGCGGCGCCTCCTGGCTCTGGCGAACTCGCTGGTGGAACTGCCCGGCGCGCTCGAAAATGCATCGAAGCTGACCGCCTCCCGGTTGGTCGATATCACAAAACGGTTGGATCCGCTGGATGACACCCGCTCGGCAATCGAGGAGGCACTGGACGCCGGAGACGGCAGCGGGACTGTTCGCGAGGGCCACTCGCGGGAGCTGGACCAGTTGCGTTCGCTGCGGGACGAGGCGGCCGGCTGGATCAGGGACCTACAGGAACGCGAACGCCGGGAAACGGGGATCGAGTCACTGAAGGTCGGATTCAACAAGGTGTTCGGCTATTACATCGAAGTGACGCGGACCAGGGTCGATCAGGTCCCCGACAGATTCATCCGCAAACAGACCCTGGCCGGTTCAGAGCGCTATTTCACCACCGAACTCAAGGAGTGGGAAGAAAAGGTTCTGGCCGCCGACCGGGAGATCGAACATTTGGAGGCGCAGCTCCTGCGGGCTCTTGTCGAACGCCTCGGGAAGGACATTCGGCGCATCCAGCAAACCGCTGCCGCCGTTTCTGAACTGGATGTCCTGGCGGCGCTTGCCCACGTCAGCGTCCGGAACGATTGGACGCGGCCCGAGATCACCCTTTCAAGGGAGATCCAGATCGAACAGGGCCGCCACCCGGTCGTGGAAGCGGCGTTGGGCCCGGGCGAGTTCGTGGCGGGCGACACAAGGCTGGACTCCGGCACCCACGTGTTGTTGGTTACCGGTCCGAACATGTCGGGAAAGTCGACCGTGTTGCGGCAAGTGGGAATCATCGCGCTCATGGCCCACACGGGCTCGTTCGTCCCTGCCCGCCGAGCGCGCATCGGCCTCTGTGACCGCGTGTTTACGAGGGTGGGGGCGTCCGACAATTTGGCGTCGGGCATGAGCACGTTCATGGTCGAAATGACCGAGACGGCAACAATCCTCAACTCGGCCACGGACCGCTCGCTGGTGTTGCTTGACGAAATCGGTCGCGGCACCTCCACCTACGACGGTGTTTCCATCGCCTGCGCGGTCACCGAGAGGCTGCATGAGGTGGGCGCGCGGACGCTCTTCGCCACCCACTACCACGAGCTGGTGGGGCTGGCGGAGTCGTTGCCGCGGGCCGCCGCGCTGAACGTTGCTGTTCGCGAGACTGAAGACAGCGTGATATTCCTGCACCGGCTGGAGCCGGGCGGTTGCGACCGCTCCTACGGAGTGCACGTGGCGAAGTTGGCCGGCCTCCCGCGGGCGGTGGTGGCGCGGGCAGCGCAGATTCTGAGGGCGCTGGAGTCCGGGCCGTGGGGAGTTGGCGGGCGTAGCGCCATGTTGGGCGATTTCGGAAAGGGTCAGTTGTCGCTGTTCCTTGCCCGGGCCGAGGGCGCGGAAACTGCCGGGGGCGCTGACCACGTAGCCGAACCGGACGGACCATTGCACGGGACCGGGCCGCGCCCGGAGCCGGGAGATCCGGCGGCAGGAGACGTGTTGGACCAGCTGAGGAAGGCCGAACCGGATCGCCTCACGCCGCTGGAGGCGTTAAACCTGGTGGCGGAACTCAAATCGAAGCTGTCGCCCGAGCGCTGATGGCCGGCTGCGACAGTGTCGCTGCCGGAGGAGGATGCGACGTTGCCGTATTCGGATAACAAATCATGAGCCAGCTCGGTGAATCAGTAGATCTCGGACGGCTCGAGAGCGTGCTTGGCGCGGTCGGACGCACGCCGATTGTGCGCCTGCGCCGGGTCGTCGACCGGATTCGAACCCCCGTGTGGCTGAAGCTCGAGTCATTCAACCCAGGCGGGTCGGTTAAGGACCGCATCGGCCTGGCGATCATCGAGCAAGCCGAGGCCGACGGCACGCTGCGCCCCGGTGGCACGGTCGTGGAGGGAACCGCCGGCAACACGGGCCTCGCGCTGGCCTTCGCGGCCGCGGTCAAGGGGTACCGCTGCGTGTTCGCGATCCCCGACAAGATGAGCGCCGAAAAAATCAGTCTTGTCCGCGCGTTCGGGGCGGAAGTGATCGTCACGCCCAGCGGTGTTCCGCCCGACCATCCGAACTACTACTCCAACGTGGCCCGGCGTTTGGCCGAAGAGACTCCGGGAGCGGTTTTGGCCGACCAGTTCTTCAACCCCGCCAACCCTCGAGCTCACTACCGGACAACGGGACCCGAGGTGTGGAAACAGACAGACGGACGCGTCACCCACTTCGTGGCGGCCCCGGCCACGGGGGGCACGATCAGCGGTGTTGGGCGTTATCTGAAGGAGCAGAACCCCGGCGTGAAGGTGATCGCTGCCGACCCGGCGGGATCGGTGCTGGCCGGATACGCCCGGACGGGTGAAGTGGGGAAGGGCGACATGTACAAGGTCGAGGGTGCGGGAAACGACAAGATTCCCGGCGCGATGGATTTCTCGGTGATAGACGAATTCATGACCGTGCCCGACCGCGACGCGTTTCAGATGGCTCGTCGCCTCACCCGCCAGGAAGCCCTCTTTGCAGGGGGCGCCTCGGGCCTGATCGGTTGTGCCGCGGTCAGAATCGCCGAACGGGTCGATGATCCGGAGGCCTGCATCGTCGGGCTGGTTACCGACTCGGGCGAGCGATACCTGTCCAAGATCTATTCGGACGAATGGATGCGGGAAAACCGCATGACGGACACCTCGCCCGCCACGGCTGCCGGGATGATGGAGCGGAAGGCAGTGGACGGCGTCCCCGCCCTGATCGCGGTCGGTCCCGGGGATACCGTGGCGCATGCGCTCGATCTGATGGGTCGCCACCACGTTTCCCAGTTGCCCGTGGTGGAGACGGGCCGCCAGTTGGGGTCCGCTTCCGAAGCAAGGCTGATGGCGGCAGTCATCGCCGATCCCGCCCGCCGAGCGGATCCGGTGTCGGACCACGCTGACGACGCGTTTCCGGAGATCGGCCCCGATGCCGGGCTCAAGCAAATGGCGGACCTCATGACCCGGCGCGTAACCGCGGTGGCCGTTATCAGCGGTGGATCCGTGGCGGGCATACTGACCAGACACGACATCCTGCGGCGATTGTTGGCCGGGGACGGCGGTTCCGATGGTGCCTGACCTCCCCGCCGAACTCGCGGGCAGGCGCATCCGGGTCGCGGTCTTGTGCGGCGGAGAGTCGCCCGAGCACGATGTGTCGCTGGTGTCGGCGCGCAATGTGTTGGGGGCAATGGACCCGGAGCGTTACGACCCGTCCGTGATCCAGATCGGGCGCGACGGTGTTTGGCGCCGGGCCGGGCAGTCCGCTGCCCTCTCGGTCACGCCCGGCTTGCCCCCCGAAGCGGGCGGTGCGGAGTTCGATGTTGTTTTCCCGGTTCTCCACGGACCCAACGGCGAAGACGGCACCGTCCAGGGCCTGCTCGAACTGTTGCATGTGCCGTACGTCGGACCCGGGGTGCTAGGGGCCGCGCTCACCATGGACAAGGAAGCCGCCAAACGGGTTCTCCAGGCCGCCGGGCTTCCCGTGGTGCCCTGGGTTACCGTGCGCGCCGGGAAGGCCCGTCCGGGTTGGGAGGCCACGACCGGGCGGCTGGGGCGCCCGGTGTTCGTGAAGCCGGCACGGATGGGTTCATCGGTCGGCGTGTCGGTGGCCGCGACGGCCGAAGAGCTGGACAGGGCCCTGGAAGAGGCGTTCGCCTTCGACGCGAAGGTGCTGGTGGAGCAGCGGATCGACGGGCGCGAGATTGAATGTGCCGTCCTGGGCAACGAGTACCCGGAGGCGTCCGTGCCCGGTGAGATCGCCTCCACGCACGACTTCTACAGTTACGAAGCCAAATACGTGGACGAACACGGCGCCCGGCTCCACGCGCCCGCCGATCTGGCCCCCGACCAGGCCGAGCGGATCCGCGAGATGTCTGTATTGGCGTTTCAGGCGCTGTGCTGCGCGGGAATGGCCCGCGTGGACTTCTTCCTCACCGCCGCGGGCAAGGACGGGGAGGCCGCCGCCGGCGCCCGAGACGGAGTCTACATCAACGAGGTAAACGGCATTCCCGGGTTCACCGAAATCAGCATGTATCCCCGACTGTGGGCCACGACGGGCCTGGAGTACCCACAGCTCATCGACCGGTTGATATCGCTGGCTTTCGCCCGCCACGCCGCCAGGAAGGAACGGGGGCGATGATCGGCACCTTTGGCCCTCCCGCCGGCGTGTCACCGGCCGTACGGCGACTCCTGGTTATCAACGGGGCGGTGTGGTTGATCATCCAGTTCACCGGCAGCAGACCCGGCACGATGGCCAGCGCTCTGGCCTTCAACGCCTCGGAACTGCTGCTTCGACCGTGGAGCCCGGTCACCTACATGTTCGTCCACGTGGGTTTCTTCCATCTCCTGTTCAACATGATCGTCCTGTTTTTCTTCGGGCCCATGCTGGAGGCCAGGTGGGGGAGCCGGTTTTTCACGTGCTATTACCTGGTGGCGGGCGTCGGCGGGGCGTTGATTTCATTGCCGCTGCGGTCGCTGACGGGGCCGGCCGACATCATCGGGGCGTCAGGGGCGGTCTACGGCCTGCTGATGGCGTTCGCGATGAACTGGCCCGACAGGCGCATCTACCTCTACTTCATGTTCCCGATCAAAGCCAAATGGCTGGTGCTGGGCCTGGGGTTGATCGCCTTGCTGAGTGCGGCTTCGGGCACCAACGACGGAGTAGCGCACTGGGCACATCTCGGCGGCCTGCTAACCGGGTGGATCCACCTGCGTTTCGGAGACCGGATCTGGACGGCGCTGGCCCCCTTGCGAGAAGCGGGGGCGGGGTGGTTTGGCCGCGGGGACGGAAAATGGGAGCGAGGGCAGGCCTCCGGCCGGCCCTCTTCGGGGCGGACCCGCTTGTGGCGGACCGAGACACCGGGAGGTACCGAGATCAAAATGGAACCGGACGCCCGCCCGCGGCGGGCTTCCGGCTCGGGGCGGAGGACCGCCGGCGCAGACGAGGATTTGGACGAGGTTGACAGAATCCTGGACAAGATCCGGGAGGGCGGTCTGGGTTCGTTGACCCCGAAGGAAAAGGAGTTCCTGGACGAGGCCAGCCGCGGCTACAGCAAGAGATGAGCCCCAGCAGCGCGCGCCCGACACGGCGCTTGACCAGACGGGGACCGGACGGGGACCGGACGCGACGAACCCGCTTGGACAGAACCCCGCCTTTCCGGGTAGTTTAGCGGCCCGTTCCGCCGCGATTGCCGGGCGCGGCCGAACCAGCAGACGGTAAACAACCCAAGCCTTCCCCACCGGCCCTGGAGACGCGATGGCCGCCGCCGCACCCACGTTCCCAACCGAAGACATCCGCAACGTGGCGGTAGTCGGCCACGGCGGTTCCGGCAAAACCACCCTGGTGGACGCCATGTGTTACCTGTCCGGGTCCGTGACCCGCAAGGGAGACGTCAACAAAGGCACCGCTCTTACCGACTTCACGCCCGAAGAAACCGAGCAGCGGATCTCCCTGAACCTGGCCGTGGCGCACGCGGTTTGGTCCGGCACCAAAACCAACCTGATCGACACCCCTGGGTTCCTGGATTTCTTCGGCGAGGCGGTCGCCGGGATCCGAGCCGCGGACGCGGCGCTTTGCGTGATCGACGCGGTGTCGGGTGTCCAGGTGGGTACCGAGCGGGCGTGGGAGGCCGCGGCAGCTCGCGGGCTGCCCAGGATGATCTTCGTTTCGGTGATGGACCGCGACAACGCGAGTTTCCGGCGCGTCTACAAGGAAATCAGGGAGACGATCGCGCCCAACGCGATTCCCGTCATTGTCCCGATCGGGTCCGGGCGGGACTTCCGCGGTTTCGTGGACCTGATTTCGATGAAGGCTTACGCCTCAAAGGGGGGCGACAAGGGAGAATGCACTCTTTCCGACATTCCCGACGACCTTGCCGCCGGTGCCGCTGAATTCGGCGAGCAACTGGTCGAGACCGCCGCCGCCGCTGACGACGAACTGCTGGAGGCCTACCTGGAGGGCGAGCAACTGAGCCGCGAGCAGATCATCAACTCGCTGGCCCGGACCGTGCGCGACGGAGAAGTCGTGCCCGTGCTGTGCGGCAGCGGGGCATCGTGCATTGGCGTTCCGCGGCTGCTTGACCGAATCGTTGAACTGCTGCCCTCTCCCAATCAGGTCCAACCCCAGGCCACGGAAGACGGCGGGAACCAGATTGCCGCGACCGCGGGCACCACTGCAACGGCGCTGGTCTTCAAGACCACCTCCGAGCCTCACGTGGGGGACCTGAGCCTGTTCAGAGTGTTTGGCGGGGGCGTGACAAACGGCCAGACCCTCCTGAACCCGTCACGTGGGGGGACCGAGCGGATCGCTCACATTGCGATTCCCCAGGGCGCAAGGCGGGTGGATGTAGAGAAGCTGATGCCCGGCGACATCGGGATGGTTGCCAAGCTGAGGATTACCGCCACGGGCGATACCCTCTGCGACCCGGAAGCTCCCGCAACCCTGGCCGGGATCGACTGGCCCGCGGCGGACCTCTCGTTGGCCGTGCAGGCCAAGTCCCGGGGAGACGAAGACAGGATCTCGGCGGGGCTGGCCAAGGTGCACGCCGAGGACCCGACGTTCACGTCCGGCTATGATGCCGAACGCGGTCAGACCATCATTCGCGGTTTGGGCGAAATCCACCTGGGGATCGCCCTGGCGCGGCTCACGCGGAAGTACGGGGTGGAAGTGGAGACGGAGGCTCCAAGGGTAGCCTACCGCGAGACAATCACCCGCACGGCCCAGGGCCACGGCCGGTTCAAGAAACAGAGCGGCGGTCGCGGACAGTTCGGAGACTGCCACATTCGGCTCAGTCCGCTCGCCCGGGGTGAGGGCTACGAGTTCGTTAATTCGATCAAGGGCGGCGTGATCCCGGGCAAGTTCGTTCCGGCGGTCAGCAAGGGTATCGAAGAGGCCGCCAGGAAGGGGATTCTGGCCGGATACCCGCTGGTCGACTTCAAGGCCGAGTGCTACGACGGCACACACCACTCGGTCGACTCCAGCGACATTGCGTTCCAAGTGGCCGGATCGCTGGCGTTTCAGAAAACGGTACCCGAGGCGGGGCCGGTGATCCTGGAGCCGATTCTGGAAGTGGAAATCGAGACGCCCGAGGAGAACATGGGCGAAGTGATGGGAGACCTGAACTCCCGCCGCGGACGGGTGCTGGGGATGGATTCCAAGGGCAAACGCCAGGTAATCAGGGCCCACGTGCCGCAGGCCGAGATGCACAAGTATTCCGCCGTGCTCCGGTCGATCACCGGCGGGCGCGCATTCCACACCCGGAAGTTCCACGCCTACGAACCGGCCCCGGCGCCGGTGGCGGAGAAGGTCGTGGCCCAAGCCAGGGATGAATCCTAGTTGGATGTCGGGGCACAGCAAGTGGTCCAAGATCAAGCGGAAAAAGGCGATAGCCGACAAATCCAGGGGCCGCCTGTTTTCCAAACTGGGCCGCGAGATCACGGTGGCGGCTCGCGACGGCGGGGGAGATCCGTCCTTCAACCCCAGGCTGCGAACCGCCGTGGACAACGCCAAAGCCCAGCGGATGCCGAACGAGAACATCGACCGGGCCATCAAGCGGGGCACCGGCGACCTGCCCGGAGCTGCGTTTGAGGAGATCACCTACGAGGGTTACGCTCCCGGCGGAGCCGCCCTTTACCTGGAATGCCTCACCGATAACCCTCGGCGGACCCTCGCCCAGGTGCGCCACCTCCTCGACAAGCGGGGGGGCAACCTCGGGCAGAACGGCTGCGTGGCGTGGATGTTCGAACGCAAGGGCCAGGTGATTCTGGACGCCGGGACGTGCGATTCGGGGGCCGCCCTGGAGGCGGCTCTGGAGGCGGGGGCCGAGGACTTCGACGATGAAGACGGTACCTACATTGTGACTGCCGAGCCCTCCGCTTTCCATGCGGTGGTGGAGAGCCTGAAAACCCAGGGCGTGCCGATATCGGGAGCGGAGCTGGCCATGGTGGCGCGCTCCGGCATTGAGCTGGAGGGGGAGGAAGGGCGAAAAGTCGCGGCCATCATCTCGGCGCTCGAAGACCACGACGACGTACAGAAAGTGTGGACCAACGCCGAGATCGAAGAGGCCGCGTGGGAGGCGTTGGAGGAGTAACGGACGCACCGCTAGGGCTTTTCCCGGGTGCTCTCATTTTGGGGATCGACCCCGGAACCCGGGCCACCGGGTACGGTGCCGTGCGCTACGGCCGCCCCCGGCATGAACTGGTGGAATGCGGAGTGACTCGCCCGCGCGGGCACAATCTGGCCGAACGAATCGTGGATCTGCACGAAGAGATCGGCGGCCTCATTGACCGGCTCGAACCAACTTGCACGGCAATCGAAGCGGTCTTTTCCGGTCGCAACCCGCGCACGGCTCTGGTGATGGGACATGCGCGCGGGGTGATTCTGCTGGCGGCGGCCAGCCGGAACCTGCCGATCTGGGAATACTCCCCGGCGGAAATCAAGAAGCGGATCGCCGGCACGGGAGCAGCGACCAAGGGGCAAATCGGGTTCATGGTAAAGCACCACCTGGACCTGGTGGAGCCGCCCGCCCCGGACGATGCCGCGGACGGATGCGCGGTGGCCCTGTGCCATGCGCTGGCGGCGACGTCTCCGGCCGTGCTGGGACGCCGCTGACGTGATACGCCGCATAAAGGGAGTTCTGGCCGGCCGCACCTCCGAGTCCGCTGAAGTGCTGACGCCGTCCGGGCTGTCGTACGAGGTGCGGATGTCCCTGCGCACAATTGAGCAACTGCCCTCCGACGGAGAGGCTGCCGAGTTCGACACGGTGCTGGTGACCAGGGACGACGGGATGGACCTGTACGGCTTCGGTTCCGGTGCCGAACGCGAACTGTTTCTGCGACTCAGGTCGGCGAGCGGAGTCGGGCCGCGTCTGGCACTGGCCATTCTGGGGGCCCTGTCCGGGAACCGGATCATCGGCGCGATTCGCGAACGCGATTTTCGTGTGCTCCAAACCGTGAGCGGGGTCGGGAAGAAGACCGCCGAGCGCATAGTCGTGGAGCTCGCCGACAAGCTGGATGACCTGGCGGGGGGCGCGGGGGGCGGGGGGGGGGGGGGGGGGGGGCCGGCCCCCGCCGGCGGGGCGGCCGCCAGGGCATCCAGCTTGTCGGCGAGCTCCACGACTATGCGCTCGGCGGTCTTCTTCCCGACCCCGCTCACGGTTTGAGGAACTGGTCAAAGCGGCATTGGCGGTGGCCTGATGGCCGACCCCGGGGGTATTTCGCCCCGGCACGGGGAGTCCGGACGCGACGAGCCCGTGCCCGGAGAGTCCCGGCCAATCTCCGAGGTCACCACGCCGCGGCGCGTGGAAATGGACCGCGCTCTGGACCAGTCGCTGCGACCCACCAAGCTGGACGAATTCATCGGCAAGAAGTCAGTGAAGGACAGCCTGGCCGTGTTCATCGAAGCGGCCCAGGGCCGGGGCGAGCACCTGGACCACACTCTGTTCTACGGCCCGCCCGGGCTGGGCAAGACCACGCTGGCCATGCTGCTGGCCCGGGAGATGGGCGTTGGCATCAAGCTGACATCGGGCCCAGTCCTCGAGAAGCCCGGAGACCTGGCGGGCGCGCTCACCGCACTTGCCCCGCGCGACATACTGGTTATCGACGAAATCCACCGGCTCCGCCCGCAGATCGAGGAGTTCCTGTACCCGGCCATGGAGGACTGGCGGATCGACGTGCGGATCGGCGACGGCGTGGGGTCTGACACTGTCAGCGTGAAACTTGAACCGTTCACGCTGGTGGGGGCCACGACCCGGTTCGGCCTTCTGACGTCGCCAATGCGCGCCCGTTTCGGAATAGTGGAGCGGCTGGGCTTCTACCCCCCCGAAGAGCTGGCGATGATCGTGCACCAGTCGGCCCGTCGTCTCGGCGTCCCCGTGTCCGAGGGCGGTGCTGCCGAGATTGCCGGTCGGTCGCGGGGCACTCCCAGAATTGCCAATCGGCTCCTCAGACGGGTCCGGGATTTCGCGCAGGTTCGGGGCGAAGGCAGTGTCGACCGCGAGACCGCTCGGCGGGGACTGGCCATGCTGAGTGTTGACGAGCGGGGCCTGGACGAAATGGACGCCCGTCTGCTGCGCACCATCATTGTCGATTTCGGCGGCGGCCCGGTTGGCCTGCGGTCGCTGGCGGTGGCTGTGGGGGAAGACACCGGAACGCTGGAAGAAGTGTACGAGCCCTACCTGATCCAGCAGGGGTTCATGCAGCGCACCTCGCGTGGCCGGGTCGCAACCCCCCGGTCCGAGGACTTTGTCAGGGAGAGGTTCGGGATTTCGCTGCCCGAACGCGGCAGGGGCGATCCCCAAGGCCCGCAGGCGGAGTTTGGTTTCGATAAATCAGGCAAATGACCCGGGCGGACCGGGTGGATCAGGGTCAGACCAAGGAGACCATCGCCGGCCGGGCACGGCTGATTTGCTTACGCGCAGTTACGACTACAAGCTACCGCCAGGGCTGATAGCCCAGCACCCGCCGGAGACCAGGGGAGAAAGCCGCCTGCTGGTCTTGGACCGGTCCGGCGGCACCATCAGGGACACCGTTTTCCGCGAACTGCCCGGATTCGTTGAGCCCGGCGACGTGGTCGTGGTCAATGACAGCCGCGTGTTTCCCGCGCGTCTGGTCGGCAGGAAGCCGACCGGAGCCCGCGCCGAGGTCCTGTTGCTGCGACAGTCGGCGGACGACCCGTTCTGCTGGCGCGCGATGATTCGCCCCGGGGGCAAGCTCAAGCCAGGCACCGAAGTCAGAGTTGCGTCCGACCTCACGGTCCGAATCCTCAACAGCGACCGGGAGGGCGGTCGCATGGTGAGGCTGGAGTGTGCGGACGGAGCCGAGGACCCCTGGGCCGTGGTCGAACGGCGGGGCCGGGTGCCCCTGCCGCCCTACATCGCCCGCCCAGCCGACTCCGAAGACAGGCACCGGTACCAGACGGTGTATGCCCGCGACCGGGGAAGTGTCGCCGCCCCCACCGCCGGGCTGCATTTCACCGAAGATGCCCTCCAGGACGTCAGGGCAAGGGGAGCGCACGTCGAATCCGTTACCCTGCACGTAGGACCGGGCACCTTCAGGCCGGTGACCACGAGCCGCGCCGAGGATCACTCGGTTGGCGCCGAGCGGTGGACCCTGCCTGCCGGCACGGCGGAACGCCTCAACGAGGCGATTCGGATGGGCAGGAGAATATGGGCCGTCGGCACCACGGCGTGTCGCGTGCTGGAAACCGCCGCCCGCGGGGCAGCTCCCGTGTTTGAGGCTGGTGCGGGAGAGACCGGCCTCTTCATCCGCCCGCCCTATGAGTTCCGGGTCGTGGGCGGGCTGTTGACCAACTTCCACCTGCCAACGTCGAGCCTGATCATGCTGGTATCGGCGTTCGCGGGCCGCGAGCTCGTCCTGGGAGCATATGCCCACGCCGTGAGGCAGCGCTACAGGTTCTATTCCTACGGCGACGCGATGCTGATCCTGTGACGACCACGCCCGGGATTGGGTTCGAGGTACAGGCTTCCGACGGACTGGCTCGGGCGGGGGAACTGCGCCTGGAGCGCGGAACCGTCCACACCCCCTGCTTCATGCCGGTAGGCACCCTGGGCTCCGTGAAAGGCCTGACCCCCAACGACGTGGCCGGTGCCGGGGCCCGAATCATTCTTGCCAACGCCTACCACCTGGCGCTCAGGCCAGGCTCCGAAGTCCTGCGGAGCGCGGGAGGGCTGCACCGTTTCATGGGATGGGCAGGCCCGCTTCTGACCGATTCTGGCGGATTCCAGGTATTCTCGCTGGCCCGCATCAACTCTGTCGACGACGAAGGCGTTTCCTTCCGCAGCCACCTGGACGGCGGTTCGCGAAAGATCACCCCGGAAATCTCGATGGAGATCCAGTCCGCCATCGGGGGCGACATCTGGATGGCCTTCGACCAGTGTCCCCCGGGCGAGGCTTCCCGGCGGGTCGCACGCGAGGCCGTGGACCGATCCCTGGCCTGGTTGAGCCGCTGCCGCAACCGGTGGCGAACCCTTGCCGCCGAATCGTCTTCGTGGCTGTGGCCGGTCGTGCAGGGGGCATCGTTTTCGGACCTCCGCCGCGAATCCCTTGAGCGGACCCTGGAGGCCGGCGACTGGACCGGAATCGGCATCGGGGGACTGTCGGTGGGCGAACCGCGCGAGGTGACCCTGGGGATGCTGGATGTGCTGGCGGAAGGGCTGCCCGCGGACCGACCGCGCTACCTGATGGGGGTCGGCTACCCCGATGACATGGTGGAGGCCGTGCGCCGGGGCGTGGACATGTTCGACTGCGTCGCGGCTACCCGAAACGGCCGCACCGGCACGGCATTCACCCGGCGCGGGCACATCAACATCAAGGGCGCTCGTTTCGCGGATGATCAAGGTCCGGTCGATTTGGACTGCGACTGCGAGTGCTGCACGAACTGGTCCAGGGCCTACCTCCGGCACTTGTTTGTGGCCAGGGAGATGCTTGGTCCGCGCCTCCTGTCGCTGCACAACATTCGGTTCCTGGTCCGCCTGATGGAAAACGTCCGGGCGGCAATTCAATCGGGCCGGTTCGACGACTGGGCCCGGGAGTGGCGCTCGCACAGACGGCGCCCGGGATAGACGAAAGGCCTGCGGGGCGCGACATTACGGGCCCACGCAACGGGCGGGCCGTGGCTTGCCCTGCAGGTCACTACTGCAGAGGAGCCATGCGGCACCGCAACAACATGTCCAATCACGCCGTCCAGTGCGGCACAAGGTGACCAATGCTACTAATCGCCCTGATGGCGGCGCCTCAGGAAGGGGGCGGCAACCCGGCCTCGATGTTCATCATCCTTGGCGGGTTTGTTGCGATCATGTATTTCCTCCTGATCCGACCCCAACGCAAACAACAGGCCCAACATGCGGCCATGGTGGCCGAGCTCAAGACTGGTGATGTGGTGAGCACCATGGGGGGCATCAAAGGGAAGATCGTCCACGCGACGGACGACATCGTGACCGTCGAGTCGGGGACCGCCCGCGTTGAGATAGAGCGCAACAGAGTGCAGCGCGTCCACGCGTAGGACTTGTGACATGAACAGCCGGGCTTGAACCCTTGATCAGGGAAATCCGTCTGTTCGGAGACCCCGTTCTCCGGCAAACGGCCGAGCCCGTTACCGAGTTTGACGCTCAACTGCGCAGCTTGGTCGCCGACCTTCGCGAGACCATGTACGAGGCGGGCGGGATCGGCCTTGCCGCGCCCCAGGTGGGTGTGGGGATGCGAGTGTTCGTGTATGACCTGGACGAAGAAGGGGTGGCGGCGGGCTCTTTGGTCAACCCGACCATCAGCGAGCCTGCCGGCAAGTGCCGCGAGGAAGAGGGGTGCCTCAGTTTCCCCGACCTTACCGAGATGGTCGAGCGTCCCGAGCAGGTGAAGGTCGAGGGATTCGACGAGAACGGCGATCCCGTGTGCCTGGTGGCGAGCGGGATGCTGGCGCGCTGCTTGCAGCACGAGACGGACCACCTGGACGGGATCATGTTTTTCGACCGGGTAAGCCCGATGAAGCGCCGGATGCTCTTGAAGAAATGGCGCAAGCAGAGGGACTGATCCGGCCTCCGGCGCGAGTGCTTTTCTGGGGCGGCGCCCGTTTCGGGATTCCTTTCCTGGACGCGCTGGCCAAGCTTCCGGCCGAATTCACAATGGCAGGGGTGGTTACGGTCCCGGACCGGCCCGCGGGCAGAGGTCGTCGCGGTGCCCCCAGACCGATGCGCAGCTCCCCGGTGGCGGGGTGGGGCAGGGCGGCCGGTGTTGCGGTTCTGCAGCCGGCCGCGGCGGGCGACCCGGAATTCTTGCGGGAGGCCGGTGCGCTGGAGCCTGATGTGGCGGTGGTCGCGGCGTATGGCATGATCCTGCCCCGACCGGCCCTGAACCTGCCGCCGCTTGGCTCGTTCAACATCCACCCGTCGCTGCTGCCCGCCCTGCGGGGGGCGGCCCCGGTCCAACGGGCGATTATTGAAGGGCACCCCGAGGTCGGCGTCACCATCATCCGCATGTCCGAGAAGTTGGATGCGGGCCCGGTTCTGGCGCAGGCCAGTTTGCCCAACCCCCCCGGTACCACCGCGGAAACGATGCTCGAAGAGCTGGCCCGGTTGGGCGCGAAACAGATGATTGGCGTTCTGCGCCGGGTTACGGGACGCGATCCCGCGGGGCCGCCGGCCGAGGTCGAACAGGACGAGGGCGCGGTTACGTGGGCCCCGAAGTTGACCCCTTCCGAAGCCCGTATCGACTGGACAAGATCAGCCAGTGAAATCGCCCGTTTGGTGGCTGGGTGCGACCCGGTGCCCGGTTCGTGGACCACTTTTCGGGGAGTACGGTTGCGGTGCCTGGGGGCGCGGGTGGGGGACCGGGGTCAGGCGTGCGGAGGCGCCAGTCGTCCCGGCGAGATGCAGGGAGTTGACGGTAGCGCCGTGGTGGTTGCCGCCGGAGAGGGATGCGTGGAGCTGTTCACAGTCCAGCCCGCGGGGAAGCGCCTCATGGACGCAGCCGCATGGTGGCGCGGCGCCCAGCCCGAACCCGGCGAGCGCTTCAACTGACGCCACGCGGCGCTGTCGTGCCGGGCATTCGGCCACGGATTTCCCGGTTGCATGTGTTGGTCTCCGAGCGGGAACTTGGCTCGCCCGACCGCGTGGGAGCGTTGCGGAAGATGCTTGAACCTGGTTCTCTGCCGGCGCCGGTCGCTTTCCACCTGAGGGCGCGGTTGGCCGGCCGGGAACTCTTTGCCGCGACAGAGATGGTCAGGGATCTGGCGGCCCGGGAAACTCGGCCCGGGCGCGCACACCCGATCGTGGTGAACGGGCGGGTCGACATCGCGCTGGCAGCAGGGGCCGCGGCAGTGCAGTTGGGCCGCGGGGCGTTACCGGTAGGGGCGGTGCGAGGTCTGGTTTCACACACACGCGGCCTCCCTTCGGTGGCGATCGGAAAGTCGGTCCATTCCGCCGGTGAAGCAGCCGCGGCGGCCGCCGAGGGGGTGGACTGGGTGATTGCAGGGCACGTATTCGACACGGATTCTCATTCGGGCACGCCCGGGCGAGGCATCGGGTGGCTGGCGTCAGTTGTCACCCGGGCGGGCGACTTGCCGGTAATTGCAATCGGCGGCATTGTCGCGCGCCGCGTCGACGCACTCCGGCAGACCGGGGTGTGGGGGGTGGCGGTATCGGGAGCCGTCTGGGCCGGACGCGACCCTGTCGAAACTGTCAGGGAGTTGACGGCCATACGGTGGCCCACGGCCCCCGACTGCACAGTTTGAGCGTGGCGACGATGCGGGCGGCGAACCCCGCCCCGTGGACTAGATTGGACACATGAATATCAAGGTGAATGGCGAGCCGGTTGAAGCCGAACCCGGCGCCTCCGCGGCTGCAGTGCTCGGGGCGCTTGGGATTGACCGGCGGGCAGTGGTGGTGGAGCTGAACGGGCAGATAATCCGGGGCCCCGACATTGACCAGTCGGGGATCGCCCCGGGCGACCGCCTCGAAATCGTCCATTTCGTGGGGGGCGGATGATGGCTTGCGGGCAGCGGACAGCGAACACGGGTTCGTGGGCGCCTCCCGCGGCGCACGGGCCAGACCGGTAGCAGGCCCGGTGGACCATTTGGTGGTGGCGGGTCGCGAGTTCGAGTCGCGCCTGATCGTGGGAACCGGGAAATACACCGACGAGGCCACGATGCTGGCGGCCATTCAGGCTTCTGGTGCCGAGATGGTCACGGTGGCTGTCCAGCGGGTGGACATCGCCCGCCCGGCCAGGGACAGCATCCTGCGGACCATCCGCCCCGAGGAGTTCATGATTCTCCCGAACACGGCCGGCTGCTACACGTCTGACGACGCTGTTCGCACCGCGCGCCTTGCCCGCGCCTCGGGCCTCAGCGATTGGGTCAAGCTGGAGGTGATCGGCGACCGGGAGACCCTGCTGCCCGACACCGGGCAACTACTGGAAGCCACGCGAACCCTCGTTGCCGAGGGATTCACGGTGCTCCCCTACACAAACGACGACCTGATCGCCGCGCTCAGGTTGGAGGAAGCCGGGGCCGCGGCCGTGATGCCGCTGGCGTCGCCCATCGGCAGCGGGCTCGGACTCCTTAACCCCGTTAACATCCGCATTCTCAAAGACCGCCTTGACGTGCCCGTGATCGTGGATGCCGGGGTGGGGACCGCCTCGGATGCATGTCTCACAATGGAGCAGGGGGTTGACGGGATTCTGATGAACACCGCGCTGGCGGAGGCGAGCGATCCGGTCCGGATGGCCAGGGCAATGGGCCTGGCGGTTCGTGCCGGGCGGGACGCGTACCTGGCCGGTCGGATGCCCCGGCGCGAGCGAGCGGTGCCGTCGAGCCCCGAATCGGGCCTCCCGGGCAAGGCGTTCGGCGCAGGCACGGTCGTGCCGGCAGGGGCGGACAGATGATCGGCTCCGGCTCGAGGAGATCATCGCGCGGTCGCCGGCGGCCCCCCAAGCGCCGCAAAAGGCGCGGCGCGACCCTCGGCAGTCCCCCCCCCGACCAAGCCGCCCCCCGTGCCCGGAAGCGGCGTTCTCCCAAACCCAAACAACGTTCCCGCGAACCGACCGGAGCGCGCGGCAAAGCCCCCAAGCCGAAACGGCATCGCGTTCCATGGGTCCGGACCCCCGCCGGTCTTCGCAGCCGGCTGGCTGTGTGGGGAGGGATTACCGTGTTGTTTTTCGCCACCGGCTACCTGGTCGCGGCGTGGCGCGTTTTTCCCGCCTCGGAAGAAACAGCGGTGAGCCTGATTACGGTGGAGAACGTCACCGGCCAGTCGACTGCCGACGCCGCCGAGAGGCTGGGCGGCAGCGGGCTGGTCGCCCTGGTCGAAGAAGGATTGCACCACGGGCGTGTTCGGGCCGGGGATATAGTCGCTCAGGTGCCCATGCCGGGTCTGTTGGCGGCACCGGGCGATACCGTGCGCCTGGTACCCAGCCGGGGGGCCGTGACCCGCGAAGTGCCGGGGCTGGAGGGCCTTCCCAGGGCCCAGGCCGTGCAACTCCTGCGGGGGATGGGGTTCGAGACAGGGGTTGCGCCGGTGGTTGAACGCGGTCCGCCAGGGGTCATTCGGTCGGAACCGCCAACCGGTGCCCGGGTCACCCTTCCGGCCACGGTTGAAGTGTTTGTAAGGGAAGGGGAGACAATCGCACCCGACCTGGTCGGGCGCCCGGTGGCAGCGGCCGTGGCTCTGCTTGACTCCGCTAGCCTGGCCCCCGGTGCGGTCAGCTATTTGCCGGGAGCACCGGAGTTGGCGGGGATCGTACTGGACCAAGCCCCTTCGGCCGGCTCAAATCTCGACGTTGGTTCGCTCGTTTCTTTCGTGGTGGCCGGCAACGCACCCGATCCCGCGGGCGCCGAATTCATCGAGCAACCGCCCCCGGGTGACAGCATCCCGCCGTTCGGCCGGCTTCCGCCGCCCCCCGACACCGGCGTGCCACCGCGGCGGGTAGTGCCGCCCCGATGATACGGCGGGCAGTATCGCCGGCCCGGGTAGGCGATGTTTTCTCGCAGTTGGCGGGCGGGGCCACGGCCCGGCGGCGCACCCGGAGGCAGCGCTGGCTGTTCCTCTCGGCTGCTTTCGCCATCTCGATCGTGCTGTGGCTGCGCGTATCCGGCACGTTCCTGGCCGACCAGCAGGTGCCGACGCGAATCGAATGGTCGGTTTCCGATACTGCCTGGAGTTTGCTGGAAGCCCCCGAGCAGGTAGTTGCCACCTTCAGGGGCCGGCGCGGGCAGGTCTTCACCTCGTTGTTTCAACAGCCCTACATCCGCAAGCTGATCGAGGTGGTAAACGACACCGTGCTCCGGATTCCCATCAGCCCGTCGGAGGTTATCTACAGCGCCGACCTGGAGGTACGCCCGGTGGCGCTGGACGTGTCGCAGGTGGAGGTCCGGCTCGAACCCCGAACCCGTAAACGGGTGCCGGTAAGCGCCGAGACCGATGCCACGGCGGCGGCCGGGGCGGTGGTCGTGGGCCTGGACTTTGCCCCCGACAGCGTTTGGGTCTACGGACCGGCGTCCAGGGTGGAGGGAATCGACGTGGTTTCGGCGGGTACGATGCTTGTCGGGGAGATCGGTGCCCGCGTCACTCGCCAGCTCATCATCGAGCTGCCACCGGGACTGACCGGGGTCGGGGTGGAGCCGGCCTCGGTAGTCGGGACCGTGCAGGTGGATACGCTGGGGATGCGGACGTTTTCGAGGGCCGTCGAAGTGGTGTTGCCGTCCGATCTGGACGACTACGGGAATGTCGAATTCGATCCGTCTGAAGTGTCGGTTCTGGTGAGCGGTCCGTTGAGGATCCTGGCTGCCTTGCGGGCCGTTGACTTCCGGGCGCTGGTGATGCTTGAGGATCCTCCCCGCCAGGGCGCGAGTTACCCGGTGGAACTTGAGTGGCCCCGGGACTTGGCTGTCACGGCAACCTCCGATCCGCCGCGTGTTACGGCCCAGCTGAACCCGACTTCCGGCCAGCGGTAGCGTGAGGGAAGCAATGGCATTGCGGGGCCCGGTCCTGGGCATCGAGACATCGTGCGACGAGACTTCTGCCGCGGTCGTTGACCAGGGCAGGGTGCTGGGTTTGGCGATAGCCTCCCAAGACGCCCACGCGGCGTTCGGGGGAGTGGTTCCGGAGATCGCCGCCCGCGAGCATGTGAAGGCCGTCGATGCCATGGTCGCCCTCGCCATGAAGCAGGCCGGGGTGGGCCCGTCTGATCTGGAAGGAGTGGGTGCGACCGCGGGGCCGGGGTTGGTGGGGGCCCTGCTGGTGGGGTTGTCGTGGGCGAAGGCGTTCGCGTTCGCCCGGGCGCTCCCGTTCATTGCCGTCCATCACATGGAAGGGCACTTGTTTGGGGCGGCCCTCGAGCACCCCGGTGCGCGTCCGCCCTTCATTGGACTGCTGGTCTCGGGAGGACACACGATGCTTCTCGAGGTGAGGGACTGGGGCCGGTACCGGCTGCTGGGGCAGACCCGCGATGACGCGGCGGGCGAGGCATTTGACAAGTCGGCCAGGCGGCTCGGCCTGGGGTACCCGGGCGGCCCCGAGATCCAGCGAGCGGCCGAGCGGTGGGCCCCTGCTCCCGGGAAACCAGCCCCGTTCAGCCTGCCGCGCCCGATGCTCTCTTCACAAACAAACCCCGCCGACCCGGCTTATTTCGACATGTCTTTCTCGGGCCTGAAAACCGCGCTCGCCGTGCAGGCGGCCCGCCTGGAGGGTGAACCGGGCGGCCTTGAACCGCATGTTCCCGCACTGGCGAACGAGCTCCAGGAGGCCGTGGTGGAAGTGCTGGTAGAGAAAACCGCGCGCGCCGCAGCGATCATCTCCCCGCCCCGGAGAGTGGTCGTGGGCGGCGGGGTGGCCTGCAACACCCGGCTCAGAGAATGCTTGGAGGAGAGGTTCGGCAAAGACATGGTTTTCTGCCCCTCTCCCCGAATCGCCACGGACAACGCGGCCATGATCGCTGCTGCGGCCGCATGGCGCCTGGGACGCGGCGAACGGAGCTCTTGGTCGGTCGGGGCTGACCCGGCCCTGCCGCTGCCCGGGCTAATCCAGGCGTCGGTCGGCGCGATCAATGGCCCCCGCGGAACTTCAACCGAAATCCGATATACGGAAAGAAAGAAACCCGTGCATGTACCCTGAACTTTTCACTATCGACCTCCCAATGCTGGGAACCCTGCCGATAACCTCGTTCGGGGTGTCAATGGCGGCGGCATTTGGCGGAGCGTATCTGGTGCTGCGCAGCGAACTGACCCGGCGGGACGGCGCGCCCGAGCTTGCCGACGGCATCATGCTGGCGGGGCTTGTGGGCGGAATCGTGGGCGCCAAACTGTACTTCGCACTCCTGCACTGGGAGCGCACCGCTGCCGACCCGGCCGAGATGATCTTCTCGCGGGGCGGCCTGGTGTGGTACGGCGGCTTTATCGGCGGTGCCCTGGCTGTGTTCTGGTTGCTCAAGAGGCGGGGGGCTCCGCTGCTGAGAACAATCGACTGCGCGGCCCCCGCCTTGGCGATCGGGTACTGTATCGGGCGTATCGGATGTTTCCTGGTGGGCGACGATTACGGTTATCCGACCGACGGCTGGACCGCTGTGGCATTTCCCGACGGCGCACCGCCGACCACCGCCGCCAACCTGCGGGCGTTCGGCGCGGACGTGGACCCTGCCATTCCGGGCGACACGGTGTTAGCTGTACATCCCACGCAGCTCTACGAGGCGGGCCTGATGCTGATTGTGTTTCTGGTCCTGATGAGATTGTCCCGCGGACCGGTTCGCCCGCCCGGATGGCTGTTTGCCGCCTGGCTGGCGATGGCCGGCGTGGAGCGAATCCTGATCGAGTTCTTCAGGGCGAAGGACGACCGCTTCCTTGGCCCGTTCACGCTGGCCCAGTTCTTTTCGGTGCTGGCGGTGGCGGGGGCTGTTTGGGCCCTGGCGCACCTTCGCAACACGCGTTCCACGCAACCCGCGCCGACGGGTTAGGTAGCCGACTTTGCCGCACCGGGGGCTCGCAACCGTTTTCGTCCTGGCAGGGGTAGTGGCCGCGGGCCCACAGCACCGCGGGGGTCACGCGCGGGTTGACGTTGAGCGGCTTGTGTTTGTCGGGAACGACCGCGTATCAGACGGTGAACTGGCGTCGGTAATCCAGTCGCGACAGTCGCGGTGCGCCACCGCCCTGCTCACTCCACTGTGCGTGGTCTGTGCGTGGTGTTCGATCTCGATTTCTCCCGCCGCCGGGGGTATCTGGACACGCTGGCCGTGCAGCAAGACGTGCTGCGGCTCCAGAGCTACTATGCGGCGCGGGGTTTTCTTTCGGCTCAAGTCGGCAGCCGGGTCGAGATGACCGACAGCGGCGAGGCCGCCCGAATCGAGTTCACCATCGATGAAGGCCCGGCCACGATCATTAGTGCTCTGGAGGTCACCGGCCTGCCGTACAACATGTCGGAGCGGGAAACGCTGGATCTGGTCGGTATCGAACCGGGCGCGATGTTTGACCGGATCAGGCTGCAGGCCGCCAAGGACAGTCTTTTGGCCGAGTTGGCGGAACGCGGGCATATCCGGGCGACGATTCTCGAGGATACGCGGCATTCAGACCAGGGCACGGCGCAGGTCGGCCTGGGTGTCCGCGCGGGGCCACGGTTCCGGATTGGCGAAATCCGCGTCCACGGGGAAGGAGCCATCGGCGAGGGCGTGGTTCGGGCGCTGATGGTGCAGCGGGAAGGCGACTACTACAGCCAGCCACTGACCGACCAGAGTCAGAGAGAGCTCTTTGCCCTGGACGCGGTCCGGTTCGCCTCAATCAGCGTGACTCCCGGCGGAGGTGAAGCGACCGCCGCCGAAGGTGAGGCGACCGCCGACCTGGACGTACAGATAACCCTCGCGCCGGAACAGGCTACCCGGGGAGGCTTGGGCTGGAGTACCAACCAGTGCGTGCAAACCGAGGCCCGGCTGACACACCGCAACTTCCTGGGCGGTGGGAAACGGTTGGCCCTGATCGGTGCGCTCAAGAACATCGCCGCGGAGCAGTTGTCCGGCTCTTTCCCGTGCCAGGACGTGGGGTCGGTTCCGGCCTTCCAGACGCTGAACTATCTGGTCCGCCTGGAAATGGCCACGCCCGCGTTCCTGTCGGGGCGCAACACGCTGGTCACAGGGTTGTTCGCCGAGACCGAGACGATCCCCGACGTGTTCATCAGGCATGCCGTCGGTGCGGAGATCGCGCTTTCCCGGACCATCAGCCGCGACACGAGAGCCGGGTTCAGCTGGACGCCGTCCTACACCGGCATGGACGAGCGCACCGCCGACGTTTTCTTCTGCATCAATTTCTATTTCTGTACAATCGAAGCAATCGAAATAATCACGGGCACGCGGTGGCTGTCGCCCGTGGCCGGGAGCTGGAGATTCAGCCGCACCGACGACCCGCTTCAGCCCTCGCGCGGGTTTTACGTGGCGGGCGACGCCGAACTCGCGGCTTCCTGGACCGGGTCTGACTACGAGTATCTCCGCGCCGGATTCCAGGTTGCGGCGTTCCAGGAGCTGACCCGAAGCTCTGTTCTGGGGTTGCAGGTCCGGATGGGTGCCCTGGACGCGTGGGGCATCCGCGGTCTGTCGCCAGACGCCGCTGACGCTGACACCGATCTTGATCCCGGCGAAGGGCTCGCGCATCCCTCCAAACGGTTTTTCGGCGGCGGTGCCCACAGCGTGCGTGGATTCGGCCAGAACTTGTTGGGCCCCCGGGTCTTGGTCGCCTACGTGTTGGAAGATTGCCCCGACGAGATCATACTGAACTGCGTTGAGCGGCTGGCGGCCGAGAGCCCGCGCGATCTGGACCAGCGCCCCACCGGTGGCGACAGATCGATCACGATGAGCGTCGAGATGCGCCACCAACTGGGGGAGAGGTGGGGCGCGACGGCGTTCCTGGACGGAGGCACTGTTTGGGATTCCTCCACCGGGCCCCGGGAAGCCGTGGTGACGCCCGGTGTCGGGCTTCGGTTCAACAGCCCCATCGGCCCGCTTCGCATTGACGTGGCCTACAACCCCAGCGGCGCCGAGATGCTGCCGGTGGCCTTCTCGCTTCCCAACGGCACGTTGGCCACGCTCTCGGATGCGGTTTCGTACGACCTGTTTGCGTTCGACGATCCGCCGTTTGGCCGGGAGCTGCTGCGCCGTCTCCAGTTCCACGTGGCAATCGGAGAGGCGTTCTAGGGATGGGCGACTTGCCCAAGCACCGGCTCCTCCAGGGGCGCGGACGCGGACGCAAGCGGTCCGGCAAGGCTCCCGCCAACGGGGTCGTCGGGCGGGGTTGGCGAGTCGGCAGGTTCGGTCCGGTCGGGCGGATTCAGACCACCGTAGCATGCCTGGTGTTGTTGGGGGCGGCGCTCGGGTTCCTGGTCACCCGCACCCCGCCGGGCCGCGGCATCCTCTCGGCCTGGGCCGAACGCATCATCACCGCCCGGATCCAGGGCGACATGAAGATCGGCAGGATCTTGGACGGAGACCTGTTCGGTCGTACCGTGTTCGAATACATCGAGCTGCATGACCCCGAAGGCGAGTTCGTGATGCGGCTCGACACGGTTTCCATCCAATACAGTCCCTCGTTCTTTTCGATCTTCTGGGGGGGCGGCACCGAAATCCAGGACATGCACGCGCGGCAGGCCGTGATCCACCTGGTGCAGAGCCAGGACTTCGAGTGGAACATCGACCGCGCCACCTACCCGGTTGGCTGGGTTTCCGCGGCGAACGGTTTCCCGTTGCCGCAGGACGCACCGCAAGACTCGTCGCTGCAAGAGAGCGATCCCGACGCGGGTCAAGACGTGGCCCGCCGGCCCCCGGAGGCCGAGGGGCGTCCGCCCCTGCTGATTGAGAACATGGTTGCCGACCGTTTCTCCATCAGGATTCTCTCAATACCTCCCCCGGAGGTACTTGCAGGGCGGTCCCCCTGGGCCAGAACCGAAGGCCCTGACGGTTTGCCGCGGGCGCTGTTCGCGGTGGACGACGGACGGGCCCATTTCTCGCAAATCCGGCTGGCCCCGGATTCGCCGATTCTGTTGGAAGTCGGCGGGGTCTCGGGCGTTCTGACTCTGTTGACCCAACCGCTCCACGCCGAATCGCTCCGGGGGTCGGTGACCATCGGCGACAGCATCCGGTACCAAATCGACGGGTTCAAAACACCCGGGTCGGCGTTGTCGGGCAGCGGGTGGACGGACTGGGACTGGCCCCCGTCGTTCGATTTCGAGTTTGAAATCGACAGTGCGGACGTCTCCGACCTTGGGTGGACCGGGTTGCCGTTGCCCCAGTCGGGGAGCACCCCCGCCCGTCTGCGGACCTGGTCCGACCCCGCCGGGTTCAGTCGTGTGCGGATCGAGGAAGTGGACCTCAGGTCGGGCGGCATGCGGATCCAGGGGGATGTGTCCTTTGTGAGCGACGCCGACCCCCCCGTGGTGGAAATGGCCAGCTTCGAGCTCGACAGGGTGCCGGCCTCGGTGGCGGACGACATTCTGGGCACGGGCCCGGGCAAGCAGGGCCTGATCAGCGGCGAACTGGCACTTTCGGGCCGCGCCGATCAGCTGGAAGTGGACGCCGACCTGATGCTGGAGCCGACCGAGGTCGCGGCGGGAAACTCCGCGCCGGGACCGGGACCGGGGGCGGCTTCCTTCCTTGCGGCCGCCGGGCAGGTTCGTTTCTCGGACCCGGATGTTTCCGCGAGCGCGGCCGGGGGTGTGGACGCGAGGCCGCCCAACCCGGCCCTGGAGATCGGAGACGTTACCCTCCACCTGGAAGAGTTCGACCCGGCGTGGCTGGTCGACCGGGGCCTTCCGTCCGGGGCAGCCGATCTGCTCTCCGGGCGACACACAGGGTCTTGGCGGGTGACCCGCACCCCGGATAACGGCTACTTGCTTGAGGGCCGGGCCGCACACCTGAATCCGGCAGGGCAGACGAGCGATCTGACGGCAAACCTGGCCATCGACCCCGTTGCCGGATTCGTAGACGGGTCGCTGTTGGCCGCACCCTGGTTTGTGACCGGGGGCCAGGGCCTTTGGGGGTCGGTGGAAGTCAGCGGCACGCTTGACCAGCTGGCCCTGCAGGCTGATCTGTCCGACGGCGTGGGCCGGGTCCAGGCTGCCGGGGTGATTGCACCTGGTGAAGAACCCCCGTCGTATGACGTTGAGCTGTCCCTCGACAACATTTCCCTGGATGTCTGGATCGAAGATTGGCCGGCGACGGACCTCAACGGATCGCTTCTGGCCAGGGGACGCGGACTCGACCCCGCGACCATGGAACTTGAAGTCGAGCTGGAAATCGGGCGGTCTCGGCTGGGGTCTACCGAGATCGAGGATGCCTACTCCCGGGGGACGGTTTCCGCCGGGCAGGCGACGGTCGAATTCCTGACGGTGGATTCCGATCTGCTGGCCGGGCAGGCCACGGGCACGGTTGGGCTGGCCGAACAGGCCGGGGGCACGCTCCGCTTTGACTTCGACCTGCCCGAGGTGGCCGACTTCGCGCCGTGGCTCGAAAACGCCAACCTCCCGCTTGCGATTCGGCCGGGCCCCGGAGAGCAGCCCAGCTTCACCGGAGCCGTTTCGGTGGGCGGTGAACTGACTGGCGGCATGCAGGCAGCCGATCTGGTGTTGTCGCTGGCGGGGCGGGACGTTGGGTGGAACGCATACGAGGCCGCCGTAGTCACGGGCGACGTCCGGGTGCCCGCGCTCCCGAGTTTCGACGGGGCTCACGGACAGGCATCCCTGCTGGGAGTCTCCAGGGGAGAGTGGGAACTCGATTCGCTGGCCGTGGACGCGCGATTCTCGCTCGAAGCGGCGGCCCCGGGCGGGCCCCTGGTCCCGACCATCGCGTACCAGCTGGCCGGCGCTCGGGACACGACGCTTGCCGCTGCCTCATCGGGCACAATCGAGGTCGGCGAAAACGGACGTACGGAAGCCCGGATCAACCAACTCTGGATTGAACTGGGGTCCGGCGAGCTCGACCTGGACGCTCCGGTCCGTTTGGTGCACGCCGCCGACACGCTGGCAGTAGGGGGTTTCGATCTGACCGGCACTCTGGGTTCGATTCGCGCCAGCGGCCAGATACCCGGTTCGCTGGAAGTGAATGTCGCCGACCTGGATGTGGGCCAAGCCGCCTATGCGCTCACTCCCTGGCCCGAGACGGAGGGGGTCCTCTCGGTTGCCGCTACGGCTGGCGGCACGGTGGATTCGCCGCTGGTCGATTTCGCGGCAACGATCCAGAACCTGAGCCTGCGGGGCCAGAGGGTTGGAGACTGGACCGCGACCGTCGGTTACGCAGACCGCGGCGCCCGGGTCAGGGCCGATCTTTTCTCAGCGTTCGGCGCGACGCACCCGCTATTCGTCGTGGACGGGACGGTGAAGACGGACCTTGCCCTGGCGCCGGTGGACCGCCGGTTGCTCCCGGATCCCTTCGCGCTGAGGGTGTACGGAGACAGCCTGGCGCTGGCACTGGCGACTCTCGCCGTGTTGCCCAACAGCGATGTTAGCGGGATATCCGGCTACGGGTCGGTGGATATGTTCCTGGAAGGTGGTCCGGGCGACCTCCGCGTGAACGGGGGGTTTTCGGCCGACGGCGGTGCGGCGGAGCTGTCCGCGCTGGGGGTTGGTCTGCTTGATCTGACCGTGCGCGCCAACCTGCTCGGCACATC
This sequence comes from Gemmatimonadota bacterium, assembly GCA_021295785.1. GTDB lineage: Bacteria > Gemmatimonadota > Gemmatimonadetes > Palauibacterales > Palauibacteraceae > Palauibacter. The sequence continues at coordinate 94,817 of JAGWBR010000011.1, forward strand.
GATCCAGATCGACTCTCTCAGTGCCCGGTCGTCCGAAGGGGGAGTGCTCGACATCTCCGGTTCGGTGGACATAGCGGAGGTTTCCGATCCGGTGTTCGACCTGGGCATCGTCGCCAGCGATTTTGGGGCCCTGCGGCGTCCCGAGGCCACGTTCTCGGTCAGCGGAGATCTTCGGCTGGAGGGGCCGGTCACCGCACCGCGCATCACGGGAGACGCCACGGTGTCTGACGGCGAGATACGGCCTGACGCGGTGATCCCGGCCGGGCCGGGAGTGGGTTTTGGTGCACCGTACGGGGCGTACGGCCTGGGCGGCATTACCGACGGCGGCCTGCTGACCGACCTCTCCGCCGTGGTGGCCGCCCCCCCCCGACCGTCGTTCGAGGATGTGGTCCGGGTTGCCGCCAACATTGCGGCGGGGCCCGACTTGTGGCTTCGTTCACCCCAGTTGGACGTGGAACTGGAGTCCGAAGGCCTGAGCGTGGAAATGGACCGAAGCAGCGGTCTGGTATCGGTCACCGGAAGCGTCAACATTCCGCGCGGTACCTACAGGTTCGACAGGCTTCCCCCCTATGTGCAGTCGCTGCAGGTGACGGCCGGTGCCCTTGAGTTCCGCGGGGGAACACTGGCCGCTCCGGATGTAAGCGTCGAGGCGGAATACCGCACGCGCACGCGGCAGGGTGAGGTGTTGGTCACTGCCCAGCTCGACGGTACCCTGGGCAACTATTCGCTGAGTCTGAGCAGCACGCCGCCCATGAGCGTTGCGGACCAGCACTGTTTCCTGGCCGTTGGCACGCCGTGTTTTGAATCGGTCGACCAACAACTGGGTTCACGGCTGCTGCGCGAGACATTCCTCAGCAGCCTGAGCTCGGGCATTTCGTCGGCGCTGGTCGGACCGGCGGGATTGTCGTTCCTGAATGTCACGTCGATCGCCGGCGACAACGACCCCAGTGCGCCCCTGGCGTCGCGCAGCTGGATTGACCGGACCGTTGTCGAATTCGGCTGGTACCCTCGCAGCCAGCTGTTCGTGTCGCTTTGGCAACCGTTGGGCGGGGGACCGCCGCGGGCCTCGATCGATTGGGACTTCCTGCCCGGGTGGACCATCGAAGGTCGTGCGGGCAGCCGGTTCGACGAGCGACTGTTCGGCCTCAACCGGGCAGCAGGGCTTACGCACGCCCAGACCTTCGGAGTGTTCCTTTTCCGGGACTGGGAAACCGGGCAGGTGACCCCGCCCGAGCCCTAACCGCCAGTATTCTCCGGTGCCGCCTGGCGGGAGTACAACAGGTACGGAGCCCTGAGGCGCAGGAAATCCGCCAGCGGTGCCTCCCAGCTCTCCAGCACTTCCCGCAGCGCGGCTGCGGAATCACCGGTGGAACGGACGCTGGAGCCAACCTGCTCCACCGCCGCGCGAACAACCGCGCTTCCCGCCAGCCGGTCGAAATGAGCGACCCTCCATTCCCAGTACTTGCCGCCCAGCGATCTGGCCGCTACCAGCGCCACCAACGCCACGGCCGGGGGGCGGTAGGCGTCCCGGTCGGTCACGGTCAACCGGATTCCCGCCAGCAGCTGCCCGGGGAACTTGCCGTCGCTGGGGTTTCGGGGAGTGAACTGGTGTGGCTCGACCACGACGCCCCCGAGGTCCAGCTCGGCCAGGAGAGCGTTGATCCTGTCAGACCACGCGGGCCCGTCCAACCACGGTGCCCCCAACATGCGGAACGCCTCTTCGGACCCCCTTCCGGTCGAGATGTTGGTCCCCTCGAACAGGCAGGTACCCGGGTAGTGAGCGGCGCTTTCGAGGGTCGGCATGTTCAGCGAAGGCGGAATCCACGGGAGGCCCGTGTCGTCGAACCAATCGCCGCTACGCCATCCCCGAACGGGGACGACTGTCAGATCAACCTCGATTCCGAATTCCCCGACGAACAGACGGGCCAGCTCGCCGACGGTCATGCCGTGCCGCACCGGTACCGGATACAGTCCGACGAAGGATGAATAAGCGGGGTCCAGCACGGGCCCCTGCACCGCTGCGCCGAGTGGGTTGGGTCGGTCGAGAACCACAAAGGGCACGCCCGTTGCGCCCGCCGCCGCCATCGCTCGGGCCATGGTGCTCACGTAGGTGTAGTAGCGAGCACCAATGTCCTGGATATCGAACACCATGATGTCGATTTCCGCGAGCATCTCAGGGGTGGGGGCTGTCGTCTGGCCGTACAGCGAGAATACCGGAAGCCCGGTCGTTGGGTCACGACCGTCGGCAATGGCCGCGCCTTCGGGGGCGTCGGCGCGGATTCCGTGCTCGGGTGCGAAGAGGGCCACCAGCCGGACCCCGGGGCTTTCGTGCAGAAGGTCAATTGTGGACCGTCGGGCACCGGACACTCCGCTACGGTTCGTGATCAGGCCTACACGCCGGCCGCGGACCAACTCAAGCGAGTCGGCCAGAAGCACGTCGATGCCCGGGAGGACTTGGGCGTGGCCGCTTGCGGTCAGGTCTTCTTCTTCGGGGCCCGCCCCGCTGTTCGAATCATTCGCGCGGCAGCCACCCGTGCCCAGAGCCCCAAGGACCATCAACCCGAGTGCGGCCCGAGCGGCTCCCGCGGCGGTGCGCCGGCCCCTGAGATCTACTGTTTCCGTCACTTTCGACCGTCCTTCGGCCATGCGGCCCGCGGCTGTCACACGCTCCCCAACTAACGAATAAATTTACGCGATGCTGATCGCGTTCATGCCCGGAAGACCCCGCCCCCCCGTATCCGCACTGTTCAGGCCGAAACAAGGTGCGCGGTTCGCCCTGGCGCCGCTTGCCCTCGCGGCGGTACTTGTCGCGGCTTCGGCGTTCGGGTGGTCGTGCGCCACCGCCGGCGGGACCATGCGCCCCGTCCGACCCGGTCCCGACAGCCGACTGTCCGCAGCCGCCTGGGTGGACAGCGTGGCCTCCGCCCTGCCTCCGAGGCAGCGCATTGCCCAGTTGATAATGGTGTGGATGACCGGTGGCTATGCCCCTGCCGACCACGAGGAACAGACCAGGATTGCCACCCTGGTCCGCGAGCCCGGCATCGGGGGAGTGGTCGTGTCTCTCGGCACCCCCCTGGGTTACGCCGACCGGATAGCGCGATTACAGGCAGAAGCCGAAGTGCCGCTCCTCATGACCGCCGACTTTGAGTCGGGCGTTGGGTTCAGGGTCAGCAATGTCTACCGACTTCCCCACATGGTGGACATGGGAAGCGGAACCTCGTTCCCGCCGAACATGGCGTTCGGGGCGGCCGGCAGCGAAGAGTTGGTGCGCCGGGCTGCATCGGTCACCGCGGCGGAGGCCCGGGCCCTCGGCATCCACATGACATTTTCCCCTGTGCTGGACGTCAACAACAATCCCGAAAACCCCATCATCAACACGCGGTCGTTCGGCGAAGATCCCGGGGAGGTGGCCCGGTTGGGGGGTGCATACATAAGAGGAATCTGGGAAGGCGGAGCGCTCGCCACGGCAAAGCACTTCCCGGGTCACGGAGACACCGACACCGATTCGCACCTTTCGCTTCCGAGCATTCCCGGAGACCGGCGGAGGCTTGACGCCATGGAGCTGGTCCCGTTCAGGGCTGCCGTGGATATGGGTGTTGATGCCGTGATGACAGCGCATGTGGCCGCGCCCGGCCTGTTGGGACCCGGAGCCCCGCCCGCCACGCTGGCCCCCGAGATCATGACCGACATGCTTCGCGGGGACATGGGTTTTGAAGGGGCACTCTTCACCGATGCCCTGGACATGGGGGCTATCGTGGACGGCTACGGTGCGGGCGAGGCCGCGGTACTGGCACTTGAAGCGGGGGCGGACGTGCTCCTCATGCCCGACGACCCGGAAGAGGCTATCGAGGCCGTGCTGGAGGCCGTCGCAAGCGGGCGACTGACCGAGGCCCGGATCGACGAATCGTTGCGCCGGGTGCTGGAGCTGAAGGCCCGCGCCGGGCTCCACCGCGGCGACGGCGTCCCCTCGTTGCAGGGCGTCGCCGGATCTGTCGGTATCGCAGCCCACCGAGCACTGGCCGCGGATGTGGCCCGCCGCTCCATTACCCTGGTTCGCGATCAAGACGGCGTTGTGCCTTTGACGGCCCAGCGGGGGCTCCGGGTATTGAGCGTCACCCTGGCCGGGACCAACGACCTCGCCGCCGGGCGCACGTTCGACGCTGGTCTGCGGTCACGGCTTCCGCGATCCTCGGTCAGCTCCGCCCGGGTCGACCCGGGCACACCGACCGCCACCTACGACTCGCTCCTTCGCCGGGCGTCGGCCCACGACCTGACCATCCTGTCGGTCTACCTGCAGCCCAGCGGCGGCGAGGACGCCCCCGAGCTGCCCGACGACGCGGCGGCGTTTGGTGCGGCAGTGGCCGGCCAGGGCGGAGGGCTGGCCGTGATTTCATTTGGAAACCCCTACCTCTTGACCTCGCTCCCCGAAGCCGGCACGTACATGCTGGCATGGAGCGGCATCGGCGTTTCCCAGACAGCGGCGGCCGACGCGCTGGCCGGTTGGTCCGAAATCACCGGCGCCCTGCCCGTTTCCCTGCCCCCGTTCCACGAGATCGGGGAAGGGCTTTACCGGCCCGGCCCGCCGACTCCCCCCGAGGTCCCGCCCGAAGACCAGATACCAACCCTTGAGCGGCCGTTCGGAGAACCCGACCCACCCGACGGCACGGGAGGTTGGGGGGCCGGTGAGGCACCTCCGTCAGCGGCGGGCATGGACGCTCGGGCTCTGGCAAGGGTTGACGGCATCATCGAAGCTGCCGTCGCATCGGGCGCGTCGCCCGGTGCCGCACTGGCGGTGGGTCGCCGGGGTCGTACGGTGCGTTTGCGGGGATACGGCAACCTGGATTGGGGCGAGGCGTCTGGCCCGGCCGACGAGACCACGCTCTACGACCTGGCATCTCTGACCAAGGTGGTGGGCACGACCACCGCGATCATGCTCTTGGTTGACGACGGGTTGATTACGCTTGACACGCGGATTGCGCGGTACCTGCCGGAGTGGGGAGACGACTGGAAGAACCGGATCACGGTTCGGGATCTGCTGTTGCACCGTGGCGGGTTGCCGCCGTTCCGCCCGTTCTGGCGAGACCTCGGCGGCCGGGCCGAGTACCGGGCGGCGATAGACACTCTGCCCCCGCCCGGGGGCCGGGCGATCGGCGACAGCACCGTCTACTCGGACATAGGCTTCATTGCCCTGGGGCTTCTCGCCGAATCGGCCACGGCTCAACCCCTGGACCAGCTCCTCAGAAACCGGGTCTTCGGTCCGCTGGGCATGTCGGACACGAAATTCTCGCCGGTTGGCCAGACGCCTCCGGGCCAGAGCCAGCTGGCGGAGCCGCTGCTGAGGCGGATCGCTCCGACCGAAGTGGATACCCTGTTCCGGGGCCGCCATGTGCACGGGGAAGTGCACGACGAGAACGCGTTTGCGCTGGGAGGGGTGTCCGGGCATGCGGGACTGTTCTCGACAGCCCGGGACCTGGGGCGTTTTGCGGCGTGGATGCTGGACGCGAGCCGGCGGGGCGCCGGGTCCGGCGGGACCCGGTCCCGTGCGGAGCGGGTTCGCGGCGACCCCGTCAGGCCGGCCACGGTGGCGGAGTTCACCCGCCGCTGGGACGAGACCGCCAGCCGGGCCCTCGGCTGGGACACGCCGTCGGGCCGCTCGTCGTCCGGTCGTTACTTCGGCGCGGGTGGACGGGCTTTCGGGCACACGGGGTTCACCGGCACCAGCATATGGATCGACCCCGATCTTGATGTTTACGTGGTGCTCCTGACCAACCGGGTGAACCCGACCAGGGAAAACACGGGCCACGTTCCGCTGCGCCGGGCGGTGCACGACGCGGTCGCGGAGGCCATTCGAGACATGCCGGTCCCGGTCCGCGGCGAGCAGCCTTCAGAGCCACCCCTGCAGCGGCATCTGGAGCACCTCATCCGTTGACGCCCCTCGACACCACCCTGGCACTCGCCTACATGGCGGGGGCCGTTTCCGTCGGTGCGTGGCTGGGCAGGGGAGCGCGCACGGCCGGCGATTATTTCCTGGGCGGGCGCGACATCCCGTGGCCCGTTGCCATGATGTCAATCGTGGCCACCGAGACAAGCACGCTGACCTTCCTCTCCATACCGGGGGTGGCCTACGCCGGGGGAATCGGATTCCTCCAGATCACCTTCGGCTATCTGGCGGGCCGAATCGCGGTGGCGGCCTGGCTGTTGCCGGCGTACTCCGAGGGGCGTCTGGAAACCGCCTACGCTCTATTGGAGACGCACTTCGGGATCCCCACCCGGCGGACTGCCTCGGTCGTGTTCATGGTGACGAGGCTGCTGGCGGACTCGGTGCGTTTGTTCGCCACCGCCATTCCGCTGGCGCTGATCACCGGCTGGTCGATCGGGTTGTCGGTGGCCGCAATCGGAGCGGCCACGTTCGTGTACACCTGCTTCGGCGGTCTGCGCTCCGTGGTCTGGGTCGATTCCGCCCAGTTAATCCTCTATATATCGGGTGGAATCACTGCGCTTGTGGTGATCGCCGCCGGCGTGCCCGGCGGGCTGCCCTCGATCGTGTCGGGTGCGTCGGAGGCGGGCAAGCTGGCGCTCTTTGATTTCTCGCTTGACTTCGGCAGGCCGTACACGATCTGGGCCGGTCTCGTCGGGGGCGCTTGCCTGTCGATGGCATCGCACGGCACCGATCAGCTGATGGTGCAGCGTCTGCTATCGTGCAGGGGGCTGGGGGAAGCACGGCGGGCGCTGGTCGGCAGCGGCTTGGCGGTCATCGCGCAGTTCGCACTGTTCCTGCTGGTCGGGGCGGCCCTTTGGGTGCACTTCGGCGCCGCCGAGTTCGAGAGCTCCGACGAGATCTTCGCGCGTTTCATTGTTGAGGACATGCCCAGCGGGCTCAGGGGGTTGTTGGTGGCGGGGGTGTTGGCGGCGGCCATGTCCACGTTGTCGAGCTCCATCAATTCGCTCTCATCCGCGGCGGTCTACGACCTGGGGATAATGTCCCGCCTCCGGGCAGGCGGCCGGGGATTGTTGGCCGGCAGGCTCATGTCGGTTGCCTGGACCATCATGCTCATCCTGGCGACCATCGCGTTCATTCCCCTCAGCAGGGGATCAGCGGCGGTGGAGGTGGCCCTCAGCATCACCTCGCTGGTTTACGGGGGGCTGCTCGGCGTATTTGGGCTGGCCCTGATTGACCGGCGGGCCGGCCGCGGGCCGGGCGGCGGCAGGGCAGCGCGGACCGGGATGCTGGTGGGGATCGGCGCAACGGGGCTGGTCTGGTCGTTGGCTCCCGAGGAAGTGGCCTGGACCTGGCTGGTGGTGATCGGGGCGGCGACGACCCTCGCGGTGGCGGGCGGTGTTCGAGCCCTCGGCGGTGACCGGGCGGGAGGGCGTGTTGACTGAGGCGGTGACCGAAGGGCCTTTGACCGGGATCGTGGTCCGGGGCGCCCGTGAACACAATCTGAAAGACGTCAACGTGGTTATCCCGCGTGGGAAGATGACGGTTATCACGGGTCTCTCAGGTTCGGGCAAGTCGTCTCTGGCGCTTGACACGATCTACGCCGAAGGGCGGCGGCGGTATGTGGAGTCGCTCTCCGCCTACGCCCGGCAGTTCCTGGGCGTGCTTGAGAAGCCCGATGTGGACCGGATCGACGGCCTCTCGCCCGCGATTGCCATCGAACAACGGAACGCCGGTTCCAATCCGCGCTCCACGGTCGGCACCGTTACCGAGATATACGACTACCTCCGACTGCTCTGGGCGCGGGCCGGTGTGCCGCACTGCACGGGATGCGGCCAGCCCGTTCGTGCCCAGTCTCCCTCCGAAATCGCTGCCCAGGTGTTGTCCTGGCCGGAGGGGGAGAGGATCGAAATCCTGGCACCGCTCGTCCGCGGACGGAAAGGCGAGTTCCGCGATCTGTTTGGCCGGGCGCTGAAGGAAGGGTATATCCGTGCCCGGGTCGACGGGGAGCTCGTGGAGCTGTCCGACCCCCCGACTCTGGCGCGCAACCGGAATCACGACATCTCGGTCATCGTCGACCGGCTGGTGGTGAGGGCGCGCGACCGGGAACGTCTGGCCGATTCGACCAGCGCGGCCCTCCGGATGGCATCGGGGATTGTCGAGATCGCGCGAGAGGGTGCCCGGCAGAGCGAATTCTTTTCGGAACGCTATGCCTGCCCGGATTGCGGAGGGGCCATCCCCGAGCTGGAGCCGCGGCAGATGTCGTTCAACTCGCCCTACGGGGCCTGCCCCGAGTGCGAAGGCCTGGGCACCGAACGCGTTCCGAGGGAGGAACTGGTTATTGGCTGGGACGGGTTCTCCGTTCTGGAAGGCGTGTTGTTGCCCTATGGCCAGGTTCGGGGGGCACGACGCCGGGCCCCCCTCGCCCGGGTTGCCGACAAGCTTCGGTTCAGCCTGGAGCAGCCTTGGGCGGAACTCGGCCCCGACCAACGAGAAGCCGTGTTGTACGGCGACAGCGACGCCAGGTGGGAGGGTCTGATGGCATGGACCCTCAGGCGGTACAACGAGTCATCCAGCCCGTCGGTGCGGGCGCAGCTGGAACCGTGCATGGCGGTGGCCGAATGCAGGTCCTGTCATGGTGCCCGCCTCCGGCCGTCCAGCCGCGCCGTCACCTTTGAGTCAATGAGCTTGCCCGACACGGTCGCTCTCCCCGTGAGCGAACTTCTCCCCCGGACCGAAGCCTGGCTGGCTCAAAGCGAGAACGGCGGGGGCCCCCGCGCGGCGGTCAGAACGCCGATCCTGCGGGAGGTGTCCTCGCGACTGCGGTTTCTGACCGAGGTCGGGCTCGGTTACCTGACGCTCGACCGCGCGGCGCAGACCCTCTCGGGCGGCGAGGCGCAGCGCATCAGGCTCGCCACCCAGATCGGCAGCCGGCTCGTGGGGGTCCTCTATGTACTGGACGAACCCAGCATCGGCCTCCATCCCAGAGACAACTACAAACTTCTCAACACGCTCGAAGCCCTGCGCGACCTGGGCAACACCGTGGTGCTGGTTGAACACGACGAGCAGACGATCCGCCGGGCCGACTACGTGGTGGACATGGGCCCCGGCGCGGGCCGGGATGGCGGCACCGTCACCGCTGCCGGTCAGGTGGACGAGATCGCACAGGCCGCCGACTCCCTGACGGGAGCCTACCTGCGCGGAGACCGCCAGATCGAAACCCCCCGCCCCTCCGCCCGGCGCGCCCCGAACCCGGACCACATGCTCCGGGTCCGCGGCGCGCGCGGCCACAACCTCCGGAACATCGACGCGGAATTCCCGCTCGGGTTGTTCATCTGCGTCACTGGGGTGTCCGGGTCCGGGAAGTCAACTCTGGTGGACGACACGCTTTACCGGGCACTTGCCCGCACCTTGCACCGGGCCCGCGGACTCCCGGGGTCGCACGACGGCGTTGACGGGCTGGAGCACCTGGACAAGGTAATTCGGGTGGACCAGACCCCTATCGGGCGTACGCCGCGCTCCAATCCCGCCACCTACACCGGCCTCTTCACGGCAGTGCGGGACATGTTTTCACGGCTGCCCGAATCGCAGATCCGCGGATACGCCCCAGGCCGGTTCAGCTTCAACCTGCGCGGCGGACGCTGCGAGCCCTGCCGGGGAGACGGGTCGGTGAAGATCGAAATGCACTTTCTGCCCGATGTCTACGCGCGCTGCGACGTCTGCCGCGGACGCCGCTACAACCGGGAAACCCTGGAGGTGCTGTACAGGGGCAGGAGCATCGCCGACGTGCTGGAGATGACCGTGAGCGAAGCTTTGGAGTTCTTCGGCGCGGTCCCCTCAATTGCCAGACGGCTGAGGACGCTGGATGAAGTCGGCCTCGGTTACGTGCGGCTGGGGCAGCCGGCCACCACCCTGTCAGGCGGTGAAGCGCAGCGGGTCAAACTCTCGTCCGAGCTTGCCCGCACTGGTGGCGCTCGCACGGCGTATATCCTTGACGAGCCAACGACAGGTCTCCACTTCGAAGACGTCCGCCTCCTGCTCGGCGTTCTGCGGCGTCTCACCGCCAAGGGCGGCACGGTGATCGTTATCGAACACAACCTGGACGTGATGAAGACGGCCGATTGGATCGTCGATCTGGGCCCGGAAGGCGGCGACAGGGGAGGGCGCATCATCGCCGCGGGTCCCCCCGAGGCCGTGGCCCGCTCTTCCGAGAGTCGCACCGGTCACTGCCTGGCCCCGGTCCTCGCAGGCAACGAGCCCGCCCTGGCCTGACCCGGCGGGGGGGGGGTCAGACCGGAATGAAATGTCCTCTTTCGGACAATGTTCGGTCAACGACCCAACGGGATCTCAGCCGTGCGCCGCCCCCGCCGCCATCGCCATCGACCGGCAGTACTTGTGCGCCTCGATGTGGCTTCTCCGCGTCGGCGCCTCTCGATCGGCCATTATGCACTTGATCCTGTAGTCATGAACAATCCCCCGCCCCCGATTCGTTTGCAATCGAATCCAGCCACGCCTGGAAGGCCGCGTCGGTGGGCGCGCAGAGACCGGTGTCGTACCAGTAGAACCTGTCGAGGGGCGTCGCGGTCAGGTCGTTGGGAAGCGGACCGGTCAGTCCGCTATTGCCGTGAAGCCGGAGATCCGCCAGGATCTCCAGATCCCCGAGTTCGGCCGGTATCGAGCCCGTGAGGCCGTTGCTGGAGAGGTTAAGATACCACAGGCTCTCCAGATTCCCGAGTTCGGCCGGTATCGAGCCCGTGAGGTCATTGTAGGAGAGATCGAGCCGGGTGACGTTTCCCAGAGTATCCGCGGATACGCCGTACCAGTCGTCGAGCGGTTCGTCCGTCAGCCAGTTGGTGTTGTCGTCCCAATTCTCCCCGCCCGTATCCCTGTAGAACCAGTCCAACACCCAGCGGTCCCCGCAGTTCAGTGCCCCCTGTTCGTCTGAAATTGAATCCAGCCACTGTTGGAAGGCCGCGTCGGTGGGTGCGCAGAGTTCGGTGCCGTACCAGCGGAACGTGTTGAGGGGCGTCCCGGTCAGGGCGTTGGGAAGCCGACCTCTCAGTCCGCTATTGTCGTGGAGCCGGAGATACCTCAGGCTGTCCAGATTCCCGAG